>NZ_MKXB01000194.1:130746-272380 GCF_001865245.1 Streptomyces sp. CC53 | reverse complement strand
CCCGGCCGGGCGGCGGGGCCGGCCGCACCGCCGGCGTCCGGCCACCGGGAGCGGCGCCCGCGGGCCGGCCGCCCGCCACCCCGCCCGGTCACGGGAAGCGCCCGCCGGCCACGGCCCGCCTCCCGCGTGCGCGGCGGTCTCGAACTCACCCGAGTGTCTCGTTTGCCCGCATTGATGGAGATCACTTAGATGCCGATATGGCACAGTCGGGGACGCTTCTGCTGATCATGGCCGTCGCGGTGCTCGCGCCGCTGCTCGCGCACGCGGCGAACCGGCGGATCCCGGTCCCCCTGGTCATCTTCGAGATCCTGCTCGGCGTCCTCGTCGGGCCCGACGTCCTCGGCTGGGCCACCGCGCACGAGGAGTCGATCGACGTGCTGTCCGACCTCGGACTCGCCATGCTGATCTTCCTGGCCGGGTACGAGATCGACTTCGCCGCGGTGCGCGGCGGCACCCTGCACCGCTCGCTCGCCGCCTGGGCGATCTCCCTCGCCGTCGGGCTCGGCATCGCATACGCCCTCGCGGACGGCCGGGCGACGGCGAGCTTCGTGATCGGCACGGCACTCACCAGCACCGCGCTCGGCACGATCCTGCCCGTCCTGCGCGACTCCGGGAACCTGCGCGGCCCGTTCGGCACGGCGGTGCTCGCCTTCGGCGCCGTCGGCGAGTTCGGGCCCGTGATCGCCATGGCGGTGCTGCTCAGCGGCCGGCGCCCCGGGCAGGCGACGCTGCTTCTGCTGGCGTTCGCCGCCGTCACCGCCGCCGCCCTGTGGTGGGCGTCGCGGCCCCGCCGCCCGTGGTTCTCCGAGATGGTCGAACGGACCCTGCACACCAGCGGCCAGTTCGCCGTCCGGTTCGTGATGCTGTTGCTGGCCGCCATGCTCGGGCTGTCCCGCGTCTTCGGGCTGGACATCCTGCTCGGCGCGTTCGCCGCGGGCGTGCTCACCCGCCTGGTGCTGCGCGGCGCCGCCCCGGAGAGCCGCGGCGAGGTGCTGGGCCGGATCGAGGCCATCGGCTTCGGCTTCCTCGTGCCGGTCTTCTTCGTCGTCACCGGCATCGAGTTCGACCTCGACGCCCTGGTGGACGACGGCCGCCCCCTGCTGCTGGTCCCCGCCTTCCTCGCGCTGTTCCTCGTGGTGCGCGGGATCCCGCTCTACGTGCTGGCACCGCGCGGGTTCCACCGCCGCGACCGCGCCGCGCTGACGCTGTACGGCTCGACGTGCCTGCCCCTCGTCGTCGCCATCACCACCATCGGGCTGGACGACCGGGCCATCACCACCGGTGAGGCCGCGGCCCTCGTCGGTGCCGCCCTGGTGTCCGTCCTGGTCTTCCCGCCGGCCGCGCTCGGGCTGCGCCCCGGAGCGCGGGGCGACGCAGCTGCCGGCGGGCACCCGCCGGCCGACCAGGAGACTTCGGAGTCGTGGTGACGCGTACGGCCCCGGCGCCACGCTGACGGCAGCGGCGGCCGGCCGCACGCCCCGCCGGCTCCCGCCCGGCCCGACCACCCCGCACCTCACGCCCCGCAGCGCGGGCACCGGCCGCCCGACCACCGGCTCCCGGCCATGACTCCGGGAGGGGGCGCCCGGCGGCCTCGGCGCGAGGCACGATGGAAGCGGCGGGCACCGCCGGCCCACCCGCTGCGCAACCGCACGGCCGCCCCACCGCCAGGGGGCCGGGCACGCCGACAGGCACCGGTGGGCGCCGGCAGCCCGGAGGACTGCGGAGGCACCGGGGGTGCCGGAAGGGGCACCGGTCCGTACCGCCGCGAAGACGACGAGGAGGCCCCGAGTGGACGGATCCGACGCACCGGGGGCCGGGCAGCGCCCGGCCGGCAAGTCCCGCTTCGACGACATCTACGACCAGCCCGACCCCCGCGCCTACTTCACCCGGCTTGCGCCGCTCGGCTACGAGATCCCGCACCACGCCCAGGCCGTCTTCCGCCGTGCCGCCGCCGAGCGGGCCGCCGTGCCCGACGGCGCCCCCGGCCGCCCCGCCGTGCTGGACCTGTGCTGCTCGTACGGCATCAACGCGGCGCTGCTGAACCACGACGTCACGCTGGCCGACCTGTACGCGCACTACACCGCACCGGGGACGGCGGACCTCACCACCGAGGAACTGGCGGCCAGGGACCGGGAGTTCTACGCCAGGCGGCGCCGCCCGGACGCCCATCCCGTCATCGGACTGGACATCGCGGGCCGCGCCGTCGGCTACGCCCGCGCGGTGGGCCTGCTGGACGCGGGCTTCACCGACAACCTGGAAGCGGGCCCGCCCGGGCCCGCGCTGAGCACCGCGCTGGCCGACGTCGGGTTGGTCACCCTCACCGGCGGCGGCAGCTACGTCACCGAGAGGACGTTCGGCGCGCTGCTGTCCCGGCCCCTGCGCCACCCCGTGTGGGTGAGCGCCTTCGTGCTGCGCACCGTGTCGTACGCGGCGGTCGCCGAGACCCTCGCCGCCCGCGGCCTGCACACCGCCGCCGACGCGTCGCGCACCTACCCGCAGCGCGCGTTCACGGACCCCGCCGAGCGGGATTTCGCGGTCGCGGCGGTACGGGCCCTGGGCGCGGACCCCGCCGGCCGGGAGGCCGCTGGCTGCTTCCACACGGTGCTGTACGAGTCTCGCGAGCCGGGCCCGGCCCCTGCGGTCCCGTGACCGCCCCGCGCACCCCGGCGGCACCACCGCCGGGCGGTCCTGGCCCGCCCTCGGCCTTCGCCGGCCTTCCCGGGCGGTGCCCCACCACCTCGTGCAGCCGGGGCTCTCCCGGCCGGTGCGGCGGGGCGGGCACCGGGAGCCTACGCGCGGTGCAGGGCCACCTTGCGGGCCAGGGGGCGCTCGTCGGTGTGGCCGCAGAGCCACGCCAGCGCGTCGTGGGCCCCGAGGACGTACTCCCGGTCGTCGACCGGGCTGGCCGGGTCGTCGAGCCGTACGGTCGCCGCGTCCACCTCCGCGGTCAGCGCGTACAAGTCGGGTACGGCATCCCCACGGGCCCCCGTCACGGGGCCCCTCTCGCCGTAGGCCAGCGCCCAGTCCAAGGCGTCCCGCACACCCGCGGCGAAATGGGCGCGGCGGCGCCCTCCGGGGGCTCTCCCGGCGGCCCCGGTCGCGGACGCGTACGCCGACCGGGCCTCTCTCCGGACGCGGACACCGACCGGGGTTTCGTCCTCCTGTTCTCTCGCCCTGCTGCGCAGCGCGCACATGCCGGTTCTCCTTCCCGCGATCGACCGGCACGCAGGACTCGGGCGGGCCCGGCCCCTCGTCCTCCCCGGGACGGCGGAGCAGGCTCCGGCCTCCGCCGTCCTGCTTCCCGGCTGTTCGGGTTCCCCGCCCGCCCCGCGCCCATGCACGGCCCGGCGCACCCGGGGACCGCGGCCCGGCGCCTACGGGGGCGGCGCGGTGGTCCGGCCGCCGCGCGGGGAGCGCACCGCGTCGACGAGCTGCGCCACGCTCGGCGCGCCCTCCGCGTGGCCGTCTGCACCGCGGTAGGTGCGGCTCGCCAGGCCGGTGGGCGTGTCGCCGGACGGTGCGAAGGGGTCGCGGCCGTCGACGAGCAGGGTCGGCGAGCCGTGCATGCCGAGCCGGGCGGCCTGCGCCTCGTTCCTGACCGTGTCCACCACGACGTCGCCGGCCAGCGCCTCGGGCAGGGCCCGCCGGAGCCGGTGCAGCAGGAGCGGCAGGTTCGGGCAGTCCGGTACGGCGAGTACGCGCAGTTCCATGGCCGCCTCCTCGGCGCGGGCCCGTTCCGGCCTGATGACCCCAAGCGTAGATCTCCTCCACAGGGTGTGGACGGACGCGGGCGCACCGGCAGGGCTCGGCGGACGACCACCCCGCACGGCGGTGCCCGGCCCGCCCGGCCGGAGCCGCCGCCCGCCGCGGGCGACGTCAGCCGACCCCTCGGCGGTCGGGGGTGAGGGAGTGGTGGCGGGCGGCGGCGGCCGGGGTGGCGGCGTGCACGGCGCGCTCCAGGCGGGCCCGTTGGCGGTCCAGGGGCTCGCGCCGGGAGGCATCCGGCCCCACGGCGGGCCCCAGGGCGTCGAGGAGCGCCGCGACGCGCCGCGTGACCTGCGGGGACCCGGCGCCGTAGAGGAGGATCTCGGTCAGCGCCAGATCCACCAGCTCCGCCCAGGTGGGGCCGGACTCGACGAGCCGTACGGCCCCCGCCGCGTCGGTGTGCGCGTGGCGGCCCAGGGGGTGGCGGGCCAGCCGGGCGAGGAGGACCTCGATGCGGTCCAGGGCCTGCACCGCGGTCGTGGGGTCGTTCACCGCGGGCGACAGGGCGCGGACCGCGATGTCCACGAGCTGCCGCAGCCCGTAGCCGACGTCCTGCTCCATGGTCCGCTCACCGCCCACCTCCACCGCCCGGCGCAGCCGCCGCGCCAGGTCGGGGCCGGGCGCGCCGCTGCCGTGCACCTCGAACAGCGGCGCGCCCGAGGCGAGGTACTCGCCGATGCGCGGGACCAGGCGCAGGGTCACGCCGTCCTCCGCGGCCGTCGCCACGAGAGCCTCGATGTCGGCGACCTGGAGCACGCCCGGCGGGCCCGCGAGCCGGACGACGCCGAGGGGGGCGCCGACCGTGGCGGGGGGCTCCTGCGGCGCGGGGCCGCCCGACGGGGCCCGCAGCATCCACAGGGCCTCCTTCGTCACGCGGTCCATCACGTGCGTCACGCGCATCATGCGGATGGTGGCGTGGACGTACACGACGAACAGCACCAGGCTGATGACGACCAGCGTCATGGCGAGCGACGAGCCGACGTACGGGACGACCGCCAGGTCGGGGTCGTCGGTCGCGGTGTACTCCTTCTGCAGGCGCAGCGTGTAGAGGAACGTGCAGAGGAACACCGCCAGCGTCACCTTGGCGACCCAGCTCTCCACGTACAGGCGCAGCACGCGCGGCGACAGCTGCCCGGCGGCCATCTGGAGGGCGACCAGGGTGATGGAGAAGACCACGCCGATGAAGGTCAGCATGGCGGAGCTCATCGTCCCCATGGCGATTTTCGCGGCGGCGCCGAAGTCCTCGGCCACCCGGAGGTACCACAGGTCCTGCAGGTCGACCGAGCCCCAGCGGGCGTTCAGCTCGTAGATCAGCTCGTCGGTCCACACGGCGAGGGACGCGGTGACCCACCCGACGGCGATGCCGAGCAGCGGGACGATCAGGAACGACTCCCGCAACCGCTTGCGCAGCCGGGGGCAGCGCCCTCTGCGGCGCCGCAGCGCGTGGTCCGCCATGCCACCCCACGCTCGGCGGTCCGTCCCGCGCCCGCAACCGCGGTGGCCCGGACGGGGGCGGCCCCTCACTGTGCCGATCGGGAATCGGAGGCTGCCGGGCGCGCCGGCACGCGCCGGGCCTCTCGGGCGCGGCGGCTGCCGCGACGGGACGCCCACCCCACCCCGTGGCTGGACGGCCGCGGGGCGCCCACCGGCCCGGGTCCAGGTGCCGCCGCGCACCCGGACAGCGGCTGCGAGGGCCTACGCGGGAACGGCGTGTACACGCCGTTCCCGCCGGCTCCCGGTGGCGCCGGGTCACGCCCTCCCGCGGCGGGAGCACGGCGGCGTCGCAGCCGGGCAGTCGTCGCGGGTGTGTGTGCGGCAGGCCGCGAGGGCCGCGCTGACCAGGGTGGCCAGCAGGTCGATGTCGGACCCCGTCTCCAGCCGTACGGTGACCCAGCCGGTCGCCGGGCACAGCTTCAGGGCGGTGGACCTGCGCAGGGTGGGGCCGAGCCGGGTGAGGAGCGGGCGGGTCAGGTGGACGTCCGCTTCGTTGTCGCCGTGGAAGTGGACGATCTCCGTGCCCCCGGCGCACAGGCAGTGCGCCGCTCCACAGGGGGCGGGACCGCAGGACAGCGCAGACCAACAGGCCAGACGGTCCCTCGCGTCCATGGCCAGGTTCATGGGGCCAGCCTGCCCCAAACGGGGTCGTCCGCCCAGACTGCGGGAGCAAGAAACCGAACACGCTCCGGCGCCCGCCGCCGCCCCGCGCGCCCCCGCGTCCCCGGGCCCACCGCAGGAGGTTGCCGCCGTGCGCTGCCGCACCACGAGCCACCACCGGCCGGCACCCCACGACCGCACCACCGTGCCGCGAGCCGCACCCCCACCACGTGGCCCCGACCGGCCGCGCCCCCACCAGAGCCGCACCGCACCACCGGACCACCGCGCCGGGAGCCACAACCCCGCACCGGCCACAGCTCGCCGCACCACGCGGCACGGCGAGCCACGCGCACGCGGCCGGAGCCGAGGGGCCGGGACCGGGGCCGCACGCCTACAACTCAGCCACAGCCACAGCCACAGCCGGAGGCTCCCGCCCTGCCGCTGTCCCCGGAAGGGCGCAGCCGGTCAGTCGTCCGCCACCGTCACGCCGCAGGTCCAGCCGTACGGGCCGCGCCCCATGTGCAGGTCGCTCCACGACACGGAGGTCGGGGCCGTTCCGGTCACCGGGACGGCGTCGGCGTCCGCCACCGCGAACCGGACGTCCAGGTCACCGTCGGCGGCCTCCACCTCCACGTCCACCGGCACCTCGCCGTGCACGTCGAAGCGGAACACGACCTCCTCCAGGAGCGTCGCCAGCAGGTCCTCGTCGCTCTCCTCCGGCACCCGCACCCGCCGCACCGCGCGGGCGCGGGCCGCCGACACGTCGGCGAAGCAGTCGACCCAGCCCAGCACGGCCTCCCCCAGGCACTGCTCCCTGGTCTCGCCCCATGCCTCGATCCGCACGTTCCCGGAGTGCGGCAGCGTCCGGTGTCCGGCCGTCTCGTCCCGGGGACGACCGGGCTCGGGCGGTTCGGCGGCCATGTCAGCGCCGGTACACGCCGACCAGCGTCCCGCTGGCGAGCTGCCGGGGCTCCACCGCCTCGTGCACCTGCTCCGCCGTGGGGGCGTCGGGCAGCACGCAGGGCTCCCCGAGGGCGTAGAGGCGGAAGAAGTAGCGGTGCGCCTCGTCGCCGGGCGGCGGGTGCGGGCCGTCCCAGCGGCGCTGGCCGAAGCCGTTGACGAGGGCCGTGCCGCCCGGCGGCACGCTTCCCGTCTCCGCCCCGCTGCTGTGCGGGTCGATGCCGACGACCACCCAGTGGACGAAGGTGCCCGACGGGGCGTCCGGGTCCTCGCAGAGCAGCACCAGCTCGGACGCGTCGTCCGGCACGCCGGACCAGGTCAGCGGGGGAGAGACGTCCTCGCCCTCCAGTGCGTACCGCCGCGCGATCGGCGCGTGGTCGCTGAACGCGGCGCTCATCAGCTCGATACCGGCCATGTCGCCCGGGGTACCCCCGCCACCCGGCGGCATGCCTGCCGCCGGGTGTCCGTACGCGGCGGCAGCACCAGAACGGCCCACCCGCCCCGCGCGTCCTCCGGCGCCCAGGGCGCGACGGACACGACGGACAAACAGCGGAGAAATTTCCTGTTTCAGGGTGTTTGCACCTCTCCATCCGGGGTTATTCTGTAAATAGACCTGCGGGACGAGCGAGGGAGCTCGACCGGAGTAGCCGACTCGAGTCGAAGCGTCGAAGCAGTTGCTACGGCTGGGGCCGACGTCGACGGTAGGGCTGAGAGGCCGGAAGGTCGGGAGACCGGAAGGCGACCCCCAGAACCTGATCCGGGCAATGCCGGCGCAGGGAGCCCGCCCCGTAGGTCGCCTCACGCCCCCGTAGCCGGGGGCTTTCTCGTGCACCGCGGACGGCGCGGCTCCCCGGCCCGTGTCCCGCCGGGCACCGGCGCGGTTGAGGGGGGCGGGACACCACCCGCCCCCCCCTGCACACCGCCCCGGAGACTCCATGCACCGCGCCGTCCTCGCCGCCGTTTCCGCCGTCGCCCTCGCCGCGGCCGCCGGACCCGCCGCCCAGGCGGTGACGCCCTCCGCCGCACCGCTGTCCGACGTGGGCGAGGCCCTGGGCGGAGCGGGTGAGCTGGGCAGCGGTGTCGGCGCCACGGGCCTCGCCGGCGCGACCGCGTACGCCGGCGGGCTGGCGAGCCTCGCCGGCCCGGTCGCCGCGCAGTAGGCCGCGGCGCCCCCGCAGCGCGCCTCCGGCACCCCACCCGGGAGGACCAGCGGACCAGCCCCAAGAACCGCCCCGCGCCCCCGCGTCTCCGATGCCGACCGGGCCGGCCCAGCGCCCGGCGCCCGGCACCGCAGCCGTGCGGTGCCGGATCAGCTGGGCGGCGGGACCGGGCCGGCCGCGGCCGGCCCCTCGGCCGCGCCGGACAGCACGACCGAGCGGGTCAGGCGGCGCGGGCGGTCCGGGTCGAGCCCCCGCTGCTGGGCGAGGGCGACGGCGAGCCGCTGAGCCCGTACGAGGTCGGCCAGCGGGTCCATGCCCTCCCCCGCGCCCCTGGCCCGGCGCCGGCCGTCGACCGCACCCGGCTCGCGAGCCGCGTCCGCGCAGGCCCCGGCACCGGCGCCCGGGCCGGCCTCCGCACCCGCACCCGCACCCGCACCCGCACCCGCACCCGCAGAGCGGCTCCCCGTGGCGGCCTCGGTGTCCACGGTGGACGCCGCGGCGGATCCGGAACCGGCCACCGTCAACGCGCCGGTGGCGACGACCTGTTCGAGGAGCCCCGGGGGCGGCGGCCCGAAGAACCAGACGGCGCTGTCCGGGCCGGTGACGCTGAACGGCCCGTGGCGGTACTCCATCGCGGGGTACGACTCCGTCCAGACCCCTGCCGCCTCCCGCAGTTTGAGGGCCGCCTCGTGCGCGAGCCCGATCGTCCAGCCGGCCCCCAGGAACGTGAACTGGTGTGCTTCCAGCACGCCTTCGGGCAGCGGTGACCGCACGGCCCGCTCGGCCTGCTCCGCCAGGTCCGCGGGAAGGTGGCCGACGGACGCCCGCAGCAGGACGAGGACGCTCGTCGCGAACCGCGTCTGCACCACGGACCGCTCGTCGGCGAAGGACAGGTCCACCACCGCGTCGGCGACCTGCCGCACCGGCGCGTCGGGATCGCCCGTCACCGCCACGGTGGGCGTGCCCGACGCCACGCGCCGCAGCGCACCGAGGACCTCGGTGGTGGTGCCGGACCGGGTGAGGGCGACGACCCGGTCGTAGGGGCGCGCGGCCGGGAACTCGGACGCCGCGAACGCGTCGGTCTCCCCCAGTCCGGCCGCCTCCCGCAGCGCCGCGTAGGACTGCGCGACGTACAGCGACGTGCCGCAGCCGACGACGGCGACCCGCTCCCCGCGCTCCGGCAGCCCGTGCGCGCGCATCTCCCGCGCCCGCCGCCAGCACGCAGGCTGATCCGCGATCTCCTGCTCGGCATGACTCACGACGGCTCCTGGCGGTCGGGGGTGCACGATCAAAGGCGATCCGTTTATAGGCGAACCACTCAACTCCGAGCAAGGGAATGTGCAGAATGGAGCGTCGGCCACCCGCAGCGCCGGCCCAGCCGCCGTCGCGCACCGGAGCACTGCCCGGGGCCGCACGGCCCGGGTGCGGGGCCGCTGCCCGGAGCCGCTGCCCGGAGCCGCACAGTCCGGGTGCGGGGCCGCTGCTGCCCCATGACTCCCGGCGCCGGCGCTCGACGGGTCGGGCGGTGCTGCTGGCCGGTGGCTCTGAGGGTGACGGTGCGCAGCAGGGCCACCGGTGACGGCCGGTCGACGGGCGCGGCGCGGCGGAGTCAGGCGACTGCCTCCAGGGACCACGCCTGCGGGTCGGCCGCGTTCGGCTGCTGGAGGTGCAGCGGCGCCCCGTTGTCGGGGCCGGACGCCCCGAGGACCAGTCCGGTGCCCTGCAGGGTGAGGGTGTGGGGTCCGCCCGCGGCGGGGGCGGTGGGCTGCCAGCGCTGGGCGATGTTGTCGGGCGCGCAGGGCCGCTGCACGACCGCGCTCCCCGGGGTGCGGGGGTCGGCGCCCGCGAGGCACAGCCCGGAGTGAGCCGCGTGGATCTGCACGTGGCCGTCCCCCAGGTCGCTGACCAGCCACTGCTGGTTGGGCCCGCCGTGCCGGTCCCAGAGGATGACGGGCGCCCCGTCCGCCACCGAGCCCTCCTGGACGTCGAGGGCCCGGCCGAGGGCGGGGTGCACCAGCAGGAAGCGGCCGCTGGGAACGGGCGGCGCGGTCGTCGGGGCGGGGCCGGCGCTGTCGGCCGGGCTCTCCGAGGGGGTGGGCGAAGGGGTGGACGGGGCGGACGCGGGGGCCGTGGCCGCCGTCGGTGTCGTCGCGGCGAGGACCGCGGTGTCCCGTGCGGGCTGTTCCGTGTCGCCGCCCATGACGCTCAGCACGCCGCCGAGGGCCAGGCCGACCGCGGCGCAGGCGGCGAGCGCCAGCCACGGCAGGGCGCCGCGCGAGCGCCGCGGCTTGGCCCGGGAGGCCCGGCGCCTTCCCGGCGGTCGTCCGGGCGCGCCGGCCTGCGGCGGCACGGGGCCGTCCCCGCGGCCACCCGCGCGACGGGCCCCGCCGCGCTTCCGGGAGCCGGCGCCGTACGCATCACCGGGATGAGGGCCGCCGGGATGTGGGTCGTCGACCCGCGGGGCGTAGGCGTGGGAGACGTACGGTCCGGTGCCGTGGGGGCCGCCGCCGTAAGGCGCCCCGCTTCGCGGCCCGTTGCCGTGCAAGCCCCCGCCGTGGGCCCTGCCGCTGCCGTACGCCCCGTCAGCGGGGCGGCCGCCCGCGGAGGAGCCCGCGCCGTACGGGCTGCCGCCGTACGGCCCGTCCACGAGGGGCGGCAGCACCTGCGTCTGGTCCGACGGCCCGGCGGGAGCCGCCGGCGGCAGCAGCGTGGTCGCCTCCGGGTCCCCGGCCGCGGTGCTCATCGGCGGCAGGAGCGTGGTCGCATCCGTGTCACCCCCCGTGCCGGCCGTCGGCGGCAGGAGCAGGGGGGCGTCGGCATCCCCCGCCGCGGACACCGCCGGTGGCAGGAGCGTGGTGGCGTCCGGGTCCCAGAACTGCGGTTCGTCACCGTGTGGTTGGTGGTTCACCCGTGCTCCCCGTCCCTCCGCGACCGTACCGCCGCGGGCCGCCGTCCGTCCCGTCGCGCCCCCGCGAAGGTACAGTGCGACGATCGTACGTATCGATGGGTGGGGGGCTTCTCATGGCACTGTTCGGCAACGCGCACACCGTCGACCCGGCGAGCGCGCAGCAGGAGTACGCCCGGCTCCTCGGCCAGGGCGAGCGCGTGCAGGCCGCGTACCTGCTGATCCGGGACACGATCCTGTTCACCGACCGGCGGCTGATCCTGGTCGACAAGCAGGGCATCACCGGCAAGAAGGTGGAGTACCACTCCATCCCCTACCGCAGCATCACGCACTTCGCCGTGGAGACCGCGGGCACGTTCGACCTGGACGCCGAGCTCAAGATCTGGATCTCCGGCAGTCAGATGCCGGTGCAGAAGACCTTCACGAAGGGCGTCGACATCTACGAGGTGCAGGCGATCCTCACCCAGTTCGTGGCCCGCTGACCTCCTCCGCGGACGGCTCGACCCCTGCGGAGACGCCGTCCAGGACGCGGGTGAGCCACAGCCCCGTGTCGTCTTCCGCCGGCAGCACGTCGTACGTGACGTCGGCCGCCGCGACGGCCACCAGCCACGGGATCCGGTAACGCAGGGCGAACAGCGGCTCACCCGTCCTCCTCCACCACCAGGGTGCGCCGCCGCCCGTACCCGCTGTGGCGCAGCCGCACGCCGCCTTCCAGGGCGAACTCCCGTCCCGCGAAGGCGACGACGGCCCGCCCGCCGCGTCGGCGCGCCCGCACCGGCGTGTCCCCGATCCGCCCTTCCCAGTCCACGTCGGGGAGGGGCCCGGGCGGGAGCGGCGAGACCGGGGACGGCGGGGGTGCGCCGCGGCGGCGGCCCGGCGCCGACCGTCGGAGACCGCCTCCCCGAGCAGGCCCACCACGACCGTGCCGGCGGCGATCGGCACCGCGATGGCGGTCGCCAGGGCGAAGGACGCCCCCGGAACAACAGCACCACGACCGTGGTCACGGCGAGGACGAGCCCCGTCACCGCTCCGATCCGGGCGTTCTCACGCATGCGTACCGCGCCCCTCCGCTCCGCGTTCCGCGGCACGGACAGGGTGGCTCCGGGGCGGCGCCGGGTCAGCCGAGGGTCATGGCGCGGGCCGCGCTCACCGTCTCCGGGCGGCCGGAGAGCCCGGGGACGGTCATCACGACCCGCGCGACGACCCCGTCCCCGGGGCGGAGGCCGTCCTGCCCGTCGGCGGTGACCGTGTCGGTACGGGTGCGGGGTGCGCCGTCGCACACCTCGGGCGCCCGCACCCGGGCGACCGCGGACGTGACCCCGCTCGTACGGTCGGCCAGCCGGAGCGCGAAGGCGGGGGTGCCCGCGCCGACCGGGCACGCGTACGTGTACGTCACCCGGGCCGTCAGCCCCGCCTCGCCCGCGACGGCGCCCTGCACCCGCACGCCGTACGCGACGGGAGCGGAGGACGCCCGGGGCGCAGGGGCGGCCTCGGCGGGCGGAGCCGGGGCCGCGGCGGCGGCACCCGCCAGGGCGCACACTGCGGCGGCAGCCGACAGCAACCGCCTCCCCGGTCCGCGGACTCCTCGTTCCCCACGCGGCATGTCCCGTCCCTTCCTCGTCGACTCCCGGTCTGTGGGCGGGAATGTACGACGCGGGGAGCGGCCGGCAGCGCCGTACGGGGTCGGGGTCGGCCGCAGGCACCCGTTCGGCCCTGACCGCCGGACGGGCCGGTGGCCGTGAGCGTCCCTCCGAGCGGCTCGGGGCCGTGCGGGCAGTGGCCCGTCCGCCGTGGGGGACCGGTCTCGCGGGCCTGCGGTCCCGGCAGGGCCGCGGCGGGGGCGGCGGTGCGTCAGGCGGCCTCGGCGGAGCCGAGCGCGGCCGTGATCTCCGCCGCCCAGGCGTCGACGGCGTCCCAGTCGCGGTAGTCGCCGTACCGGATGCCCATCGCCTTCATCTTCAGCCGGCCGGGCACGGTCAGGTGCTCGGGTGCGATGACGCCGGAGAACAGCCGGCGCCCCCGCGGGTGCAGCCGTTCGACGAACTTGCCGGTGATCTTGCGCTCCTCCAGCGCGGCGACCCTGTCGCGGGGGCCCGGCACCGCGTCCGCCATGCCGACGCTGAAGATCCACAGCGGGTGGCGGGCCAGTGCGGCGCCGTGGGCGTCGGTGAACCGCCGGGCCTCGGGCAGCCACGCCATGTCGTGCACGGCGCTGCCGATGACGTACGCGTCGTAGGCGTCGAGGTCCGCGGCCGTGAGGGCCTCCAGGGGCCTGGTGACGGCGCGGAGCCCGCCGTCCGAGAGGCGGGCGGCGATCCGCTCGGCGATGCTGCGGGTGGAGCCGTGGGCGGTGGCGTATCCGACGAGCACGCTGGTCATGGTGGTCTGTCTCCTTGGTCCGGCCCCGGTCCTGCCCGGACCGGGGCCGGACCGGGGCCCGGTCCTGCCGGGCCCGGTCCTGCGCGGGTCCGGTCCGGCTCTCGGCGAGTCCCGGCCCGGTCGGGCCGTGTCCCGGTCCCGGGCCGCTCCGGGGTGCCATCGGGGCTACAGGGTGCTTCCACCCCAGCGAACCCCCGGCTTCCGGTCCCGGGCCAGGCCCGTTCGGCCCCTGCCCGCCGCCGACCAGCCTTCCGGCACCGCGTACGGGGCCGGCCTTCCGGCACCCGGTTCTGCCGGCACCGCGTACGGCGGGCGGATGGGCCCGCGCCGCTCTCCTCCCCCGTGACGGTGTGCGTTCCTGTCGCTGGATCGACCGCCCGCAGGGCCCGTACGCCCGTCGGAGCCGTCGCACACCGCCGGCCCCGGAACCCGGAGGCCCGGACCCCGAAAGGGCCCCCGCACCGTGGGCGGACCGCGTGGCGGGGGCGCCGGCCGCACGGCGCCCCCGCCCTTGTCCGGTCCCGGCCCCGTGCGGCCGGGCCTCCTTCAGGACTCCAGGGCGCCGATCTGCTCCATGAGCCCGAGCGCGTCCCAGTTCCACCAGCCCTCGGCGAGCTTGCCGTTCTCGCAGCGGAAGGTCACGTGGCCGGTGCCGCTGACGTCGCGGCCGGTGGGTTCCATGCCCTGGAACTCGCCCACGTGGCTGCCCCGGAAGGTGAAGCCCGCGCACACCAGGTCGCCCTCGGCCACCACCCGGTCCAGGGTGATGCGGCCGCCGAACGCCTCCACGACCTCCCTGTTCTCCGCGATGGACTGGTCGAGGCCCAGGTCGTCGGAGGACAGGTTCGGGTCGTGCTCGCGGTACCCGTCCGCGCACAGCTGCCGTGCCGCTTCGAAGTCCTGGTCGTTCACCACCCGCTCGAAGAAGTCCCGCACGAGGGCCTTGTTGAGCTGCTCGTCACGCAGGACGTCGAGGTCCGTGAACTGCGGCTCCTCCTCGCAGAGCGACACCATCTCCTGGTAGAAGCGGTTCGTCTCGGGCAGGTTGGAGTTGCGCATCGCCTCCTCGTACGAGGGGAACTCGACGATCTCCACGACGTGCGTGGAGTCGGCGCGGTCCTTGCCGACGATCGAGTGGGTGGCCGTCCGCTTGCCGCGGCTCGCTTCGGCCCAGTTGTCCAGCACGTGGTTGAGCTCGTCGACCTGCCGGGTGCGACAGTCGATGAGTTGGACGAACGTCATGGCACCCGCCTCCTGCATCCCGTGTGTGCTCCGTCCCGACGTCTTCACCGTATGCCCGTTCGGGCGGAATGTCCTGGGATCGGCCCGGCCCCGGGGGCACGGAGCCACCGGGGCCGGGCGGGGCCGGGCGGTGCGGGCGGGGGAGGCTCAGGAGACCTCGGTCATGGTCGGCGCCTCGCCCTCGGTCCGGGCCACGTCGATCAGCGAGAACGCCGCACCCTGCGGGTCCATGAGCGCGGCGAACCGGCCGAAGGGGCTGTCGACCGGCCCGAAGAGCACCTTGGCGCCGCGCGCGGTGGCGCGGTCGAGCGCCGCGTCGACGTCCTCGACGGTGAAGTACACGTTGATGTACGGGGGGATCTCCGGCGGGAAGTCCGCGTCCATCTTCATGCGGCCCAGGACCATGTCGTCGCCGAGCGCGAAGGTCCGGAAGTCCATCCGGTCGTCGTCCATCTGCTTCACCGTGTACGGGAAGAGGGACCGCAGGAAACCGTCGGCCGCGTCCGTGTCCCGGGTGTAGAGCTCGGCCCAGCAGTACGTGCCGGGCGCGGGCGGGGACGCCTCGAAGCCCTCGTGCCGCCCGGCCTGCCACACGCCGAACGTCGCGCCGCTGGGCTCCCTGACGAGGAGCATCGAACCGAAGTCGCCGACCTGCATCGGGCCCATCACGACCTCGCCGCCGTTGTCCCGCACGCGGCGCGCGGCGTCCTCGACGTCCGGGGACGCGAAGTACAGGCACCAGGCGGACTGCGGGGCCCCGCCCTCCTGGCCCGGCATGGGCGGCACGATCGCGGCGACCGCCTTGCCGTCGGCGTAGGCCTGCGTGTAGTTGCCGTACTCGGCGCTCGCCTCGCCGAAGGTCCAGCCGAGTACGTCTCCGTAGAAGCTCTTGGCCCCCTCCAGGTCGGTGAACATCGCGTCCACCCAGCAGGGCGTCCCCTCGGGCATTCCGGCCATGACGATCCCCTTCACACGTGCGTGGTTGGCATGCCCGTCACGGGCTCACTCGCCACGTTAGCCATGACGGGCCCGCGCCGCGCGCGGAACACCGAAAGAAACCGAACAAACAATCGATTCCCGGGTGGGTCGGCAGGCCGGTCGGTCCGTTGCACCCACCGGTACGCACGCACGGGCCCGGGCGACCGGCCCGGCTCGCAGCCCCGCAGCCCGACGCCCCCGACCGCGCCCGGCCGGGGCGGCACGGTCCGGGGGGCGACCCGGCTCCCGGCTTCCGGCTGGCGGCTCCCCTCCGGGCTCAGCTCAGCTCGGCGAACGACTCCACCGCGCGGGTCTTGCCGGTGACGATGATGACGTCGCCCTTCTCGATGACCGTCTCGGCGGTCGCGTACGTGAAGTCCTGACCCGGCCGCTTGATGCCGACCACGGTCACCCCGTACGTGCTGCGCACCGCGCTCTGGCCGAGCGGGACACCGGTCGCGACCTGCGGGGCCACGGTCTTCACCAGCGCGTAGTCGTCGTCGAACTCGATGAAGTCCAGCATCCGCCCCGTCACCAGGTGCGCGACCCGCTCGCCCATCTCGTGCTCCGGGAGCACGACGTGGTGCACGCCGAGACGCTCCAGGATCTGGCCGTGCTGCCGGCTGATGGCCTTCGCCCAGATGTTGGGCACACCGGCCTCCAGCAGGTTCGAGGCGATCAGGATGCTCGCCTCGATGTCCGAGCCGATGCCGACGACGGCGCTGGTGAAGTCGTGCACGCCGAGCTGCTGGAGCACCTCGGGATCCGTGCAGTCCGCGACGGCCGTGTGGGTGAGCACGTCGCTGTGCTTCTGGACGAGCGGCGCGCTCGTGTCGATGCCGAGGACGTCCCAGCCGCGCCGGGTCAGCTCGTGGGCCAGCGAGCTGCCGAACCGGCCCAGCCCGATGACGGCGACCCGCTGGTCGCCCAGCTCGACTTCCGCCAGCCGCTTGCGGCGGCGGCGGCGCAGGGAGTGCAGATAGTTACCCAATGACAGGTCGCTCCTCGGGAAGCTCGTACCGGCGGGTCCGCTCGCGCAGAGCCAGCGCCGACACCAGTGTGACCGGCCCGAGCCGGCCCACAAACATCAGCAGGATCACGATCAGCTCGCCGACGACCGGCAGGTCGGCGGTGATGCCGGTGGAGAGGCCCACCGTGCCGAACGCGGACACGGCCTCGAACAGCACCGCTTCGAGCGGGGCGTCCACGACGGTCTCCAGCGCCAGGGTGGCGGCCACCACGAAGGCCACTCCCAGCAGAGCGACGGTGAGCGCCTGCCGCAGGGCGTGCGGGGCGATGCGGCGGCCCATCACCATCGAGTTCGGCTCGCCGCGCACCTCGGCGACCATCGCGGCGGCCAGCACGGCGAAGGTGGTGACCTTGATGCCGCCCGCCGTGCCCGCGCTGCCGCCGCCGACGAACATGAGCGTGCAGGTCATCAGCAGCGTCGACGCCTCCAAGGCACCGATGTCGACGGCGTTGAACCCGGCGGTGCGGCTCATCGCGGAGTGGAAGAAGCCGTTCAGCAGCTTGCCGCTCCAGTGCATCGGCCCCAGCGTGCCCGGGTTGCCCCACTCCAGGAGGCAGGTGAGCACCGTGCCGGACAGGAGGAGGAGGGCCGTCGTCAGCACGGTCAGCTTGGTGTGCAGGGACCAGCCGCGCCGTCCCGTCGTCCGCCGCCTGCGGTGGTGGCGCAGCACCTCCAGCAGCACCGGGAACCCGATGCCGCCCAGGATGACCGCGGCGGCCACCGGCAGGGTCACCCACGGGTCGGTGGCGTAGCGGGTGAGGCTGTCGGGGTACAGCCCGAACCCGGCGTTGTTGAACGCCGACACCGAGTGGAAGAGCCCCGAGTAGGCGGCGTCCTGGAAGGGCTGCCCGTAGCCGTACCGGAAGCGCAGCGACAGCACCACCGCCACGGCGAGCTCCACCGCGACGGTCGTCCCGGCGACGCCTAGCAGCACCTGCCGCACGTCCCCGATGCCGAGGCTCTTGGTCTCGGCCGCCGCCGTCAGCTGCATCCGCAGCCGCAGCTTCCCCGACACCAGCAGCGCCAGCAACGACGCCATCGTCATGATCCCGAAGCCGCCCACCTGGATCAGCGCCAGGATCACGCCCTGACCGAAACCGCTCCAGTAGGTGCCCGTGTCGACGACGGCGAGGCCCGTGACGCACACCGCGGAGGTGGCGGTGAACAGCGCGGTGACGAAACCGTTGTCCACGCCGCCCTGGACGGCGAACGGGAGGTTGAGCAGGGCGGCGCCGCACAGCACGGCCAGCGCGAAGCCGGTGACGACCGTACGGGCCGGGTGCCGGGTGAACAGAGCTCTCCAGACGACTGCCACCTGCTGATCCCGGCCCTTTCCGCTTCTGCCGCGCTCCTCCCGTCCAGCGTCCTGCGCCGGGTGACGGTCACCCACACGACGGAAGGAGCAGCATGTCAAGGGCAGGGCGGGTCGTCACCCTACCGGCCTGTCCCATAACGCCTTCTTGACAGCTCCCTGAGGCCCTCCATACGGCCCTCCCGCGTTACGGCTCCGGGGTGAGCCCGGGCGCGCCCCACACCGGGAACCAGCGCGTGAGGTCGGGTTCGATGCGCAGGTCGTCCGCGAGCAGCGCGCGCACCTGGATCTCCAGGGCGTTGTCGCGGCGCTCCGCGGGGCCGGGGACGGGCGCGAAGGGGTAGAACGTGCCCCGCTTGTAGAGGTAGACCAGCGCGAGGGGCCGCCCGTCGGCAGGGTGCCGGAAGCCGATCAGGGAGCACAGCAGGTGCGGGCCGAAGCCGGCGTCCTGGAGCAGCGTGTTCACGGCGTGCAGGTCGTTGACGAGGGACACCAGGGCGTCCGCCGGGTGTCGGGCCAGCAGCCAGGTGTAGCCGTAGGGGTCGCGGGAGTACGCGACGGGTTCGCCGCCGCCGACGGGGTCCGCGGCCACGTCGGCGTCCAGGAGGTCCTGTACCTCCTGCCGCAGCCGGCCGAAGGCGCCGCCCTCGACGCCGGCGAAGCACACCGAGCCCGCTCCGGTCGGGACGAACCCGGCGCCCGCCTCCAGGGTGATCGCCGCGCCGGGCACCGCGAACAGCCGGTCCAGGTCGGGCCGTACCGGCTTGCTGCGGCCCAGCAGCACGTCGAGGAAGCCCATGTCCGCCCCCGCCGCCTACCGGCCCAGCCGGGCGGAGATGCGGGCCAGCTGCTCCAGGCGCTGCTCCAGCGTGGGGTGCGAGGAGAGCAGCCGCCCGAGGCTGTCCTTGGAGGAGAAGGCCGGCGCGAACCAGAAGGCGTTGTACGGCTCCGCCTTGCGCAGGTCCCGGGTGGGGATGGCGCCCATCTGCCCGGTGACCTTGGTGAGTGCCGACGCCAGGGCGGAGGGCCGGCCGGTGAGCAGGGCGGCGGCCCGGTCGGCGGACAGCTCGCGGTAGCGGGACAGCAGCCGGGTCAGCAGGAAGCTGACCGCGTACACGGCGGCGCTGATGAGCGGGATGAGCAGGACGGCGATGGCGGCGCCGCTGTCCCGGCTCCCGCTGCGGCCGAGGCCGCCCCAGAGGCCGACCCGCGCCATGATGCCGGCGAGCACCCCGAGGAAGGCCGCGACGGTCATCACCATGACGTCGCGGTGTGCGACGTGCGACAACTCGTGCGCCAGGACCCCTTCGAGCTCCTCGGGCTCCAGTCGGCGCAGCAGGCCGGTGGTGACGCACACCAGCGCGGTGTCCTTGCTGCGGCCGGTGGCGAACGCGTTCGGCAGGTCCATGTCGGAGACGGCGACGCGCGGCTTCGGCATGTCGGCGAGGGCGCACACCCGGTCCACGGCGCCGTGCAGTTCGGGTGCCTGCTCTCGGGTGACCTCGCGGGCGCCCATGCTGTGGGCCGCGATGCGGTCGCTGAACCAGAACTGGGCGACGAACAGGCCGCCCGCGATCATCAGCACCAGCGGCCAGGCCCCGCGGACGAACGCCAGCAGCACCCCGACGAGGACCACGTACAGCAGGCCGATCAGGAACATCGTCGTGACCATGCGGGTGGTGAGCCCCCGGTCGGCCACGTACCGGGAGTGGGAGTGGGACCGCGACGCTGACATGGCTCGCCTCTCGCCTGCCCCCCTGGGCTGCCCCCGCCTCTGCTCTCGATTGTGCCCTTTCCCGGGACCCGTTTGCCTCCCCCGCTGCCCCCTCGCACCGCCGAGGTGCCATACTGCGGGTGTAGCCCTTCGCGTATCCCCCGTCGCGAAGGGCTACACCTGTTCACGGCAGCCACGGACAAGGGACTCCCCTCGTGGCCCCCTGTCCGTGTTTTTTCGAGTTAACAGTGCCGTAGATTGTTTGCGCAAGCCCGCTTACCGTGGGGAACGTGATGGACAACGGCGCAGAGCAGACGAACCCGGAGCTGCGCACCCTGCAGCAGAAGGTCGCGTACATGGTCGAGAAGACCTTCCCCGGCCAGAGGGTCTCGGGCCGGGCCTTCGCCGACCTCGTCAAGGAACGCGGCGGCTCCCTGTCGCACAGCTACTTCTCGAACATCCTCGCCGGCAAGGTCACCCAGCCCTCCGAGGACATCCTCAAGGCCCTGGGCCTGGGCTTCGGCGTGGACTGGCGGTTCTTCAAGGAGGAGTCGGAGGTCGTCGACGACGTCGTGGCCGGACTGCGGTTCCTCGCCCAGCGACGCACCGGCGAGATCACCGGCGTCGCCGCCCGGGGCGCCGGTGACGAGGGCCTGCCCCCGGAACTCCTGGAGTTCGCCCTGTCGCTGCTCCAGCAGGACGGGAGCGCGACCGCGCCACCCGGCCCCTGCGGCAGCACACGGGAGGACGGACCCGCCTGACGCTGCACGCGGCACCACGTGCCCGCCTGCGGCAGTGCGCGGGAGGGCGGACCCGCCGGGGGCGCGCACCGGCGTGGGCCCCTGTCCGAACGGTCGCCGGCGTGCGACCCCGCCCGTGTGAGCGCAGCTGCGTTCCCCCGGGCAGGAGGGCGAACCCGAGGGCGGACGGCGCACACGCGTACGGCCACAGTTGGCTAGACTCGCCGGTCGCACGTCGCCGCCCGCGTGACTCCGATCAAGAGGTCTCCATGTCCAAGCCGTCCATGCGCGCGCTGCGGAGGGAGTGCGAGGCCGGGCTGGCCGACCTCCCCATCCCCGCGCCGTTCGCCATCCCGGCGCTGGTGGCCAACATGGAGGCCGCCCGCGGCCGCAGGATCGTCCTCCAGGAGATGCCCGAACGGCTGGCCAGGGCCGACGCGGCGTGCGGGCTGCGGCTGAAGGCCGGTGACACCAGCTTCGTCCTGTACCGGCGCCGCCCCACCTCGTACCAGACGCAGCACGTCATCCTGCACGAGCTGTGCCACGAGTGGTTCGACCACGGCACGAGCCTGGACGCCGAGCAGCTGCGCCGGCTGCTGCCCGTGTTCGACACGTCCCTCATCGAGCGGGTGCTCGCGTCCGGCACGACGGTGCAGGCCCGCGCCCAGTACGACACCCACGACGAACGGGTCGCCGAGTTCGGCGCGTCCCTGATCCCGCGCATGGCCCGGGACGTGTCGGGTGACGACGTGGTGGGGCGGCTGGCCGACTCGCTGTCGCGCCCGGTGGCGCACCGGGCGCAGAAGCGCAGATCCCTCTTCCGCCGCGGCTGACCCCCGCCGCCGGGCCGTTCCCCGCCCCGACCGCCGTCCCGCCCACCGAGAGGCCCTGTTCCCGTGACCGCCCTGGACCTGGCCGGCTACCTCATCGCCGGCCTGATGACCGCCGTCGCCCTGTGGCGGATGCCCGCCGCCCTGTGGGGCGACGAGGAGGACAAGCGCCGACGGGCCCTCTGGGGCTGCTACGCGGGGTTCGCCGCCGCGCTGTGGACGAAGACGCAGATCGTCCGCACGACCCTCAACCACAGCCCGGTCGTCGACCTCGCCGTGCTGATCAAGCACTACACCGCCACCGTCGCGATCCTGGCGATCCTCAGCTACATCGTCGCGATCTACGGCGCCTACCCGGAGGACGGGGCGGCCGTGCCCCGGCACGTGCGCTTCGCGCGCGTCGTCCAGCGCGTCGCGGCCAAGGCGGCGGGTGCGACGCTGGTCCTGCTGACGGTGCTGTTCTTCACGGTCGTGGACCACACCGTGCCCTCCGACCGCTTCGTGTCGGACCACGCCGGCGAGTGGGGTGCGTCGCTGTACATGACGGTGTTCTACGTGTACTTGGGCGCCGCCTCCGCGGTCTGCGCGTACCAGTGGGCGCTGGCCACGGCGGACGCCTCGCTGCGCCACCTGCGGGTGGGGCTCGGCATGATGACGGTCGCCATGTTCATCGGTGTCGGCTACACCGTCAGCCGGACCCTGTTCCTGTGGATCAGCGTCGTGGAGCAGCCGACGACGTCGTTCGCGCTGGCCTTCGACAAGGTGACGGAGGCCGCGCAGGTCGTGCTGTTCGCGTTCTTCGCGATCGGCGCGGCGATCCCCGCGCTCGCGAAGGGCTGGCGGCGGGCACGGCTGTGGCGGGCGCAGGTGGCGCTGCACCCGCTGTGGCGGGAGCTGATGGCGGCGTTCCCCGAGCAGCCGTTCGCGCCGCCCGCGTCGCTCGCCCGGGAGCTGACCCGCTTCGACACGCCCGCGGACCTGCGGGTGGACCGGTGGGCGGCGGACATCGCCGACGCGGTGGAGAAGCTGCGCCACTACGTGCCCGACGGGCTGCAGGCGGCGGCCAGGGGCGCGGCGGGCTCGGCGGGCCCGGAGGCGGACGCGTACTGGATCCGGGCCGCCCTCGCGGCGAAGGCGGACGGGGCTCCCCCGGGGCCCGCGGCCGCCTTCGCGACTCCGCACGCGACGTCCGACCAGGACGGCGAAGTGGCCTGGCTGGTACGCGTCGCGGCGGCGTACCGGGCGGTCCCGGAGGAGACGGCGCGGAGGCTGCTGGCACAGGCGGGGGCGGCGGCGTGACGGCGGCACCCGGGACGGGCGGCCCGCAGGCCCACGGCGGGGGTGCGGGGGCCGCCGGTGCGGACCCCGCCGGAGAGGGCGAGGACGGCGGCGTGATGCGCCACGGCGGCGGCACTGAGCCACCGGGCGCAGACGCGGAGGCTCACGGCGGCGGAGCGGGCGGCGCGGGCGCAGGGACTCCTTTCGGAGGCCGGGGAACGGCCCGGGACGCCGGCGGGACAGGCGGGCGCGGCGGCGGAGACGGGAACGGCGGCGTGACGGCGGTCGTCGACGACACGCCCGTCCGGGTGGTGGCCCGCCGCGTCACGGACGTGCTCCAGCCCCGGAACGTCCTGGTGGCCGGCATGTCCGGGATCGGCCTCGCCGCCGCGGACGGCCACTGGCCGGGCCTGCTGTGGGGGCTGCTGGGCGCGCTCTGCGCGGGCCTGGTGCCGGCGGGTTACATCGAGTGGGAGCGGGGCCGGGGCACCTGGGGCGACCGGCACGTGGTGGACCGCACGAAGCGGGCACCGATCTTCTTCGTGATCCTCGGCTCGATCGGTACGGGCTCGGGCGTGATGCTCCTCGGCGGGGCGCCGCACGGCATCCTCGTGGCGATGCTGGCGCTGTGGGTGATGACGGTGGGGCTGCTGGCCGTCAACACGGTGTGGAAGATCTCCGTGGACTCGGCGGTGGCGTCGTCGGTGGTGACGCTCCTGGCGTGCGTCCACGGCCCGTGGTGGCTCGCCGCGTACGCCGTGACGGCCGCGGTGTGCTGGTCCCGGGTGGCGCTGAGCTACCACACACCCGCCCAGACCCTGGCGGGCGCGGGCCTCGGCGCGGCGACGGCCCTGGCGTACGCGGTGGGCTGAGCCGGTGGCCCCGGCGGACCCGGCAGGCGTCCGGCGGGGGCGACCTGCGCGGCGGGCGACCGGCGTGAGACCGGCACGGACGACCCCCGCACGACCGGCACAGGTGGACCCGGGGGCGTCCGGGGCGTGCGGGTGGCGGCCGCGGCCGTGAATGACGCCGACTTCGACGCGCCCGGGCGTCCGGGGTGTCCGGGGCGTACGGGGCGTGCGGGGCGTGCGGGAGGAAGCCGACGAGCACCGGTCGTGCGGGAGGAGCCCCGCGCTGCCGTCCCGCCGCGCGGAAGGGGCTCCGTGGTGCGGAAGCGGTCCCGTCAGGGCCGCAGTCCCCGGCGACGCGGGAAGACCCCGACCGGTCTCCCGGTCGGGGTCTTCCGTGTGTCCGTGCGTCAGGCGCCCGCGCCGGCCTTGCGGCGGCGGACGACGAACATGGCGCCGGCCCCGAGGGCCACCGCGACACCGCCCGCGAGGGCGATCTGCGGCACGGCGTCGTTCGAACCGGTCTTCGCGAGCTGGCCCGTCACCGTGCCGGTGGAGGTCGTGGCGCTCACCGGCGTGGTGGACGTCCCGCCCTGCGGCAGCGGCATCGGCTTGCCCGACTTGGCGGGCTCGTTGCCGACCTTGGCGCCAGCGGCGACGATCTCGAACTCCTTCGTCACGCCCTCAGGCGTGAATCCGCAGGTGCCGTCCTCGTTGTAGTAGCCGCCCGCGGCGACCGCGACGCCCATGCCGGCCGGCGCCTTGGCGTCGACGGTGAGGCGCAGCTTGACGTCCTTGGAGACGCCGGCCTTCAGGCCCGTGATCGTCCCGGTGGTGAAGTCCGGGCCGACGTTCTTCCAGGCGGAGCCGTTCGACCACTGGAGCTTCAGCAGGTGGCTGATGTCGTTGGCCGACGCGGTCCTGTCCTCGGCGAAGGCCGCAGCGAACGGGTCGACCTCGTCGAGCGTGCGCTTGCTATCGTTGGTGACCTTCATCGAGAAGTGCACGGTCGAGCCCGCGGCGATCTTGCCGGGCACGCCGTGGAGCGAGACCTTGACCTTCGACACGGTGTCGCACATGTCGTCGTCGTCATCGTCGTCACCCGGCTTCGGGTCCGGCTTGGGCTTGCCGGTGTCCTTCTTGGCGTCCTCCAGGGCCCTCTGGGCCGCGGCCAGGTCCGCCTTGGCCTTGTCGAGGGCCGTGTCGGCCTCGTGGAGCTTCCTGGTGGCGGCGACCCGGTCGTCGTCGAGGGCCTTGTGCGCGGCCTCCTTGGCGGTGTCCGCGGCGGCCTTCGCGTCGGCGGCGGCCTGTGCGGCGGCCTGGGCGGCGGCGAGCGCCTTGACGGCAGCCACCCTGTCGTCGTCGGAGGCGTCCTCGGGCAGGGCGTCGATCGCGGCCCGCGCCTCGGTGACGGCCTTGTCGGCGGCGGCCTTCTCGGCGGCGGCCTTCTCCACGGCGGCGACCGCCTGGTTCAGGGCCAGCTTCAGCGGCGCGTCGTCGGCGACGGCGGCCTCGACCCCCTTCACGGCCTCGGCCTTGGCCGCCTCGGCGGCGGTGAGGGCGGCCTGGGCGGCGGCGATGGCCTTCTCCAGGTCCGCGAGGGACGGCTTGCCCGCCTCCTTGGAAGCGGTGACGGCGGTGGTCTCGGCCGCCGGGCCGGTGGTGGCGAAGGCCGGGGAGGCGGCGAGGACGGTGACGGGTGCGGTGACGGCGAGCGCGACGGCCGTCGCCAGCGTGCGGCGAATCTTCACAAGGTCCCGTTTCTGGAGCGGAAGAGAAAGCAGTTGTGGACTGATCGCGGTGCGGCGTCGACGTCCGCGTCGGCATCGGTCGCAGCGGAACAGCGCACGCTGTTCGCACGCCGGCGACCGGCGAGGCGGGTCGTCGCCACCAGGACCAGTGGTCCCGATCGTATTGAACGGGTTCAACGAGGGGAACCGACTTACGGCGGGCGCGGCCCCGGGGCCGCGCCGGGGAGGCCGTCCAGTCACCGACAAAAGGGGCATGTGAGGGCAGTTGTACTCGGGGGCCGACTTTCTCTGTGACTGTTGTCATCGGGGCTCCGACGCGCCCGGGAGGCCCCGGCCCGACGCACTCCGCAGCCGGCCGGACCGTGCGTCAACCACCTTGCTGAGCCACCTACTTGGCGCCCCCTCCGCAGCGGCCTAGGCTGGCGGGCGTGAACACCGGAACGGCGATACGCCACGCACGGATCGGCTGTCCGGTGGACGACTGACCGCAGGGCGGGGGCGGCAGACCCACCCCCACACGTCGACACGCGGACCTCCCGGCGCACGCGCACCGCGAGCCCCTTCCCACGTGTCGAAACCCAGCGAGGTCATCCCATGCCGGTCACGTTCAACCACACCATCATCGCCGCCCAGGACCGCGAAGCGTCCGCGCGCTTCTTCCGGGAGCTGCTGGAGCTCCCCGAGGCGCCGTCCTGGGGCGTCTTCACCAACATCCAGCTCAGCGACGGAACGCTGCTGCAGTTCGCCGAGCCGCCGGTGGACATCCAGATGCAGCACTACGCGTTCCTCGTCGACGACGAGCTGTTCGACCGGGCGTACCAGCGGCTCCGCGACGGCGGCGTCGAGCACTGGGCCGACCCGCAGATGCGGCGGCCGGGCGAGATCAACCACGGGCACGGTGGCCGGGGCGTCTACTTCAAGGACCCCGCCGGCCACGCGATCGAGCTGCTCACCCGCCCGTACCTGTAGGCGGGCCGGCCGGGTGCCGGGCGGGACGGCCGTCCCGCCCGGCACCCGGCCCGCGCCCCGCAGTCCCGCACGCCGCACGGGGAGTCCCGCGCACGGCAGGGGCGCCGGCGCGGTGGCAGAAAAGGTGGGACCTTCGTCATTGCGGACATCCGCCCGTGCGCGAAGGATGGACGCATGACTTCCCAACAGGTCAGGGACGTCCTGGTCGTGCTGTTCGACGGGGTGCAGAGCCTCGACGTGACCGGGCCGGTCGAGGTGTTCGCCGGGGCGGCGCACTGCGCGGAGGGCGGGGTCTCCCCGTACCGGCTGCGCACGGCGTCCGTCGGCGGGCGCTCCGTGCGGACGAGCAGCGGGCTCACCCTCGCCCCGGACACGGCGCTCGACGCGGACACCCCGGCCCCGCACACCCTGCTGGTCCCCGGCGGGTCCGGCACACGGCGCCCGCAGCCGGGGCTCGTGCCGTGGCTGCGGGAACACGCGCCGCGCGCCGAACGGCTGGTGTCCGTGTGCACGGGCGCCCTGCTGCTCGCCGACGCGGGCCTGCTCAGCGGGCGGCGCGCCACCACCCACTGGGCGCACTGCGACCGGCTCGCGCGGACCCATCCGGACGTCGACGTGGACCCGGACCCCATCTTCGTACGGGACGGCCACATCGCCACCTCGGCCGGGGTGACCGCGGGCATCGACCTCGCCCTGGCGCTGGTCGAGGAGGACCTCGGCAGGGAAACCGCCCTCACGGTGGCCCGCCACCTGGTGGTGTTCCTGCGGCGGCCCGGCAACCAGGCCCAGTTCAGCGTCCAGCTGGCGGCGCAGACCGCGCGGCGGGAGCCGCTGCGCGAGGTGCAGCAGTGGATCAGCGAGCACCCCGGCGAGGACCTGTCCGTACCGGCGCTCGCCGCACGGGCGCGCCTCTCGCCCCGCCACTTCGCCCGCGCCTTCCACGCGGAGACCGGCCTGCCCCCGGGGCGCTACGTGGACCGGGTGCGGCTGGAGCACGCGCGGCGGCTGCTGGGGGACACCTCCGACAGCGTGGAGGCCGTCGCCCGCGCCTGCGGCTACGGCACACCGGAGGCGATGCGCCGCGCCTTCCTCAGAGCCCTCGGCACGACACCCGGCGAGTACCGGCGCCGCTTCCCCAACCGGGCGGGCGCGGGCTCCGCCGCCCCCTGACCTGACGGCCGGGCCGGCCTCCCCGCGCCACCCGCCCGTCCACCGGAGCGGACCGGGCACCACCCGCCGGTCCGCCCGCCGCCGGCGCAGCTGCCGGCCCCGCCACCGGGCCCCGCGCACAAGGACCAGACGGGCCCGCACCCGCCACCGGCCGCACCCGCACGAACGACCACCGACCAGCCTGCCCCCGCCCGCCGAGGCCCCGGGGCTTCCCCCGCATGCCCCCGGCCGGCCCCCCGACAGGCGCTTCCCCAGGAAGGACCAGCCCCGTGCAGATCGCCATCCACCTCTACGACGGGTTCACCGCGCTCGACGCCGTCGGCCCGTACCAGACGCTCAGCCACCTCCCGGGCGCCGAGGTCGTGTTCGTGGCCCGCGAGGCGGGTCCCGTGCTCGACGACCACCGGACGCTGTCGCTCACCGCGCACCGCACCTTCGCCGAGGTGCCCCGCCCGGACGTGCTCGTCGTGGTCGGCAGCGGTACACCCGGCCTCGGTGACGAGACGGCGCTCGCCTGGCTGCGCGCCGCCGACGCCCACACCACGTGGACGGCCTCCGTGTGCACCGGCTCGCTCCTCCTGGGTGCGGCGGGACTCCTGAAAGGACGCCGCGCCACCTCCCACTGGACGGCCCTCGACCGGCTGCGCGACCTCGGTGCGGAACCCGTGGACGAGCGCGTCGTCTTCGACGGCAAGTACGTGACGGCGGCGGGCGTCTCCGCCGGCATCGACATGGGCCTCTCGCTGGCCGGCCGGATCGGCGGCGACCGCACGCGCAGGCCGTGCAGCTGATGCTCCAGTACGCCCCCGAGCCGCCGTACGACGCCGGTACGCCCGACACGGCGCCCGCCGGCCTCGTGGCGCGCCTCCGCAGCGAGGCGGCTGCCTCGTGAGGGGCCCCGCACGCCGTCACGTGCTGACGGCCGCCGCGGCCGCGGCACTCGCCGCCGGCGCGGCCGGCACCACCCCGGCCGCCGTAGCGGCCCGCTCCACCGACGGCACCACCACCGCAGAAAGCAGAGGGACACGCCCCATGAACGTGGACATCGTGATGTTCGAAGGCGTCGAGGAACTCGACTACGCCGCACCGTACGAGGTGTTCGCGCTGGCCGCCCGGCACAGCGGACGTCCCGCGAACGTGCGGCTCGTCAGCCTCGACGGACCGGGGGTGCTGCGCTGCGCCCACGGCTCCGAGGTCCGCGTCACCGACCGCTGGGACCCCGACGAGGCGGACCTGCTGGTCGTGCCGGGCGGCGGCTACCAGCGCCAGGACGGCGGGCCCGGCGTGCGCGCCGAGATCGAGCGCGGCGCGCTCCCCCGCGCGCTGGCCGACGCGGCCCGCGACGTCCCCCACCTGACGCTGGCCTCGGTCTGCACCGGCTCCATGCTGCTGTCGGCCGCCGGCCTCACCCGCAACCGCCCCTGCACCACGCACCACCTGTCGCTGGCCGACCTGGAGGAGCAGGGCGGCGTCCTGAAGAAGGCCCGCGTGGTGGACGACGGCGACCTCGTGACGGCCGGCGGCATCACCTCCGGCCTCGACCTGGCCCTGTGGCTGGTCCGCCGCGAACTCGGCGCCGACACGGCACTGCGCCTGGAGGCCATGCTGGAGTATGAGGCGCGCGGCACGGTGTGGTCGCGCTGACGCGGGTCAGGAGCCCCCGCCGCACCGCGTCGTCGACGCTGCGTCCCGCGCGGTGCGGCTGCTCCGGGGGTCCGTGCGGCCCCGCATCGGGGCGTGGGCGAGCGTGCGCATCACGCCGGGCCTGCGCTCACTCCTCCGCAGCGAACTCGTACTCCAGCTCGTAGAGGTGCCCCGCCTTGATCATGACTGTGGCTTCGACGGGCCTTTCACCGTGGCTGTATACGACACGGAGCGTCCGGAGCACCGGCAGGTGACCCGGCAGTCGCAGCACCGCCGCCTGTTCCTGGGTCGGCATGCGGGCGGAGACCCGGTCCACGCTCCTGACGGGCGGGAATCCCCGTTCGGCGAGGAGGGCGGGCGTGCCGCCCCGGATCTTGCGCCGCACGCTGATCGCCGTACCCCCGGCCAGCTCCAACGGGTAGTAGGAAGAGACCAGTTCGGCCGGCTCATCACCGATGGAGAGGAGCTGCCGGCGCAGTACGGCGGTGTCACCGGCCGCCATTCCCAGCAGGCCGCGCACATCGGCCGGTGGCACCGCTTCCGACACCTCCAACAGGGCGCTGTGGGCGCTTCCACCCGTCTTCGCCGCCTCGGTGAGCCAGCGGAACGCTTCCCCCGCCCCGGCCGGGGCCATGTACGCGGCGGGACGCATGGTTCGCTGGCGGTGCTCCCGCACCGTCACCGCAGCCCCTGCACGGCCGACCACAAGTCCCTCGGCTTTCAGCAGCTGAAGCGCCTTCTGGACGGTCGCGCTCGACGCGCGGAAGCGTTCCTTGAGCCGGGCGGTGGAGGGAACTCTGGCACTTGGCGCCAGGTCGCCGCTCATGATCTCGTCCCGCAGATCAGCAGCGATCCTTTCGTGCAGAGGGCGAGAGTCGTCCCTCTCGGCTTCGGCGGTGGGCACGTTCATCCGATCCTGATCTCGTAGCGAAGCCGCTGGCGGTGGGCCGGCATGGTCATCATGTCCGCCTGGATGGGGCGGTCTTCGGCGTCGAGCGTCAATCGCGCCAAGCGCAGCACAGGCTCGGTGCGATCCATCGCCAGAAGTGCCCCCTCCTCCGCGGTCGGCAGGCGGGCGGTCACGTCCTCGCGCACCCGTGCGCCGGCGTAACCCAGCTGCGCGAGCAGGGTCACCGCGCCTCCGCGAATCTTCGCCGTACCGGCCAGGGCCGTACCCGCGCGATCTCCACCGGGTAGTAGCTGTCGGTCAACTCGTTCGGCTCACCGTCGAGCTCGATGACGCGGCGGCGGAAGACCACCGGCTGCCCTTCGGCCAGTCCCAGTAGCGCTCCCACCTCCGCGCTGGCGGGGGCCTCTCCAGCGGAGAGGATGCGCTGCGTGCCCTTGCGGCCCTGCGCAGCTGCTTCCTCGGCCCACGCATCGGGCTGCCCTGCGTCCCGCCGGGTCAGGTACGGCATCGACGTGCTGACCCAGCTACCCCCACCGCTCATGGCGTCCTCTCCGTGTCGCCGGCGGCCCTGCTCTCACCACCGTAGGGGTCTCACTGTAGGCGGCCGCACCCCAGGCAGATCTTCCTGCATTTCGCGAATAGCAGTATGGCTGGCCCACACTCGACGCCCTTTCGCAGGAAGGGCGGCACACATGACCGACGGCATCCGGCGCCGCAGCGACATGGCGTCAGGCACGCCGATCCTTCGCGGCACCCCGGCGGCACGGCGGCCCCGCAGCGGCACGTTCGCGCGGGACGGCGACGGCCGGTTCGGAGTGTTCCTGGGAGTCGTCGGCCGGTTCGCCGTGCTCCGGCCGGTGGGTGGGGCAAGGAGTGGCAGACCGATCCCAGCCAGGTGGTAGCCATGACGTACGCCGAGGTTCTGCAAGCCGAGTCGGACGCCTGGCTCGCGTCCCGCCGAGCAGACCCGACCGACGACTGCGACGAGTGCTCGCGGCTCGCACGGGCCCAGAGGGCCGCGGAAGCGGCAGGGGACCACAGCAGGGCCTCCGACTGCGTCGTGCTGCTACGACGCCACCCCGACCACGGTCGCCGCCCCACGGGCAGTGCGCCGGTCGGGGCCGGTTGAGCTGCGCCGCGGCCGCAGGGGGGCGCCCGGCGGGCTCAGCCCGCCGCGGTGCCCAGGGCCACGCCCAGGAAGGCCGCGGCCAGGGTCAGGGCCGTGGTGGCCGCCGCGTTGAGCGCGGCGAGGCCGCGGGAGCCCGCCTTGGCCAGCCGGAGCGTCTCGTACGAGAACGTCGAGTACGTCGTGAGCGCGCCGCACAGGCCCGTGCCGAGCAGTGCGTACGGCTCCGCGGACAGGGCCGCGCCCGTCAGGGCGCCCAGCAGCAGGGAGCCCGACACGTTGACGCCCAGCGTGCCCCACGGGAAGACCGTGTCGTGGCGGGCCTGCACGGCGCGGTCCGCCAGGTACCGCAGGGGGGCGCCCGCCGCGCCGCCCAGGAAGACGAGCAGCCAGATCACCCGGCGGCCCCCCGGTCGCCGTAGCGGACCACCTCGCACGGGTCGAGCGTGGCCAGCCCCCCGGTCAGCACCTCGTCCAGCTCCGGCAGGAACGCCCGCACCCGCGGCTCGTCGTCCACGACCACCACCGCCACCGGCAGGTCCTCGCTCAGCGACAGCAGGCGGGACGTATGGACCACGGACGAGGCGCCGAAGCCCTCGACGCCCCGGAACACGCTCGCACCCGCGAGGCCCGCCCGGTGCGCGCGGTGCACGATCTCCGCGTACAGGGGGCGGTGGTGCCACTGGTCCGACTCGCCGACGTACACCGTCAGCCGCAGCGCCCTGCCCGTCCGTCCCGTCATCGCCCCGGTGCCCTCCGCTCCAGAACCCGGCCCGTCGTCCACGCCCCGAGCGCCACCGCCGTGAGGGCCGCCGCCGGCGTGGCCACCAGGTAGACCGCCGCGCGCAGCGGCGCGCCCTCGCCGACCAGCGTCCGCACGTCCACCGCGAACGTCGAGAACGTCGTGAACCCGCCCAGCACCCCCGTCCCGAAGAACGGGCGCACCAGCCGGCGCGGGCGCACCGCCGCGTCCAGCAGCACCAGGAGCACTCCGATCACCGCGCACCCCAGCACGTTCGTCCACAGTGTCGCCCAGGGGAAACCGCCCGGCGCGGTGGGCCACGCCACGGAGACGCCGTAGCGTGCCAGCGCCCCCGTGCCGCCGCCGAGCGCCACCGCGCCCAGCACCGGCCAGTCCCTGCCTCTCATGGCACGTCAGCCTAGGCCGCGCCTCCACGGCCGGGCCGTGCGGAGCACCCCCGACCGGCGGAGACTGGACATGAACGACTGAAACCGACAGAACGGACTACTGGAGGCGACCCGTCATGACTGCTTCCCTCGTCGTCGAGGACATGCTGCGCACCTACCCGGCCGACCTCGGACAGGTCGACCGCCAGAAGCTGATCCGGTGCATCGAGGAGTGCGCCGCCTGCGCCCAGGCATGTAGCGCCTGCGCCGACGCGTGCCTGTCCGAGACCCAGGACCTCGAACGGCTCGCCAAGTGCATACGCACCAACATGGACTGCGCCGACGTCTGCGCGGCCACCGGCGCGGTGCTGTCGCGGCACACCGGCTACGACGCGAACCTCACCCGCGCGGTGCTGAACGCCTGCGCCGTCGCGTGCTCCACCTGCGCCGACGAGTGCGAGCGGCACGCCGACCGGCACGAGCACTGCCGGGTCTGCGCCGACGCCTGCCGGCGGTGCGAGGCGGCCTGCAACGAGCTCAGCGGCTCGCTCGGCTGAGCGGCTCCCCCCGCCGCCCCTCCGGGGCCCGGGCTTCAGGAACGGCCCTCCGCGAGCCCGGGCTCAGGGAAGGCGGACAAGCGGCCGGGCGGCAGGTGGCGGGGTGTCGGGCGGATGCCCGCGGATGGGCGACCCGCCGGTGGTCCCGGGGACGTCGGCGCACGGGCACGGCCGCTGACGCGGGCGCACGCGGACCGGTGGCGGCGCGCGGGTGCACGGCGCTCAGCTGGTGGCGAGGAGCCGGGACACCAGAGCGTCGACGTCCACGTGTTCGTCACCCTCCGGCACCGCCTCGTACGTCCGGGCGAGGAAGTGCTCCAGTGCCGCCCTGCCGACGGTGAAGTCCGCCTCACCGCAGAGCTCTATGTGCACTCCGTCCTCCGGCCACACCCGTACGTCGCCCTCGCCGACCTCGTGCCGTATGCCCTCGCGCAGCATGCCCCGGTCAAGGCGCCACTCCGCGTACACCCGTGTTCCGTCGGTGAAGGCCATGCGCACCGCGTAGGGGTCGTCCTCGTCGTACGAGACGTGGGCCAGCACCGGCAGGTCGCGCAGCCGCATGAAGAGCTTGTCGTGCAGGACAGTGTTCACAGGGGCCTCCCTGAGCCGCGTCGGATGAGGTGCAGTACGCCTCCCCAGTGCCCCGCGAACCCCGTGGCTACCATCCCGCCCCCCGGAATCTGCGCGGCCGGCTCCCGCCCCCGGTGCCGGGCGTGCCGGACAGGGGGACGGGAGCCGCAGGTGGGGGCGGGCTCCCGTCCCCGTCGGGGGGCTGCCCCGCGCGTCAGAAGCGCTTCGGGTAGGCGACGGCCAGAGCGAGGTAGCCGACCAGCACGGCTGCCACGATGACACCGACGACGGTCTCGGTCATGGGGACTCCCGGTGTGCGCGATGAGCGGTCAAGGGGGAAGACGGCGCCGGCCCCGGCTCCGTTCCGGCCCGCGGACGTGACGAGGAGGACCGTCCGCGGTCGGGCGGAGCACCGGGCCGACGTTCCCATAACGAGCAGCACGGCGCTCCGGGCGCACGTCGTACACCTCCGGACGGCGTCCTGAACGTCCGTACGCGCGCATACGCGTAGGCCGGTCGGCGCACTGCGCGGGCGAACCGGGCCGCTGCTTCCTACCGTGGCTGAATGATCGTCAGCTCTTCGGCCCGGATCGCGGCCGGCGCGTCGGCCCTCCTGCTGCTGTGCCTGCTGCTTCCCCTGCTGGTCCTGTCGTCGGCCGCCTCCGCGGCCCCGTCCGCCGACCGGGTGGCGGAGGGCGACGCGCGCCCCGGCGAGCCGATGCCGCCGCGGCCCGCGGCCCGCGTGGACCCCTCCTACCTGCACCGGCCGGGCACCCAGGTGCGGCTGCCCCCCGGGGTGGCGGAGCCGCCGGAGCTGTCCGCACTGTCCTGGCTGGTCGCCGACGCGGCCACCGGCGACGTGCTGGCCGCGCACGACGCGCACCGGCGGCTGCCGCCCGCCTCCACCCTGAAGGCGCTCTTCGCCCTGACCGTGCTGCCGCGACTGGCGCAGGACGCCCGGCACACGGTCCGTGAGGAGGAGCTGACCGGCATCGGCCCCGGCAGCAGCCTCGTCGGCGTGAAGGAGGACGTCACGTACGAGGTGGCGGACCTGTGGAGGGGCGTGTTCCTGCATTCCGGCAACGACGCCGTACGGGTCCTGGCGGGCATGAACGGTGGCTGGCAGCGGACCGCCCGCGAAATGGAGGCGGTGGCCCGCTCGCTGGGCGCCCGCGACACGAAGGTGGTCTCCCCGGACGGGTACGACGCGCCGGGCCAGGTCTCCTCGGCGTACGACCTGGCGGTCTTCGGCCGCGAGGGACTGCGCGACCCCGACTTCGCGCGCTACTGCGCACTGCCGTACGCCACGTTCCCCGCGGGCGGCTGGGAGTACGGCATCCGCAGCACGAACCGGCTGCTCACGGGCGAGGACGGGGTGCGCCGCTACCCCGGGATCCTCGGCGTGAAGAACGGCTACACCAGCAAGGCCGGGCACACCCTGATCGCGGCGGCCCGGCGGGGCGGGCGGACGCTGGTCGTGTCGGTGATGAACCCGCAGTCCGGCGGGTTCCGCGCGGTGTACGAGGAGGCCAGGGACCTCCTCGACTGGGGGTTCGGCCCCGGCGCGAAGGTGCGGCCGGTGGGCTCGCTGCTGCCGCCCGGCCCGCGGGCGCGGTCCCGCTCCGCGGCGCCCTCCCCGGACGCTTCGGTGGGCGCTTCCGCGTCCGCCGGGGGCGCGGGCCGGGCCTCGGACGCCGCTTCCCCCGCCTCCGCCGGCCCCTCCACCGCTCCCTCCGCCGGCCCCTCAGCCGGGGCGGCGCAGGGCGCGGCGACCGCGGGCACGCGGCCGTCCGCCCCGCGTCCCGCGCCGGAACCGACGGCGGCCCCGGGGGCGGGCGGGCCAGCTCCCGGGGCCGCCGCGCAGCCCGGTGCGGGGCAGGGCCGCCCGCCCGTGCAGGCGGGCGCCGCGGGCACGCCCCCGAGCCCCGTCCTCCCGGTCCTGCTCGTCGGCTCGGCCTGCGTCGCCGCCGGAGCCCTGTGGCTGTCCCGACGCCGCGCGGGGGCCGGCTGAGCCGCCGCCCGGCCCGGAGCCGGGAAAGGCCGACCGCCGTCCGGGCAGGGGCGAGCCGGCCCGCCGCCGCCCGCGCGCCCGACCGGGCAGGGGCCGAGGGGTGTCAGTGGCGCAGGGCGCGCCGCTGGAGGGCCTCCAGGGGGCCCGAGCCGAAGCGGCGCAGCCACAGGGAGGAACCCACCAGCAGCACCAGGCTCACCGCGACCCACAGGCCCATCACCCACCAGGGCCGCCACGCGTCGCCGAGCCGGGCCGCCAGCCCGAGGCCCACGCCGTACGCGACGAGGACGCACAGTACGTTCTGCAGCACGTACCCGGACAGGGCGGCCCGCCCCAGCGAGGTGCACGCGCCCATGAGGAGGCCGGGCCGCCGGACCCGGTCCACGAGCAGCCCGATCAGTCCCGCGTAGCCGACCGCCACCAGGGGCGCCGCCACGTACCGTCCCGGCAGGAAGCCCGCCTCGCCTGCCAGCACGCAGGCCGCGTTCAGCGGCACGCCCAGGCCGAGGCCCCAGGCCAGCATCCGCACCCGCAGCCGCCGCCCCGCGGCGTCCGCGCCGAACGCGCCGGCCCTCAGCAGCCGCACCCCCAGCAGGAAGAGGAACACCAGCAGCCCGAACGTCAGCACCGGCTCGACGCGCAGGACGACGGCGTTCTCCAGCCGGAACGCGATCTGGTCGGGCCAGCTGCCGTGCGCGTACAGGTCCACGACCCGCGGCGGCACCCCGCCCGCACCGGCCGCCGAACCGCCCAGCGCCAGTGCGGCCGTCAGCAGGAGCATCAGCGCCAGATGCAGCCCGCCCGCCCACCACATCGCGCGCCGCCGGGCCCGCTCCGACCGGGACAGCAACCAGGCGACGTACAGCGCGGTCACCGCGTACCCCATGAGCACGTCCCACGCGAAGACCAGCACGAAGTGCACCGTGCCCTCCGCGAACAGGAACAGTGCCCTCCACCGGTACCGCCCGGGCCAGGGCAGCCCGCGCCGCTCGGCCGCCGCGTACTGGAGGGCGATGCCCGCGCCGAACAGGATGGTCAGCAGCGACAGGAACTTGCCGTCCGCGACCGCCCGGAAGACGGTCTCCGCAGCGTCCCCGACCGAGCCCGACGCGAAGCCGGGGGCGCCGCCGGAGCCGCTGAGCACCCCCCACTCGCCACCTGGCGCGGTGAAGATCCACACGTTCGTCATCAGGGTGCCGAGGATCGCCACCCCACGCACCACGTCGAGCAGCGCCAGCCGCTGCGACGGCCCGGCCGGCCCTGCGGGCGCGCGCCCGCGCGGTCCTGCCCGTTCCGCCCGCGCCTCCGCCGTCCGTTCCCCCACCGGTCCCGTCGGGCCCGCCGCATCTCCCGGGTCCGTCGGTCCGGTACCCGCCCCCGTCGTCGTGGTCATGCGTCCCATCGTCGGCGCGGCGCCCGCCGTCATCGTCCTGACGGAGGAGGAACTGCCGCTCCGTCAAAGGATGCAGTGACACCGGCTCGGCTCCGCCAGGAAGCTCAGTACGGGGCCCTCACGGCCCCCAGGTGCTCCCTCAACCGCCGCGTGTCGTCGGCGGACCAGCCGTCCGGGGGGACGACCGCGGCCCAGCCGTCCACGGAGGCCGTGCCGTACCGGTGGCCGTGCGGGGCCTGCACGCCGTAACTGACGGCCATGTCGACGGTGGTCTGCCAGAACGCCACCACCGGGAACCAGCTGATCTCCGGCGTGATGTCGGGGCCGAGCGGCCGCGCCATCCACTCGGGCCGCTCGACCAGCAGGTCCGTCGACCACCACACCACGGGATCGGAGGCGTTCTGCAGGTACACCACCCGCGGGAACGCCCACCGCGCCCCCTCCGGGCGGCGCAGGTCCGCGGCCGGGAACTGCGCCCAGCGCACGTGTCGGCCGCCGTCGTGCACGGGCCGCCACACGGGACTGCCGGGGTCACGGCTCTCGCGCAGTTCCCGGGAGATCGGCGAGAAGCCGGGGCTGCCGATCAGCAGCGCCCCGTCCGTGGAGGCCAGCAGGTCGCCGTACCCGTCGAAGGACCGCTCGACGGCGTACGCGCCGAGGCTCTCGCCGGTGACCACCAGCTTGGGCCGGGACGCCTCCGGCAGCGCGGCCCACCGCTCCCGTACGGCGTCGACGAGGGCGCGCGTCGCCTGACCCGCCTTCTCCTCGTCGACGAGGAGCGACACCCACGACGGCAGGTAGGAGTACTGGACGGCGACGATCGCGGTGTCGCCGCCGTGCAGGTACTCCAGTGCCTGGGCGGCCACCGGGTCGATCCAGCCGCTGCCGGTGGTGCCCGCGACCGCGAGCACCTCGCGCGTGAACGCCCCGGTGCGCTCCAGCTCCCTCACCGCGAGCTCGGCCTGCCCGCGGAACGGCTCGTTCTCGCCGCCGCGGCCGTCGAAGGCGCGGGGCACCTCAGCGCTGACGTACACGCGGACCGGGTCCTTGGCGGGGCGGCCCGTGTGGGCGGCGATCTCCCGCCGGGTGGACGCGGTGCCGGTGAAGTTGCGGCCCTGGTAGCCGAGGTCCTCCCAGCGGACCAGGGACCCCGGGCCTCCGGAGACGTACGGGGAGGCGGGGCGGTGCACGCCGTCCTTGGTGGCGCGGTTGGCCGCCGCGGCGATCCGGTCGGCGACGTCGACCACACCCCGCTCGAAGACGACGTTCCGCAGGCCGACGGTGACCGCGAGGGCGGTGAGCAGCAGTCCCGTGGCGACGGCCGCGGGGCGGGGCAGGCGGGTGTCCAGGGCCCGGATGAGGCGACGCGCCCCGAGCCGAACGGACCGGGCCGCCGCCACCAGCAGGGCGCACAGGGCGCAGGAGATCAGCGCGATCCCCCAGGTGTGCCAGGTGAGGGCGGGCGGCAGGTCCTGGAGATGGCGCAGCCGGCGCTGCATGTCGGCGCTCCCCGACAGGAACAGGACGGTGGCGGCGGGCCCGAGCAGCCAGTACGCCTGCCAGCCGCACACTCGCACGGCGTCCCGCACCGGCCGGTGGGGACGCAGGGCCGGGAGGCGGGCGGCCACCGCTCGGGCGAGGCCGCCGGCGGTCGCCCCGGCGGCGTACCCGACGGCGGCGGTGATCCCGCCGACGACACCCTGGAGGAACCACGGGCGGGGGACGAGGGAGGGCGTGAGCGACAGCCAGAAGAAGACGGTGGCCACGCACAGGCCGCACAGGTCGGGCCAGCGGCGGACGATCCGCCGGGGGTCGGTCGGCTCACGGTACGGCCGCCCGGCGAACCCGCGGGCCCGCCGCCACGTCCGCCGGCCCGCCCACGCCGCCCCGACCGCCCACCCGCCGGCGGCCGCTCCGGACGTGGGACCCGGCCGAAGTCCGAGGGAAGCCGCGGACGCAGGGTGGGGGGCCGGCATCGGCGCGGCTCCGGACGCGGGGCCGGACGCCGGTCCCGGCACGGGGGCGGGCGGGGCCTCGGGTGCATGCGCGGTCGCAGGTCCCGGCTCCGGCTCCGGCTCCCGCGCAGATGCCGGTGCTGCACCGGCCGCAGGCCCCGCGGGTCCCCCCTCAACCGCCCCCTCGGCTGTCATGTGCCCGACGGTAGCCGGACGTTCTCGACGAACGCGAACAGGTTGAGCCGCATCCGGTCGATCCGCTCCTCCACCGTCAGGGACTCCTCGTAGCGGGCGCTGCGCAGGGCGGGCTGCCGCTTTCCGCGGACGTACAGCGGGCAGGCGAGGTCGGCGCACACGTAGAGGCCGACGGTGTTGCCGCCGCGGCCCGCGGCGCCCGCGCGCGGCGCGGAGAAGAGCGTCACCCCGGACGCGGCGTGCCCCGTCAGGCAGATGCGGCACAGGCTGGACTGCACCGCACTCGTGCGGGACCTCTCCGGCACGCGCAGGGTGATGCCGACGGGCGTACCGCCGGGCGCCGCGGCCGGCACCACCAGGTGCGCGCGGAGCGGGGCGCCCGGATCCCGCCAGCCCAGGAAGTCGAGATCGTCCCAGGGGAGTTCGCCGAAGTCGGCCGGCAGCCGCATGCGGGCGGCCTCGCCCTTGGTGCAGTTGACGAAGGAGCCGCGGATCTGTTTCTCGGTCAAGGGGTCCACGTGAGGGCACCGTACGGGAGGTTCGTGCAGGGTGCATCCGATTACCCGTTTGGTCCGCGCTGCGTGGGTACTCGGTCGCCATGAGTACCCAGACAGCCGCCCCGGGCGGCCACAGCCAGGACCAGGGGTCGTCGCGGCCCGTCTCCCTCGCCCGCGAGGTGCAGGGACGCGTGCGCACCTGCAGACCCGCACGCACGGACCGGGAGCCGGAGGACCCGGCGCAGGAGTGGAACATCGTGCTGGGCGAGGACTGACCGCGCGCGACGGCCCGGACCGGGGGCTCAGTCCGTCAGGTGGGCCAGGCTCCCGGGGTGTTCCACCAGGTAGTCCCGCAGCGTCATGGGCGCGTGCCCCGTCAGCCGCCGGACGGTGTCGGAGACCGCGCCCAACTCGCCCCGGGCGATCGCCTCGTACGAGGTGACCCAGCCGGCGACCTGCCACTCGGGCGCTCCGAAGCCGGAGCGGGAGGCGTACGCCTCGTCGCGGGTCTCGGGGAGGTAGCGGATGGTGCGGCCGGTGGCGCGGGACAGTTCCTCGGCGGCCTCCGCCAGGGTGAACGCCTCGCCCCCCGTGACGTCGTACGTCATGCCGTCGTGCGCTCCGGGCGCGAGGAGGACGGCCGCGGCGACGTCCGCGACGTCGTCGTGGGCGACGGCGGCGACGCGCCCGTTTCCCGCCGGGCCACGCAGGACCCCGTCGCGGCCGGTCATGGCGGGGATACCGGCCAAGTACCAGTTGTCCCGCAGAAACGTGCACTCCAGGCCCCCGTGGGCCCGCAGGTACTGCTCGGTGTGCCAGTGATCGCGGGCGAACGTGAATGTGGCGTCGGGCGCCGCGCCCTGGAACGACAGGTACACGATCCGGTGGACGCCCGCCGCGACGGCGGCGTCGACGGCGGTGCGGTGTTCGCCGGCCCGGTCGGGTGACTCGTGCGCGGACACCAGGAAGAGGGTGTCCGCGCCGTCGAGTGCCGCCCGCACGGCCTCACCGTCCCCGTACGCGGCGGGCGCCGCCTTGACGGCGCCCGGGAGATCGGGGAGCCGGGCGGGGTCCCTCCCGAGGAGCCGCAGGGGGACCCCCTTGTCGGCGAGCCGCCGTGCGACCCGCCCTCCGACGCGCCCACCGGCCCCGGTGACGGCGATGACTCCTGTCGGTGCGCTCATTCCCGCAGTCTCGGCCACCCCGGGGCGGCCGTCACCCGGAGCCGGTCCGATCGGGAGCGACGCACGGGCCGGCCCCGCGAGCCGACCGGTCCGTCGGCACCCGTCGGCCGCCCGAACGCCGTGCCCTGCGCGGTGCGGCCGACCGTACGGCCGGCCACCCGGGCCGGGACCGCGGGGACGGCGGACCTGGCGGGCCACCGGGCTGCCGGATTCTGCCGGGTCTGCCGGGTCTGCCGGGTCTGTTGAACCCGCGGGACCTGGGGTCCGTGTGCTCTGGCGGACGTGCACGGCCTGTGCAGCCTGGCAGGCATACGGGGCCTGCCCGGTCTGGGCAGACGTGCGGGGCCGGCGCGGCCTGGCGGACGTGGGGGCCTGTCCGGCCTGGGCAGACATGCGGGGCCGGTGGGGTCCGCCGGGCCCGGCGGGCCTGCGGGGCCGGGGGTCCCTGCGGGGCCTGCCGGGGCTGCCGGGTCCCCGCCGAGCCCGCGGGACCTGCCCGCGCGAGTGGGCCGGAAATCCGGTTGAGGTGCCTGCAGCACCCACGTAGGTTCGCCCACGAACCCCACCACCCCCGCCATCCGCCTTGACCTCACCCGAAGTTGAGGTCCTACGGTCATGGCGTGCGGGGCCCTCCGAAGGGAGCATCATGATCACGTCACGCAGCAGGGCCCGGCAGGACGCGGCGCGCCGCGCCGCCCGCGCCCGGCGACTGCGGCAGGCGGTGGAGGAACGGCCGGCCTTACGAGCCGGTCCGAGCCCGTACGACGACGGGATCCTCGCCGTCCTCGTCCGCCTCCGCTGACTCACCCACCGCAGCCGACCCCGCCCCCGCGCGCCCGCACCGACGGGCGCCCCGGGCGCGGGGTCACGCGCGTTCCTGCCCGGCGCCCGAGGGCACCCGCCGGGGTGGCGCGATCTCTCCGCCACCCGACGATCGACAGTGATCATGTGTGATCAGATGGGGCCATGACGAGGACCCTCTACCTGTTCTGCGCCGCCGCTCCGCCGGTGTTCGACGTGGCCCGGGTGGTCGAGGACGCGCAGGCACGCGGCTGGGACGTGTGCCTCGGACTGACCCCGACCGCGGCCCTCTGGCTGGAGCCCAACCTCGACGGGCTCGCCGCGCTCACCGGCCACCCCGTGCGGCACGCCTACGAGCGGCCCGGCGAGCCCGACCCGTGGCCCGCGCCGGACGTCGTCCTGTTCGCGCCCGCCACCTTCAACACGGTCAACCAGTGGGCGCTGGGCCTGACCGGCACGTTCGTCGTCAGCGTGGCCGCCGAGGCCCTCGGGTGGGGCGTCCCGCTCGTCGCTGCCCCGTGCGTCAACGCCGCGCACGTCCGGCACCCGCAGTACGACCGGTCGGTGGAGACCCTGCGCGGCGCCGGGGTGCACGTGCTGCACGGGCCGGACGCCGCCTTCCCGTGGGAGGCGGCGCTCGACGCGGCCGAGGAGGCGTGGCGCCCGGCCGCCGCCCCGTGAACCGGCCGCCCTACGGCTCCAGCCTCCGGTACAGGTGCACGTCCTCGTGGCCGCCCGGCACGCCCGGCGTCCGGCCGGTCACGGTGTAACCGAGCTTCTCGTAGAAGCCCGGCGCCTGGAACGTGTACGACGACACCGCCATGTGGCGGCAGCCCCGCCGGCGGGCCTCCGCCTCGGCCTCCCGCATCAGCCGGGTGCCGAGCCCGGAGCCGCGCCGGTCGGCCCGTACCCACAGCATGTGGACCTCGCAGCTGTCGCCCCACGTCCAGCCCGTGAGCCCGCCGGCCACCGTCCCGTCGCCGTCCTCGGCGCGCACCGACAGCTCCTCGCCGTCGTGCGCGCCGGTGGCCTCGGCGTTGAACGCGGTCAGCGCCTCGTCCAGCAGGCCGGCTAAGTCCTTGTCCTCGCCGCCCGTCGTCAGCCTCATTCGTCCCTCTCTCCCTCAAGGTCGCCCTCGGTCTCCAGGAAGACCTGCCGGAGCTGCTCCAGCACCGCCGGGTCCGGCTTCGCCCACATGCCGCGGGACTCCGCCTCCAGCAGCCGCTCCGCGATGCCGTGCAGCGCCCACGGGTTCGCTTCCTGGAGGAACGCCCGGTTCTGCGGGTCCAGGACGTACGCCTCGGTGAGCTTGTCGTACATCCAGTCGGCCACCACGCCCGTCGTCGCGTCGTACCCGAAGAGGTAGTCGACGGTCGCCGCCAGCTCGAAGGCGCCCTTGTAGCCGTGCCGGCGCATCGCCTCGATCCAGCGCGGGTTCACCACGCGGGCGCGGAAGACGCGGGACGTCTCCTCGACGAGCGTGCGGGTGCGGACCGTCTCCGGGCGGGTCGAGTCGCCGATGTACGCCTCCGGGGCCGTGCCCCGCAGCGCGCGCACGGTGGCGACCATGCCGCCGTGGTACTGGAAGTAGTCGTCGGAGTCGGCGATGTCGTGCTCACGGGTGTCCGTGTTCTTCGCGGCGACCGCGATCCGCTTGTACGCCGTCTCCATCTCGTCGCGCGCCGGACGGCCGTCCAGGCCGCGGCCGTAGGCGTAACCGCCCCACACCGTGTACACCTCGGCCAGGTCGGCGTCGGTGCGCCAGTCGCGGGAGTCGATGAGCTGGAGCAGCCCCGCCCCGTACGTGCCCGGCCGGGAACCGAAGATGCGGGTCGTGGCGCGCCGCTCGTCCCCGTGCACGGCCAGGTCGGCCTGCGTGTGCGCCCGGACGTGGTTGGACTCGGCGGGCTCGTCCAGCCCGGCGGCGAGCCGCACCGCGTCGTCGAGCAGGGCCACGGTGTGCGGGAACGCGTCCCGGAAGAACCCGGAGATGCGCAGCGTCACGTCGATGCGGGGACGGCCCAGCTCCTCCAGCGGCACCGCCTCCAGGCCCTTCACCCGGCGGGACGCCTCGTCCCACACCGGGCGGACGCCCAGCAGCGCCAGCGCCTCGGCGACGTCGTCGCCGCTGGTGCGCATCGCGCTCGTCCCCCACAGGGACAGGCCGACGGACGTGGGCCACTCGCCGTTGTCGGTGCGGTACCGCTCCAGCAGCGAGTCCGCCAGGGCCTGGCCCGTCTCCCACGCCAGACGGGACGGCACGGCCTTGGGGTCGACGGAGTAGAAGTTGCGGCCGGTCGGCAGCACGTTCACCAGGCCGCGCAGCGGGGAGCCGGACGGGCCGGCCGGGACGAACCCGCCGTTCAGCGCGTGCACCGAGTGGTCGAGCTCCGCCGTCGTCGCGTCGAGGCGCGGCACGACCTGCCGGGCGGCGAAGTCCAGCACCGCGGCCACCTGCTCGCCGTGCCCCTCGGCGGCCGAGGCCACCGCCGCCGGGTCCCAGCCGGCGGCCTCCATAGCCTCCACCAGGGCGCGCGCCTCGGCCTCGGCCTCGTCGGCCGCGGTGCGGGTCGCCGCGGACTCGTCGAGCCCCAGGGCCTCCCGCAGACCGGGCAGAGCGGCGGTGCCGCCCCAGATCTGTCGGGCGCGCAGGATGGACAGGACGAGGTTCACCCGCTCGGGGCCGGCCGGAGCCGAGCCGAGGACGTGCAGGCCGTCGCGGATCTGGGCGTCCTTCACCTCGCACAGCCAGCCGTCGACGTGGAGCAGGAAGTCGTCGAAGCCGTCGTCGTCCGGGCGCTCCTCCATGCCCAGGTCGTGGTCGAGCTTCGCGGCCTGGATGAGGGTCCAGATCTGGGCGCGGATCGCCGGGAGCTTCGCCGGGTCCATGGAGGAGATCTGCGCGTACTCGTCGAGCAGCTGCTCCAGACGCGCGATGTCGCCGTACGAGTCGGCGCGGGCCATCGGCGGCACGAGGTGGTCGATCAGGGTGGCGTGCACGCGGCGCTTGGCCTGCGTGCCCTCACCCGGGTCGTTGACCAGGAACGGGTAGACCAGCGGCAGGTCGCCGAGGGCCGCGTCGGGCGCGCACGCCGCGGACAGGCCGGCGTTCTTGCCGGGCAGCCACTCCAGGTTGCCGTGCTTGCCGAGGTGCACCATGGCGTCCGCGCCGAAGCCGCCGTCCTCGGCGGGCGCGGCGATCCAGCGGTAGGCCGCCAGGTAGTGGTGGGACGGCGGCAGGTCCGGGTCGTGGTAGATCGCGATCGGGTTCTCGCCGAAGCCGCGCGGCGGCTGGATCACGATCAGCAGGTTCCCGCGCCGCAGCGCCGCGAGGACGATGTCGCCCTCGGGGTTGCGGGACCGGTCGAGGAACATCTCGCCGGGCGCCGGGCCCCACTTCTCCTCGACCTCGGTGCGCAGCTCCTCCGGCAGTGTCGCGAACCAGCGCTTGTAGTCGGCCGCCGGGATGCGGACCGGGTTCCGGGCGAGCTGCTCCTCCGTCAGCCAGTCCTTGTCGTGGCCGCCGGCCTCGATCAGCGCCCGGATCAGCTCGTCGCCGTCCCCGGACACCAGACCCGGTATGTCCTGCTCGGGTCCGAAGTCGTAGCCCTCGGCGCGCAGCCGGCGCAGCAGCGCCACCGCGGACGCCGGGGTGTCGAGGCCGACGGCGTTGCCGATGCGGGAGTGCTTCGTCGGGTACGCGGAGAGGACCAGCGCCAGCTTCTTCTCGGCGTTCGGGATGTGGCGCAGCCGGGCGTGCCGGACGGCGATCCCGGCGACGCGGGCGGCGCGCTCGGGGTCCGCGACGTAGGCGGGGAGGCCGTCCTCGTCGATCTCCTTGAAGGAGAACGGGACGGTGATGAGCCGGCCGTCGAACTCGGGAACGGCGACCTGGCTGGCGGCGTCCAGCGGGGACAGGCCCTCGTCGTTCTCCTCCCAGGCGCTGCGCGGGCCGGTGAGGGCCAGGGCCTGGAGGACCGGCACGTCGAGCTGCGCGAGGGCGCCGGCGTCCCACGCCTCCTCGTCGCCGCCCGCCTGCGCGTCGGCGGGCTTGGTGCCGCCCGCGGCGAGGACGGTGGTGACCACGGCGTCCGCGGACCGCAGCTGCTCCAGCAGCTCGGCCTCGGGGGCGCGCAGGGAGGCCACGTACAGGGGGAGCGCCCGGCCGCCGGCGTCCTCGACGGCGTCGCAGAGGACCGACACGAAGCCGGTGTTGCCGCTCATGTGGTGCGCGCGGTAGTAGAGCACCGCGATGACCGGGCCGTCGCCGCCGCGCGACTCGCGCTCCAGCGGGCCCCAGGTCGGTGCGGGCGCCGGGGGTTCGAAGCCGTGACCGGTCAGCAGGACCGTGTCGGACAGGAACCGGGCGAGCTGCTCCAGGTTGGCGGCGCCGCCGTGCGCGAGGTAGGCGTGCGCCTCGGTGGCGACGCCGATGGGGACGGTGGACGCCTCCATCAGCTGGGCGTCGGGCGCCTGTTCGCCGGTGAGGACGACCACGGGGCGGTCCTGGGCGCGCAGGGCCGCGATGCCCTCCTCCCAGGCGCGGACGCCGCCGAGGAGGCGCACGACGACGAGGTCGGTGCCGTCGAGCAGCCCGGGCAGGTCGTCCAGGGGCAGGCGGGAGGGGTTTGCGTACCGGTAGGGGACCGGGCCGCCGGCGGCGGTGGCGGCACGGGCGCTGAGCAGGTCGGTGTCGGAGTGCGACAGCAGCAGAATCACGGCGTGCGCAAGCCTTCCTCGGGGTGTCCTCGCCCCGGGTGGTCGTGGGTGGCGGGAGTTCCTGACTCACCGGACCCGCAAGGGGCCGGATCACAGTGGCGGGACCGCGCCGGATTCGCACCGGGCTTCCTCCCTAGGGTCCTGGGACCCTGTGCCGGTTGCATAGTAGAGGCTGCGCGTATGCTCGCCGCCATGCCGCCCAGCCCCTCAAAGCCCCGGAACGGGGGCGATCCACACATACAGGACCGTGCAGGGGACCTCGTCCGGACCCGCGCCAGGGATCGCGGTGACGCCTGCCCGGGCGCCCTGCGGCTGCACCGCGCCGATGACGGCGGACTGGCCCGTCTGCGGCTCCCCACCGGCTCCCTGACCCCCGCTCAGGTCGAAGCCCTCGCCGACGCCGCCGACCTGCTGGGCGACGGCCACCTCGGCGTCACCTCGCGCGGCAACCTCGACCTGCGCGGCCTGGACGAGGGCTGCGGCGGCGCGCTGGCGGAGCGCCTGTCGGCAGCCGGCCTGCTGCCCTCCCCGGCGCACGAGCGCGTCCGGAACACGGTGGTGTCGCCACTGGCGGGCGTCGACGGGCGGGGGCACGGGCACGCGCCGGCGTGGGCACGCGAACTGGACGCGCTGCTGTGCGCGGAGGCGTGGGCGACGGCGCTCTCGGGACGCTTCCTGTTCGCCCTGGACGACGGGCGGGGCGACGTGGCCGGGCTGGGCGGCGATGTGACGTTGCTCGCAGAGCCGGGGGGCCGCGCTCTGGTACGGATCGGAGGCCACACGTGGCGGGTCGCGGCGCCCGACGCCCCGCGCGCCGCACTGGCGTTGGCCGAGGCGTTCCTGGCGGTCGTCGGGGCGCGGGACTCGGGCGCCTGGCGGGTCGCCGACCTCGCGGCGACCGGCACGGCCCCCGCCGCCGGTGCCACGGAGACCGGCCGCGGCCGGGACGCCGCCGCGGACCCGGGCGCCGACCGGACCACGGGCCCCGCGGACGCCCTGAGGGACCTCGGGGAGGCCGCTGACGCCTGCCTGCACCGCGCGGCCGTACCCGCCGAGCGCACCGCGCCGGAGCCGCTCCCGCGGAGCGGGCCACCGGAGCCGGGCGTGGTGGCGGGCGGCCGGGCCCTGTCGGTGACGGCCCGGCTGGGGCGGGTCAGCAGCAGCCAGTTCAGGGCGCTCCTGCCCGCCGGCGAGGTCCGCGTCACCCCGTGGCGCGGATTCGTCGTGACCGGGCTGCCCGACCGCGCGGCCGCCGCAGCCCGGCTGGCCGCGCTGGCGGAAGCCGGCTTCCTGACACGGCCCGACTCCCCCTGGCTCCGGGTCGGCGCCTGCACGGGCAGGCCGGGATGCGCCAAGTCCCTGGCCGACGTGCGGGCGGACGTCCGGCCGCCGGAGCCCGAGCGGTACGGCGGGCTGCCGGTGCACTGGTCGGGCTGCGAGCGCCGCTGCGGCCACCCGCAGGGAGCCTGGGTGGACGTCCTGGCCACCGGCGACGGCACGTACGACATCACGGTCCGAGACAACAGCGCACAGAGATGAGCGCGCAGAGATGAGCGAGAGCACAGTGTTCGACTACGAGAAGGACGGCGCGGAGATCTACCGCCAGTCCTTTGCCACGATCCGCGCCGAAGCGGATCTCGCGGGACTGCCCGCCGACGTCAGCCAGGTCGCCGTGCGGATGATCCACGCCTGCGGCATGGTCGACCTGGTCCGCGACCTCGCGTACTCCCCGCAGGTCGTCTCCCGCGCCCGCGCCGCCCTGCGCTCCGGCGCGCCGATCCTGTGCGACGCGCAAATGGTGGCCAGCGGTGTCACCCGCAAGCGGCTCCCCGCCGGCAACGACGTGGTCTGCACCCTCTCGGACCCGTCCGTCCCCGGCCTCGCGGCGGAACTGGGCACCACCCGCAGCGCCGCCGCCCTGGAGCTGTGGCGGGACCGGCTGGAGGGCTCCGTCGTGGCGATCGGCAACGCCCCCACGGCCCTGTTCCACCTCCTGGAGATGATCGCCAAGGGGGCCCCGCGTCCGGCGGCCGTACTCGGCATACCGGTGGGCTTCATCGGAGCCGCCGAGTCCAAGGAGGCCCTGGCGGCCTCGGACCTGGAGCACATCGTCGTACGGGGCAGGCGCGGCGGCAGCGCCATGACGGCCGCCGCGATCAACGCGATCGCGAGCGAGGCGGAATGAGCACGCACGTTTCACGTGAAACCACGCCCGGCGGGCGGGGCAAGCTGTACGGGGTCGGGCTCGGCCCCGGGGACCCGTCCCTGATGACGCTGCGGGCCGCCGAGGCCATCGCGGAAGCCGACGTCGTGGCGTACCACTGCGCCCGCCACGGCCGGTCCATCGCCCGCTCCATCGCGGCGAAGCACATCCGCACCGACCACGTCGAAGAGCGCCTGATGTACCCGCTGACCGTGGAGACCACGGACCACCCGGGCGGCTACCGGGGCGCGCTGAACGACTTCTACGAGGAGGCGTCGGCCCGACTGGCCGCGCACCTGGACGCAGGCCGCACGGTGGCGGTCCTCGCCGAGGGCGACCCGCTCTTCTACGGCTCCTACCAGCACATGCACAAGCGGCTGGCGGACCGCTACGACACGGAGGTCATCCCCGGCGTCACCTCGATCAGCGCCGCGGCGGCCACGATCGGCAAGCCGCTCGTGGAGGCCGAGGAGACCCTGACGATCATTCCGGGCACGCTGCCCGAGGACGAGCTGACGGCCCGCCTGGCGGCCGCGGACTCGGCGGTCGTGATGAAGCTGGGCCGCACCTTCCCGGCGGTACGGCGCGCCCTGGCCCGCACGGACCGGCTGGCGGACGCCCACTACGTGGAGCGGGCCACCATGGAGGGCCAGCGCACGGCGCCGCTCGCCGAGGTGCCCGCGGACTCGGTGCCGTACTTCTCCGTCGCGGTGCTGCCCTCCCGCGTCGACACGGGCCCGGCCGCCCCCGAGCGGGGCGAGGTCCTGGTGGTCGGCACCGGACCGGCGGGCGCGCCGTGGCTCACCCCGGAGACGCGGGGCGCGCTGGCCTCGGCGACGGATCTGGTGGGCTACACGACGTACCTGGACCGGGTGCCGGTACGGCCGGGCCAGCGGCGGCACGGCTCCGACAACAAGGTGGAGGCGGAGCGCGCCGAGTTCGCCCTCGACCTGGCGGTGCGCGGCCACCGCGTCGCGGTGGTGTCGGGCGGCGACCCCGGCGTCTTCGCCATGGCGACCGCCGTCCTGGAGGCCGCGGCGCAGGAGGCGTACACGAACGTGCCGGTCCGCGTGCTGCCGGGCGTCACCGCCGCCAACGCGGCCGCGGCGAAGGCGGGGGCCCCGCTGGGCCACGACTACGCCACGATCTCCCTGTCGGACCGTCTGAAGCCCTGGGAGGTCATCGCGGAGCGGCTGCGCGCGGCGGCGGCCGCCGACCTCGTGCTCGCCCTGTACAACCCCGGCTCCCGCAGCCGCACCTGGCAGGTCGGGCAGGCCAGGGACCTGCTGCTGGAGCACCGCGCCGCGGACACCCCCGTGGTCGTGGCACGGGACGTGGGCGGGCCCGAGGAGTCGGTGCGCGTCCTGGCGCTGGCGGACCTGGACCCGTCGGAGGTCGACATGCGCACCCTGCTGCTGATCGGCTCGTCACAGACGCAGGCGGTACGGCGCGGCGACGGCACCACGGTCGCGTGGACGCCGCGCCGGTATCCGGAGGGGCCCGGGTCCGGCTCCTGACCCCGCGGGCCCCGCGGGCGCAGCAGGGCCGGCTGGGGCCGGGAAACCGCACGCACCCTCGGGGCCCGGGACCTCGGGGCCTGCGGACGGGCCGGGGCCCCGTCGGCTGCCTGGGCTGCCGCGCAGGTCCCCGGTTCCGTGCGGCGGCCGGGGGTGAACGGGCCGCCGGACCGGCGTGAGCCGTCGCGGTGCGCGGGCGAGCGCCCGGCCGGGCGGCCCGCGCCCCGGGGCGCGGGACCCGCGTGCCGTCGCTGCGCGGGCCGGTTCCGGTGGGGTGGCCCGAGAAGGGTGCCGCAGGAGGGAGGAGCGTGCCCGAAGGGTGCTCACACCCGTGGAGCCCGGCGGAACCCGGCGGAGCCCCGGAGAGGACCACAAGCCCAGCGGAGCCCCGGAGAGGACCACACCGGGGGCTCGCGCCCGCGGGAGGCCAGCGCCTACAGAGGGCTCTCGCCTGGGGTCTCCCGTACCGGAGGGGGCTCGCGTCCACCCTGCCGGGCGGCCCGCCCGGGCACCGGCCGGAACCGGACGTCCCGGCCCGCATCCTCGGCGACCGGCAACCGGCGACCGCGGCGCCCCGCCTCCCCGGCAGCGGTCCGAGGCGGTCCGCCGACGTCAGCCCGCACGCAGGGCGACTCAGCAGCCCGCGCAGGGCACCCGGGTCTGCAAGAACGCCGGGGCGTCGGGCGCCCGTTCAGGGCGGTTCAGACACTCGCCCCGGGCACCCGGGGCTTCAGCAGCGTCATGCCGTCGGGCGCCGTGATCCCGAAGTCCTCCGCCAGGACCGTCCGGGCCTCCGCCTCGTCGGCGAGCTCCCGTGTGGTGGCGGTGCCGTCGGCGGCCGTCACGGTCAACCGCCGGTCGTCGAGCACCAGATGGCGGTCCTCACCGGTGCGCAGGGCGTAGAGCCGGCGCGAGAACGGCGAGCGCGGACTGGCCGCGATGTAGAAGTTGATCATCTCGAAGTCGGCGTGTTCGAAGGGCTCGACGGTGAAGGCGTACTGCGCCTGCCACTCCTCCTTCCCCGCGTCGTAAGCCTCCAGGACCCACAGGTCCAGGGGCCCCGGGTGCGGCGCGTGCACGAGCCGGTGGCGCCGCCCGGCAGCCTCGGCCTCGGAGCCGGTGACCAGCGGCAGGGGCTGCAGGAGCCCGGTGGAGGCGCCGAAGCCCACGTCGGCCAGGTACGGCTCGGCCTCTCCCGGTATCCGGACGAGCAGGGCCATATGGGTGCGCGGCCGCGAGGCGAACCGCTCGACGCCCAGGACCACGCGGGCCGTCAGCCGGGTCACCTCGAAGCCCGCGGCCTCCAGCGCCAGGGCGAACAGGGTGTTGTGCTCGTAGCAGTAGCCGCCGCGCCGCCCGCCGAGCAGCTTGGCCGCCAGGTCCGCGGCGGCGAGCGACGGCACGGTGCCGCCCAGGGCGTCCAGGTTCTCGAACGGGATGGTGAGGATGTGCGCCAGGTGCAGGGCCCGGAGCGTGTCCCCGTCGGGCCGCACCTCGGCGGTGTGACCGAGACGGGTGTGGTAGGCGTCGAGGAGGTCGAACGGGGTGCTCAGGGCATCGTGGTCAGTCATACGGGCACCGTAGGACGGAACGTTCCGCGCGCACAGCGGATTCACCGCACGCGATCATCCTCAGCACCGGCGGCGGCTGCCCTGCCCCCGGCCCACGCCGCGGCCTCCTCCACGGTCGCCGCGACCGGCACCCCGGCCGGGACCGGGGGGCGGCGGACGATCACCACCGGGACGCCTGCCTCCCGGGCCGCCGCCAGCTTCGGCGCCGTCGCCGCGCCGCCGCTGTCCTTGGTGACCAGCACGTCGATGCCGTACGTGCGCAGCACCTCGCGCTCCCCATCGAGCGTGAAGGGCCCCCGGTCCAGCAGTACCTCGCTCCGCCGGGGACACGGCGGCTCCGGCGGGTCCACGGACCGGACCAGGAACCAGATGTCCGCGACCTCCGCGAAAGCGGCGAGGCCCATGCGCCCGGTCGTGAGGAACGCCCGCCGCCCCAGTGCCGGAACCACCCGGGCCGCCTGCTCCAGGGACTCCACCTCGTGCCAGTCGTCCCCCTCGACAGGGGACCACCCGGGGCGCCGCAACGCGAGCAGGGGAACATGGGAGGTGGCGGCGGCCCGCGCCGCGTGGAAACTGATCGTCCCGGCGAAGGGGTGAGTGGCGTCGATGACCGCGTCCACCTGGTGCTCGCGCAGCCAGCACGCCAAGCCCTCGGCCCCGCCGAACCCGCCCACGCGGACCTCTCCCGGGGGCAGCCTGGGGTTCGCCACCCGCCCGGCGAGCGAGCTGGTGACCCGCACGCCGGCCGCGTGCAGGGTCTCGGCGAGCCGGCGGCCCTCGGTGGTGCCGCCGAGGATCAACACATGCTGCATCGTCATCCGTAACCGTCCGGGAAGCCGTCCATGAGTACGAGCGGTGGGCGCAGCGCCCAACTCAAGCACACCGGCCTGCGCCCCGGCTGGACGACCGGTGCCTGCGCGACGGCGGCGACGACCGCGGCGTACACGGCGCTGCTGACCGGGGACTTCCCCGACCCGGTGACGATCACCCTGCCCAAGGGCCAGACCCCGTCGTTCGCCCTGGCGCGGGAGGAGCACGGCGGGTCCTTCGTCATGGCGGCCGTGGTGAAGGACGCGGGCGACGATCCGGACGTCACCCACGGCGCGCTGGTCAGGTCCACGGTACGGCTGCTGCCACCGGGCTCGGGCGTCCTGTTCCGCGCCGGGCCGGGCGTCGGCACCGTCACCCGCCCGGGGCTGCCCCTGCCCGTCGGCGAACCCGCGATCAACCCGGTCCCGCGCCAGATGATCCGCGACCACGTGGCGAGGGTCGCGGCGGAACACGGCGGCACCGGGGACGTCGAGGTGACGGTGTCCGTCGACGACGGGGAGGAGATCGCCCGCTCCACGTGGAACCCGCGCCTGGGCATTCTGGGCGGCCTGTCCATCCTCGGCACGACGGGCGTCGTCGTGCCCTACTCCTGCTCGGCGTGGATCGACTCGATCCGCCGCGGCGTGGACGTGGCGCGGGCCGCGGGCCGCACCCACGTCGCCGGCTGCACCGGCTCGACGTCCGAGAAGACGGTCACCTCCCTCTACTCCCTGCCCGAGGACGCCCTGCTGGACATGGGCGACTTCGCGGGCGCGGTCCTCAAGTACGTGCGCCGCCACCCCGTGGACCGCCTCACCATCTGCGGCGGCTTCGCGAAGCTGTCGAAGCTGGCGGCGGGCCATCTGGACCTGCACTCGGCACGGTCCCAGGTGGACAAGGGCTTCTTGGCGGACCTGGCCCGGTCCGCTGGCGCGGGCGAGGCCCTGGCCTCCGCGGTGGCCGCCGCCAACACGGGCCTGGCGGCCCTGCACCTGTGCGCCGATCAGGGCGTCCCGCTGGGCGACCGGGTCGCGGAGACGGCCCGGGACCAGGCACTGGAGGTCCTGCGGGGGGCACCCGTCGTGGTCGACGTCGTCTGCATCGACCGCGCCGGCACGGTGGTGGGCCGCAGCACCCCCCGTTGACCGGCCCCTCCGACCCGCCGCCCCTCCCCTCCCGCGAAGCGGGCCCCGCTGCCGCCACGCACCGACCGAACACGCCACCTCCCCGACACCCACCTCCCACCGACCGACCACAGCACCCCCGACACCCAGCCCGCACCACCCGAAGACCCCCGACACCCAGCCCGCACCACCCAAACCTTGGGGGCACGCACGTCATGTACCCGGAGAGCCAGCCGTACGACGAGGGCATGCTCGATGTCGGTGACGGCCACCGCGTCCATTGGGAAGCCCACGGCAACCCCCTCGGCAGACCGGCCCTGGTCGTCCACGGCGGCCCCGGGTCGGGGTCGGCCTCGGGCGCCACCCGTTACTTCGATCCCGCCCGCCACCGCACGATCTTGTTCGATCAGCGCGGTTGTGGCCGCAGCACCCCGCACGCCGCCGACCCGACGGTGGACCTCGGCACCAACACCACCTCCCACCTCCTCGCCGATATGGAGCGCCTCCGCGTCCACCTCGGCATCGACCGCTGGCTGCTGTACGGCGGCTCCTGGGGGTCCACGCTGCTTCTCGCCTATGCCGAGCGGCACCCGGAGAGGGTGTCCGGCATCGTCGTCCACGGCGTGACCACGACCCGGCGCTCCGAGATCGCCTGGCTGTACGAGGGTGCGGGAGCGCTGTTCCCGGAGGCGTGGGACCGGTTCCGGGCCGGTTCCGGTACGGGCGCCCGTACCGCCGCCGAGCTGGTTTCCGCCTACGCACGCCTGACCGGCGATCCGGACCGTTCCGTGCGGGAGAAGGCCACCGCCGACTGGTGCGCGTGGGAGGACGCCGTCGTCTCCCAGGAGGGAGCCGGCACCCCGTACGGGGACCGTCCCGGCGCGGCGCAGCTCGCCTTCGTCCGGATCTGCGCGCACTACTTCTCCCACGGTGCCTGGTTGGAGGAAGGCGCCCTTCTGCGGAGCGCCCACCGGCTGGCCGGCATCCCCGGTGTCCTGGTCCACGGGCGGTTCGACGTGGCCGCCCCCCTCACCACGGCCTGGGAGCTGGCCAAGGCGTGGCCGGACGCCGAGCTGATCGTCACCGACGGCGCCGGACACCTCGGGACGGAGACGACGCGCGGTCACGTGAAGGAGGCCCTCGCACGCTTGGCGACCGCACAGTGACCCCCTCGGGCTGCCCACCGCTGCGCCGTTCCCCGGCCCACCGCCCATCCGTTGCCCGTCCCTTCGCGTGGGACCACCCTCCGAGCAGGACCACCCTTCGTGCGGGCCCCCTCCAGGCACTGGGCGCGTGCCGTGCGCCCGGGTGGTCCCGGGGTGCGGCGACAGCCGTACGGCTGACCCCGTCGTGCGGGGCGTCCGCCGGGGCACGATCATCGCCCCATGAACACCCCCAGTCCCGCCATCCGCCTGGCCCAGCAGCCGGAAGCCGACGCGCTCCTGTCCCGAAGTCCCCTGGCCGCACTCGTCGGGATGCTGCTGGACCAGCAGGTCCCCATGGAGTGGGCGTTCGCCGGTCCGTACACGATCGCCCAGCGCCTGGGCACCGACGACCTGGACGCGCACACCATCGCCGCGCACGACCCGGAGGGCTTCGCCGGACTGCTGTCCGCCAAGCCCGCCGTGCACCGCTATCCGGGCTCGATGGCGGGCCGTATCCAACAGCTGTGCCAGTACCTGGTGGACGAGTACGACGGTGACGCAGCAGCCGTGTGGACCGGTGCGAGCAGCGGGAAGGATCTGCTGGCCAGGCTCCAGGCGCTGCCGGGCTTCGGAAAGCAGAAGGCCCAGATCTTCCTGGCGCTGCTCGGCAAGCAGTACGGCGTCCGCCCCGACGGCTGGCGTGAGGCCGCGGGCCCGTACGGGGAAGCCGGGGCGCACCGGTCCGCAGCAGACATCACCGGGCCCGAGTCGCTGGCCAAGGTGCGCGCGTACAAACAGGAGGCCAAACGTGCCGCCAGAACGGCCAAGAGCAGCCAGGGGGGCAAGGCGGCAAAGGACGCCAAGGGGACGAAGTAGCCGAGCGGCCCCGCCATCACGAACCAGCCGACCACGACCCGCACCTCCTTCCGCGAAACCGGCCCAATCGCCGCAAGCAGTTCAACTATGCCCATCCCTGCGGAAGTTCTCGGCCAGCTATCCACAGCGACGGCGATTCGTACGAAGAATGACGCGAGTTGTGGCACATCTGTTCACAGCGGCCGAGTTGATCGCTAGCTTCCCTTCAACCCTGTCCGCACGGGAAGGACCTCTGTGAACTCATCCCATCGCAGAGCCGTGGCCGCTCTGGCCGCAGCCGCACTCGCGACCCCGCTTCTGCTGGCCTCCGCCTCACCGGCTTCCGCCGGCAAGCACGACCCGGCGAAGAACGCCGCGAAGCTGGCCGACCGCCTGGTGAAGGCGGCCTCCGCCGAGAGCGCACACAAGCACCTGCGAAAGTTCCAGCAGATAGCCGACACCGCCGGAGGCAACCGCGCCGCCGGCACGCTGGGCTACGACGCCTCCGCGGCGTACGTCTACCAGCAGCTGAAGAAGGCCGGGTACGACGTGTCGTACCAGGAGTTCGAGTTCTTCTACACCGAGACGCAGGCGGAGAAGCTCTCCGTGGTCTCGCCCGCGTCCCGCGACGTCTCCATCCGCGCGATGACGTACACCAAGTCCACGCCGGTCGGCGGCACGACGGCCGCCCTCGTCGCCGCCCCGGTGGACGCGGACGGTTCCAACGGCTGCGAGCCGACCGACTTCGCGACCGACGCCTTCAGCGGCAAGATCGCCCTGATCAAGCGCGGCGGCTGCACCTTCGCCGCCAAGCAGGCGAACGCCGCCGCCGCGGGCGCCGTCGGCGCGGTCATCTACAACAACACCGAGGGCACCCTCAGCGGCACCCTCGGCGGTCCCGGAGAGGGCAAGATCCCGACGGGCGGCATCTCGCTGGCGGACGGCGAGCAGCTCGCCGCCGACCTGGCCGCCGGGCCGGTGGAGGTCACCCTCGACATCCGCCAGCTCCAGGAGCAGCGGACCACCCGCAACGTCATCGCCGAGACGCAGCGGGGCAACGCCGCCAACACGGTGATGCTGGGCTCCCACCTGGACTCGGTGACCGCGGGCCCCGGCATCAACGACAACGGTTCCGGCTCGGCCGGTCTGCTGGACGTGGCGCTGAAGTTCGCCAAGCACAAGCACAAGACCACCAACAAGGTGCGGTTCGCCTGGTGGGGCGCGGAGGAGAACGGTCTCCTCGGGTCCGAGCACTACGTCGAGAACCTCGACGACCTCGGCCTGAAGGAGATCAAGCTCTACCTCAACTTCGACATGATCGCTTCGCCGAACTACGGCCTGTTCGTGTACGACGGCAACGACTCCGACCAGGTCGGCGCCCCGGCCGGACCGGAGGGCTCCGCCCAGCTGGAGCGGGACATCCTCGCGTTCATGGACGAGAAGGGCCTGCCGCACGCGGGCACGGACTTCACCGGCCGCTCCGACTACGGGCCGTTCATCGCCGCGGGCATCCCGGCGGGCGGCACCTTCACCGGCGCGGAGGGCATCAAGACCGAGGCGCAGGCCGTGAAGTTCGGCGGCACCGCGGGCGAGGCGTACGACCCGTGCTACCACGCCGCGTGCGACGACATCGACAACATCAGCATGGCGGCGTTCGACGCGAACATCGACGTCATCGCCAACGCGGTCGGCACCTACGCGCACGACCTCAGCTCGCTGCGCACCCCGGTGGAGTTCGTCCCGACGGACGGCGACGCGGGCAGCGGCGGCGGCCTGCACGACGACCACGACCACGACGAGGCCACCGAGTAAGGACCTGCGTCGTCTCCGGGTAAGGGGCTCGGAGACCGGCAGTACCTTCGGGGAGGGTGTGCCGCCGCACGGGGTCCGTACGGAACCCGTGCGGCGGCACATACCGGAAACTGCCACTATGCGTCGATTTGCCGCGCGGCACCGGACAGTCTGCCGGTGTCGCGCGGCTGCGCCGGGAGGGGCTTGCCCGGTAGGCTTTCCGTGTGATCTTCAAGCGCATCGGTAACGGGCGGCCGTATCCCGACCACGGCCGGGACAGCACCCGGCAGTGGGCGGATGTCGCGCCGCGTCCGGTCCGCCTCGATCAGCTCGTCACCACCAAGGGCCAGCTGGACCTGGAGACGCTCCTCGCCGAGGACTCCACCTTCTACGGCGACCTCTTCGCACACGTCGTGAAGTGGCAGGGCGACCTCTACCTGGAGGACGGGCTGCACCGCGCCGTCCGCGCGGCCCTGCAGCAGCGCCAGGTGCTGCACGCCCGGGTGCTCGAACTCGACTAGCGCCACGCCCGGCCGCGCCGGCCCGCAGCGGCGCTCCACGCCGCGTCGCGCCGAGGCCCTGGACGCCTCCCTGCCGACAGGCACCGGCGGGACCCGCGATCCCGCCCGCTGCACCTTCCGGGCCGTTTTCCCACTCGTCCGGCCCTGAGCTGCTGATCGTTTAGTAGGCATAGTCATCGGGCCGCATTACGCTGCGCCCATGAGCATGCTCACTCCCCCCGGTATGGGCGGTAAGTACCGCGTGACGGGCACGACGTACCCCCGTATGCGACGCCCTCGCCGCCGTGGCCGCATCGCTGTGGCCGGCATCGCCGCCGCGGCCGCGCTGGGCCTGGCCGGCTGGGGAACGGTCCAGCTCATCGACGTCTTCGGCGGCGACAGCACCGGCACCGCGCGCCGTCCCACTGCCGGGTCCACCTGCAAGGCCGCGAGCCCGTCGCCCGTCGCGGCGGTCGCCTTGCCGCGTCCCGCCCAGATCACCGTCAACGTCTACAACGCCACGCCCCGCTCCGGGCTGGCCAAGGCCACCGCCGACGAGCTGAAGAAGCGCGGCTTCACCGTCGGGAAGATCGGGAACGCTCCGGCCGTGTACGACAAGAAGGTCGCGGGGCCCGGCATACTGCTCGGCGCCCCGCCGGCCGCCAAGGGCGCGTTCCCGGTGCTCGGCACACAACTGAAGGGCGTCGAGACGAAGACCGACACGCGGGAGACCGCGGACGTGGACCTGATCATCGGCTCCGGTTTCACCACCCTCGCCACCCCGTCCGACGCGACCGCCGCGATGACCGCCCTGCTCCGCCCCAAGCCGGTGCCGTCCACCTGTACGTGACGCGTTCAGACGACCGGTCGCGCCGCCGCCCCCGGTCGGGGCACCGCCGCCGCGGCCTTGCCGTGGAACTGCGGCCCGCCCGGGTCTCGCCACGCGGCCAGGACGACCGCCCGCTGCCCGACTCCGGCCCCGGCCCCGTACCCGCCGCCCCACGGACCCTACGGACTGGCCCGGGCCTGCTCAGGGCGCGCACGGGCCCGTGCACCCGGGCCCCCGCGCACCCCGCCGGCGGCGTCGCCTACTCGGCGGTTCCGTACATGCGGTCGCCCGCGTCACCGAGGCCGGGCACGATGTAGCCGCTCTCGTTCAGCCGCTCGTCCACCGCAGCGGTGACCACGGTCACCGGCGTCCCCGCCAGCTCCCGCTCCATCACCTGCACGCCCTCCGGCGCGGCCAGCAGCACCACCGCCGTGACGTCGTCGGCGCCCCGCTTGATGAGTTCCTGGATCGCCGCGACCAGCGTGCCGCCCGTGGCCAGCATCGGGTCGAGGACGTACACCTGCCGCCCGGAGAGGTCCTCCGGCATCCGCGTGGCGTACGTCGACGCCTCCAGGGTCTCCTCGTTGCGGATCATGCCGAGGAAGCCCACCTCGGCGGTCGGCAGCAGCCGCACCATGCCGTCGAGCATGCCGAGGCCGGCCCGCAGGATCGGCACGACCAGCGGACGCGGGTGGGACAGCTTCACACCTTCGGTGGCCGTCACGGGCGTCTCGATGCCGACCCGCTCGGTGCGCACGTCGCGCGTGGCCTCGTACGCGAGCAGGGTGACCAGCTCGTCGGCGAGCCGCCGGAAGGTGGGGGAGTCGGTGCGCCTGTCGCGCAGCGTGGTGAGTTTGTGCGCCACCAGCGGGTGGTCGACGACGTGGATCCGCATGCCCACAACAGTAGCCCGCACTGGCATCAACCCACGCAGCCGCGGGAAGGTGGACACGGTGGAACCCAGCCGTGGGGTGGTGGTGTGGCGATGCCCGACCAGGACGAGCCCGACCGGCGGACGGCCGAACGGCAGACGACGGATCGGCGGACGGCCGAACGGGAAGCGGCCGAACGCCAGGCGGCCGACGACGCCGAGCGCAGGCGGCGCCGCGCACAGTTCCTGCGCGAGCTGAACGAGGCGAAAGCCCTGCGCGACCGGGTCCAGCCACGCCGCGCCCGAGCGGCGCGGATGCGCCACGCCCTGCGGATGCGGACCTTCCGGTGGTGACGCCCGCTCACCCCGTGTGATCGTTGCTCGACCGCTGTGACCAGCAGTGACGGCCCGCCGAGCCGGGCCGGGCCGCGGCTCGTCGAGGGCGGGGGGCGGGTGACGCCGACCGGGGGCCCGGCCTCAGACTGGTGCACGACGCAAGAGCGGAACACTCCTCCTTCAGGCCCCGCGTCTGCCACGATGCCGAGTGGGCGGGCCATTCAGGAGCGCGCCGCCCGCGATCGTCACACCTCTGATCAGTGGGAGAGTCACGGTGTACTTCGCCGCACTGCTCACGCTCACCGAAGACGGGTGGGTAGCGAGCGACACAGAGCTCGACGATGTGGAGACCCTGGCGGATCTGACCGACCTGGCCCGCGACGCCTCGCCGGACGCCGACACGGTGCTCGTCTTCATCGAGCAGGAGGACGCGTGGTTCGGCATCGTCCGCGTGGAGGGCGAGGACGACCCTCGCATCTACGTCTCGGACGGCGCCGCCGCCGCGCGCTCCTCGTACGGGGAGATCCTCACCAGGGAACTGCTCGGGGACGACCCGTCCGACGCCCCCGACCTGGACGCGCTGGACCTCGACGGGACCGAGGACGGCGAACCGGACGACGAGACCGAGGAGGACACGGAGACCGGAGCGGTGCCCGCCGCACCGCTGGGAGACCGGCGGATCCTGGACGACCTGGGCCTGGCGGAGAAGGAACTGCTGGACCTCGACACCGACGTGCTGTCCGAGATCGCCGAGGCCCTGGGCGCCGCGGAGGTACTGGAGGCCGTTCGCTAGTGCCCGCTGCCCTGCCGGACCCGGAACCGACCCGCGCGACCCCCGCCGGGGACGCCGCGACCGCCCCCGTCCACGACCCCGTACGGGATCCGTGGCGGGGGCCCATGCGGCGTGCCCTGGCGGAGGCGGAACGGGCCGCGCAGAGCGATGATGTGCCGGTCGGGGCGGTGGTGCTCGGCCCGGACGGCGACATCCTCGCGACCGGCCACAACGAGCGGGAGGCCGCCGGCGACCCCACGGCGCACGCCGAGGTGCTGGCCCTGCGCCGCGCGGCGGAGCGGTTGGGCGCGTGGCGGCTCACCGGCTGCACCCTGGTGGTGACCCTGGAGCCGTGCGTGATGTGCGCGGGCGCGCTCGTCCAGTCACGCGTGGACCGCGTCGTCTTCGGAGCGATGGACGAGAAGGCGGGCGCGGTGGGCTCGCTGTGGGACCTCGTACGGGACCGCCGGCTCAACCACCGGCCGGAGGTGGTGCAGGGCGTCCTGGCGGACGAGTGCTCCGCGCTGCTGACACGCTTCTTCCGCGTCCGCTGACGGGCCGCTTCCGGTACGCGCTCCACACACCTCCCCCGCGCCCACTGACGAGCCGCTTCCAGTACGCGCTCCACACGCCGACCGCTCCTCCTCCGTCCGCTGGACCGCCGCGAGCCCGCCCGGTCCTCCCCCTTGAACGGGCTCCCTCCGCCAGGTACGCCGGGCTCGCGGCCGGGCCGACCACCCGTCCCGCCCCGCGCACTCCGCCCTCCCCGCGGCCCCGCCCGTTGGCCGGCCGTCCTCCGCCGCCTCCTTCCGACACGGCTGTCCTCCTCCGGACTCGCCCTGCTGACCGGCCGCTCTCCCGCCCTGCGGCCGCCGCGGGCGGCGGCGGTGGCCGCGCGCATCCGTCGTCGACCGGCGGGACGCACGGGTGCAACGACCGCGGGCCAGGCGCCGGGCAGGACCAGCACCGTGCGCCCCTGACGCGGCCTCGGCGCGACGCGGCCCATGGATTTCAGCGTCGGGCCCCCTTTGGGCTAAGCTCTCTCTCGGTAGCGTGTCCGAGCGGCCGAAGGAGCTCGCCTCGAAAGCGAGTGTGGCGCAAGTCACCGAGGGTTCAAATCCCTCCGCTACCGCTCTCGACGAAGGGCCCCGGTGCGAAAGCGCCGGGGCCCTTCGCGTTGCGGCGTACGCCCCGCGGGGGGCGCCTCGCACGGCAGAAGCCCCGGGGTGAGGGCCCGGGGCTTCCCGTGTCGGACGGGGGAGCGGCGAAGACGGGGGCACACACGCCGCTCCCCCGGTGAGAACCGGTCCTCGTGCCCGCGCCGCTCATCGGGGGAGAGCCCGACGGCGCAGGCCCCGCAGTCGGGACCGGTCCCGGGTCCCGGGATTCCTGCCAGGTCCCGGGCCCGGAACCATCCTGCGCCTTCCCGGCGTCTCCAGGGGGCGGCAAAGGGCCCGAACCAGCGGGGCCTTGGTCCCGGAAGGGCTCGGTTAGACTCACCCGACCGCCGAGGAAGCACAGGTGAGGGACGGGGAGACAGGCCGATGGCACAGGCGAAGAAGTTCACGCTGTATGCCCTCACGGTCTTCGTGCTCTACACGATCGTCACGTCCCCCGAGCGCTCCGCCGACCTGGTGCAGATAGGCTTCGAGGGCATTTCGAGTGCTGCTCAAGCCGTCGGTCAGTTCATGACCGCACTCATCAACTAGGGCGGGCAGGACCGAGCCGCCCGGTCGTCCAGGACATCCCTCTAGGAGTACGCCGTGATCCGCCACCTGGTCCTGTTCAAGCTCAACGAGGGTGTACAGCGCGACGAGCCGCGCGTCGAGGCGGGCGTGCGGGCCTTCCGGGCACTGGACGGCGTCATCCCGGAGCTGAAGGTCTGGGAGTGCGAGTGGAACATCTCGGACCGCCCCATCGCCTACGACTTCGCCATCAACTCGGCCGTCGAGGACCCGGAGGCCCTGCGACGGTACGTGGAGCACCCGGCGCACCAGGCGGCCGCCGCGCAGTGGCGCGAGTTCGCCACGTGGGTGATCGCCGACTACGAGTTCTGAGCGGGCCCGCGCCGCGAGGGGGCAGCAGACCACGCCGCGGACCGGGCCGCGCCGCCGCACGGCGACCACGGAGGGGCTCCGCACCGCAGGGTGCGGGGCCCCTCCGGCATGTCCGCTCCGCACCTCAACACGGGGCTATGGGGTGCTTGCACACAGTGGACATGTCTTGTGATGCTATGACCGCTTTTGAGGGACGAGTTGACCGAACCTGACCGCCTGACCGTGAAGGGGTGGCGTGAACGTGCCGGCCAGTACCACGCCTCAGCAGGTACCACCCCAGAACGAGTCCGACGACAACAGGCCCCCCGGCCGGCCCCGCCCGAGCCGGGCGGCGGACACCAGAGCCCTCACCCAGATCCTCTTCGGAGAGCTGAAGAAACTGGAGCGCGGAACGCCGGAGCACGGCCGGGTCCGCGCCGCCCTGATCGAGGCGAACCTGCCCCTCGTACGGTACGCAGCCGCCCGCTTCCGCTCCCGCAACGAGCCGATGGAGGACGTCATCCAGGTCGGCACCATCGGCCTGATCAACGCCATCGACCGCTTCGACCCCGACCGCGGCGTGCAGTTCCCCACCTTCGCGATGCCCACCGTCGTGGGCGAGATCAAGCGCTACTTCCGGGACAACGTCCGCACCGTGCACGTGCCGCGCCGCCTCCACGAACGGTGGGTGCAGGTCAACGGCGCCACAGAGGACCTGACGACGCTGCACGGCAGGTCGCCGACGACCGCCGAGATCGCCGAACGGCTGAGGATCTCCGAAGAGGAGGTCCTGTCCTGCATCGAAGCCGGCCGCTCGTACCACGCCACCTCCCTGGAGGCCGCGCAGGAGGGCGACGGGATGCCGGGGCTGCTGGACCGGCTCGGCTACGAGGACCCGGCGCTCGCCGGGGTCGAGCACCGCGACCTCGTCCGGCACCTGCTGGTCCAACTCCCTGAGCGCGAGCAGCGGATCCTGATGCTCCGCTACTACAACAACCTGACGCAGTCCCAGATCAGCCAGGAACTCGGGGTCTCGCAGATGCACGTGTCAAGGCTGCTGGCGCGGAGCTTCGCCCGACTGAGATCCGCAAACAGGATCGATGCATAGCTGGATCGGGTAGACCTGTTTGGTCCACAATCAGCCGTTCCAAAAGCCGCACACCCCCAGTTTCCAGCGCAGACCGCCCCTCCACATGTCGACAAGTCACTACAGCGTGTTGCCGACATGTGACATTCTGCTGGAACTGCGTTTGCCGCAGTCTCGGCTCCGGTATTCAGGTGGAGGCTGCGTTCCTCCGATGGTCGCGGCTCCGCGACCGTCCGCGACCTCAAGGGGGTGGCATGTCCGTAGAACAGGGCAGCTCGAAGGTGCTCACGCTCACCAAGGGTGCACCGGCAGCCACGCTTACCGCCCCGGCGGATCCCGCTCCGGCGATCCCCGCCCAGGCGGAGCCGGGCGACCGAGCGGAGCAGACCACCGCGGCGCCGACCCCCGCAGCGGGGGTGAGCGCCCCTGCGGAGGCCATCGACACGCGCACGCTGTCCCGCTCCCTCTTCCTCCGCCTCCGTGCCCTCGACGCCGCCGGAGCCGGCACGGACAGCCCGGAACGCACCTACGTGCGCGACACGCTGATCGAGCTCAACCTGCCCCTCGTGCGCTACGCGGCCGCCCGCTTCCGCTCCCGCAACGAGCCGATGGAGGACATCGTCCAGGTCGGCACCATCGGCCTGATCAAGGCGATCGACCGCTTCGACTGCGAACGGGGCGTCGAGTTCCCGACGTTCGCGATGCCGACGGTCGTCGGTGAGATCAAGCGCTTCTTCCGCGACACCTCGTGGTCCGTGCGGGTGCCGCGCCGCCTGCAGGAGCTGCGACTGGCGCTCACCAAGGCCAGCGACGAGCTGGCGCAGAAGCTGGACCGTTCTCCGACCGTGCCCGAACTGGCCACCGTGCTGGGGGTCTCGGAGGAGGACGTGGTCGACGGACTCGCCGTCGGGAACGCCTACACGGCGTCGTCGCTCGACTCCCCGTCCCCCGAGGACGACGGTGGCGAAGGCTCCCTCGCCGACCGGCTGGGATACGAGGACACCGCGCTCGAAGGCGTGGAGTACCGGGAGTCGCTGAAGCCGCTGCTGGCCAAACTGCCCGCCCGGGAGCGGCAGATCATCATGCTGCGCTTCTTCGCCAACATGACGCAGTCGCAGATCGGCGAGGAGGTGGGCATCTCGCAGATGCACGTGTCGCGGCTGCTCACGCGCACGCTCGCGCAGCTGCGGGAGGGCCTCATCTCCGACTGACGCTTCGTCGGTCCGCCGCACGCCGGCCCCCGCCCCCGGCAGGCCCCGCGCGGGAGCCCGTAGCGGAAGCACAGCCGGTCCGTCACCCGACGGACCGGCTCCCCTGCCTGTGCGCCCGCAGCACCGCCGGTGCGTCCGCCGCACGCGCAGCCGCGCCGCCTCCACCGGGCCGACCGCGAGCACCCATCGGACGCGGGTCGCGTCGGCCGACAGCACGGCGGGCGCCGACCGGCGGGCGCGGGGACGAGCCGTACGCGCGGGAACCACCAGCACGCCGCCCGGGAACCAACGGGACGGGCGGGAGACGACCGGCGGGGGCACCGAAGGCCCCTCCGGAGCGCCCGGGGCGCGGGCCCGGGCCGCCGGTCAGGCCAGGGCGAGCCAGGCCACGGCGGCGACGACCGCGATGGCCACGACGACGCCGACGATGACCCCTACGCGGGGGCCGGAGGAGTACGTCGCGGTCGTCTCCTGCCGGCGCTGCGGGGCGCCCTCGTCCACGAAGGCGCGGAACATCTGGGTGGAGCCCGCGGGGTCGTGCGAACCGTTGCCCTGGGGGCCCTGAGGAGCGTGCGGGTTGTGTGCCATGGAGCAGGACCCTAGCGAATCGGAAGCCACTCCCCCACCCCGGGAGGCCGCCTGCCCGCGCCGCTGCGGCCCGGCCCTCCCACACGCTTTGCCAAGGCTTTGACCCACCCGGCACCATTTCGCTTGCCTGTAGCAACCATCCTCTTCTATCGTTGCCCTAAGCAACCAATAGGAGGGTGCGTGGCAGCCCGAAGCCAGTACGAGGAACTGGCCCGCCAGCTCAGCGCCGTCGGCGCCGTGAAACGGGGCCTCACCCGCGTCCTGCCGGCCGAGTGCCCCGGCGGCGCCGCGGCCGTGCTCGCCCTGCTGGACCGCTACGGCGAGATGCGGATGAGCCGCCTTGCCGAGCTGCTCGGCATCGACATGTCGGTGACCAGCCGCCATGTGGCCCACGTCGTGGAGCGGGGCTGGATCGAGCGCTCCCCCGACCCGGGCGACCGCCGTTCCCGCATCCTGCGGCTGACGGCGGCCGGTCGGGCCGTGCTGGAGGGCCTGGGGAGACGCGCCGCCGACCTGTTCGCGGAGCGCCTGGCGGACTGGACGGACGAGGACCTCGGCGCGCTGGTCACCCTGCTTTCCCGCCTGCGCGCGGACTTCGGGGACTGCCGGGCCACGGCGCACCTGTCGTAGCCGGCGGCGGGCGGTGCCACCTCCCCCGGACGGCAGGGCCGCAGGCCCGGGACGGGGGGCCCGGCAGTGGGCGCCCTGACCCGGGGAGGGGGCAGGCGCAGGCGGACGCACACGCCCCGCAGGCCCGGAACAGGCGACGTGCAGGCACGCAGACGCGGGCACGGGGGATGCGCAGGCACGGACGAAGCCGCGCAAACGCAGCCGGACACGGACACGAAGACGCAGACACCTAGAGACGCAGAGACGCAGAGGAACCATGCCGACATCGACCACACCCGTCGCCGCGCGGCGAGGCGACGCGGGGGACACCGCCTCCCACGGCGGCCCCATGACGCACCGACAGATCATGAAGGCGCTCTCCGGGCTGCTGCTCGGCATGTTCGTCGCCATCCTGTCGTCGACGATCGTCTCCAACGCCCTGCCGCAGATCATCTCCGACCTCGGGGGAGGCCAGAGCGCGTACACGTGGGTGGTGACCGCGTCCCTGCTCGCCATGACGGCGACGACACCCCTGTGGGGCAAGCTGGCCGACCTCTTCTCGAAGAAGCTCCTCGTCCAGCTCGCGCTGGTGATCTACGTGGCCGGCTCCCTCGTCGCGGGCCTGGCGCAGAGCCCGGGCATGCTGATCGCCTGCCGCGTGGTGCAGGGCGTCGGCGTGGGCGGACTGTCGGCGCTGGCCCAGATCGTCATGGCCGCGATGATCGCGCCGCGGGAACGCGGCCGCTACAGCGGCTACCTCGGCGCCACGTTCGCCGTGGCGACGGTCGGCGGCCCGCTGCTCGGCGGAGTCATCACGGACACGGACTGGCTCGGCTGGCGCTGGTGCTTCTACGTCGGCGTCCCGTTCGCCCTGCTGGCCCTGGTCGTGCTCCAGCGGACGCTCCGCCTACCGGTCGTCAGGCGGGACGTGAAGGTCGACTGGACGGGCGCGGCCCTGGTCAGCGCGGCAGTGTCGCTGCTGCTGGTCTGGGTGACGTTCGCCGGCGACAAGTACGCGTGGCTGTCGTGGCAGACGTACGTGATGACGGGCGGCTCACTGGCCCTGGCGGCGTTGTTCGTGCGGGTGGAGACCCGGGCCGCCGACCCCGTCATCCCGCTGCGCCTCTTCCGCAACCGCACGATCGCGCTGGCGTCGCTGGCGTCGCTGTTCGTGGGTGTGGCGATGTTCGCGGGGACCGTCTTCTTCAGCCAGTACTTCCAGCTGGCGCGGAACGAGTCGCCCACGATGTCGGGTGTCCTCACCATCCCCATGATCGCCGGCCTGTTCGTGTCCTCCACCGTCTCCGGCCGGATCATCACCGCGACGGGCCGTTGGAAGGCGTGGCTGGTCGCGGGCGGCGCCCTGGTGACGGCGGGCCTCGGGCTGCTGGGCACGGTCCGGTACGACACGGCCTACTGGCACGTGGCGGTGTACATGGCACTGCTGGGACTGGGGCTCGGCATGATGATGCAGAACCTGGTGCTGTGCACCCAGAACCAGGTGCCGCCCCAGGACCTGGGCGCGGCCTCCTCCGTCGTGACGTTCTTCCGCTCCCTCGGCGGAGCCGTGGGCGTCTCCGCGTTGGGCGCGGTGATGGGCTCGAAGGTGACGGGCTACGTCAAGGACGGCCTCGCGGAGCTGGGCCCGCGGGCCGCGTCGCTCGGCCACGGCGGTACGGCGGGCGGCGGCATCCCCGACCTGGACGCCCTGCCGGCGCCCGTGCGGACGGTCGTGGAGGCCGCCTACGGCCACGGCGTGGGGGACATCTTCCTCTACTCGGCGCCGTTCGCCCTGCTGGCGTTCCTGGTGACGCTGTTCATCAAGGAGGCCCCCCTGAAGGGCGCCTCGTAGTAAGGCCGTCCACACTCCCCGGACCCCGGGCCGCCGCCCCAGAGCGGAGGGCAGCGGCCCGGCACACAGGGCCCCGGTGGCGGGCGCAGGGCAGGGGACGCCCGCGCGCCGCCCCGGGGCCCCGTATCCCGGCACGGGGTACCGCACCCGGCGTCATGGCGCGCGCCGCTTCCCGCGGTCCGTACCCCGCTTGTCCCGTGCTGGATGCGCGGTGCTGACGGTCCGACAGAGTCACGACTCCGCAACGCATGGAGGAGCCGCCTCCCGACGTCCGGTTTGCCCCATCCGGGGGATGTAGCGTTCGCGTCAAGTCGCATCATCGCACTGACGCCTTGAAGGAAGCCCCCATGACGACGCCGCCGCAGAACGTCCCCGGTCAGCCCGGGCAGCCCGCCGAGCCCGGACAGCCGGTGCCCGGCCAGCCGTTCCCGGAGGGGCAGTTCGGCGCGCCCGAGCAGCCGAAGAAGAAGAGCATCGGCAAGAAGATCCTCGGTGTGCTGGCGCTCATCGTGGTCGCCCTCGTCGTGAAGCTGGGCATCCCGTACGTGCTGACCGGGCCCACCCACGCCGAGGCCGGTGACTGCGTCCAGGTGACCGGTCCCGACGACAGCCCCGAGGTGGAGAAGAAGGAGTGCTCCGAGGGCGGCCCCGACCTGTACAAGGTCGTGAAGGTCGTCGACGACACCTTCGACGTCGAGCGGTGCGGCGAGAGCGGGGAGTCGGCGCTCGCCCAGCAGTGGAAGTCGGAGAAGTTCGTGCTCTGCCTGGACCCCGTCAAGGGCTGACGACAGCAGACCAGGTGAAGGGGCCGGTCCGCTCGGACCGGCCCCTTCGCCGTCTGCCCGGCCGCCGGTGACGCTCTCCTTCACCGGCCGGCGGGCTGCCCGCGGCACTCCCGCCGCCATGCCGCTGCCCTGTCGTCCCGCTGCCCCGCTGCCCCGATCTCCCGCTGTCCCGCTGCCCTGTCGTCGCGCTGTCCCGCTGCCCCGTCGCCTCGCTGACCCGACGTCTCGCCGTCTCGTCGGGCACAGGCTCAGGAGCCGGCGGTCAGTTGCCGGGTGTCGGGGTCGGGCTTCAGGCTGAGGGTGGCGGGTGTCAGGTGGCAGCCCACCCGCTGCCTGCCCGGGGGCCGCCGGAGAAGTGACCTCGCCGTCTCTGCCCGGGACCGGGTGGTGCGGCCGGCTCCGGCCGCTCGTCTCTCAGGCTTCCCGTGTCAGGTCGTAGAGCGTCACACCGTCGACCGTGACCTGCTGGAACGTGGACTGGACCCACTCCGCGACCGCCGAGCTCACCGCACCACCGGGACCGCCGCCCCGGCCGCCCGTGCCGCCGCCGGCGATGAAGTAGTGGATCTTCCCGTCCGCCACGTACTGCTGGAACTGCTCCAGCGTCGGCGACGGGTCGCTGCCGTTGAAGCCGCCGATCGGCATCACCGGCTCCTGGGTGGCGAGCTGGTATCCGGCCGCGTTCTGAGAGCCGATGGCCGCCGCGACCCAGGTGAAGGAGTCGGCGTCCTCCGTGAGCCGCGCCTCGACGGCAGCGCTGACCTCCGGGCCGTCGAGCAGACCGCCCGTGCCGCCGCGCCGTTCCTGGCCCGCGCCCTCCGGCCCCTGCCGAGACGCACCGTCCCGGCCCTGCCGGCCCTGCCCGGGCTGACCGTCGGGCCGGGGACCGGGCGCCTGCCCCTGGCCGGGCCCCTGTGCCTGACCGGATGCGCGCCCCGGACCGGATCCCCGGACCGGCTGCTGCCCGGCGCCGTCGGGAGCCGTCCCGCCCGGGAGGCCGCCTCCTGGCAGCCCCCTCCCCGGTGCCTCACCACCGGCGCCCGGGCCCCGCATACCGCCGGGACCGCCCGGGCCGCCGTTCCTCGCCGCCGCGGGGCCGGCGAGGACGAGGGAGCCCGTGTGGCCCGCGGCCAGGGTGCTCACGGTGTACGCGGCCGGTGCCGCCAGGGCCGCCACCAGGGCGAGCCCGGCCGCACCCCACGCCAGCCGGCGTCCCCCACGGCACGCCATCAGCAGTCCCAGCGCCGCCACCAGACCGCCCAGCAGCACCGCCCACCGCAGCCACGGCAGGTAGTCGGGTGTCCGGCCCAGGAGGACGAACGCCCACACCGCCGTGACGGCCGATGTCATCGCCAGCGTCGCCGCTGCCACGAACCGCGCCCGCTCCTCCCACAGCACCGTCACGCCCATGCCGACCAGCGCCGCGAGACAGGGAGCCAACGCCACCGTGTAGTACTCGTGGAAGATGCCCGCCATGAAGCTGAAGACCGCCAGGGTCGACAGCAGGGAACCTCCCCACACCAGGAACGCGGCCCGGGCCGTGTCCGTGCGCGGCGCACGCCAGGTCACCGCGAGTCCGGCGGCCAGCAGGAGGAGCGCCGCGGGAAGGAGCCAGGAGATCTGCCCGCCGACCGCGTCGCCGAACATCCGGCTGATGCCGGTCTCGCCCCAGCGCCCGCCCGGTCCCCCGCCGGGCCCGCCACCGCCGCCGACGCTCCCGACCTCGTTGCCGTTGATCCGGCCCAGCCCGTTGTAGCCGAAGGTCAGCTCCAGGAAGCTGTTCGTCTGCGAGCCGCCGATGTACGGCCGCGAAGCGGCGGGCCACAGCTCGACCGCCGCGACCCACCAGCCTCCCGACACCACCAGGGCCAGTGCTGCGAGGGCCAGTTGACCGAACCGCCGCACCGGCCGGGTCGGTGCGCACACCGCATACACCGCCACCAGGGCGGGGAGGACCAGGAACGCCTGGAGGGTCTTCGTCAGGAACGCGAACCCGAGCGCCACCCCGGCCCACAGCAGCCAGGCCGTGCGTGCGCTCTCCAGGGCGCGCAGTACGCAGTACACGGCGACCGACGTCAGCAGGGCGAGCAGTGCGTCAGGATTGTTGAAGCGGAACATCAGGGCCGCCACCGGGGTCAGTGCCAGCACTGCTCCTGCGATCAGTCCGGCCGCCGGAGTGAAGCGCCGGCGCACCGCCGCGTATACGACGGCCACCGTCGCGACGCCCATCAGCACCTCGGGCACGAGGATCTGCCATGACCCGAGCCCGAAGAGCCTGACCGACAGGGCCATCGGCCACAGCGCTGCCGGAGGTTTGTCGACCGTGATGGAGTTCCCTGCGTCGGAGGAACCGAAGAAAAACGCCTTCCAGCTCTCGCTGCCTGCTTGCACGGCAGCCGAGTAGAAGGAGTTGGCGTAGCCGGACGCGTCGAGGTTCCAGAGGTAGAGCAGACCGGTGGCGACCAGCAGCCCTGCGAGAGCGGGACGCACCCACCGGGGGTCCGCGGCCCGTGTTTCACGTGAAACGGTCCGCGGTCCGGAGGTGTCACCTGAGGGTGTTTCACGTGAAACACCACCGGTCGACCCGGGCGCAGCCGAAGGGATGGGGGTCATCGGACTTCTTCCTGATCAGTCGAGGAGGGCTGTGCGGTGGAGTTGGGGTGAGGACCGGCCGCGAACGGACGGGTGGGTGGAGAAGCAGACGAGGAAGGGAGGGGAGGCGGCGGAGAGGAAGGCGGAGGGGCCCATGAAGCAACCACCCCCCGCTCGTGGGCAGCCGAAGCACCGTTGAAGGGATCGGCCTCCCGCCCGGAGCGAGCCGCAACCCCGTCGGAAGGAACGGCTACTCGCCCGGAGGGCGTCGCAGTGCCACAGGGGGCAGCCGGCTCCCGTCCGGAGCGAGCCGCGGTGCCGCCCGAAGATTCCGGCGTGTACCCCGCGGGGGCCGCCCCGTGGCCGGCAGGAGCCGTCACCGGGCCGGATGGGGCCGCGGGGGAAGCCCACGGGCGCCCGGAGGGGGCATGCCGGTCCGGGAACACCCAGGCGCGCAGGAGCAGGAACCGGAGCAACGTCGCGGCGAGGTTGGCCGCGATCAGCACGGCCACCTCGGTGGCCTGGGAGGGGTTGCCGGTCGCGGTCTCAAGAGCCGCCAAGGAGCCGCTCGTGAGCGCCAGACCGATCCCGAACACCACCAGCCCCTGGGCCTGGTGGCGAACGGCTCCGCCGCGCCCCCGCACGCCGAAGGTGAGCCGGCGGTTGGCGGCGGTGTTGGCGACCGCCGCCACCAGCAGGGCGGCCGCGTTGGCGAGCTGCGGCCCCGCGCCGAGCCGGAACAGCGCGTACAGCGCCAGGTAGAAGAGCGTGGAGAACGCTCCGACGACACAGAAGCCGACGAGTTGGCGGGCCAGTCCGTCGGGGACTCCGCCGATCAGCCCGTCGCGGGGATCGTCACCGAAGGGCCGGGCCAGCCGGTCCAGCGGCAGTGCGCCCCTGGCGAGCGCCCGGCCGACCCGCCAGACGCCTTTCAGGTCGTCCGCCGCGGTCCTGACGATGTCCACCGTCGAGTCGGGGTCGTCGACCCAGTCGACCGGTACCTCGTGGATGCGCAGCCCGGCCCGCTCCGCCAGCACGAGCATCTCGGTGTCGAAGAACCAGCCGGTGTCCTCCACGAGTGGCAGCAGCCGCTGCGCCACCTCCCGCCGCACGGCCTTGAACCCGCACTGGGCGTCACTGAAGCCGGCCGCGAGCGAGCCCCGCAGGATCAGGTTGTAGGCCCGGGAGACGAACTCCCGCTTCGGCCCGCGCACCACCCGCGCGCTGGGCGCGAGCCGGGATCCTATGGCCAGGTCGGAGTGCCCGGAGATCAGCGGCGCGACCAGCGGCAGGAGCGCGTTGAGGTCCGTCGACAGGTCGACGTCCATGTACGCCAGGACGTGGGCGTCGGAGGCGGACCAGACGGCGCGCAGCGCCCGCCCCCGGCCCTTCTGGTCGAGCCGCACGGACCGCACACCGGGAACGGTCCGCGCGAGCTCTGCGGCGATGTCCGGGGTGCGGTCGGTGCTTGCGTTGTCGGCGACGGTGATCCTGAAGCCGTACGGGAAGGTCCGGGCCAGGTGCGCGTGCACCCTGCGCACGCACGGCCCCAGGTCTCTCTCCTCGTTGTGGACGGGGATCACGACGTCCAGCACGGGCCGGTCGGCGACGCTCGCGGGCAGGTGCTCCCGGGCCGGCAGGGTGGCCGCGCCGGTGGGTGTCTCGGTGTCGGTCGGCATGCGTCCGACGTTCGCCGAGCGCCCTGTCAGGGCCGTGTGACGAGCCTGTGCCCGGCCTGTGAGTCGACGGGTGCCGCGCCACCGGGCAACCGCACGGAGAACACCGTGCGGCCCGGCGCGCTGGTCACGTCCACCCGGCCGCCGTGCGCGGTGACGACGGCGTGCACGATGGCGAGTCCGAGCCCCGTCGACCCGGACTGCCGGGACCGCGAGGTGTCCCCGCGTGCGAACCTCTCGAAGACGTGCGGCAGCACGTCCCGCGCGATGCCGGGCCCGTCGTCGCGGACCTCCACGACCGCGTCCCGCCCGTCCTTGCGGATGCGGGCGGTCACGGTCGTGCCGGGCGGTGTGTGCGTGCGGGCGTTGGCGAGCAGGTTGACCAGGACCTGCTGGAGCCGCGCCGGATCCCCGCGGACGACCACCGGATCGGCCGGCAGGTCGAGGTGCCAGACGTGCTCCCGCCCCGCTGCACGGGCGTCGCTGACGGCGTCCACGACCAGCACCGACAGGTCCGTGTCCTCGTACGACAGGGGCCGCCCGGCGTCGAGTCGGGCGAGGAGCAGCAGGTCCTCGACGAGGCCGGTCATGCGGGTGGCCTCCGCCTCGATACGGCCGAGTGCGTGCCCGGTGTCGACCGGGCCGGCTCCCGGGGCCCCCTGTCGGCCGCGTCGGGTGAGCTCCGCGTAGCCGCGGATGGAGGCAAGCGGCGTGCGCAGCTCGTGGCTGGCGTCGGCGACGAACTGCCGCACGCGGGTCTCGCTCTCCTGGCGGGCGTGCAGCGCCGCATGGACGTGGTCGAGCATGCGGTTCAGGGCTGCACCGACCTGCCCCACCTCCGTGCGCGGGTCCGCCTCGGTGTCGGGCACCCGCTCCAGCGGCGCCACCTCACCCCTGTGCAGTCGGAGTCCGGCGACCCGGGTGGCGGTCGCCGCGACCCGCCGCAGCGGCCGCAGGGCGACGCCGACCAGCGCGCCGCCCGCGAGGGAGGCGGCCACGAGTCCGGCCGCGGTGACGGACACCTCCACCCAGATGAGCGTGGTGACTGTGTCCTGGACGTCGGCGAGCGGGAACCCGAGGACGGTCCGCCCGTCGGCGGACGCCTGTATCCGGTGGTCCCCGAGTCCCGGCAGGGCCACCGTGTGCGGCCGGCCGTCCCGCGGGGCCGCCGACAGGGCGGCGAGCTGCCGCTCGTCCAGTCCGCCGAGGGGCGCGCCGGGGGTCTGCCGGTCGATGCGGCCGGCGAGGCCGAGCGGCGCCTCACGGTCCGCGGCCCGGCCGCCGACGGTCCCGGCAGGGTTGCCGGGCGCACCGACGAACCGCAGGTCGTACCCGGGATCGCGGTCGCTGCGCCGGACCGCCTCGGCGAGCTTCTGGTCCTTCTGCTCGACGAGGTACGACCGCAGCGCGAGGGTGGTGACCGCGCCGATGACCGTGGCGACGACCGCGATCAGCGTGACGGCCGACACGACGAGCCGGGTCCGCAGCGACCACCGCCGACGGCGTCCGAGTCGCGGCACGAGCCGTGCACGCCACGGACGCCGCCCCCGTGGGAGCAGTGCGCCCGCCCGAGGACCGGGCTCCCGCCGAGGCCCCGCGTCCCGGACGGTCTGGGTGCGCCGAGGCACGGCGCACCGCGGGAGCCACCCGCGCCGCGACCGGGCCGGCCGTCCGCGCACGCCGTCACTCACCCGGTTTGATCAGGTATCCGGCGCCGCGCCTGGTGTGGATCATCGGCGAGCGCCCCGCGTCGATCTTGCGCCGGAGGTAGGAGATGTAGAGCTCCACCACGTTGGCCTGGCCGCCGAAGTCGTAGGACCAGACCCGGTCGAGGATCTGGGCCTTGCTGAGGACGCGGCGCGGGTTGCGCATGAGGAACCGCAGCAGCTCGAACTCGGTGGCGGTGAGGTGGATGCCCTCACCGCCGCGGGTCACCTCGTGGCTGTCCTCGTCCAGCGTCAGGTCCCCCACCACGAGCAGCGACTCGCTGCGGGCGACGGCGGCGCCCGACCGCCGGATGAGCCCCCGCAGCCGGGCGACGACCTCCTCCAGGCTGAAGGGCTTGGTGACGTAGTCGTCCCCGCCGGCCGTCAGACCGGCGATGCGGTCCTCGACGGAATCCTTCGCGGTGAGGAACAGCACGGGCACGTCGGCGTGCTCCTGGCGCAGCCGCCGGAGCACACTCAGCCCGTCCATGTCGGGCAGCATCACGTCGAGGACGACGGCGTCGGGCCGGAAGTCACGGGCGGTGCGGAGGGCGCCCGCGCCGTCCTCCGCGCTGCGCACCTCCCAGCCCTCGTAGCGCAGGGCGAGGGACAGCAGCTCGGCGAGCGACGCCTCGTCGTCGACGACGAGGACGCGGACGAGCATGCCGTCGGGGCGGCGCGTCCCGGTACGCGGGGAAAGCGAGGTGGCGGTCATAGGTGCCACGCTCGCCGCGCGCCCTGAGAGCGGGCTTACCCGTTCCTGTGAATCTCCTGAGAATCGCCCAGTGCGGCGCGGCGGCCGCCCGTGCGGGGTCCCGGCCCGCCGGGCACCGCCACCACCCCGGGAGCGGCCCCGCCAGGAGGCCCCGGACACGGGGCTGTCGAGTCCGACGGTCCGCTTCTACTCGGACCGGGGGCTGCTGCCGGAGGCGCCCCGCAGCACCGGGGGCCACCGCCGGTACGGTCCCGAGGCTCTGGAGCGGCTCCGCCTGATCAGGGCACTGCGCGGCCTCGGCCTGCCGGTCCCGGACGTCGGCCGGTACATCGAGGCAGCCGAACACCCCGACGACGAAGCGGTACGGGACGTGCTCGCGGCGCACCTGCGGGAACTCGGCCGGGAGGTGGCCGCGCTGCGCTGGCGGGAGGCGGCACTGCGGCTGCTGCACGAGGGCCCGCCCGCCGAGCGCGCCGAGCGGCTGGCCCTCGTCGGGGCACTGCTGGCCCCGCCCGGCACGGCGGCGCTGGCGTCGTTCTGGCGCCGCTGGCTCCCGCCAGGGCTGCCGTCCCGAGTGGTCGGGCTGGTCCTGGACCGGGCCGTCCCCGAGCCGCCCCCGGACCCGACGCCCGCTCAGGTGCTCGCGTTCGCGCGCCTGCACAGCCTGGTGGCGGCGCTGAACCCGGCGAAGCCGCAGAGCCAGCCGACGGCACACCGCCGGGGGGCGGGCCGTCGGCCGGCCGTGCTGTACGGGGGGCTGTCCGAGGCGTTCACCCTGGCCTCCACCGCCGTGCGGGAAGCCGCCAGGCCCGGACCGGGCGACGCCCTGGACTGCTTCGTCGCGGCGTACGCGGGCGCGGCAGGCAGCCGTGACACACCGGCGTTCCGCCGCTCCCTGCACCGCCAGTTGGCGGGCGAGCCCCGCCTTGACGGCTACTGGCGGCTCGTGGCCGGGCTGTCCCCTCCCGGAACGGTCACCCCTGGTGCGGCACACGACTTGCTCGCCGAGGCCCTCGGCACGACGGTCGGCCCGCCACCGGCAGCACCCTGAAGGGCAGACCGCCGGCTCACGGGGGAAGCGGCGGCCCTGCGCAGCTCGCCACGGACGCGGGCCGGCCCACTCCGCGGCGAAGACCGGCCCACCACCCCGCAGGGACGACGGCCCACCGTCGAGCGGGCCACCGGTTCACGCGGCGGCGGGCCCGGGAAGCAGCCGGCCGCGAGACGGGGGGGCCGGGCATCCCCGGCGCCACCGGTTCAGAACAACCCGTCCTGCTCCTCCGTGCCGACGGGTTCCACGGCCGGTTCCGGCCCGTCCCCGGCGCCCGCCCGGACCAGCTCCCAGCCCGCCACGAGCCGACTGTCCAGCACCACGTGCTGCCCGCCTTCCGGCAACCGCAGGTGCAGGTCGGGGCCGGCGACGGCGAGGAGGGTGCCGCGGACCACGCACCCGGCGGCCAGGGCACGCACCACGCCGTCGAGGCGGCCCAGTCGCAGGAGCCCGAACACCTCCCCGTGGTCCTGCACGCCGAGCGGCAGCCGCTCCAGCGTCTCGCCCCAGCCGCCCACGCGGACGGCATGCCCGTACAGCGCCTCGACAGCGCTGCGCCGGGCCCCCGGCCCCGGCAGGTGCACGCGCGCGGCACGTTTGGCGGCGTACGGGATCCGGTCCGGCAGCCCGAGGGCCGCGCCCAGTACGGCCTCCGTCCGCCGCGCCGCCATGAGGGCCCCGCGCCCAAGCCAGGTGTAGGCCACGGCCCCCTGCTCCAGCAGCCGGGTGCCGCCCCTCTCCTCCGCCGTGATCCCCACCTTGACCAGGCCGGGCCCGAACCAGGCGAGGTACACACGGAAGACCCGCAGATCGTCGCTGAGCGTGTCGGCCGCGATGGACGCCATCCGGTCCAGCCGCCCGCACTCGGCGCACAGACCCCCCGTGGTGCGCGGGTCCAGGACCCCTCGTACCGGACAGGGATGGCCCCGCACTCCGGGACACCGCCGCTCGCCGACGACGCCGAAGCCGAGTGCGCTTCCGTGGGGCAGATCGCTGTGCCGCCCGCCCTCCCAGGCCCACACCGCCCGCCCGGACACCCACCGCACGCCCCGGCACCGCCAGGCGCTCCCGCGACCGCTACCCGAGGGCACGCACGAACCCCCCGCGGGCCCGCCCGTCATGCAGCAGCGCGATCCCCTGGCGGCCATGCTCCTCGGTGAGCTGCCCCTCCAAGGACACGACGAGCGCCCTGCCCGCGTCCCGGACGGCCTGGGCCCGGCCGGCGGCGGCGCCGATCTCTGCTTCGGACAGGGCCGCCTGCGTCACGCTCCCGGCGTCGCCGGGCCCGTCGACCACGCAGAGCGTCGTCATGACCGCGATGGACCGGCCATCGCACACCGGCACCCGCCCGCCCGTCCCGTCCGGGGCGGCCAGCACGTCGCGGAGGGCGGCCCCGCCCGGCAGCAGAACGGGCGGGACACCCGGCAGGAAGCGCCGGTTCTCAGGCGACACGAACACACGGCCACTTTCCCACACCCGTGCCGAGAGCCGGTCCACCGCGCGGGCACGACAGCGGCAGACGCGCTGCCGTCCCCGCGCTCCGGCAACGCGCGCCGCCGCACGAGGCCGGCGTGCAGCCGTCACCGCGAAGACGACACCGGACAGGGCAGCGCGGGGTCCGCGGGCTCCTTCAACGACCACGTCACCGCATGCCACTTGCGGCAGAACCACTCCGGCCACCGCTTCCACCTGTTCAGCGGCCGCCTGCACCCCCGCACCGCCCGACCCGCACCCGGACCCCGAACGGCCACGGTGGCCGCCACGACCGACAGGGGTGACCGCGCGGCTGAGGAGCGGGGGTCGCCTCCGGTGGGGCAGCGGCAGGGACGGCCGTTGGACCAAGGAAGCCTTCCGGGGCTTCGTGGCCGTCCCGCACCTCGTGCGGACTGCCTCGATGCCGCTGGGTGTGAATCACGGGAACGGGAGACACCAGGAGAAAGCCAGAGGCCCCGGATTCCTCCGGGGCCTCTGGTCTGCTGTGCACTCGGCAGGATTCGAACCTGCAACCTTCTGATCCGTAGTCAGATGCTCTATCCGTTAAGCTACGAGTGCGTGTCGGGGATCTTACTCTCCGACTTTTCCTCCCGGGCTTTTCGGCCCGGTCGGCGTTGCGGGAACAACATTACATGAACCCCGCCGCCATGCGAAATCCATTGGCCAGGGCATGATCGATCGGGACAAAGCGGGCGCCGGGGAGTGGACTGGCTGGGGGACGCCACGGCGACTGCGCCCCAGGCGGTGGCCGTAACGCGTGCGCCGGGAGGGGGTCCCGGCGGCGATGCGGCACGAACGCAGGGGTGGGTCGGCTGCGGCGGCCGCATTCGCAGCGAAGCTGACCCGTGCGGCCGGAGCGCTGGGTCCGAAGCGCCCCGCTCCGCGCGGGCGGCATCCGGCTGGAGCCTGACGCACGGAGCCGGGAGCGCGGGCGGGCGCCCCGGCGGGCCGGAAGCGGCGGGGCGGCAGCCGCCCTCGGCGGGGAGTGCGCTGACGGGGGCCGCAGGCTGCCCGCGACAGCGCACATGAGCCAGTCGGCGGAACCGGGGCCCGGGAGGGGCCAAGGGCGGTGAGCCTGCCGCCGACGGAATCGGCGCCAGGAGGCGGAGCGAAGGTCGCGCGCCACCGGGGCGGGAGACGAGGCCCCCGAGGTCGACTGACCGAGCATGGAGGCGGAGTTCGGGGCGCAGGGGTCGAGGCCATGGGTCAGGGGCCGAGACGCTGGTCGCTGCTGTGCCCGTACGGGTGCGGCGGCCGAAGGATCCGCTAGCCGCGGACGACCCGCGGAGGTGACTCAGGAGTGCTCCCAGGATTCTCGTCCTGGTCGAGTGACGCCCCGTGTGCCTGCGCCGGGGAGAGCCCGGCGCAGGAGCGGCGACAAGGTACGGGGAATGACCGAAGCCCCGGCTGGGGCCGGGGCTTCGGTTCTTGCTGCGGAGGCGGAGGGATTTGAACCCTCGATGGGCTTTAAGGCCCAAACCGCATTAGCAGTGCGGCGCCATAGACCGGACTAGGCGACGCCTCCTCCCCACCCGCGTGCGCGAGTGGTGCGTGCAGATGATGACACAGCCCAGGGGTGCGTCACCAATCGCCGTCCACGGTACTAGGCACGAGGGGCGCGGGGCAAAGGCTTCCCGGGGCTCCGCCGCGCAACGTGGCGGGCGGTGCCGCGTTAAAGGAGTGAGGGTGCCGGGGCGGGCGCCGTCCGCGGGGGCCGCCGGCCGTCCGCGGGGCCGTCCCCCGGCCGCCCGGGCCGTGAAACCGACCTGCCGGGAAACCGCACCCGCCGTGACACCGACCCCCCAGGGAGTTCGCATGCTGCGTCGTCTCGCCGTCACCTCCGCCGCCTCCCTCGCCGCCCTCGGCGCCGCCGCGCCCGCCGCGGGTGCCGCCGCCGGGCCCCTGCCCGTGCCGATCCCGCTGCTGTCCCGCTCCGACACGCTGACGATCACCGTCGAGCGGTCCGGCAATCCCGCCGCCGACGGCACCTTCCGCCTGGAGTGCGGCCCCGAGCGGGCCACCGGCACGCATCCGCGCGCCCAGCGGGCCTGCACCCGGCTGGAGGAGCTGTCCAGGGGCGGCCGCGACCCCTTCGCACCGCTGCCCGAGGACCGGGTGTGCACCCAGCAGCACGGCGGCCCCGCCACCGCCCGGGTCGAGGGCACGTGGCACGGCCGACCGGTCGACGCCGTGTTCTCCCGGACCGACGGATGCGAGATCGCCCGGTGGGAGAACCTCCGGCCGGTCCTGCCCATGACCCGGTCCTGAACAGGGCCTGCCCCCTGACCGGCACGGCCGCGAGGCGCCTCGGGGCCGTCCCCGAATGCACCGGCGCGCGCCGGGGGCGCGCGCCTCGTGCACACGCTCTCGGGGAGACCTCCCCCTCATCGGCGGTCGCGTCCGCACCCCCAGCCCTTAGACTCCCTCCCGTAAGCGCGGCAGTAGGTCATTGGGAGGAAGCGTCGTCGTGAGCAGCAGGCCATCCCGAGGCGCTGCTCGCCTCGCAGCCATACTCGACGCCCTGCCGGACGGGCTCGTCCTCGTCAACACGAACGGCACGGTCGTCAACGCCAACACCATCGCCCTCGAAATGTTCGAGACGCCCGGCACGGCACTGGTGGGGCGGGGGCTGCTCGATCTGCTGCCCGCCTTCGACTCGCGCCTCATCCCGGGGTCGATGCGCCGGCCCGACAGCAGGGACCCGCACGGCCGCACCAAGCCCACCCGCATGGTCGCGCGCCGCACCGACGGCGGGGAGTTCCCCGTCGAGGTGACGAGCGCCAGCCTGGAGGACGGCCGCGAGGCGTACGACTCGTACGGCAGCGGCGTCGGCTACAGCGGCGACGAGCTGCTCATGCTCGTCGTCCGCGACCTGTCGGGCACCCTCGACACCGAGGCCGAGCTCGCCCGCTCGCAGCGGCAGACCGAGATGATCCTGCGCGCCGCGTCCGAGGGGGTCGTGGGCACCGACACCGACGGGCGCATCGTCCTGGTCAACCCGGCCGCCGCGCATATCCTCGGGTGGCGCGCCAGCGACCTGGGCGGCAAGGAGCTGCACGCCCTGATGCTGCACCCCAAGGCGGACGGCGAGCCGTTCCCGTACGACGAGTCGCCGCTCGCCGACACCCTGCGCTCCGGGCGCAAGCACCGGGTGCGCGGGCAGGTCGTGTGGGCCAAGGACGGCTCCCCCGTGCCCGTCGACCTGACCACGGCGCCGGTCCGTGACGGGGACCAGCTCGTCGGGGCGGTCATGACCTTCGCTGACCGGCGGCCGTACGAGCAGCTCGCCGAGCGCCACGCCGCCGAGCTCGCGGCGCTGGAGGAGAAGCACGCCGCGGAAGCGGCCGCCGCGGCGGAGGAGCACGCGGGCGAGGTGGCCGCGTACGAGGAACGGCTGGCGGAGGCGGCCAGGCGGTACGACGCGCTGGGTGTGCGGCACGCCCAGCTCACCGCCGTGCTCGACCCGTCGCTGCGCGGGCCGCTGGAGGAGCTCCGGCGCGAGCTGGGGGTCCTCGCCGCCGACCCGGCGGGGCAGCTGTGGCCCGAGGCGAACCAGATCCTGCACCACCTGGCCGCCGGGTACGCGCGGATGACCACCCTGGTCGACAACGTCCTCTGCTTCCAGCGGCTGGACTCCGGCGAGGACGAGCTGCGCAAGGACGCGGTGCAGCTCGACGGCGTGGTGGCGGCCGGCGTCGACGGGGCCGTGGAGCTCATCGGGCCGGGGCGGGTGCAGTTCGCCGTGCACGCGCCGCCCGTCGCGGCCGAGGTGGACGGCGCACGGCTGGCCGCCGCCCTCGCCCATCTGATCGCGGACGTCGCCGGCGTCGACTCGACCGGCACGTCCCGGGTGGCCGGCGGCGGCGGGTACGTGGACTCGACCGTCGTGGTCGCCGCGGCCCAGCGCGGTGACGTCGTACGGATCGAGGTGCGCGGCCCCCACGGCGGCGGCGACCCGGTCCACCAGCCGATCGTCCGCGGGATCGTCCGGGCGCACGGCGGTGTGCTGCAGACCCACGAGGTGCCCGGGCCGGGCGGTAGCGCGTTCGTGCTGGAGGTGCCCGTGGGCTCGGTCGAGAACGGGGCCGCCGGTGTGGCCGCGCCCGCCGCGCCCGGGAAGTCCGCCGACTCCGCGGGCTCCCCGGCGGTGGCCGCGCCCGGCGGCACAGTCGGTGCTCCCGGTCTCGCTGGCTCTGGTGGTGCTGCTGGTACCGGTGGTGCCCCTGGCTCCGGTGACGCCGCTGGTTCCGGTGATGCGGGCGAGGCCGTCGTCGGGGCCCCGTCCCCCGGCCCGGCCGGTGACGTTTCGGGGGCGGTGCCCGTCAGCGCCGCGCCGCCGGCTCACGTCGTGCCCGGTGTTCCGGCTGCGGGCACCCCGGCGGTCGGGGTGCCCGGGCCCGGTGCCCCCGCGGGCGCTGTGCCTCCGGCCGGCACTCCGGCCGCAGGAGGCGAGGCTTCAGAGAGCCCGGCCCCGGGCACACCTGGCTCCCACGCTTCGGAGCCCGCCGGTACGCCCGGGACTGCTGCTGCGCCCGTGTCTGCCGGTGCCTCGGAGCCCTCCGGGGCCCCTGGGGCCGCCGGGGCCACCGAGGTGCCGGGAGCCGCCGTTCTGCCCGCGCAGCAGTCGGGCGACACCGCCGGAGGAGGCGGGCGGCGCCGGGCACGGCGCGCGTCGACGGACGCGTTCCTGGACAGCCCCGTACGGGCCGAGGACCCCGTGGCCGCCGAGCCGACCGGTCGGCGGCGCGCGCGGCGGGCCGCCGAGGAGGGCACGGACGGGGCGGGCGGTCAGCGGGTGCCCGCGCAGGCACCGGCACAGGACCGGCCGGCGGAGGGCGCCCTGCCGGAGCCGACCGGTCGGCGCCGCGGCAGGCCCAGCCCCGCCGAGCCCGCCGGCAGCGGACCCGCCCCCGCCCCGCAGGCCGCCCCGGCTCCGGCCCCGGCTCAGGCTCCGCTCGCGCCCGCCGCTCGGACCGGTGTCCCGGCCGAGGGCGCGGTCGTCATGGCGGGGGAGACCGCGCGGACGCGCCCTGCGGGGCTCGGCGACACGGTCCCGCCCCAGGGTGTGCCGCAGGGCGAAGCTCCCGTTCCGGTGCCGCCGCAGGGGACGGGGAAGCGGGCGCGGCGCGCCTCCGCCCCGGAGGGCGCCGTGGCGGCCCTGCCCCCGGCACCCGCGCCGGCCCTTGCGCCCGCGCCCACGCCCGCGAGCACTCCCGTACCGCCCGGGCAGGGTGACGCGCCCGGTGCCGTACCGCCCGAAAGCGCCCATCCGGCCGCACACCCGCAGCCGGTCCCTCCCGCCTCCCCGGTGCCGCCCGCGCAGCAGGCCGGTCAGCCGGGCGGGCGGCGAGCACGGCGGGCGCTCTCCGGGGTCCAGGACCGTCCGGAGCCCGCCGCCGGCGCGGCCGCCCAGGGCGGGGAGGCCCGCGCTGCTTTCGCGCTGCCGCCCGCCGAAGCGGACCGCACCCCCGAGGGGCAGGCCCCGCCCGCGCACCGGCAGCCGCCGGAGGGCGACGGTCGCCACGACCCCGTGCGCACCCCTCCGGGTGCGGACCACACACCGCCGCAACCGCACCCGCTGCCCGCGGCCGCCCTCCCGGCGCGAGGCAACGCCCCGGCACCGGCCGTGACCGGCACCCCGGCAGGCGGCACCCGTCAGCCCGACGCGTCGTCGTCCACGCAGGGACGGGCGTTCAGCGTCCGCACGCTCGGCCAGGGTGTGCCGTTCGCCCAGCAGCTCCCGGACGCGGGGGCCACGACACCGCCCGGCGGTACGCCCGCCGGGGGTACGCCCGCCGGGTCTGCCGCCGTCCCCGCATCCGGCTCGGGGCGCCGCCGCAAGCTGGCCACCCCGCCGGAGGGCGACCGCCAGCCCGGTGCCGCAGCGGCGACGCCCGCCCGTCCCGCACCGGTGCCGGCCCCCGGCGCCGCCCACGCCGCACCGGCCCCGCACCCGCAACCGCTGCTGGGCCCGGCGCCGAGCGAAGGGCGCGGCCGCGCGTACGAGATAGGGGCACCGGACGAGGGCGCCGCCGAGGGCCCGGAGCCACTGGACGGCCCCGGCGGTGCCGTGGAGGTCGCCAACGAGCCGCAGCCGCAGCCCGTCGACGACGAACTGCCGCCCGAGCCGCTCGACAACCCGCGCCGCCTCCTCGTATGGCCGGCCCCGGACGTCGCGACGCAGCAGGCCCTGAGCGAACGCGGCTACCGCCCGGTCATCGTGCACTCCCGCGAGGAGGTGGACGCGCAGATCGCGGCGTTCCCGGCCGCGCTGTTCGTGGACCCGCTGACCGGGCCCATCACGCGCACCGCGCTGCAGTCGCTGCGCCAGGCGGCGGTCGCCGCGGAGGTGCCGGTGCTGCTGGCGGCCGGGCTGGCCTCGGCGACGCGGGAAGCCGCGTACGGCGCCGACCCCGCCGTCCTGCTCAAGGCGCTGGCACCGCGCGACAGCGAACAGCACCCGTCGCGGGTCCTCCTCATCGAGGAGCACGACGAGATCGCGCACGCGCTGACGGCCGCCCTGGAGCGGCGCGGCATGCACGTGCAGCGCGCGGCGGCGGACACCGACGCGGTGGTGCTCGCCGCGCAGCTGCGGCCGAACCTCGTCGTGATGGACCTGATGCAGGTGCGCAGGCGCCGCGCCGGGATCATCGACTGGCTGCGCGCGAACGGGCAGTTGAACCGGACCCCGCTGGTCGTCTACACGGCGTCGGGCCTCGACGAGGCCGAGCTGCCGCGGCTCGCGTCGGGCGAGACGGTGCTGTTCCTCGCCGAGCGGGCGACGAACGCGGAGGTGCAGCAGCGGCTGGTGGACCTGCTGGCGAAGATCGGCACGAACTGACGGCGGATCACCTTCTTGTCGAACTTGCCGACGCTGGTCTTCGGCACCGCCTGGACGAGGGCCCAGCGCTCCGGGAGCTGCCACTTGGCGATACCGGCACCGGCGAGGAAATCGCGCAGCGCGGTGTAGTCGGCGTCGGCGCCCTCCTTGAGGACGACGGTGGCGAGCGGCCGCTCCCCCCACCTGTCGTCCGGCACGGCGACCACGGCGGCCTCCGCGACGTCCGGGTGGCCCATCAGGGCGTTCTCCAGCTCGACGGACGAGATCCACTCGCCGCCCGACTTGATGACGTCCTTGGCCCGGTCGGTGAGGGTGAGGTAGCCGTCCGGGGTGATGACCCCGACGTCACCCGTCTTCAGCCAGCCGTCCGCGCTGAACTTGTCGTCGGGACGCAGCGCCTCGCCGGACGACCCGCCGTAGTAGGCGCCCGCGATCCAGGGACCGCGCACCTCCAGTTCGCCCGCCGACTCGCCGTCCCAGGGCAGCACGTCGCCGCCCGGTCCGACCAGCCGCGCCTCGACGCTCGCGGGGAAGCGGCCCTGCGTGACGCGGTACGGCCACTCCTGCTCCGCGGTGAGCCCGGCGGGCGGCAGGGCCATCGTGCCGAGGGGGGACGTCTCGGTCATGCCCCAGGCGTGGCAGAGCCGCACCCCGAGCTTGTCGTACGCCTCCATCAGGGACGGCGGGCAGGCGGCGCCGCCGATGGTGACGCTGCCGAGCGACGACAGGTCGCGGGGGTTCGCGGTGACCTCGGCGAGCAGGCCCTGCCAGATGGTGGGGACGGCGGCGGCGTGCGTGGGGCGCTCGCGTTCGATCATCTCGGCGAGCGGCACCGGCTGGAGGAAGCGGTCCGGCATGAGCATGTTGACGCCGGTCATGAAGGTGGCGTGCGGCAGGCCCCAGGCGTTCACGTGGAACTGCGGCACCACGACGAGGGAGGTGTCTGCGTCGGTCAGGCCCATCGACTCGGCCATGTTGACCTGCATGGAATGCAGGTAGATGGAGCGGTGGGAGAAGACGACGCCCTTGGGGTCGCCGGTGGTGCCCGAGGTGTAGCACATGGCGGCGGCCTGGCGTTCGTCCAGCTCCGGCCAGGCGAAGGCGGCGGGCCGGTCCGCGAGGAGCTCCTCGTAGTCGTGGACGCGTGCCCCGGTGTCCACGTCCGTGAGGAGGGAGCGGTCCCCCGGTCCGGAGACGACGACGTGCTCGACGGTGGGCAGGTGCGGGAGGACCGGGGCCAGCAGCGGCAGCAGCGAGCCGTCGACGATGACGACGCGGTCGGCGGCGTGGTTGACGATCCAGACCAGCTGCTCGACGGGCAGCCGCAGGTTCAGCGTGTGGAGCACGGCCCCCATGGAAGGTACGGCCAGATATGCCTCGATATGCTCAGAGTTGTTCCACATGAGTGTGCCCAAAACATCCGCCTGACGTACTCCGAGCTTGTCGCGGAGGGCGTTAGCGAGCTGGGCGGCGCGGTCGCCGATCTCGGCGAAGCTACGACGCCGCGGGTTCTCAGGGTCACCGGTCCATGTGGTGACCCGCGAAGCACCGTGGATCTTGCGGCCGTGTTCCAGTATCCGCGAGACCGTCAGCGGGACATCTTGCATCGTGCTGTACACCGTGGGGTCCTCCCCATTGAGTTACGCGGCGGTAGCTGGTTCCGCGATTCTGGGGGCGTACCACGCGGTATGTCACTACCTCTGTGGGATCTCTTCCCGGGTTTCAGGCTGAGTCCAGAGGTCCGCGGCCAGCCACGAGCCAGCCGTGGCGGTGCCGAACGGCCCTCGGCAGATACGGGCCGGCGCCCACGGGTCCGGCTCCCACAAGGGGTGTACTTGCACCTCGACGCCCTCTGCGCCGCGGATGGGTTCGCCGTTCTCGTCCTTGAGTCGCACAAGGGCGACACGGCGTACGAGCTGCTTGAGCATGGCGTTCCGCTCGGTGGTGTTGAGGGTCCGCCACTCTTCGGCAACGCCGACGATCAGTCTTGTGAAGTCTGCCCGCTTGGGCGTCTGCTCGACGTCAACCAGCCCTTCAAGCTGCTGCTTGATCTTCCTTTGCCGTTCGAGGTACATATCGCGTGCTCGCTCGAACGCCCCCGCCGGGTACTTCTCGGGGTTCTCGTTGGCGTCCATGATCAAGCGGGTGAGTGCGGCCTCGATCGCGTCGTACTCCCCTTGCAGCTTGCCCCGCGCCTGCTTGGCGAGGGCCCGCTCGTCGACCTGCGGTTGCTCGGTGCCCTCGGTTGGCGGCGCGGCGTCGATGCCCGTTGCGGCCTCGCGCATGAGCCACTTCTCGACCGCTGGTTCTACGTCGCGGCGCGGCATCCACACCCCCTCGCATTTGTGGCCGCCCGAGGCCGCGCGCTGCGAACAGCGGTACGCCCACCCGTTAAGCATGATCACCTCGCCGGTGGCCTTCCTCCACCGGTTCGACGACATGCTCGTGCCCCCTCGGCACTGTCCACAGCGAACCGTTCCGGTCAGCATGTATAGGGCATTCCGTGCGCGGGGCGGCGTGTTCTTGATTTGCTCGCGCTTGGCGCGGTACTTCTGCCAGAGGTCGTAATCGATCAGTTCCTCGTGTGCGCCTTGGGCGAAGTAGTAGTTAGGGCACCCCCCGTTCGTCTTCCTTCCGTTGCACTTGCAGCCGTCGTCGTGGATGCGCAGTAGACCGGCCGCAAAGCCGCCGTCCATGTAGCGCGTGAGCGTCTGAGTTGTCCACTGGGTCTCGCGGGTGGTGAGGTGCCCAAGAGAGTTGAGCCACCCGCAAAGGACCGAAAATCCCTGAGCCTTGGTCGGGTGGATGTATCGCCGGTACAGCTCGGCGACAATGGGCCCGAGTTCGGGGTGAGGCTCGTACTTCTCCTCTTGCAGGGTTTCGGTTCGCGGGTTCCATCGGCGGTGCCAGATGTACCCGAACCGAGGGCGGCCGGTGGCTGGTAGGCCCTGGGCGCGGCGGTGCTGGTGCGTCTCTGCCCACGCCTCGCCGATGCGGTCGGATTCGAAAGCGGCAAACTCCAAGATCATGCCGCGCTGAAACCGACCGATAGCCGTGGTGGCGTCAACCGGTTCCGTGGCGCTGATCAGTTGTCCGCCGATGCTTTCGACGCGGGCGAGGTTGATGGCGTTTCCGGCACGGTCGCGGCCAAAGCGTGAGTATCGCCAAACGGCAATGCCCTTTTCTCGCCCCTTTTCCACGATCTCAATCGCCCGCATGATCTTGCGCTTGAAGTTGCGGCCGGTTGTGTCGAGGTCTTCGACCCATTCAGTGATCTCGGCCTCGTTGCGCTTGGCCCAATCCTGGATGGCCGCACGCTGAAGTTCAGGGCTGATTTTCTCCTCTTTCCAGGTGCTCACCCGGATATAGCCGACGTAGGGCGTCAGTTTTACCGCCCTGAATGTGGATGGTATCGGTGCGGTCGTCACAGTGCTTTCCGTTCGATGCGGTTTTCTGTGGACGGGCGCAGTGGGATCACGTTGCCCGCGACCTGCTCGACGTGTCGGTCGGCGCGGTTGCCTGGGCAGGGCGGCGCGGGGACATCGAGCAGGCCGCGCGCGACGTGGTCGAGCGCGCGGGCGTAGCCAGCGAGGTCGGCGTCGGCGAGGGCAGCGGCGGAGACTCGTAGCGAGGCGTGCACGGTTCGGATGACGAGCAGTGGGGCGGCCGTGAGGACGGCGAAAAGTCCTACCCGCCAGAGGTCGTCATTGTTGCCGAGTAGGCCCGTGATACCGGCGGTCAGCCCGGCGATGAGCAGGGTGAATGCGAAAGCGGGCATGTACCGGTGCGTCACTGCTATGCCTCCGTGCGTTAGTTCTCGGCGACGTGGTGTCCCTCGCCGTTCTCGGCTCGCTGCTTGCGCAGGGTCTCGGTCATGGAGACGAACAGCGCGACTTTCTGGGGGTCGGTGATTCCCAGTTCTTCGGCTGCCGCCTCGGGGGTGAGTGGGTTGGTTCGTGGTGTTTGATAGCGGATGGCGAGTAGTACGTCGGGGGTGAGGATGCCGGCGGCGACCAGAACCTCGGCGAGCGGGACGTCGAGGGTCTTGGCGAGCGTTTCGAGGACGCGCGTCTCTGGGGCGCCTTGGCCGCGGAGCATGCGGCTTACGGACGACTGTGCGATGCCCGAGTCGGCGGCGAACCGTGTCTGTCCGCCGCCCCTAGGTCGTAGGTCGTAGCCGCGCCGTTCCAGTTGGCCTCTCAGCCATGTGGCGAAGTCTTCGGGCGTGGCCCGGTTGTTCCGCGGGGAGTTCGTTCGATCCATGAATGGAACATACCGCGCGCGAGGCATGGCTACCACATGATCGCTCAAAGCGGTCCGTAATCCACGCTTCTGTCATGGTTCACCCCCCCCCCGACCTGCGGCAACACCCTCGAACAGGTGAACGATTGTTGTTTGGCATATGCCGTCTGTCAACACGGTTCGAGGTCGACCCAACACGGATGCGTGAGGCCGAACAGCCTTCCATCGTGGTAACGTTCCATCCGTGGATAGAATTAGCCATCCACGGAAGGACGGTGCCGTCATGTACGACCGTGTCGCTTTGGTCACTGCCGCCCAAGCAGCAGGCGACCGCACTCCGTCAGACACGGCAAGAAGGTTGAAGGTTGCACGCAACACCGCGTGGCGCTTGTGGCATGGGCGCACCGCGCCAAGTGCCGCACTTGCCGCCGCGGTTGAAGAGCACTACGGGGTGACTGCCGGGCAACTGGTCAAGCGAGCCGCTGCATGAACAGCGAAGTCATCCCCCGCGAGCAGGCGTTCGCCAACGCCCGCAGAGTCCTCGATGCCGCCCGCGACCGCCGTGACCGCGACCGCGCTACCGGCCGCCTTGACCCCGAGGTCGAACTGATCTTGCGCCGCCTCGAACGGCAGAAGCGAGCCGAGCAGGCACCAGCCGTCGAGCACCGCGCCGCCGCCTGAAGCACGCGAGGGCCGCCCGGATGCGACCCGGACGGCCCTCGCTCCGACCGAACCTGAGAGGTACCGATCGTGAACACCACCGAGCGTACCGCCGGCCCCCGCGCAGCCCAGGCCATCGAGGGCGCCCTCGCCGCCCGTAAGCACCTCGCCCGCACGGGCGTACTGGCCCGGCAGCTCGACCAGATCGCCCCCGGAACGGCCCGTGTGCGGATCGTCCCCGTGCACACCGACCGCGACGGCGAGCAGCGCCTCGCTACGTGGGTCGCCCTCGACGACGCCCTCGGCAGCCCCATCAAGGCCGACCGCGCCGCCCACCGCGCCGCACTCGGCCTGCTGCGTCGGGCGTTCCCCGCCGCCGACTGGACCCGGCCGCACGTCTACGACGCCGCGGTCGGCGACCTCGCCCTCGACGAGCCGACCCTGCCCGAGGAGCTGCACCAGTGATCCGGCCCCAGCTCACCGCGGACGGCCTCGCCGTCCGTCTGCCGATCGCCGCGCGCGCCGAGAGCCTGCTCGACGACCTCGCCCTCGCTTACTTCGAGGACCCGGACACTCTCGGCGCCCTGCTCGCCGAGCACGGCGAGAACGTCGCCGCCCTCGGCCGCGCGATCCACGGGCGCGACGTGCCCGAGTACGAGCGCGCCATGCGCGCCGCCGCCGCCGACGGGAGCCGCGAAGCCCTGGCCGCCGAGGCGCCGACCGCCGACGACCTCGACGACCTACTCGGCCCCGACGACGCGATCGCCCTCGCCGGCCGAATCACCAAACTCGCCGCCCGCATACGCCACCGCACCGCCCCGGAAGGACCCGCCCACCCGTGACCGTGACCGCTCTTCCCCTGCCGCACCACCCGGCCGCACCGACACCCGCGGCGCCGGTCGCAACGCCCATCTACCAGCCGGCCCCGGCCGGAACCCCCGACACGATTCCGCGGGTGTTCGCCGCAATCGCCGCCGTCATGTGCGACGTGATGCCCGTAGCGAAGGACAAGGAGAACCAGCAGCAGCGGTACAAGTTCCGCGGAGTCGACGACGCCATGTCCGCTATGGCGGGCCCGATGCGCGCGCACGGCCTGTTCATCCTGCCCAGCATCGCCGCTCACCGCGCCGAACGCCGCGGAGAGAAGATGACCCACGTCAACATCACCATGCGTTACCACGTCTACGGGCCCGCGGGTGACTGCCTCACCGCCGAAGTTCCGGGCGAAGCTAGCGATTTCGCCGACAAGGCCACGAACAAAGCCCAGTCCGCCGCGCTCAAGTACCTGCTGTTCACCCTGTTCATGATCCCCGTGGACGGCCGCAGCATCGACGACGGCGACCGCGATCACCCCGTCGAGCCGACGGCCGAGCAGCGCGCCGAACACCGGCAGCGCCAGCAGCAGCGTGCGCAGCAGCGCCAGCAGCCGCGCCGCAGCAACCGCGCCGAGCCCGGCCCGTGGGAGCAGCCGCAACAGAAGCAGGTCGAGGAACTGTCGCCGCAGGCCCGGCAGTTGATAGCCGACGCGTGGGCGGCTCCCTCGCCCGAGGCATTCGCCGCGGTACGCGCACGCGCCGAGCAGTCCGGCGCCCCGATCGACTTCCTGGCACGCCTCGACCGGATCGACACACAGAAGCGCCAGCCCCAGCAGGGCGCCGGGCAGGACGAGCGGCCCCCGGCGCCGCCCACCCCGGTCAAGGACCCGGAGACGGCCGCAGAGGAGGCCGAGAACGCACTCAGGCTGGCCGCGAGCCGGGCCCACCTCGCCACCCTAGACGCCGATTTCGAGCGGGTTTACGGCCTACCGATTGAACGGGCTACCGCCGCTCAACTCGACCAGTTCCGCGCCAAGATCGAAGCCGCCGGGGGTGTCCAGTGACCGACGTCGCAAAGAAGGTCGAGGCGCCCGACCCTGCGTACCTCGCCGCCGTACTGCGCCGCCGTCAAGCCATGCGGGCCCGCCTCGACCAGGCCGAAGCGCTGTATGAGGACGTCAACCGCGAAGCCGCCAAGCTGCTCGACCAGCAGTACAGGGCGACCCGCAGCACCAAGACCGACGTGACCCTCACCGACGACACCAAGTTCGCCACCGTGACCCGCGTCGGGGGCGAGGCCGAGGCCCAGGTGACCGACCGCGAAGTGTTCGCCGCGTGGGTACGCGACCACTACCCCGACCACTGGGACTACCGGATCATCCCGGCCCGGACCGAGGCCGTTGTCGATCAGACGTTCACAGCGAACGTTCTCGCCGCCGTGGACGCGGCCGGAGTGCCGCAATTCGCGGACCCCCAGTCAGGCGAGGTGCATGACGTGCCAGGGGTAATGATCAAGCCCACGCGCAGCCGGTACTACCGGTGGACGTTCACCCGCGAGTCGAAGCGCCAGCCGCTCGACGGCCGCACCCTGGTCGTCGACGCCATCAAGGCCGGCGCCCTCAACCTCGACGGGCCCCTCGCCCTCGGCACAGCAGCCACGGAGCCCGAGCAGTGACCCGGGCGACCGCCGCAGGCTTGGCCGCCCTGCGCCGACGCCTCGACGAGCCACCGCCCGAAAGTGTGCCCGGTCAACTCGCCGTGGACCTCGCCAGCACAGACGAGCGGCCGAAGGTGTGCGACTACGGCAACCCCAGGTGCGGAGCCGTGCCCGTCCGGTTCTACCCGAACGGCTGGAAGTGCGACGCCCACCAGCCGTCCCGCACCAGCCGCCGCCCGGCCCCCTGACCGGGCCCGGGGCGAGGAGACGACCGCGTCCTCGCCCCGGGCCCCAAGTACCGAACCAGGAGCGACCCCCGTGACCCTCGACGCCATGGATTGGGTGTGGAGCCACGCGAAATCCCGTGGAAACGCCCGCATAGTCTTGCTCGCCATCGCCGACGCCGTCACCGGCCCCGAGGCCACCGCCCGCATGGGTACGGCCGAGGTGATGCGCCGACTTGCCGCGTCGCGCTCGACTGCGCGGGCCGCCGTCGACGCCGCCCTCGCCAGTGGCGAACTGGTCGAGGAGGAGCCCGCCAAGGGCAGCCGCGCGACCCTCTACAAGCTCCCCGGGGCCGTTGGCTACCTCCGAGCCCACCGCGCTACCGGGCCGACATCCGGCCCCAGAGCCGAGACGTCCCCCGGGCCGGAATCCGGCCCCCTCCCCGCTACCGGGCCGAATCCCGGCCCCCTTACCGGGCCGAAGTCCGGTCCCCTCGCCGACACCCTCGACTCCCGATACGGGGCCGAGGTTGAGCCCCCTACCGGGCCGAATCTCGGCCCCCATCACTCACCCATAGAGGGAGTGATTGATGGAGTGAGGGAGCACGGGCGCGAGGTTGCAGTGATTCCGGAGTTCGCCCGTCCCATCGTCGACCGGATCAGCGCCGCCGGCATCTACCCCGCGTGGACGCTCGCCCCGGCCGAGTGGGTCATCGTGCACGCACTGATCAAGCGATCCGGTGACGACATGCTCGCCGCCGCCGCCGTGCAGGCCGCCCAGCGGGCCCGGAACGGCGTCGCCCACGCCCGCTACTTCCTCCGGGCGTGGCAGGCCCTACCGCCCGCGCCGGCGGCCGGCACCGTGCCGGCCGCCGCCCCGGCCCGGCCCGCCTCGAACGTGATTCCCCTCGACCGTGCCCAGCCCCGCGGACGCGTCGCCCAGTCCGCCGACTACCTCGCCGAAGCCCTCGCCGCCATGGAGGCCCAGCAGTGACCCCCCGCGAAGTCGCCGCCCTGATCGCCTACGTTGTACGCCTCGACCCCCGCCTCGCCCTCGACGACCAGGCCGCCGCCGCCGAACGCCTCGCCCAGTGGTGCGACCTGCTCGACGACGTGCCCGCCACCGCGCACGGGTGGGACGCCGCCCGCGTCGCCCGCGACTACATCGCCCGCAACCCGTACCACATCCAACCGTCGGACATCTCCCGACCGTGGCACACCCACAAGGCCGACGTGATGAGCCGGCACGTGGGCACGTTCGAGCCCACCGCGCACCCGGAGATCAACCCCGACGACGAGACCGGCGACGCCTATGTCGCCGCACTGCGCGCCGAGCGCCAGGCCGTCGCCGCGGGCCACATCGCGCCCGTTACGCACCGGGCCATCACCGCGGGTCCGCCCGCCGCCGAGGTCGAGCGCCGCCTCGCCGCCCTCGGCGAGTACATGCCCCGCAGCGTCAAGCAGGTGCTCGCCGAGTACCGACCGCGTCGGACCGAACGCGAGCGCGCCGCCGTCGAGGGCCGCCCCGACGCCCTCGACGTGCCGTGCGCATACGAGCACTGCCTCGCCCCCGTCGGCAAGCCGTGCCGCAACGCCCACCGCCAGGAGCGTGCCAAGCCCCACCCGACCCGCCTCGACCACGCCGCCGCCCACTACGCCCGCCGTCAGAAGCAGGAGACAGCAGCATGAGCCCGACCCCGAAACAGGCCCGCACTCACCGACGCAAGGCCGCGACCGGCGACCGAACAAAGAACGTCACGTCGTGGCGCGTCGAGGCCAGTTGGGACCACCGTCCCGACGCACCGGTCGTCATCCGGACTTCCGACAAGAGGCAGGCCCGACGCAAGGTGACCGAACTCGCCGACAAGGGCGCTTACGTGATCTTTCAGGAACACGAGGGGTGGGACCGGTGGCGCACCGTGCGCGAGGTCGACGGGGCCGCACTGCTCGCCGAGCGCGCCGCCGAGCAGCAGCTCGCCACCGCCGGACACCCGCTGCCCCCTCCCACGTACCGGCCGGAAGCCGACGACCGACACCGCACATGGCTCGCGTGGATGAGCACCCGCGCCGAGGCCGACCACCGCGCCGCAGAGCAGGCCGCCCGCGAGCAGGCCGAGGCCGGCGCCCGCCGTCGGCGCCTTGCCGCCGAGGCCGCCCGCGACGCCCGTGCCCTCATGTCACCGCCCACGATCGTCCGGCCCGAGAATCGGCAGCGCGCCCGGCACATCAGCGGGGCGCAGCGATGACCCCGGCCGCCCTCGCCGTGGTACGGGCCGCTGTTGAGGACGCCCAGCGCGACCACGTCAACCATCCGGCCGCCGTTGTCGACCGGATCGCCAAGGAGCTACGCCACTACGGGTGGACACTCGCTCCGCTCGAACAGCCCGAGCCGCACGCAGCCTGACGCCGCAGCACACGGGGGCGACACCGATCGAACAAGGGTCGCCCCCGCGCGGTATCTTCCATCTATGGATGGTTCAAGCCATCCCAGGAAGCACATCCAGTCGCCGACCACATCCCGCGGAGGTACGTCCATGAGCAGGCCCACAGCCGCCGAGCGCTTCGCCGCCAAGACGACCCCCGGGGCCATCCCCAGTAGCCCCAACGCCCCTGCCACCCCATGCCTGTTGTGGCCCGAGGGAAGCCTCGACCGCGACGGCTACGGCCGCTTCTGGACCGACGGCCGAGTCGTCCCCGCCCACCGCTGGTCGTACGAGCGAACCCGCGGCCCCATACCCACCGGCCTCGAACTCGACCACCTGTGCACCGTCCGCCGATGCGTCGCCGACGACCACCTCGAACCCGTCGACCACCGAACCAACGTGCTCCGCTCGACCAGCCCCTCGGCCGTCAACGCCCGCCGCACCACGTGCACAAACGGCCACGACCTCACCGACCCCACGAACGTCCACGTCAGCTACCCCCCATCACACCCGCACGGAATGCGTAAGTGCCGCGCGTGCGCCCGCACCCGCGAGCGCACCCGCCGTGCCCGCGAGCACCAGCTCGCCACCGTCACCACCCTTCCCACCCACATCACGCCCGAGAGGACCGCCGCGTAATGGCCGGAGAGACCCCGATCACCCTGATTGGCAACGTCGTTGCCAACCCCGAGCTGCGATTCACCCCGTCAGGTGCCGCCGTCGCCAACTTCCGCGTAGCCAGCACCCCGCGCACGTTCGACCGCACCACGAACGAATGGAAGGACGGAGACCCCCTGTTTCTGTCCGTCAGCGTGTGGCGCCAGCAGGCCGAGAACGTCGCCGAATCCATCCGCCGCGGCGACCGCGTGATCGTTGTCGGCCGCCTCGGACAGCGCCAGTACGAGAAGGACGGCGAGCGGAAGTCTTCTTACGAAATCCAGGCCGACGACGTTGCGCCGTCCCTCCTCCGTGCAACCGCCCAGATCGCCAAGAACGGCCAGCAGAAAGCCCAGCAGCAGCCCGCCCAGGGATACGCCCAGCAGCCCTACGGCGCCCCCCAGGGCGACCCGTGGACATCGCAGCCACCCCACCAGGGATACACCGCCGAGCCCCCGTTCTAAGCCCTCGCCGCGACCGGACGCGCGCCCGCTCACGCGCGGGCGCGCACGCGACCATCCCTCGCTACCGACACAGGAGCGCCCCACCATGGCCCGTGCCCGCACCCGCACCGCCGTCGCCTCACTCGACACGCACTGCCTGATCGTCGCTGTCCCGAAGCAGGGTCCCGCGGAGGTGTCAAGCAACCTCCCCCGCCCAGTCGCCGCGTCCGCCCTGCGCCAGCTCGCCAACGCCCTCGACACCGACCGCCGGCCCCCGGCCCCGCTCGACCCGTCCAACGTCCGCGCCGCCCTCGACTTCACCAGCCACGAGCCCGATCAGGTACTCGCCGCACTCCGCGACGTCCTGCTCGACACCAAGCCGCCCCGCAACCCCGAGCAGGCCCTCGCCGCCGCCCGCATCATCCTCGCCGCGCACGCCCACCAGCTCGCCGCCCTGGTCGAGGCCGACCTCGCCGAAGCCCGAAGCCGATGGGGACTCACCCGCTCAAGCCGCGGCCTACTCACCGGCTACGACAACGCCCGCCGCGCCCTGCACACCTATGCCGATCGCCTCGCCGCCGAGCAGGCCCTCGCTGAATCCGCAGCCAACGAGCGGGCCGAACCGTGACCCGCCCACGCCCCACACAGACACCCCAACAACGACGCCCAGGAGCAGCACCATGAGCCCCCGCCCCCAGCAACGCGCCCCCAAGGGCCACACCCGCGACCGCACCGACCGGCGCGCCGTCGTCGACGTCCTGCTCGCCAGGGCGCAGCGGGGCGCGCTCACCACCGCCGAGGGCGCCCTACTCACCGAGCACGTACGCGAAGAACAGCGCCTCGCCGACGCAACGCGTCGCGCCATGGCCGGCACCACGCGCGCCCTCGCCCGACACCGCGAGGCCGCCGACGCAGCGATCATCGAAGCCGAGCAGCGGGCCGAGGCCGCCGAGCAGCACCTCGCACCCGTCGAGGCGGCCCTCGCCGAGACCCGTCGCCGCCACCACGCAGCGTGCCAACGCGTCGACCAGTTGCTCGCCATCCTCGCCCGCGTCCGCGACGCCCATTCCCTCGGCGACGCCCTCGCCGCGGTCGCCGAGCATGACGGACTGCCTCCGGCCGCCGCCCGCGTGCACGCCCGCATCCTCGACCGCGCCAACTCGGCCGAGGCCCGCCTCGCCGAGCAGAAGCGCGACCACGACATCGCCCTCGCCACCGCCATGGAGCGAGCCCGCCACCTCGGCGTCACCATGCAACGCACCGCCGACCACCACCGCGACCGCGTCAAGGCCGCCGAGCAGCGCCTCGCCGCCGTCCGGGACGCGCTACCCGACGAGCCCCGGCCCCGCCTCGGCCTCCCGAACGACCTCGCGTACGCGCACGGCCGGCACGACCTCGCCGACGCCGTACGCGACGCCCTCGACCGGGCGCAGCTATGACCACCCCGCCGAACGTTGACCCCAAGCAGGTGCGCGCCGCCGCCGAGCAGGTGCACGCCGCGCTCCGGGCGTGGGCCGAGGCCGTCGCCCCCGCCGTTCGCGCCCTCGCCGAGCAGTTCGCCCGCCTCGCCGAGCAGCTACGCGAGGCTCGCGTCGTCAACGACCAGGGCCGCCCCGCCCGCCCCGCATGGCAGAGCCCCTACGGGCCGCCGCCTCGCCGCCGCCAGCACTGAGCACCAGGAGCAGCACGACATGACGATCACCCCCGGCCAGCAGGCCGCCGACGACCTCGCCGCCGTCCGCGAGCAGTGGGGCGACCTGCTCGCCGCTATCGCAGAGCCCCCGAGCCGCGCCGACTGGATGCCGTACGAGCGCCGCGGATTCCTCGACCAGCTCGCCGCCGACGACCGAGAAGGCGACGAGCAGGCCCTCGCTGAGGCCGCCGTCGGCCGTCTGCCGCTCATACTCCGCGAGCACCCCGCGCCCGCGAACCTGCGGGCCCTCGACGCCGCCCTCGACATCGAGCGCGAGGTGTTCGATATGTGCGACACCGTTGCCGAACGCGTCCAGCGCCCCAGCCGCGACGCGCACGGCCGATGGACACTCGGCAACGACCCGAGCGACCCGCGTCTGTGGCACGTCCCCACGTACCGCGACGCGGGCCCGACGACGCTCACCTCGACCGGGTCGCGCGTGTTCGGCCTGCACTGGGCCGCCGTATGGCTGGAGGGCCGCGCCCTCGACGACGACCCGGCCGACCGCGCCCTGTTCGCCCCCACCCCGGCACCTCTGGTCGACCAGATTGCCAACGTTGCCCGCACCGCGCGCCGCCAGGTCGAGTGCGCCCTCGGCCGCGAGGCGAGGACGATCACGCTCGTTGATGCGTGCCCGTTCTGCAAGGCCGGCCGGATCGTCGTGCACAACGGCGGGGGCGACCTGCGGCGGGCCGTGGCGACCTGCTCAACCGGCCCCGGATGCCCGGCCCCCGTCGACACGGAGCGAGGCCGTCGCGCGTGGCGTGGCCCCGCCCTGGTTGGCCTGCTCGCCGCGTTGGACCCCGGGCGTACAGTCCCGGCCGCGTAGCCAGAGTTCCGACGGCCGTCCCGGCACGGCGCAGGGGCCGGCCGCCGAGGTCGGATGCAATTATTACTGCAACCACTGTTGCAATCGCTCCAGTAATGGCTATAGTTGGAACTCCTGACGGGCCCTCACCCCGACAGGCCGCCGGCCCTCACCCGGCGCACACCACAACAAAGGGAGCGACCCCCATGACCAAGACCAACCAGCCCCGTTTCGTCGTCCGCGCTCAGCGCGTCAGGGGCGCGTACGTCATCAACACCCACACCGGCGAGACCTACACCGGTCTCACCTTCGTGGGCGCGCGGCAGCTCGCCGACTACCTCAACCGCACCCGCGGCTAACCACCCCGGGGGCCCGCCCGCCGCGGGCGGGCCCCGCCGGCCCTCACCCGGCACCCAACAACGACACAGGAGCGACACTGTGGCAACCGTCATCCCCGGCGCCCTCGCCGACCACCTGACCACCGAACCCCCGCTCGACCTCGACACCCGCGCCGCCCTCGCCGCCGCCCGCCGTGGCCGCGGCCGGACCCTGGTCATCGAGCCGAAGAACGTCACCCCCTTGCACGTCATCAGCCGCCGCGCCGAGTCCCTGCTCGGCAACACCTACGCCACCGACGCGCAGAAGCGCGCCGCCCGCAGATGGCTTGCCGCCGCCGGCCGCGCCCCGCAGATCGTCACCACCCGCCACACCTCCACCCGAGAGGCATACGACGTAGCCATGAGCAGCGACACGGTTCGGAACGGCGACGTTCTGGTCGTCGAGCCCGAGGCCGCCGTCGCGTTCCTGTGGAAGTCGCACCCCGTCGCCGTCACCACCGCACATGGCGAGTTCCACCGCGCCGAGGGCGACCCCCGCACGGTCGACGCCAGCACTGGCCCGGCCGTCCGCGCCGCCGTCGACGCCGCATACGCCATTGACGCCCCCCTCGCCGCCGCCCAGCAGGCCCCGGCCCCGGCCCGCGACGAGCCGTCCGACTGGTGGACCATCACGGACCCCGCCACCGACGAAGAGGTCGCCCGCGTCTACGGCGAGACGTACCAGGAGATGACCCCGCGCGCCGAGGCCCTGCCCGAGGTGCGCGCCGTCATCCGCAAGCACAAGGGCTTTAGCCGCCGCCGCCTGTACATGTCCGAACTGACACCCGCGCAGCGCGCCGAGCAGGTCAAAGCCGCCGCCGTGCAGGCCGCGCCCGCGCCAACGAACGCGTGCGAGCAGGGCGCCGCCGACCTACTCACCGACCGCGTTGACGACGCTGTCAAGGACGCTGAACCCGTCGAGGCCGCCGTCGAGAACGCTGAAGCCCTGTACGCCGTCGCCCTGGTCACCGAGGTTGAGGCCACCGAGGGCACATGGCGGGGCGCGTGGATCGGTGAGCAGCCGACCGCCGACGCCCTGTTCCCACTCGACGGCATGTCCGAACAAGGCGCCCTGTTCACCCCCAATGCCGCCGCGCCAGTACCGGCCGTCCGCGAGCCGATCGTCGTCCGTGCGAGCTTCCACCCTGCCGACCTCGCCCGGATCAAGGCGAAGGCCGAGGCCGACCGCGCCGCGTACCGCGCTGAGACCGACGATCAGATTGCCGCGGAGTGCGCCGCCCATGGCGTGGCCCCGCCGCAGGGCGTGGCGAACCGGATCGCCGCCCGCACTGCCGGGCAGGCCCCCACCCGCCGCGTGATCGAGGGCGTCATCGTCCAGCACGCCGGCACCGCCAAGGGCAGCACCCCGAGCAACGCCTCACACCCCGACGTCGTCGCCGCCCGCGCCGCCCTCGATGGCCTCGCCGTCGCCACCATGACCGACCACCACGACGTGACCGCGCCGACCGAAGACGAGCAGCACATACGCGGGTACCTGATCGACCCGCGCACGCACGGCCGCATTGCCGTCTACTGGCTCGAAGGTGGCCGCACCGTCCGCCGCGACCAGATGCCGCACGGGCCCGCCCTCGACTGCCTCGCCGACCGGTTGCAGCGCCGCGGGTGGACCGTCGAGAAGATGCTCAGGTCGCCCGCGTGCGTGTTCGCGCATCGCCCATCGACCGAGTGACCACCGCCCCGCCGGCCCGCCCTCGCCCCGGGGGCGGGCCCCGCCCTCAACCGGCAGGAGAGCCCAGAATGAGCAACGAGCAGAGGTCCCACGAGGACGACCAGGGCGTTGAGTCCGCCGTCGTCGAACGTCGGAGTCCGTTCGAGCGGATCGCCGAGGACCTGAACCGGCGGGACGCACCGCCGGCTAACGGTCCGGCCTCCGCCCTGGTGACCGAGATGTGCATGCTGCTCGGACGGTACGAGCGCGAGACCGCCGCCCGTGCGGTTCAAGGTGACGCCAAGCCCTACGACGTCGACCCGTACTCAGACATTCTTGATCTTGCCGTGCAGTTCGAGCACGCCCGCGAGAACGAAGATCCCACCGTGCTCGAACGTTTTCTCGACGACCTCGCCGGCGACCTCGACCTCGCCGACGTTCGCTCACTGCGCATGGCAGCCGTTGCCGCCGCCGAGGCAATGGGCCGCATTGCCCTCGCCGCCCGAGAGAAGGGGATGAGCCCCGACCGGATCGCCGCTGAGTCCGGTTACACCGCAAGCCGGATCGCTCAGTTCATCCGCGAGGAGAAGCAGCGCCGCGGCGACAGCGCCAAGTGAGCCCACACACAGCGGGCCCGCCCGGTTCCTCACAAACCGTATGGGCGGGCCCTGACCACCGAACAGGAGCGACCCCAACCGATGGCTACCGAGAAGCGTACCCACCAGAAGCCCACCCCGCCCCAGCCGGGCACCCGGCCCTCTGTCCGCATCGACGACCAGCTCGCCGCCGACCTCGCCGTCATCATGCGCACCGACGTCAACCTGTCCGACGCCGTGCGACGCGCCGTCCGACAGCTCGCCGACATGTACCGAACCGCGTGGGCCGAGGGCGTCGTCCCCGTTGGCACGGCGCCTACTCTGCTCGCCTACCAGCTCGAACAGGACCCGGCCATGTTGTCGCCCCGCCCGACGCCCGGGCCGACCCCGACCAGCGCGTATGACGCCCGTCGGACACCCGCGACGCCGCCCGTCGGACGCCCGACCGCGTCCGTCGCGCCCCCGTCGGCACCGGCCCCCGGCCGCAGTCCCCAGGTGCGACGCTCCGGGCCCTTCCCGGGCGTCCCCGTCCACCGGCCGTAGCACGCGACACCCCCGCCGTCGGACACCAACCGACCGGTCGCGCCCCTGGCTGCGCGCGGGAGGTACACCCCGCCAGCGATCACACTTGCGCCGTTATCGATCTGTGACCTAAAGTGGGGGCCGTCTCCGGTGTGCCCGGAAACGGACACCGCAAGCAGACCGAACGCCCCGCCCGCCTCCCCTCGGCCGGCGGGGCGTTGCGCATGCCCGCGAGGAGGTGACCGCCGATGGCACGCCCCATCACAGACTCCGACCGCTGCCAGGTGCGCGAGTTGCACGCCGCGGGCAAGTCCCGCAACGAGATCGCCCGCACGCTGAAACGTTCCCCCTCGACCGTGTCGAAGATCGCCGGATCGTTTGACCCGCCCCTGTCCTTCGACCGCGCCGAGCAGGTCGAGGCCGCCACGCGCACCCGAAGCGCCGACCTCGCCGCCCGCCGCGCCGCCCTCGCCCTCGACCTACAGGCCGACGCTGAGCGGCTGAGGGCGCAGCTTTGGGCCCCCACCGTGCACGGCGAGTTCGCCGGCCGCGAGGGTGAATGGCACGAGACCCACCTACCCCAACCGCGGTTCGGCGACCAACGGGCGATCATCGCGTCCGTACAGACCGCCGTCGGCACCTCGCTACGCCTCGCCCCAGCAGAAGGCGGAGAGGACGCCGCACAGGTGCGCAGCATGCTCGGCGCACTTGGCGAGGCACTGGTCGAGGCCGCTCACGACGACCGGGCCCACGACGACGGGGGCGACGCCGGGGGGTGAGCCGCGTTGCTCGACCTCGACCGTCTGCCCCTGTCCCGTAAACAACTCCTGTCGATCGGGCAGGCAACCGCCCGTATCAACCTGTGGCACGGCAGCGTCCGCAGCGGGAAGACGATTGCAAGCTTGCTCGCGTTCGTGATCGCCGTCGCCACGGCCGGGCCGTCCGGCCTGATCATCGTGGTTGGGCGCAGCTTGCAAACGATTGAGAGAAACGTTCTTGAACCCCTTCAAGATCGCTCCCTGTTCGGCCCCCTCGCGCGGCACATCGTGCACACCCGCGGGGCGACCACGGCAACGATCCTGGGGCGTACGGTCCACCTGATCGGCGCCGCGGACGCCCGCGCCGAGGGCCGGCTACGTGGCCTTACCGCGCAGCTCGCCTACGTCGACGAGGCAACCCTGTTGCCCGAAGCGTTTTGGACCCAGCTACTCGCCAGGCTGAGCGTCCCGGGCGCCCGCCTGTACGCCACGACGAACCCCGACTCGCCGCGCCACTGGTTGAAGGTCGGATACCTCGACCGTATCGGCGAGTTGGACATGAGGGCGTGGCACTTCCGCCTAGCCGATAACCCCAGCCTGTCGGCCGAGTACATCGCATCGCTCGCCGCGGAGTACACCGGCCTGTGGCGCCGGCGCATGATCGACGGCGCATGGGTCGTCGCCGAGGGCGCCATCTACAGCGAGTGGGACGAGGACCGGCACGCCGTCGACGAGTTGCCCGCCATGCGGCGCCACTGGTTGGGCATCGACTACGGCACCACCAACCCGTTCAGCGCCGTTCTGCTCGGCCTCGGCGACGACGACCGGCTGTACGCCGTCGCTGAGTGGCGATTCGACTCGCGCGCCGCCCACCGCGCCATGACCGACGCCCAGTACAGCGCCGCCGTCCGGGCGTGGCTCGCCGAGCAGGACGTCGAGCCCGAGTGGACGTTCGTCGACCCCTCGGCCAAGTCGTTCAGCACCCAGCTTTGGCAGGACGGGCACCCGGGCGTCGCCCGCGCCGACAACACGGTCGCCGACGGCATCCGATCCGTGGCCGCCCTGCTCGCCGCCGGCCGCCTGTACGTGCACCGGTCATGCGACGGCCTGCTCGGCGAACTACCCGGCTACTCATGGGACCCCAAGGCCACCGAACGGGGCGAGGACGCCCCATTGAAGATCAACGACCACAGCGTCGACGCGTTGCGCTACGCCATCCACTCAACCGCGCACGAGTGGCGCCACCTGCTCACCGCGCGCCCGCCCGACCCCTCGACCAGGAGGTGAGCCCGAATGGCACTGCCCGAGAACGGCGCAGCGTGGCCGCCCCCGGAGTGGGCCGCGTACTACGACCGGATCGCCGTTGACGACGCGTGGTACTCCGGTGACCGGGCCCGCCTCGCCCGCATCTACGGCCGCGACCAGAAGGCACCGCGGCGACGGCTGTGGAACCGCCGCAGCACCGCACATCGCCCCGGCCGCGACACCCGCCTACACGTCCCCCTCGCCGGCGATATCGCGCAGACGTCCGCCGACATGCTGTTCGCGGACATGCCGCGCGTGATCGTCGGGGATGCCCGGACACAGGCCCGCCTCGACACCCTGCTCGCCGACGGACACGTTCAGCAGATGCTCTTGTCTGCCGCCGAACAGTGCGCCGCCCTGTCCGGGATCTACCTCCGGACGACGTGGGACCGCGAGCTAGTAGGCCGGCCGCTACTCACTGCCGTGCAGCCGGACAATGCCGTACCCGAGTTCCGATGGGGGATGCTCTCCGCCGTCAACTTCTGGCGAGAGTTGCCCGGCAGCACCACACAGCAGGTGTGGAGGCACGTCGAGCGGCACGAGCCCGGCCGCATCGTGCACGCCCTCTACCAGGGCAGCGGCGACAACATCGGTCGGCGCGTCCCCCTCGCCGAGCACCCCGACACGGCTCCCCTGGTCGGCAGCATTGAGAGCGACGGCGAGTCGACGACGACCGGAATCCGACAGCTCACGGCCTGCTACGTGCCGAACATGACCCCGAACCGGCTGCACCGCGGGTCACCTATCGGGCGCAGCGACTACGCCGCCCCTATCTATGACCAGCTCGACAGCCTCGACGAGGTGTGGACGTCATGGATGCGCGACATTCGGCTCGCCCGTGCGCGGCTGATCGTCCCCGATGGCTACCTACGGAGCAACGGCCCCGGCCGCGGGGCAACGTTCGACGAGGACGCCGAGGTATACGCCCAGCTCAACATGCCGCCGACCGAGAACGGCGGCATCACGTTGAGTCAGTTCGAGATCCGGGTCGAGGAGCACCAGCGCACCGCGGAGGCGCTGACCAGGCAGGCCGCCCAGTCCGCCGGCTACGCCGCCCGGAGTTTCGGCCTCGACCAGAACGGGGGTGCCGCCCGGACGGCGACCGAGGTCGACAGCGACGACGACAAGAGCATGATTACGCGCAGGAAGAAGGTCGGCCACTGGAGGCAGGGACTCTCTGACGTCCTGCTCGCCATGCTCGGCCTCGACGCCGTGCACTTTCGTACGGGACTCACCCCGGAGCGCCCGCGGGTCGAGTTTTCCGACGGAGTCGCAGAATCTCCAATGGACGTCGCCCAGACCCTCGACCTGCTGAACCGGGCACAAGCCGTGTCCACCGCCACCCGAGTCAAGATCCTTCACCCAGAGTGGGACGACGCGGAAGTCGCCGCCGAGGCCGCCGCAATCCTGCGGGAAACCGGCATGGGCGAGGCACCTGACCCGGGCGGTACGTACCCGCTCGCTGCGTGAGGACTCGGGGGTGATCCGGCATGCCGATTCACCCGGGCATGGTCGAGCCGTTGGCCGAGCAGACGCGGGACCTGTACGCAGGCGCCGAGGAACGCCTACTCGGCATCATCGCGCGCCAGCTCGCCGCCGGCCTCGACGCGCCCGGGTGGGTCGAGGCAAAGCTCGCCGCCGTGCAGCAGCTCAAGCGAGCCGCACAGAGCGTCGTCGACGAGTTGGGCCGCGCAACACAGCTCGAAGTGTGGGACGCGGTCGCCGAGGCGTACAACGTCGGGCACCGCGCCGCGGTTGCCGAGTTGGGTGCCCTGTCCGACGCAGCGCGCGCCCTGGTCGACGAACGCACCCCGAACGCCCAAGCCGTCGACCGCCTCGCACAGGAAGCGGTCGACGTCGTCACCGCGACCCATCGGTCGATCCTGCGGGCCGTCGTGGACACGTTCCGAGCCGTCGTTGCGTCCGTCGCCGCTACACCCCTGCTCGGTATCGGCACCCGCCGGCAGGCCACGCAGGACGCCATGCGGGCGTTCGCCGACCGCGGCATTCGGGCGTTCGTCGACCGCGCCGGCCGCCGTTGGCAGCTCAGCTCTTACGCCGAGATGGCCGTGAGGACGGCGACCGCCCGAGCCGCGACCGAGGCACACATGCGCACCCTCGCCGACGCCGGGGTTGAACTGGTTGTCGTCAGCGACGCCCCCCGCGAGTGCCCCCTGTGCCGTCCGTGGGAAGGCCGCGTATTGGCGATCAGTGGGCCCGCGGGGGCGCGTACGGTCGAGGTCGAGCACGCCACCGAGGATGGCCGTATGGTGCCCGTTCGCGTCGCGGGTAGCCTCGAAGAAGCCCGCGCCCGGGGGTTGCAGCACCCGAATTGCCGGCACTCCGTGAGCCTCTACTCGCCCGGCCTTACTCAGATCGAGCAGGCGACCAGCGACCCGGACGGGTACGCCGCTGGGCAGCGTCAGCGCGAGATCGAGCGGACCATACGAAAGTGGAAGCGCCGCGAGGCCGCGGCCGTCACCCCCGAGGCGAAGCGGGCCGCCCGCGCCAAGGTGCGCCAGTGGCAGGGCGCCATGCGCCAGCACCTCGCCGACCACCCCGACCTACGGCGCAACCGCACCCGCGAGCAGCCCGGGGCCGGGAACCTTCCCGAGCGCCGGGCCGAAGCCACACCCGAGCAGGTCGAGGCCGCCCGTGTGTGGTCCGGCGACGACGCCAGCGTACGAGCGATGAGCGACGACGACCTCGCCGCCGCCATGCGCTCCAACCTGCTCGACGACCGCGCCCGCCGCCGAATCGAGGCCGAGGCCGACCGCCGCGACCTCGCCGCCCTGCTCGACCGCGCCGCACCAGGCGGCATCCTCGCCGACGATCTGACGCCCTTCAGCGACGACGAACTTGGTCGCGTGCTCGGCCTGGTCGACGACGCCGCCGCCCTGCGGATCGCCGCCGAGATGGACCGCCGCGACGCCGCGGCCCGACTCCCGGGCGTCCGCCCGGATCTGGTCGGCCTGTCCGACGACGACCTCGCCGCCCGCGTACGGCACGCCATCGAGCACGACCTCGACGACGTCGACCAGCTCGCCGCCGAGGCGCACCGCCGCGACATGCTCGCCGCGCTCTTCCCCTCCGGCCGTTTGCTCGACGACCTGTCCGGCATCGGCGACGACGCCCTCGCATGGGCCATGCAGTACGCCACCGAGGCCGAACTACTGCGGATCGCCGCCGAGATGGACCGCCGCGACGCCGTCGCCCTACCGGCCCCGGCCGCCACGGGAAACGCCGTCGACGACCTGCTCGCCGACCGCGACGCCCTTGCCGAGGCCATGGGCGGCACCACGCCCGACCCTGCCGCGTGGGGAGCCCTCGCCGACGACCAGGCCCTCGACGACACCGACTCCGGATTCTGGGACGACCTGAAGCAGGCCGCCGCCAGGCTGTACGGGGACGACGACGACCACGACGAGCGGCACAGGATCACCCGCGCCGAGGCCCGCGCCCTCTACGACGAGTACGTGTATCGCCAGTACCTCGCCGCGGAGGACGCATGCCGCGGCTACCTGCTCAACAAGAAGGCGGAGGCCGCGGGCATCCGTCCCGAGACCCTGTTCAGCGGGCCCGCACGCATCGCGTACGCGCGCGCGTCGGACGAACTGAAAGAGTGGTGGAAGGAACACGGTCGGCTCACTCAGGCCGAGTTCATCGAGCAGGTGACCGGCAAGGCGCAGCGATGGGCCGCCGGCGCCCGCAAGAACGAGTCGGACCAGCAGAACAAGAGGTGATCCCCATGGGCACGCGCGAGGAGATCGTGAGGGCAGTCACGGCCGGCCGCGAGGCAGGCGACCGAGGCGACCCGCCGACCGCGTGTCCCTACCCGCTCACCTCGACGCTCAGTACCGCGTGGATACGCGGATACGCCGAGCGTCGCCCCACCGCCGACCAGGACGTCGACGACTGACAGCCGAACACCGCAGCACCACCTCAAAGGGGGCCCGCCCGAGCGGGCCCCCTTTCGCATGTCCACATCCGGCCGGGCGCCACCAGAAGCCCGCCGCCCCGAAGCGTCCCAGGAGGACACCGTGTCGACCCCGACGCCCGCACCCGCCTCGACTCCGGCCTCGACCGGCACCTCGCAGACCCCGGCCGCGCCCGCGCCGAGCACCAGCTCGACGCCGCAGCAGCCGCAGACCACCACGCCGCCACCCGCGCCGGCCCCGGCCGCCCCCTCCGCGCCGACCCCGCCGGAACAGCCGACCGAGGGCGACGTGTCCGCGCTTCCCGAGTGGGCCCAGAGGCTCATCGCGGACGCCCAGCAGCAGGCCCCCCAGCAGCCGCAGCAGACCCCGGCCGCGCCCGAGCAGGCCGCCGAGGGTGACCTGTCCAAGCTCCCCAAGTGGGCGCAGCGGCAGCTCACCCAGGCGCAGCAGCAGGCCAAAACCGCCGCGGTTCAGGCCGCCGTCCTGCGGGCCGCACCGGGCGCCGGCGCCAACGTGGCCGCCCTGCTCGATTCGCAGTCCGCCATGACCGCGCTCGACGCGGTCGACCCGACCGACCAGGCCGCCGTCACGGAAGCGATCAAGGCCGCCGTACAGGCACAGCCCCACCTTGCCGCCGCCGTCGGCCCCGCCCGCGGGGGCGCCGACTTCGGCAGCGCCACCCCGCCCGAGCGCAAGCCCGGATCGCTGCACGACGCCATCGCCGCCCGTCTGGGCGCCTGAACCAGGAGTAAGCACCCATGCCTGTCACCCTCGCCGAGGCGAAGAACAACGCACAGGACGACGTCGACGTCGCCGTGATCGATGAGTTCCGCAAGGAATCCGCGATCCTCGACTCGCTCACCTTCGCCGATGTCGTCAACCCCGCCGACGGCGGCGACACCCTCACCTACGGGTACCGCCGTCTGATCACCCAGCCGACCGCCGGTTTCCGGGCGATCAATTCGGAGTACACCGCGAGCGAAGTGCAGACCCAGCGGTACACGGTCGACCTCGCCGTCATGGGCGGTAGCTTCCGCGTCGATCGCGTCGTCGCCCGAATCGGTCCGGCCGCGTCCGGCGCCGTCACGCTGAACATGCAGCAGAAGATCAAGGCGACCCGGACTCAGTTCCAGGACACCGTCATCAACGGCGACACCGCCGTCGACGCCGACGGTTTCGACGGCCTCGACAAGGCCCTCGCCGGTTCCACGACCGAGTTCCGCGCGAGCCAGGTCACCGACTGGACCGACTTCGACACCGACCCCCGCGCCGAACACAAGGCCCTCGACGCCATCGACGAGTGGCTTTCCCTGCTCGACGGATCGCCGACGATCATCCTCGGCAACCAGCGCGCACTTGCCCGCGTTCGGGCCGCCGCGCGCCGCGCCGGCATGTACACCCGGAACCCGGTCGACGGCCTGCTCGGACCGAATGGCCGCCCGATCGTCCGCGAGCAGTACGGCGACGTGGTGTTCGCGGACCCGGGCGACAAGGCCGGATCGAACGACCCCATCATTCCGATCGAGACCCGCGACGTCGGGGCGCAGACCGGTGTGACCGGCCTTACCGACCTGTACGCGTACCGCGTCGGCCTCGATGGCTTCCACGGCGTCGCCTGCATAGGCGGCACCGTCGTCCGTCAGTGGCTCCCCCAGTTCGACACCCCGGGCGCCGTCAAGTTCGGCGAGGTCGAACTCGGCCCCGTCGCGGTCGCGCTCAAGGCCACGAAGGCGGCGACCGTCTTCCGCAACCTGAAGGTGAGCTGACCATGTCAGTCATTCACACCCCTGTGAAGGGATTCACCGGGCGCGGCGTAGCCGGCCTGCCTTTCGTCGACGGCCGGGCCGAGACCGACGACCCGGCCGTGATCGCCTACGCGCAGCGGCACGGCTACGACGTCGAGGACACCGCGCCGAAGCGGAAGGCCCCGGCCAAGACCGAGACACCGAAGGAGTAACCGTGCTCCGTGTCTACGCGACCCCTGAGCAGTTGGCCGCGTGGACCGGGCAGCCGGCCCCGGCCGACGCCGAGCGCCTGCTCGCCCGCGCGTCCGGAGACGTCGACGCCGCCCTGTTGTGCGCGTTCTACGAGACGACCGCCGCCGGCATGCCGACCGACCCGACCGTCGTGCAGGCCCTCGCCGACGCGACGTGCGCCCAGGTCGAGTACCAGCTCGCCACGGGCGACGACGGCACCGGGGCGTCCGTCCGATGGGGCAGCGTCTCAATCGGCCCCGTGTCGCTCGGCGACCGCCGCGACGACCCGCGGGCCCCGGGCGATGTCGACCTCGCACCGCGCGCACACCGCGCCCTGATGCTGTCCGGCCTGCTCCCGGGGGTGATCTGGTGAGAGTCCCCGGGTGGCTACTGCGCCACCGCGTCACCGTCGAGCCGTACGACGGCGACAGCGCGTACGGTCCGACCTACCGCCCGCCCGTCGAGGTCCGGGCCCTGGTCGCCGAGACGACCAAGGTCACCCGCAACCGCGAGGGCGTCGAGGTCACCAGCACGGCGCAGATCATCGCCGAGCCCGGCCTCGACTGCCCGGCCGAATCCCGTATCACCCTCCCGTCCGGCCGCATCACGAAGGCGATCAGCACCGCCCAGCACACCGCGCCCGGACTGCCGACCCCGGACTGTACGGAGGTGATGTGCGCGTGACGCAGCGAACCCGACTCCGCTGGAACGGGGCCGCCGCGCTCCGCGGCACCCGGGCCGGCGGCGCCCGCGGCCTACGCCTCGCAGCCGAGCACGTGCTCACCGAGTCCCGGCGGATCGTCCCCATTGAAGAGGCGGCCCTCGAACGGTCCGGAGTCGCCACGGTTGACGAGTCGTCCCTGACGGCCGCCGTCAGCTACGACACCCCGTATGCCGTCCGGCAACACGAGGAACTGACCTACCGCCACGACGCCGGGCGCACGGCAAAGTACCTCGAAAGGCCCCTCGCCGAGGAAGCCGCCACGGTCGCCGAGATCATCGCCGCACAGGTGCGGAGGTCGCTCCGTGGCTGATGTCACCGACGGCGCCGCCCGCCTGCTCGACGGCCTCGGCCTGCTCGACTACGACCCGACCGGTAAGACCGGCGACACGTTCGTTGAGCGCATGCCCGCCGACCCGGCCGCCGCCGTGTGCCTGTCCCTGTACGACGCCGGCGCCCCCGACGCGCGCAACGCCTACGACGTCGTGCGGCTACAGGTGCGCGTACGCGGGGGCCCGGACCCGCGCACCTCGCGCGACCGCGCGTGGGCGATCTACCGCGCCTTACACGGCCTCGCCGGGGTCGACCTCCCCGACGGAACGTGGCTCATCCTCGCCGCCGCCCGTGGCACCCCCGGCCCGATGGGCGCAGACGCCCAGGGCCGCCATGAACACGTCGTGAACTTCGACCTCGACGTGTCGTCCCCCAGCACCCACCGCACCGCATAGGAGGCCCCACCGTGGGACGCCCCATCGACGCCCGCGGGTGGTACTTCGAGGTCGAGGACACGACCCCGACAACGCCCGTATGGCACCGCCTGCCCAACATCAACAGTTGGACCTACAACCCTTCGGAGAACGAGGAGACGGCCGACACCACGACCAACGACAGCGAGGGCTATCACGAACAGGACGTGATGCAGCGGGGCGCGACGTTGGAGGTGTCCGGCCTGTACGCCGTGACAGGCACCCTCCGCGACCCCGGACAGGACTACGTCGACAACGTTTGGGCGTACCGGTTCGGCAGTGAGTCGCGCGGCCGAATGCGCTACCGACACCGGACACAGACCGAGTGGACCGTGTGGGAATGCACGATGAGCCCGGGTGAGAACGGTGGCGAGCACAACGCCAAAGTGAGCTGGGGCGCGACGTTCACCCGTTGCGGCGCCCCGACGACTGAGGCCGTCGTGCCGGACGGGGGTGCGTGATCGTGACCGAGAACCACGACCAGGCCCTCGACCTCGACGTCGAGCAGGGCGACGACGTCGCCGACTTCGACGCGTTCTTTGCTGAGCAGGCGCAGCCGCGCCCCCGTGGTGTCCCGCTGCGCCTGTTCGGCCGGACCTACATCCTCCCCCCGTCCCTGCCCGCGCTGTACGTGCTCCAGCTACACCGCGTCATGCACAGCACCAACCCAGAGGACGTAAGCCGCCTGCTCGCCGCCCTGTTCGGTCCCGACGCCGTCAACCACTGGGCAGACAACGGCATGGACGACCGACAGCTCGGCATCGTCCTGATGTGGGCGACGGCGAACGTCGCCTCGCCCGGGTCCCTGAGCATGGAGCAGGCCGCCGCCGAGTACGACAAGCGCGAGGCCGCCAAGGGAAAAGCGCGAGCGGCAACGACCAGGCCGAGGCCGAAGAGCCGGCCGAAGGGCAAGGGGAAGCGGCCGAACTCTGGTCGGCGGTAGTCCGCCACTGGGGCGCCGTCGAGGCCGACCTACGCCGCGAGTACAAACTCACCGCCGCAGAGGTCGCACGGCTCACCGTGCGCGAGTTCCTGGTGTGCCTGGGCGGCCTGCCCGCCGAATCCCGGTTCGCCCGGGCGTGGCAGTCGACGCCGCGCGTCGTGACGGACCCCGACGAGATCGCACGACTCACCAGCAGGTGAGCAGCACCACGACAACTACATAGCGCGCCTGCGGGGCGCCGATGGGGGGTGACCCATGTCCCTCACCGTCGGCGAGTTGGTCGGCTTCATCGACCTCGACGCGTCCGGGGCCGAGCAGGGCGTCGACCGCGCCGAGGCCGCCCTCGCTGGCCTTCAGCGCGACGCAGAGGGGCGTCTGCGGGATCTTCGGGGACGCTACGTCGCCGAAGGCGCAGCGATGGGCGCGGCCCTCGGCGACGGCATCGGGAACGGCGCGGAGGGCGCCGAGCGCAACCTCGCGGGTGTCGGCTCCGCACTCGGGGCCGCCCGGACGTCGACGCTCGCCCTGTCCGGGGCCGCGGTGGTCGCTGGCGGTGCACTCGCCGCCGTGCCGCTGGCGGTGATCGGCCTCGGCGCGAGAGTCCTCGCCGAGAACGAGCAGGTTAAGAGCGCGTTCTCTGGTCTGGCCGACCACGTCAAGTCGACGACGGCGGACCTCGCCGAGCCGCTGGTCGAGCCTTTCGTCGACGCCGCGGGTCAGCTCCGGGACATCTTCGACGACCTCGCGCCCGACCTCGGTGCCCTGTTCAAGGGCGTCGCCCCGCTGGTCGAGCCGCTGGTCGACGGCATCGGCGCATTGGCCAAGGGCGCCATGCCCGGACTGGTCGCCGCGGTCGAGGCCGCAGGCCCCGTCGTCGATGCCCTGTCGGCCGGCCTCGGCGCGGTCGGCGAGGGCATCGGCGGATTCTTCGAAGGCGTTGCTGAAGGTTCCGACGGCGCGGCCGAAGGACTGGGCGGTCTGCTCGGCGCGGTCGGCGAGATCCTGCCCGCGCTGGGCGGCCTGATCGGCACCCTCGCTGAGGCTGGCGGCCCGGTCCTTACCTCGGTCGCCCGCGCCCTGGTCCCGGTCGTCTCCGGTCTCGCCGACGCGCTCGGCCCCGCTCTTGCCGCACTCGGCCCGCCGCTTCAGACATTCATCGGCGCGCTTGGTAATGCCCTGGTGCCGATCATCGGCGAGTTGGGCCCGGTCCTGGCCGCCCTCGCGCAGACCTTCGGCCTGGTGCTTCAGGGCGTCTCGCCGCTCCTGCCCGTGTTGGGGCAGCTGGTCGCCGCGGTCCTGCCGATCTTCGCGGACCTCCTGACCGCGGTGCAGCCGCTCCTCACCACCCTTGGCGAGGCATTCGGACAGATCATGACCGCCCTGGCGCCGCTGGTACCGGTCATCGGCGACTTGCTGCTTGCCGCACTCGACGCGCTCATACCGATCATCGAGCCCTTGATCGGCCTGGTGGGCAAGCTCGCCGAGATCCTGGCCGACGGCCTCGCGCAGGTGATCACCTCCGTGGTCCTGCCGATCCTCCAAGCCATCGTCGCCCTCCTTCAAGGCGACTTCGACAAGGCATGGCAGCTTGCCCGCACGGCCGTCGAGAACGCCGCCGAACTAGTCGGCAAGGCAGTCGACAAGCTCGCCGAGTGGGTCGGCGACGGCATCGACGCGGCTATCGACTGGATTACCGGCCTGCCGCGGCGGGCGTACGACGCGCTGTCTCCGCTTGCGCGGCAGCTCGCCGACCGCGCGCGCACCGCCCTGTCCGACTTCAAGGACTCCGCCGTGCGTAAGGCCGGCGACTTCCTTACGTGGCTGAAGGGGCTTCCCGGACGGGCAGTTTCAGCGCTCGGCGACCTGGGGTCCCTCCTGGTCGACAAGGGCAAGGACATCGTGCGCGGCTTGGCCGACGGCGTGACCCGCATGGGCGGGTGGCTGAAGGACAAGCTGATGAGCTTCGCCCGGAACATGATCCCGGGGCCGATCGCCAAGGCCCTCGGTATCGCATCGCCGTCCAAGGTCATGGCGCGCGATATCGGCCGGTGGATTCCCGCGGGCGTGGTCAAGGGCATCGAGGGTGGCCGGGGCGCCGTCGACCGCGCCATGCGGACCCTTGTCGCCCCACCCACCGCGCCCCAGCTCACCGCCGCGTACGCGGGCGCGGGCGCCTACGGCTCCCCCTTCGCGCCAGCCTCGGGGAGCGGCGCCTTGGTGCAGATCGAGCATTGGCACGCCGCCGACCACGGCAGCCCCGACGACAACGCGCGTGCCCTTCAGTGGCTCGCCAAGGCGAGGGGGTGACGATGGCTTCCCCTGGTGACCTGCTCACCGCCCCCGGGCAGCTTCAGTACGGGCGCCTGCTCATGGGGCGCCACACGCCCTACCGATGGCGCGCCCTGACCGGCTGGGGCGCACTGCCCGCGCTCGACTCCGGGACCGTGCCGCGGCCAGCCGCCCACGGTGCCATCCCGGGCCAGTTCTTCGCGCAGGTCCGAACGGTCGGGGTCGAGGGACTGGTCGTGCGCGCACCTCGGTCGCGGATCGGCGAGGTAGTCGAGACGCTGGAAGCCGCGACCGTGCCCGTCGACGACGAGCAGCCCCTCGCCGTGTGGCTGGACGAGCGCGGCCCCCGGTTGGTGTGGGCCCGCTGCACCCGCCGGGCCCTTCCCGTCGAGGCCGGTTACGGCTTGGGGACCATCCTGGGCGGGGCGATCGAGTGGGAGGCGAGCGACCCGCGCCGGTACGGCCTGGTCGAGCACACCGCCACGGCGACTCTCCCCGCCCCCGAGCCGGGCCTCGCCTTCCCGCTCGCCTTCCCGCTCTCCTTCGGCGCCCCAGGCAGCACCGGGGCCATGACCGTCCACAACGGCGGGAACAGCGCCACACACCCGGTGATCGAGATACGGGGCCCCGTCGACCTGCCGAGCATCACCAACACCACCACGGGCGACATCCTCGAATACGACCTGCCCCTCGCGGCCGGCGATGTGCTCGCCATCGACACCCGCGCGGGCGCCGTCACCCTCAACGGGCATGCCTCACGGCTGTACACCGCGACCGCGCGCAGCGCCCCAGAGAACACGTTCACCCTGCCGCCCGGTGCCTCGACGCTGCTCTACCGCGCCGCCCCCGGAAGCGCCGATCCGGCAGCGTCCGCCACCGTGCGCTACCGCGCCGCCTACTGGTAAGGAGACCCACCGTGACCGTCCGCGCAGGATGGCTGACGCCGACCGGGCAGACCCGCGAGGACACCCGCGCCGTACCCGTCGGCACCATGACCCCCGCCGGCGAACTGACCACCCGAAGCGGCGTGATCCCCGGTGGTGACCCCCTCGCCGCCACCGGCACCGCCGCCATGCAACTTCAGATTGGTATTGGTCGGGCAGTCGTTCAGGGAACCGCCGCGCAAGGCGCCTATCCCGTCGCCGTGACCGCCCCGGAGACGCTGACGTTCGCCGACGGCAGCGCCCAGTTCGGCCGCATCGACAGCGTCGTCGCCCGGGTGTACGACGGACTGTTCGACACCTTCGGCCAGACCCTCGCCACGATCGAAATCGTGCAGGGCGAAGCGAGCGCCACACCGACCCCGCCGGCCCTCCCACCGGCCACGCTGCGACTGTGGGACGTCACCGTGCCCGCGGGGACGTCTGCCGGTACCGGCGGTATCAACTGGACCACGGCGCTTACAGACCGCCGGGTGTACACCGTGGCCGTGGGCGGTATCGCCCCGGGCGCTCTCGACGGCACCCACGCCGGGCAGTGGCGCGACACCGGCATTCTTGAACGGTTCACCGGGACCGCGTGGGAGCCAACGATCCGGCTCGGCAACGCTGGACAGGTGCAGCTCGGCGACGCACGCCTCTACCGCTCCGCCGCCTCCACGCTGAAGACCGACAGCTCGCTTGTGGTCAAGACCCACAAGACGTACGCGGGTGAGACCGGTAAGGCCACCGTCACCTTTTCGAGCACCACCTCTCACCTTCGGACCATCACGTTCACGACGCCGTTCGCAGCCCCGCCCACCGTGTTCGTCAACATCAACTCCGCGGCAGGGCAAACGAGCCAGTGGCACGTACGCGCCTACAACATCAGCGCGACCGCGTTCACGCTCTGGTGCTTCCGTGACGTCGCCGGGGCGTGGTCAGGCGTCGAAGTCGGATGGGCCGCATTCGCCACCCCGTGACCCGCAGCGCCAGGGGGTGAGTCGTGACTGCCTACCGGATCGTCTTCACCGATCTACGCTCCGATCAGGTGCTCGACACCCTGCCCGTCACCGACCTCAGCCTCGACGACTACATAGGCAAGGTGGGCCGCCTCGCTGGAACCGTGTCCGTCCCGAACCGCGAGATCGCCGAACGCGCGCGCCGCGTCCTGGTCCCCGGGCGTACCGGCCTGTGGGTCGAGCGGGGCCGCGACGTCTGGTGGGGCGGCATCCTGTGGACGCTCAACGTGGCCAGCGACGCCCGCGGATTCCTCGGCGCGCAGATCCAGGCCGGCGGGTGGGAGTCCTATCTATACCGGCGCATCCTGTACGACACGCAGGAAGCCCAGCAGGTCGACCAGTTCGACATCGTGCGGGGACTTGTGGACTACGCCCAGTCAGCCCCGGGCGGCGACATCGGCATCACCTACGACGCCACCCCGTCCGGCATCCTGCGCGACCGCACGTTCTCTCGCTACGACCATCACACGATCGGCGATCTCCTCGACGCCCTCGCCGCGGTCGAGGACGGTTTCGAGTGGCGCATCGCGTCCTACCGCGACACCACCGGCCGCCGCATCAAACAGCTTCAGCTAGGCCATCCGGTCATCCGGGCCGGCGCCGCCGACGTGGTGCTCGACCACCCGGGGCCGATCATGTCCTACACGTGGCCGACGGACGCCACCGTGAAGGCCAACGCGTGGCAGTCACGAGGCGCCAGCATCAACCGCAACCAGGCCGCCGACAGCTTCCCCCTGACCAGTCCCGTTCTCGTCGACGAGGCGGATCTCGACGCCGGGTGGCCACGGCTCGACGGCTCCAGCGACTACACCACCGTTGAGAAACAGGCGACGCTCGACGCGTACGCCCGCGCAGACCAGGCCGCAGCAAGCGCCCCCGTCACGATCCCGGAAATCACTGTGCGCCCCGGCGGAGCGATCAGCCCCGCCCTGCTCGGCGCCACGGTGCGCGTCCGCATTCGGGACCTATGGCACCCCACCACCCTCGACGCCCGATACCGAGTCGTCGGCATGTCCCTGACCCCACCCGACCGAACCCGCCCCGAACAGGCCCGCTTGTACTTGGAGGCCCCCTAGTGCCGCACGTCCCGCAAGACCTCCTTGACCGCATCAACGCCCTCGAACGGGAGGTCAAGCAGCTGCGAGGCCGCGCGCAGATACGGCCCGCCCTCAATCAGGTGCTCAGCGGCGACGTCGTGATCGGCGAGGGTGGGCAACTATTCGCCAAGACGCCCGGCGGCGTGAAGACGTTCATTGTCGGCCAGACCCCCGAAGGCGACTGGGGCGTCGGGTTGGGCCGCGAGCAAGGAACCGCGGCTCTGACCGTCGGCGACGACGTGCTCAGCACCGCGCAGATGATCCGCATGTGGTCACGCAGCGGCGAAGTCATCGCCATGGATGACGCGTACGCTGACGACTTCCTCGGCCGCCCTTCCATCCCGATCCCGATGCAGCCGACGAGCGCCATGCAGACCAGCAGCACCACGCTTTCAACCGCATGGGTCGGCGCCTCGCGGCTGATGAATCCGGTCCTGTGGTGCGCCATCGAGACCTACACCCCAGCCGGGGTCACCGCCAATGTGCAGGTCGAGGACGACGACGGCGTGATCGAGCAGTGGACCGCCGCCGCCTCGAACGGCTGGACCTACCGCGAGATCACCAAGCCCGTTCGCAGCAGCTTTTTCCAGCACCGCAACTACCGGGTGAAGCACAACGTGATCAGCGGCTCCGGAACCATCCGAACGAACTTCCTCGGCATGTACACGCGCAACACGTTCACCGCCGAGGAGGCGCCGCAGTGACCGCGCCCACCGAACCGGACCCCGGGTCAAGCGGCGCCATGCCCGCCCCCGGCGACGACCCCCTGACCATGCTCCCGCCCACGATGGAGGCATCCGCCGATGGCTCTTCCCGAGTCGATACCCACGGTCCAAGTCACGGGCCGGTACCTCCTACCTGACGGCACACCCCTCACCGGGCAGGTTGTGTTCCGGGCCCCCGCCCTGGTCAGTTTCCCCGATTCTGACGTCATCCTCGGCGGCCCGGTCATCGCGCCGCTCGACGCCCAAGGCGCCTTCGCCGTCGGCTTGCCCGCCACCGACGCCCCCGGCATGAACCCTGCCGGCTGGTCATACAGCGTCGCCGAACAGCTTGCAGGAGTGGCCACCGGCCGCACCTATCAGATCCTCTTGCCTATGGAGACGCCCGCGGTCGATATCGCGGACATCGCGCCGACCGACCCCACGACCCCCGCCTACGTCGCCGTACGCGGCGACAGCGCGTACGAGGTCGCGGTGAAGGCCGGTTATCAGGGCACCGCCGAGCAGTGGCTCGCGTCCCTGGTCGGCCCCCAGGGCGCCACGGGCGACACCGGCCCGGCCGGTCCCGCAGGACCACAGGGCGCCCCGGGGCCACAGGGCCCCCAGGGCGAGCAGGGACCTACCGGCCCCGAAGGGCCCGCCGGACCCCAGGGACCCGCCGGACCCCAGGGCGAACCGGGGCCGGCCGGAGCCCCCGGCATCGTTCAGTCCGTCAACGGCCAGTCCGCGGCCGACATCGTCCTCGACGCCGCCGCCGTCGGGGCGTACCCGAGCACGGGCGGCGTACTCAACGGCGGCATGGCCACGACGGCGACCAGCTCTTTCCCCAACGTTCGGCTAGGTGGGTCGTCCACCAGCCTCGCCGGCGGCGGCGGGGGCGTACTGGCCTTCCCCGACACCCTCACCATCCCCACCAGTACGCCAAGCGGCTGCGTCCTCTACAGCGAGGGCGGAAGGCTCAAGATCCGCCAGAAGGACGAGTCCGTGATCGCCGTCGAGGCGGCCCCCGGAACGTGGCTTCCGCAGGACTACGGGCTGAGTGCATGGGCCTACGACCTTCACGCGCACTCGCGCACCCCCGGTGACATGCCCGCGCAGGCTGGCCGCCTCTACCTTGTCGGAGTGCCCCTGCGCACCGCGCGCACGGTGTCGCAGATCGCCGTGCACGTCATGGGCTACGACAAGCCGAACACGACCACCACCGCCGCGGAGTTCGGCATCTACAGCGCGGAACTCGCCCTCCTCGCCACATCCGGCCCCGCCCTGTCCCAGCTTCCGGAAGTGCACAACGTCGGCGGGCAGATCGCGCCCATCACCATGTCCGCACCCGTCAGCCTCGCCCCGGGCCACTACTACGTAGCAATCCTGATCAAGGGCAGCACGACAGCGACGCCCTTCCTCGCGGCGACGAACTGGGGCGGCTCGACCTCGACAACGTCGGGCGCGGTCGGCGCGTCGTCGAGCGGCGTACACCGGTGGCGGCAAACCACCTCCACCAGCCTCACGAGCCTGCCCGCCACCCTCACAGCCGGCGCCTTCGCTGAGTCGACGACCTGCTATTGGGCCGCCATCGTCTGACCCCCGCCCGCCCCATCTTCCACACGCCCGAGCGCACTGCGCCGGGCGCTTTTTCATGTCTGGAGACACCCCTATGCCCGTCGAGATCATCAGCCGTGCCACGTGGGGCGCCAAGCCGTGGAACGGCGACCCCGCCCACGTCCCACTCAGCGACCGCCGCGAATTCTTCGTCCACTACGACGGCGCGCACCACATCGGCCGCACCGGCTACGCCATCCCCCGCGCCATCGACGCGCAGCACCACGCTCAGGGGTGGGCCGGCATCGGCTATCACTTCGTCGTCGACCAGGCCGGCACCGTCTACGAGGGCCGCGGGTGGGAGCGCAAGGGCGCGCACTGCCCCGGGCACAACGTGTCCGGGATTGGCGTACAGATCGCCGTCGGCGGCGACCAGGAGCCGAGCGAGGCCGCCCTCGCCGCGTGCCGTGCCCTGTACGACGAAGCGTGCCGCAAGACCGGCCGCACCCTCGCCCAGCGTGGCCACCGCGACGGCATCGCTACCCAGTGCCCCGGCGACAAGCTGTACGCATGGGTGCGGGCTGGCATGCCGGTCAAGGCCACGGAGCAGCCCGCGGACGGAACCGCGCCGCAGGGCGGCACGTCCGGCACCGTGCCGAGCATCGCCCGCTACCGCACCACCATCAATGGAGTGCAGTACGGCTACGGCGCGCACGGCCCCCATGTGACCCGCGTCGGCGAGGCCCTGGTCGCCGCTGGATTCGGCGCCCCCTACAGGGTCGGCCCCGGGCCTACGTGGACCGATGCCGACACCGCGGCGTACGCGGCCTATCAGCGCTCCCTCGGCTACACCGGAGCCGACGCCGACGGCGTGCCCGGAGAAACGTCGCTGCGGCGCCTGCTCGGCGCCCTCCCGGGCAAGGCACCGGCCAAGGCCGAGCCCGCGTTCCCCGGCCGCGACAAGTTCCGGCCGGGCGCTAACAACCGGTACGTGACCATGCTCGGCGAGCGCCTGGTCGCCAAGGGCTACGGCCGCCACTACCACCGCGGCCCCGGCCCCCGCTGGGGCGAAGCCGACCGTCGCAACGTCCAGGACTTCCAGCGCTCCCAAGGGTGGCGAGGCTCCGACGCCGACGGCTACCCCGGCCCGCAGACGTGGCGCCGCCTGTTCACCTGACCCCCGCGCCCGCTCAGCACCGCGCCGGGCGCGGCGCACCCAACTTCCGAGAGGAACCCCCCATGACCCCGAAGACCAAGCGCGCCATCCGTACCGCGCTTCAGACGGCCGCCGCGGTCGTCACCGTCGTACCCGCCCTGGCCGCGGTCGTCGCCGACTCCGACGCCCTGGCCGTCGCCGCCCCGTGGCTGGTCGGCGCCGCCGCCTCGGCCGCCGCCGTCGCCGGCATCGCCGCCCGCGCCATGGCCTCGCCCGTCGTCGAGGCCCTGCTCGACCGGGTCGGCCTCGGCCTGGTCGACGACGACGCCGGCGGTGACCAGTGAGCCAGCCGCCCCCGCCCGACCAGTCCGTCGCCGTCGAATTGGAGAAGCTGCGCGGCACCATGACTGCCGGTTTCGCCAGAGTCGACGGCAGTCTCGCTCTACTTGTCCAGCGCGGCGACCAGACCGACCGCGCCCTCGCCGACCACGAGCAGCGGCTCGACACCCTCGAACGCGGCCGATGGCCGCTCCCATCCGTCGCCGCCCTGGTCGCCGTGTCCGGCCTCGCCCTGTCCCTCTGGCAGCTCGCCACCCGCGCATAAGCAACGCCCCCCGTAAGGCCGTTCGGTGGCCGTACGGGGGGCGCTCTTGTGCGTTGCACCGGACGGTACCGGCGACACCCGAGAGAGGGCGTTACACGTCGGCGCGCTTGGCCAGCTCCACCAGCCCAGCGAAGCCCGAACGCGTCAGCCTCAGCCGAGGGCCGCCCGGATTCTTGCTGTCCCGCACCAGGAACTCACCCGTGGCCCGCGCGTGGCCGGGCGCCCACTCGATGCACTCTCCGCCGTTGCTCTGGCTGTAGCTGGAACTGGTCCAGTCGGGGTCAGGGGCTCTGTGGTTGAGCGTCATGGGAAGTCCTTCGCAATGGTGTCGATCATGTCTGCCGTCTCATCCGGCGGCGCGGCCATGGCGGTCAGAAGATCATAGGCATCCTGCGCCGCCGCAACGTCTCCTTCGTCAGCCAGGATGTACCCCCGCGGGAAGCCGTCCACATGCACTACGTCGGCCCCCTCCCTGAACGCCAACAGCCCGAAGGGGCTGACCACGAGGTTGTTCGCCTTGCGCTGGGGGACGATCTGCACCCGATGCCGCGGAGTCTCGGCCAGGTCACGTAGTTGGTTCAGCTGAGCACGCATGATCGAAGCGTCACCAACGGGGTTGCGAAGGGCGCTTTCGTTCAGCACCAACCACAAGCGCGCCGGATTCTCCTCGCGGGTGAGGATGCGCTGCCGCCCCATGCGGGCCGTCACCAGATCTTCAAGGTTCGTCGGCCGGCCGGTACGCAAGACCGCCTCTGCGTACGGCCGCGTCTGCACGAGCCCCGGGAGCAACGTGGGGTGGAACATCTTCACCACGGTCGCCTTCGCTTCAAGTTCCACGTAGTGCCGGAACCACGGCGGGAAGGCATACCGCAGGGCCAACGGCCAGAGCCGAACGAAACGGCCGCCAGTGTTCGGAAACACTCGGTCGCATGCCTCCGCGAAGTCCAACCCCGGAACACGCTCCCCGGCCTCGATCTTCGCCACAAGGGAGTACCCGCAGTGCGCCTCGGCTCCCAGCTCCTTGCGGGACATGCCTAGCCGCTCCCGCTCAATGCGCACCTCATGGCCAAAGTGCGCCAGGGGTGAAGCGGACGGGTCAGCAACGCGATCGTTCTCGTTTTCGACGCTCACCAGATCGAACCCCCTTTGATCGTTGGACAGTTGGCGATGTCCAAAGCTCCGGTCTAGTGAGCGTAGCCGCGTCTGCCCATGCTGTGAGTACGCAATTACGGACAGCAGTAAAGGGCCGACCATGAGACCCGCACCGACCACGCACGCGCCGACGGATGGCGTCCCGTCCTCGTGCTGTTCTGTGCCGCCCCTACCCACGCGGCCGGACTGGCTCGACATCCCCGCCCTCATGCGGGACCACACGGCGTGGATGCTCGACAGGACCGCAAAGGCGCTGCGGACAGATCTTCATAAGGAGGTGGCCCGGTGACCGCACGAGAGGCGGCACCAGCCGTGTTCATGCCGAGCCTTGAGCCCGTGGCGCATCCCGGCTGTCGCATCTGCCGGGCGGCCCACCGAGGCCGCACATCGGCACGCATTCAGCAAACTGTTGAAGGCGTCCGACGCTACAGCGCGATCACCGCGGCACACCCGCACCGGTCCCCCGCTGAGGGGGCGGCGTGAGCGCCCCCGAGACCACGCAGAAGTACCCGCAGCCATGGGGAGTGGGGGAAGCCGTACGCGACACGTCCACCGGGCGTGTAGGGCTCGTCATGGGTCGCATCGGCGGCTACGTCCAGCTCCGCCCGCCGGGCGGCGGGCGAGAGTGGGACGCCAGTCCCGACAACCTGGAGTCCGTCCCCATGTCGACGGCGCTGGGGCCCGCGGCACGGGCCTACAGGCAGACGGAGTGGTGATGGAGCCTGACCCGTTCGAAGGAACGCCGTATGAAGGGAGCCCCGAAGGGTGGTGGACTTCGTACGGAGGAGCAATGAGCGTGAAGTCTGGCGTTGTCTACCTGCCACCTGGCAGTAAGCACCCCCCGTGCCTCAGAGGGTGCGAGCGATGCGAGACATCCAAGACCACGAAACGACGCCATAAGTCGCGCCGGCATCGGCCGTGGCACTCCGTGGCCGCCTTCGCGGGCCCCCTTCTCATTGCCATGATCAGCGGCTCGTGCGGATTCGTCATTGGCGTCGCCGCACGCGGCCCGTACTAGGCTCCCGCCCCCTCCCTGGACGAGTCCCGAATTGGCTTCCCCCACCAATTCGTTCCCCCTAGGGAGGGGGCGGGCCCCACCGAGGGACACCAATGGCCCGGTTCATTGAGATCACGAACAGCCCTACCGACCTGGGGTGGCTGCATCAGGTACATCGGGACTTCTGGACAGGCGCAGTCGTCTCACTTCGGTGTCCGGGCCTGCTCTGTAGGCGGCTGGTTTATGTCGATAGACATGGTCGCCTCGCTGTCCACCAGCGCGACAGTCTTCCAGCGGACTGCCCAATGTCGGGCGTGCCAGTCATTGACCGTGCCCGCCCAAGCCCTCGTAGCTCAGCCAGGTAGAGCCCGCGCACCTGCTCTCTTCACATCGCGCGGAGAGCCCGGTTCGATTCCGGGCAAGGGCACTGGTCACCCCTGCACCACGGTGGAGTTCCGTTCCTCCGGGGTGACCTGCAAGTGCACGCAAGGAACCCAACCGAAGGGAATCCCATGAGTGTCACCCTGGAACGCCCGGCCAAGCTGCGCCAGGGCCGAGACCTCGTGTCGGCCGCCCTGTTCGACCGACTCACGGACTTCTGCGCCGAGGAGTACCAGTACGAGCGCGGCACGGCCGCCCTCATCATGGACCAGGCCCTTGCCCTCCTGTGGGTGATGGGCACCACCCGATCCGGCGACACCATGTCCCCGAGCAAGGTCGTGGACCCCGGATGGCACACGTTCATGCTGCACAGCGAGGAGTACGCCGACTGGTGCAACGAGCACTTCGGCTACTTCCTCCACCACCGGCCGAGCGCCGCGGTGCGGACGAAGGGGCTCATGGCCGATGTGGTCGGCAAGATCAAGGCTGCTGGCTTCGCCGTGGTCCCGACCATGTGGGGCACGGCTGGCGAGTGCAACCCCCCGGCCTGCTGCGGCGACGGCGGCTGCTGACGTAGCGGCAGACGCCAAGTAGGCGTCCCCCAGTACCGGTAGGGTCCGGGTACGCAGAACGCGTACCCGGACCCTTTCGCAGCAGAGGAAGCACATGGGTAAGCTCATTACCGGCGAAGGGCGCGTCAACGCCCTCCCCTTACTGTACGACTGGCAAGAGCGGACGGTCTGCATTCTCGCTCACGCTTCCACTGGCGCCGGCAACCGCACAGCCGTAATTGGGTATGTCCCCTATCCCGAGATCCCTGACGCAGATCTGAGGCGGATTGCTGAAAGGCACGGAAAGATAGGGGAGTGGGGGAAGCCGGCAGCGGCGTATTGGCTGATCAATACGGGGCACGCCTCTCGCATCATTCCCAAGCCAGGACACATGCACGTGAACGCGAAGTGGCAACTAGAAACCGAGTGGTCAGCAACCCTCGAAGGCCCTTCTCCGACCTTTGGCGGCTATTCCTCCCTGGTTACAGGGCGCTTCGCCTTTGAGGACCCCAACCTGATGGAACAGGCCCGAGAGTTGCTGTCCAACAAGCATCTCCCGTAGAAGCAGGCCCTACTCGCCCCCTGGCCCCGCGCCGCCCCCTCCGAGGGGGCGGCGCGGTCCGCAACACACGCGACCCCGGCGCCATGACCACAAGCGCCGGGGTCGCTTACTGCCCCTACCGCGCATCACCCCAGGTCAGGCGCCCAAGGGGCCCCCGCGTGTTTTGGACACCCTGTTCCACATGAGGGTCGCCACACGGTCGCCCTCGGCGACTCCGAGGCCGTCGCGCAGGGCGCCCGCGAGCCGGGTCGCCCGGGCCCCGGCCTCGGCGAAGCTGCGGCGGCGCGGGGCGTCCGGATCACCGGTCCAGGTGGTGATCTGCGACTTCCCGTGGATCGTCATCCCGTGGTGCAGGATGCGGGTCACGGTCAGCGGTACGTCCTGCATGGTGCTCAGCACGGCGTCCTCCCGAATGGGCGCGGCTCGCTACGCGGCGGTAGCCAGGTGGGTGTGCAGATTCTGCGCCCATACCGAGCGGTATGTCACTACCTGGGAGTAAGTTCGCCGCAGCGAATACGCGTCCTGCCGGGCCGGGGGACGCGCCGCAGCCCGGCCGCGCGGCGCGATGTGCCACCTTCCTCCCTGCGGTACGGCTCAGGTGCCGGCGGGCTGCCGTGCGGCTCAGGCTCCGGGCAGTTGCTGCCCTACCGCTCGGGCGCCGAACGGCTGCCGGACCGCTCATCCCGTGCCCCTCGGCCCATACGCTGTCAGCCCCGCGTCGGAGCGAGCTCGGGGTCGTCGCGCAGCTTTCCGAGGGCGCGGGACACGGCGCTCTTCACGGTGCCGACGGAGACGCCGAGCACCGCTGCGGTCTGGGCCTCGCTGAGGTCCTCGTAGTAGCGCAGGACGACCATGGCCCGCTGCCGGTCGGGCAGGCGCATGACCGCGCGCCACATCGCGTCGCGCAGGGCCTGCCGGTCGGCGGGGTCGGGCTGCCCCGGGTGGCCGACCGGCTCGGGGAGTTCCTCGCAGGCGAACTCGTCGACCTTGCGCTTGCGCCACTGCGACGTGCGGGTGTTGACCAGGGCGCGGCGCACGTAGCCGTCCACGGCCCGGTGGTCCTCGATGCGCTCCCAGGCGACGAACGTCTTGGTGAGGGCCGTCTGCAGCAGATCCTCCGCGTCGCACGGGTTCGCGGTGAGCGACCGGGCGGTGCGCAGCAGGTAGGGCCCCCGGGCTCGTACGTACGAGGAGAACGAGGGGTGTCCGGTGGCACTGGCGGTGACGGGTGCGGAGGCACCGACGCAGACGGGCCCAGAAGTCGCGGTCATGGCATCAACGCTAGGAGCGGGCCCGGCCCGCCGGATCGCCCCCAGGTCCCGAACCGGCGTCCCCCTCAGGTCGGAGGGGCGCAGCGCCCTCCACCTCCTGTAGGTGGAGGGCGGGGCGGGGCGGGGTCAGGGACGGCTCCTCCGGAGGGCGGGGGCGTAGCTCCCCATGCAGGGCGTAAGGCCCGCGCGGCGCGACCAGCCGGCACGGTCGCGGGGGCCGTAGGGCCTCCGCCGTCGTCGCGCCCCCACGGCGGGTGCTGCGCCGGCGCTGGGGCTCCTGGGACCAGGGCCGTCCGCCTCGTCACGGTGGACGGCAGGCCGGGCCCGGGGCCGGCTCACCACGCGGCGACGGCAGGCCGGACACGGTCGGCCGGCTCACCTTCGCAAGGCCAGGGGCTGGGCGAAGGTGAGGCCGGGGCGGGCGGGGCGGGGCCGAGGCGGGACGGGGTCCGAGGCCGGGGCGCCCCAGCCGAGTCTCCTCCCGCGCCTACCCGGCAGCGGTGGGGGCGTCCCGCCGGGCGGCCCGTTCGACGAGGACGAAGGTCACGCTGATCAGGAGCGCCCAGGCACCGAACTTCGACAGCGCCACGGGCTCCCAACCGCCCAACTGGTGCGGGTAGCTCCAGGCGCCGACGTACGTCGCGGCGTTCTCGGCGACCCAGAGGAAGAAGCCGATCAGGCCGAAGGAGAGCGCAAGCGGCATCCGGTAGTCCCGGTCGCCGACGGTGAACCACACCCACGTGCCCGCGGTGGCGGCCAGCAGCCCCGCGGCGAGCAGCCAGCGCGCGTCGGGCAGCCAGTGGTGGGTGAAGAAGTTGACGTAGACGGCGGCTGCGAGGAGCGCGGTGGCCCTTGCGCGGTAGCCGGACAACCTCAGCCCGAACAGCCGCCAGGCCCGGCAGACGTAGCTGCCGACCGCCGCGTACAGGAACCCGCCGTACAGCGGCACCCCGGCGATCTTCAGGACGGCCCCCTCGGGGTAACTCCACGAGCCCAGCCAGACCTTGACGAGCTCGAAGAGCAGCCCGACCACGTGGCACACCGCGATGACACCGGTGTCGCGGGCGCTGTCCCAGCCCACCCGCCGGGCGAGCACGGTCAGCAGCACGCCGTAGAGGAAGACGAGGTCGTAGCGGGCCACGGGAAGCCCTTCGGGCAGGAGCCGGGACACCCCGATCCCCGCGACCAGCGCCACGGCGAAAGCGCAGCAGCGCAGCTGCACGACACCGAACCGCACGAGTCGCCACCACGCCACGGCGATCCCCCGGGCCACCGGCCCGCGCTCAGCCATGCCTCGCCCCTGCCCGCCGGCGCCGTGCGAGAACGCTCCCAGGCCACCGCCCGCACCCCCACCCCGCCTCGGCACCACCGCCGACCCGGCCCCGCCCGTGGTCACACGCCCGCATCCGTGACCGGCCCCGCACCCCACGGCACGTACGGGCGCGGAGCGAGCCCCGCACCTGATGCCGTGCACCACGGCTTCCACGCCGGTCCCGTGCCCGGCCTCCTGTCCGGTCCGGTACCCGCCCTCGTACCGGAGCCACCGCGGGACGCACCGGGCATCCCGGCACCCGTGCGCCCTCATCCACCTCGTCGTCGCGCATGACACCGCCGCCCTCGCCCGTCCAGCTTCCGCGGGTCGCCCGCCCCCGCTCTGACGACGGGAAGGACGCAAACGGGACGACGGCGGTTTGCGCTTCCCCCCGACGGTGTGGTGCCGCCGGTGCACGGCTTCCCCCTGCCGGCTCGGTGCCGCCGGCGCACTTCCACCAAGGGCGCGGCGGTCGGTGCGCGGCCTCCAGCGAGGGCGCGGCGCGCGCGGGCGCACGGCCTCCACGGAGGGCGCAGTGCCGCCGGTTCGGCGCTTTCCACCGATGGTGCGGTTTAGCCACCACCGTCAACACCTAGCGCAGCCGAACGCCTACGTTCCGTGAGAACCCGCATTCGGAGGTGCCCGCTCATGCGTCGTATCACCCAGAGGATCAGCACTCTGACAGCCACCGCGCTCATGGCGTTCACGTCGTCATCCCCGGCACAGAGCAGGGCGCAGGCGGCTGCCGCGTACTTCGAGTTCACCGACACGTCCCGGCAGCGGTTCGTCATCAAACTCACCGACCCCGCCCGTATCGGGGAGGCACGGGCCCTGCTGAGCAGCGGCGAGGACAAACACGTCATGGGCAGGATCGTGAAGCGCCGCGCCCCGTACAACGCCCGTTGGAGCTACCACCTCGCACCGGACACCATCAACTTCTTCCACTACGCCGTCGAAGTCTGCGACGCGACCATCCCGTACGTGGAGGAGCACGTGGCCGAGGTCGGCGGTGCCTTTCTCCCGGGCGGCCACTGGTGCCCCTGGACATCCCGCCTGGTCCGGGAGGTGCCCCCGCCCGAGAGACTCCGCGCATGAGCCGGGGCACCGGGCAGTCGGACGGGGTGACACCGTCGCCTCGGGCGGGGCTCCCGGGAGAGGGCCAGGCGGACGGAGCGCCCCCGGGAGGGGCACGGCAGGCGAGCGCCCGGGGAAAGGCGCCCGGCGGACGGAGCGCTTCGGGGGGCGACGCCGGCTCCGGACCGGCCGGCGGCGCAGCCACTCGCACCGGGAGCGCTCGGGGCCTGCGCGGTACTGCGAGGCGCGTCCCACGGCTGGCGCGCCCCGCGGCGGGCGCGTCCCACGACGGCCGACGCGACGAGCGGGCGGGGTGGTGTCCCGAGGCGGCCGACGCGACGAGCGGGGCAGCCGCCACCGGACCGCGGCGCACCGCGCCCACCCTGCCGCTCAGCGGCGGCGACAGGCGATTCCCGCGTCGCCCGGGGCGAGTGAACCGCCGACTCTCAGCCCTCGCCGCCCCCCTCTTCCTCATCGCGGACGACCCGGTACGTGCACACCTGAACGCCGGTGCCGCTCGTGACCGCCGACACCAACCGGAGCGTGCGCAGCCCCCCGTCGCGGGGGAAGATCGTCTTGCCTCCGCCGAGCAGGACCGGCATGACCATCAGCCGCAGCTCGTCCACGAGCCCCTCGCCCAGCAGCGTGCGCACGAGGGCGGAGCTGCCCATGACGAGCACGTCACCGCCGGGCGCCTCCCGCAGCGCGCGGACCCGGGCGACGACATCCCCGCCCGCGATGCGCGTGCTGTTCCAGTGCAGCTCGTCGTCGCGGAGGGTGTCGGTCACGACATACTTCGGGAGCGCGTTCATGCGGTCGGCGAAGGGGTCGCCGGCGCGCTCGGGCCACGCCGCGGCCATGGTCTGCCAGGTCCGCCGACCGAAGAGCAGCGCCTCCGCGCCGCCGAGTGCCTCGTCGAACGCGCCGCCCACGACCTCGGGGTCGAAGAACGGATGCGTCCACCCCCCGTGGTCGAACCCGCCGTCGGTGTCCTCCCCGGGCCCCCCTGGCGCCTGCACGACGCCGTCCAGGCTGATGAACTCACTGATCACCACACGCATTCCGGCCCTCTCCTCACCTCTGCCGCAGCAGTCCGTACAGGAAGAAGACCAGCCCCGCGCCCGGAACTCATCGCCACCCCACCCCCCTCCACTGTGACGCCGATCACATCGCCCCCCTCGCGGGGCGCCGCGCCCGTGAATACCCGCGCGCCTTCCCGGCGCGTCCCGGATCGGCCACGATGGCCCCCGTACTGCTACCCGACACCCGCCCCGACGCCGAACTGGTCGAGGCCGTACGGATCACCGACCCCGTCCGCCACTTGTCGTCACCGTCCCTGACGGGGGACACCGTCGCCCTCTGGGACCCGGCACAGCAGGCCCTGGCCCTCGTCACCGCGGTGCCGGACAGCGAGCCGTACCGCTGCCTCCTCCCCGGCCGGGGCATCCGCGCGCACGGCCCGACCGGCGTCCTCTTCGAAGTGGCATTCTGCTCCCGGTGCCGCAGTGCCCGCATGTGGGGGAGGCGGACATGTCGGCGCGTCATCGCGACCAGCCCTTCGACGGGGACAGCCCAGCCGCCCTCGACCTGCTGCGACGCTTCCGGCACTGCCTGCCGACCTGAGGCACCGGACATCACGAGCGGCCGAAGCGGTGGACGCCTGCCCGCGGAAGACGCTTCCCGAGGCGCCCGCGCCGACACCCCAGGGCCGTGACGCCCCCGCCCCCTGCCCCCTTACCCCTGGCGCCTGCCGCCCGCTCCCGCCCTCGACCCCGCGTCCGGGCGGACGGCGCCGGGCACGGCCAACGCCTCACCCGGGCACGGCCAACGCATCACGGGGCCGACCCTGCCGCCACCTGCCGCACAGCGGACGCGGCGGCGCACGGAGAGGGGAACACCCCCAGCCCGATTGACTGAGCACGCTCACTGAGTATGCTCACTGAAATGCCCGACACCTCAGCGCGCCCGCCCTCCGGCGGCCTGCGCGCACAGCGCAAGGAAGAGACCCGGCAGGCCTTGCTCGCAGCAGCCCGCCGTATGCTGGAACGGCGAGGGCTCGCGGGATTGACGACCCGGGAAGTGGCCACCGAGGCGAGAGTGGCCACCGGGACGTTCTTCGTGCACTTCCCGGACGTGAACACGCTGATCGAGACCCTTCTCGACGAGCACGTCGGACGCGCCCTCCACACCGCGATGCCCACCCTGCCCCCGGCCGGCGACCTCGTCGCCCGACTCGTCCACGTGGCCGGAGAGCTCTACGCCAGCTACGACCGCGAGCCCGACCTCGCCCGGCAGTACCTGTCCGCCTCGCTCTTCCCCACCCGGCCCGACGGCCCCGCGGAACAACGCATGGCCGAGTTCCGCCGCTGGGTGACACGGGAACTGCACGAAGCCGAATCCACGGGCACGGTCGCCCCACTGGACCCTGAGCTGGTGTTCACCGTGTTCTTCTCGCTCTACTTCGGGATCCTCGTCGCCGGTCTGCGCGGAGACCTGGACCGCCCGAGCCAACTGCGCCTGCTGGAACAGTCACTGAGCCGGTTCCTCACCCCGCGACCCCGCCAGGAGCCCGTATGAAACCGCTCGACATCCTCGTTGCGGGTGGCGGCATAGGCGGGCTGACCGCGGCCCTGGCCCTGCACCGGGCGGGACACCACGTCACCGTCGCCGAGCGGAGCCCGCACCCTCCCGCGAGCGGCGCCGGGATCATCCTCGCCCCCAACGCGCTGCACGTCCTCGCCGCACTGGACGTGGACGTGACCGAACGCAGCCACCAGCTGGCCTCGTTCGACCTCGTGAACGCCGACGGGTCCGTACTGCAGCGCCTACGCCCCCAGCACCCCACCGGGCACCACGACGCCTCCCGGTCGCTCAGCCGCCCAGCGCTGCACACCGTCCTCCACGAGCACCTGCCCGACGCGGTCCGCCTCCTCCCGGGACGAACCGTCACCTCCGTACGGGACACCGGGACGGCCGTAGAGGTCCGCTTCGCGGAGGACACCGCCGCCCACGTCCACGACCTCGTCGTCGGTGCCGACGGGCTGCGCTCGACCGTACGGGAACAGCTCACCGGTCCGCGGCCACTGCGCTACAGCGGCACCACCTGCTGGCGGGGGATCACGGACAACCCCGGATTCACCGGCGCCGTGGAGTCCTGGGGCCCCGGCACCCGCATCGGAGCCGTACCCCTGCCCGGCGCACAGCTCTACTACTACCTCGTCGCGACCGCGCCCAGGCGTGCTCCGGAGCCGGACTGGCCCGAAGGCTTCCACCGCGTCTTCGGCCGGCACCGCGGCGAGCCCTCGCGGCTCTTCGACGTCCTGACCGCGGCGCCGCCGCTCCGCCACGACCTGGAGGAACTCGACGCCCCCGTATGGGGCTCGGAACGGGTCCTGCTCCTCGGAGACGCCGCCCACGCCATCACCCCCAACCAGGGGCAGGGAGCAGCCATGGCCATCGAAGACGCCTACGCCCTCGCGCTCAGCCTGCGCCCCGGCGCCGACGGCGCCCTCACCCGCTACCGCTCCCTGCGCCACCGCCGCGTCCGCCGCATGCAGCTCACCTCCCGGCACATCGGGAGCATCTCCCACTGGCACAACCGCCCGGCCCGCGCGCTGCGCGACACGGCGCTGCGCCTGCCTTTCGCCGCCGGCCGGCAGCACCGCGCACTCGTGGCGCCCGCCCTGGCCCTGCTGCGCACACCCTGAACCGCCCCGCGCCTCCCGCCTGCCCGGCACCCGGTGCGCACCAGAGCGGAACCGACACCCCACTGGCGCACCCGCGCAACGGGACACCCCACACCGGACACCGCAAGGGACGAAACCGCCCGCCGCTGCGTCCGACCCCCTGAGCCCAGGCCGGGCCACGCGGAACCACCACGCAACAAACCCGCCACGCACCCCCGCGACGCCCCACCGCACCACCGCACCACCGCACCACCCAGCACCCAGCACCCAGCACCCAGCACCCAGCACCCAGCACCCAGCACCCAGCACCCAAGTGGACCGTGCCCTTCCGCCCAAGCGGCCGCGGCACCAGAGCGCCACCCCATCCCGACCGATCCGGACCTGCGTCCACGACAGGGACCCGCCAAAGGAGCACGGCCCATGCCCCACACGCCGTACCGGACCGCGGCGGCCACAGCCGCCGTCGTCCTCGCCGCCTTCTCCCTCCTTCACCTGGTCTGGTTGCGGTCCCCCTGGCCGCTGTCCACACGGGAGGAGTTCCTCGAAACGGTCGTCGGCCAGACCTCGCCCGCCCAGAGTCCTCCGCCGTGGATGACACTGGCCGTCGCGTGCCTCCTCGCCGCAGCGGCGTGGCTCCTGTTGGCCAGAGCCGGCTACGTACGCGGCTTCCTCCCCCACCGCCTCCTGAACGCCGCGACCGCGACCGCCGCCGCCGTACTCCTCACCCGGGGTGTCGCGGGCCTGCTCCTGTCCGGGGCGATCGGCCAGGGTCCGTCCGCGTACCGCTTCTGGGATCTGGCCCTGTACTCACCCGTCACCCTGGCCCTCGGCACGGTCGCCGCCCTCCTCTCCTACGCCCCCGCCGCACCCAGGCGTCGAGAGCCTGACGCCGACACCGGCACCTGACCGGCAGGCAGCGCGGGTTCGGGCCCCTTGCCGACGGCGGCCTTGGCGCTGGAGTACTCCCATACGATGCCGCAGCGTCAGGTGGCTGCATGCTTCGTGCGCGGCATGGGCGCCGGCCGGGCCGGAGCGGGGCCGGACACAGGATCGCCGGCCCGGGGGCCGGGCCGGGCGCGGTGAGCGGAGCGAGCCGCCTTGAAACCTGTGGAGCGGCTGTACCTCAAAGGGCGCCGCAGGCACAGTTCCCCGCTGCCCAATTGCTGGGGAACGCCTGAGGGTCGGCCACTGGTCGCCGATGGATCACCGGCGAGACAGGCACCACGCGACAAGGGCGCCCCCGAACCGGAGGCGCCCCTTCTGACCAGCGCAGACGCTGACCTGCAAGCGGTGGGTGTGGGATTTGAACCCACGGTGACTCGCGCCACGACGGTTTTCAAGACCTTTCGATCTTCCGGGCCACTACCGGTTCCGCTGCTGGTCAGAGTGGCACAAGGGCCCCAGCCGAGCCGTCGTCGTCCTCGCCGTGCCCTCTGCGTGCCCCATGAACCCCGTCGTGCCCCGTGAGCCAGGCGTCCGAAGCGGTAGCCACCTCTGCGTCACGTCCTGCAACGGGCCGAGCGTAGTGGCGGGTGGTGACGCTCGCGTTGGAGTGCCCGAGGCGGTGGGCGGCGGTCATGACGCCGTATCGGTCGGCTACCCAGGTCCCGTGCGAAGCCCGAAGGTCGTGGGGTGTCACGTCCGTCAGCCGGGCCGCCGAGACCGCAGGGTCGAAGTACGCCTTGCGCCACTGGTTGTAGCGCAGCGGTCGGCCGGACCGGTTCGTGAAGAGGAGCGCGTCATCCCCTCCGGGCAGGCCGTCGAGGTAGGCACCGAGCCGCTTGGCCAGGGACGGAGCCAGGGAGAGGACCCGTCGCTGGTGGGACTTCGGGGTGTCGAAGACCAGAGCCCCATTCGCTTCCGCCAGGTTCTCGTCCACCACCAGGAGGCGGCCAGGAACGTCTACGTCCCTCCGACGCAGCGCGAAGGCTTCCCCGACCCGTAGGCCCGCGAAGGCAAGGAGCGCGATCAGGAGGTCATGCGGAGCGTCGGCGTTCCGGACGATCCGGGATGCCTCCACAGGTGTGAGGATGTGCGGCTCTGTCTGAGGCATACGAGGCAGGCGCACGCCACGGCACGGAGTCTGAGCGATCAGACCGTTGTCGACCGCCGAGCCCATGATCTGTGACATGACCCGGTACGCCTGGCGAATCCGCGACGCGCTGAGCCCCTGCGTCTTCATGGCAGCGACCCACTCCGCGACCGTGATGGGCCGCAGGCTGGCCAGCTCGCGGTCCCCGAGCACCGGGTTGATGCGCGATTTGATCAGCGAGCGGTACGACGCCTGCGTCTTGTGCTTGAGCTGCGGGGCGACCGATGCCAACCAGCGTGCCGCCCAATCCCGAACAGTCGTCTGCCCTTCGGCCGGGTCGAGCCAGCGGCCTTCCTCGATCTCGACGCGCTTCTTGACGAGCCACAGATCAGCGTCGGTCGTGGTGGCGAAGGTCCGGTCAGCAGGCCGCAGGATGCCGTCCGGGCCCGGATACCGAGCCTGGTACCGGCCCGAGGGCAGCTTGCGCACCCGTCCGAAGCTGCGGCGTGCCTTGCGCTTCCCGGCCATCAGGCCACCGACCGAAGACGGGACGGACGGAGGGCTACCGGCTGGACCGTGTTCGCCGCGACGAACGCGGTGACAGCGCTCTCCCGGATGCGGACGTGTCGGCCGACCTTGACGAACTCGATCCGCCGTTCCTCAATCAGCCGACGGGGGAAACGCACCGTGGTCCCCAGCAGTTCCGCGACCTGGCCAACGGTCAGCAGTCGGTCCATGTTCGGTCCTCCCCTTGGGTGTCGAGGTCGTGCAGTGCCTCGCGTGCGGTTTCGCGGTTGGTTCGGATGTCGCGGGCGATGCTGGCGGCGAGCCAGGACTCGCCGGGGCTGTGGCCGTGTCCCGCGTAGGTCCAGTGCGCCAGGACGAGCGTGGAGCCCTCCGGGTCGTCGTCCGGGTCGGGCAGGCCCCGTTCGCGGCGTTCCTGGGCGGCGCGGTAGTCGGCGCGGGTCTGGCGTAGGGCGGTGAGGGTGGTGGAGTAGACGCGGGATTTGGTGGAGAAGTGGCCGCGGAAGCCGAGCATGTGGGACCAGCGGGCGAGCAGCCGGTCCGGGTAGTGGGCGTCGAGGTCCCAGCAAGCTTTGATGAGGCGGCGGGTGTGATCTGGGAGGTCGAGCCGGTCGAGTTCGGCGGGTTCGCCGATACGGCGGTCGATGGTGCCGGTGGTCTCGGCGGCCTTGGTGGCGTACTTGGCGACGTAGGCGGCAACCGCCTGTTCGGTCAGCTCGTCGTCCGCCAGGCCGCCGATGGGCTGGACGTCGACCTGGTCGCCCCACCGCAGGGTGTGCTGAGGGAAGGTGCCTGCGGGCGGGACGGTTACAGCGACGCGGGCGGCGGCAGCGCGGATGGCGTCGTCGAGCAGCGGGACCGTCGCCCAGGCCGGGGGTTCGGTGGTGGGTCCGTCGGGTCCGTCGAGGCGGACCACGGCGTGGAAGTGGATCGCGCCGCGCTTTTGGAACTCGGCGACCTTCCCGAAGGACACCCGGCAGGAGTCGGCCAGGGCGCGTTGGGAGAGTCCGGCGCGGCGGGCGATCTCGCGGCGCAAGTAGATGGTGAAGCGCTGCCAGAGTTGGCCCGCGTGGTTATTCCATAGCACCGCGCCCGCATAGTCGTAGCGCTCGGGGTCCAGCGCGGTGCCCAACAGCGGGTCGCCGTCCGGGTGGGTGGTACCGCAGCGGCAGCGGCCGGAGGCCGGGCGGTTGTGGACCGGCCCGAACGACGGCGCGGTCAGGGTCGCGAAGACGCGGGGGTGGTCGCGGACGGTGGCGGGAACGTTCTTGCGGTCGTCGCCGGTGATCCCGGCGCGGATCAGGTGGTAGGTGTCGCCCGCGTAGGTCCAGGCGCACGAGGGGCAGCGCGAGGCGCGCCGGTTGCCGCAGGCCACCCGTAACCGGCCGCCCGGTTCGTCAGCCGTGGAGTAGGAGTAGAGGACCTCACCGGTGCGGGCATCGCGGGTGACGGTCTGGCCCTGGAGGTGGATGGGGTCGGAGCAGCCGCCGGTACTGCGGACCTGTTCGCGCCACCGGTCGAAGCCGGGGGCGTTCGCCACTCGCAGCAGGTCGGCGAGGGTGAGCGGGTCGGTGCCCACGGCCGCCGCCATATCAGCGACAGCGGCCGGGGCCACGGGGAAGACCGTCACGCGGCCACCACCGAGGCGGCAGCGGGCAGGGTCGCACCGGTCGCCCAGTCGAAACGCGCGCCGGAGGGACAGGCGCGGGGGCCGTCGGGCGTGTCGTGGGAGAGCACGCCGTCCCCGTCGACCTGGACCCAGCGCCAGCCGTTCACGTGCTGGCGGCAGCCCATGCACGAGGAGGGGACAAGCTCCGCGTGCTCGGTCCGGGACAGCGGCGCGGGCAGCAGCTCGTATCCGAGGGTCGCGTCCTTCGGGCAGATGAGGTCACCGTCGTGGGTGAGGACGCGCAGGCCCTCCAGGCGGACCCACCGCCAGGCAGGAACCCGAGCCGAGCATTTCGGGCACCGGTCCCGAGCTTCCAGCTCGGACCAGGAGAGCAGTGCGGACGAGGACAGAGCAGGCATGATGGAAGCTCCCTTCGAGGGACCGGGGGCGGCGATCTGCTTGGCGGTAGGGCGCCACCCCCGGAAGCCATATTGCGTGTCTTAGGTGTCACAGTACAGCTTGGGTTGGCTGCGTCAAGAGTCTTGGGTGACCTAGGACGGGTTTCAGCGATACCCTCGCTCCATGACGCTGAGCGCTGAGGACCCCCGACCCGCTTCTCGACAGGTGGCAGACGCCATTCGAGCCGAGATCCTCTCGGGGGCCCTGGCGCCGGGTGCCAAGGTCCCGTCCGTTCGCGACCTGGCAAAGCAGTACTCCGTAGCCGTCATGACGGCGCAGAGCGCAGTGGAGATTCTCCGTGGAGACGGCCTGATCTACACCAGTCCAGGGCGAGGCAGCTTCGTCCGCGACCAGGTTGAGGCTCCTACTGACGCCGCGCCTTCAGCCGAGTTCATCGCTCTCACCCAGCGCCTCAGCGAACTTAGTTCGACGGTCGAGAGTCTCGCGGAACGGCTCGCTCGGCTCGAAGAGCAGTCGAAGGCTCGGGACACAGCCTGACCACAACCCGGTCCACATCTCGGGAGAGGTCTTGCACCCGTGCTGTGATTCCAGCCAACTGATTCAAGACTTCCGCCAGTTCATCCGGTGTGAGGGACACCAGAGTGCCTCCGCTCCTGTAGCTTCCGACCCAGCACGGAGAGCACACCGCAGATCAGGGCGATGACTACAGCCTGAGAGCCGATCACTCATAGCTCACTCACAGGCACAGTCACACGGGGAGTCGGGATGGCAAGCGAGGGTCACACGGCAGAAGCGTTCATCGCTGACTTGAAGCGCTGGCGCGATGTACGGGGCATGTCCCAGTCGGCACTGGCGAAGCGGGTGGGATACACACCTTCGTACGTCTCCAAGGTCGAAGGTGGACAGCAGCGCCCCAGCCAAGCCTTTGCGGAGCAAGCCGACCGGGCACTCTCGGCGGGCGGTGCCTTACGACGCGCCTTCGCCGAGCTGGAGGCAAACGGCCGGCCGGAGCCCACTCTCCCGCACCAGCACACACCCGATCAGCCAGGGCCCGAGTCTCAGGCACACAGTCTGATCGTGAAGCACGATGACGCGGAGCTGTTCTACGACGGCCGGACGTACCGAGCCACTCAGCGTCGACAGATCTATAACGCCAGCCCCAACCCTGTTACGCAGTACCTCATCCGGATCTCGGTCGATCGCTACCCGGGAAGTCCTGAGCGGTCGAACCAGCTCTATCGCGAGAATCCGCTCACCTGGGATGAGATCGGGCTCAGCGCCCAAGTCGGGAACGAGCCGGTCGGATGGCGCGTCCAGCACGACCGCGACGCCTTCAAGGAACTGTGGCTCCTGTTCGAGAACGAGTATGGGCGATACCCGCTGTACCCAGGTGAGACGACCTGGATCGAGTACTCATACACGGTCGGCGACGAGAAGTGGGGAACTTGGTTCCAGCGAGCAGTCCGGCTTCCGACTGAGCGGCTCAGCGTCCGACTGAACTTCCCGGTGGAACTTGACCCTGCAGTGTGGGGCACCGAGACGACGATGACCGCCGCGGCGTTCCCCTTCCGCACAGCGATCCACCAGGAGGCGGCCAGCGATCGACGGATCTTCTCCTGGAGCACCGATGCCCCGCCGCTTCACGCTCGATACCGGCTGGAGTGGAAGTTCCGAAGCCGCAGTAGTCAGGAAGAGAGCAGTCCAGCCATGCCCCAGAGCGCCAGCGAGAAGATGCGATCCATCGGCATCGTCCAGGCGGGAGACCCGATCCTGACCGGGCAGGCCCGGCGGTTCAATCTGCCGACAGAGGCTGAGGACGCGCGGCGGGTGGTGGCCGAGCTGAACGCAGCATCGGAGCGAGCCGCAGGAATCCACTTGTTCAGCAAGGGGATGGGGTGCGCAGCACCACAGATCGGGATCGACCGAGCAGCCGCCATCGTTCGAACGCCGGATGGGGAGACCATCACTCTCCTCAACCCGCGGGTGATCGAGGAGTCAGCGGACACGGACGAGCAGTACGAGGGGTGCTGGAGCTTCTTCGACGTACGCGGAAAAGTCCCCCGACCGTTGAGCATCACGGTGGAGCACACGGACATCAGCGGCGAGCAGCGCATCACAATCTTTGAGTACGGGGTCGCCCGTCTCGTCGCCCACGAGATCGACCACATCGACGGCATCCTGTACACCACACGCATGCGCCCCGGAGTAGACCCGATCTCCGTCTCCGAGTACCGAGGCACCGGCCGAACTTGGAGCTACGACGCCAGCGGCCGGAAGACCTGACCAGGCTGGCTGTTACAGGTTTCTCTACCTCATCAAGGCACCCGCCGCGCACAGCGCGGCGCGCGCGGCCCGTCGCCCGGGCCTGCGCTCCTGTCTCCGCCCCGCTCCAGCCCGGGCGCCGTCCGCACGCCTGACAGCTCGGGTTGATGGGTGGGGAACCACGACGCGGCCGAGGCGGTACGTGGGTGCGGCTCAGGACGATGCCTCCGGCGGGGGCGCTCAGGCTCCGGGATGGAGGGGGCCCGTGCGCGGGTGCCGGCCGTGGGGTGTGGCGGTGGGGAACTCCCATCCCGTCTGCCGTCGACCCAGGCAGAGCCGAGCAGACACGGCACCGGGCGTCCAGGTCGTTCGTACAGTGGCGCGCTCCACCTGGACGCCCGGCACCGCGCCTGCTCCACGGTGTGTGGGTCGACGGCAGACGGGATGGGAGTCGGGGGTAGACGTTGTGCAGGCGTAGAGCATGTTCAGGCCCACAACGCCCTTTCCGGAACTCTCGCAGTACATACAAGTCAGAGGGGTCTCTCGCTCTCGTCCAGGCGTCGAAGCAGCGAGGGCGAGTCTGCTGCAGCCGTACGAGCAGCTGTCTTGGCAGCCTTGAGTCGTCGTCTCCACAGAAACCGTGAGCGTTGTGGATGCCAGAGAGCTTGATAAACCACATAGTTCGCCTCGTTGAGGCCGCGTACGTACCGGGAGACGATGCCACCGCCAAAGTCCGTATCCGGATGCTGCTCGTAGCTCCGTCGGCTCTCGTAGAAGAAGGCGATCCTGGTCGTCACGTACCAGTCCGAAACTTCACGACGCACGCCAGCAACCATGGCGGCGGACTCGAATGCGTGAAGGCCCTTTCGGAGTCGGGGCCACTCATCCGTCTCCCCTTGAGACCAAACGGCCTCGTCCAGCTCAGTCATCGCGCTTCGAACGGCGGCACGAGCCTGACGACGCTCGGGTCCAGCGCCGACGTACTGGGTCACGACAGCACCCACGCTGCCCGCCCCAAGAAGTTGCAGGATCCCCACAAGATCGGCCATCGAGCGACCGTAACAGGGTGAGCGATCCAAGCGGGGAGATTCGTCCGAGATACCGCAGTGAAGCGGATCGAAGGGCTTGAGATCGAGGATGGCCTTGTGACAGCGCCGTGCCCCTCCCGTGCCCGATCGTGCGGGATACATCGGGGAACCCAGGGTAGTCACGGACAACTCGCAACACGAAGGCCTCTGACCTTTTCACCTGGTCAGAGGCCTTCGACATGCGCGGTGGGTGTGGGATTTGAACCCACGGTGACTCGCGCCACGACGGTTTTCAAGACCGTTCCCTTAGGCCGCTCGGGCAACCCACCCGCGCCCCGCCTCACCTGGCGCGGAGCGGCTACAGCCTACCGGCTGGCGGCTCTTCCTGGGGCGCCCTCTCGCGGGAGCCGGCCTCGACGCGGGAGCCGGGCCAACCGTTGGGACGGGCATGACGCAAGAGCCCCGCCTGGCGGCGTGGCCGCCGGGCGGGGTGCGGGGTTGCGGGCGGGGGCGGTTCGTCAGTCGCCCTTGCGCTCGCCCAGGGTGACCTTGACCTCCTGCTCCTTGCCGTCGCGCTCGTAGGTCAGCGCCACCGTGTCGCCCGGCTGGTACGTCCAGATCTCGCTGATCAGCGTCGGCCCGCTGTCGATCTCCCGGTCACCGAACCGGACGATCACGTCGCCCGGCCGCAGGCCGGCCTTCGCCGCCGGGCCGTCGGGGCTGATCGCCGGCGAGCCGCTCGCACCTTCCTCGACGATTCTGGCGCCCTGTCCCTTCTCCGCCATGTTCACCGTGGCGCCGATCACCGGGTACACCGGCTGGCCGGTCCTGATCAGTTGCTGTGCCACGTTCTTCGCCTGGTTGATCGGGATCGCGAAGCCCAGGCCGACCGACCCGGCCTGGGACTGGCCGAGCGGGCCCGAGCCCGGCGACTGGATCGCCGAGTTGATGCCGATGACCGCGCCACGCGCGTCCAGCAGCGGGCCGCCGGAGTTGCCGGGGTTGATCGACGCGTCCGTCTGCAGGGCGCTCATGTACGAACTGCGGCTGCCGGAACCGTCGCTGGAGGCGACCGGGCGGTTCTTCGCACTGATGATGCCCGTCGTCACCGTGTTGGACAGGCCGAACGGCGCACCGATCGCGATCGTCGAGTCGCCCACCGCGACCTTGTCGGAGTCGCCGAGCGGCAGCGGGGCGAGCCCGGCGGGCGCGTCGCGCAGCTTCAGTACCGCCACGTCGTAGCCCTGCGCCCGGCCCACGACCTCCGCCTCGTACTTCTTGCCGTCCGGGAACGTCACGCGCAGCCGGCCGCCGTCCGCCGCCGAGGCCACCACGTGGTTGTTGGTGAGGACGTGGCCTTCCTTGTCGTAGACGAAGCCGGTGCCGGTGCCTCCGCCCTGCCCCTCCGTGCTCGACTTGGCCTCGATCGTGACGACGCTCGGCAGCGCCTGGGCGGCCACGGCGGCGACCGTGCCGGGGTCGCGCTTGAAGCCGGCAGGGGCCTCTCCGGCCGCCGCCACCGTGGAGCTGCCGGTCAGGCCGCCCTGCCGGTCCGCCGCCCAGTAGCCGATGCCGCCGCCGACGCCGCCCGCGAGGAGGGCGGCGACCAGGACGGCGGCGATGAGGCCGCCGGAGCGCTTGCGGGGCTGGGCGGTGGTCGCCGTGCCCGGTACGCCGGCGGGCGGCATCCCCATGACGGTGGTGCCGTAGGCTCCCGGCCCCTGCGCCGCGCCCTGCGGGTGCGCGCCCCAGCCCTGCGCGCCGGCGTCGGCGCCGTACGCGGGGACGGTCGGCGGTACGGGTGGCGGCGGGGGCGGTCCCGCGGGCGTGCCCGGGTACGCCGGTCCGTGACCGGCCATATCGCCGGCCGCCGG
>NZ_MKXB01000194.1:0-130407 GCF_001865245.1 Streptomyces sp. CC53 | reverse complement strand
GGTCGGGGCCGCCCGCCGCGGCGGAGGCCGGAGCGGCCGGTTCGGCGGCGCCTGGTGCCGCGGGGTCCGGGGCCGTCCCGGAGGAAGCGTCCGGTGCCGCGGGTGTCGGTTGCGGGCCTGCCGGGGCGGGAGCGGCCGCCTGTGAGGGAGCCTCCGGCGGGGCGTCGGGGGCGGACGGGACCGCAGTGCCCTCGTTCTCGGTGCTCACAGCTCGTCTCTCCTCGGTTTCCGCGTCTGTCCACGTCGTCGTCTGGGGCGGGGCCGCGGCAGCATCGTCACGCGGTCCGTGTCCAGCTTTTCCCACAGCTCGTCAGGCCACTGTAAGCGGGACCTGTGCGTCTGCCGCGTCTCCTTTATCTGCGGACATACCGGATCATCCAGGCTGCCTCCCGGAGGGCCGCGCAAAGGTGGCACCATGACGCGGTGACCCACACACGCCCGCACACCATCCAGGTGGTCGCCCACCGCGGCGCCTCCGAGGACGCGCCCGAACACACCCTCGCCGCCTACGTGAAGGCCATAGAGGACGGGGCGGACGCCCTGGAGTGCGATGTACGGCTCACCGCGGACGGTCATCTCGTCTGCGTGCACGACCGGCGCGTGAACCGCACGTCCAACGGCCGCGGCGCGGTCTCCAGCCTGGAGCTCGCCGATCTTGCAGCGCTCGACTTCGGCTCGTGGAAGGACGCGCGGGAGAGCCCGGACTGGGGCGACCCCGAGTACACCTCCGTCCTCACCCTCGAACGGCTGCTGGAACTGGTCGCCGACGCGGGGCGGCCCGTCGAGCTCGCCATCGAGACGAAGCACCCGACCCGCTGGCGCGGGCAGGTCGAGGAGCGGCTCGTCCAGCTCCTGCGGCGGTTCGGGCTGGCCGAGCCGCCGACGCCGGAGGACTCGTCCGTACGGATCATGAGCTTCTCCGCCCGCTCGCTGCACCGCGTCACCGCGGCCGCGCCGGCCTTGCCCACCGTGTACCTGACGCAGTTCCTCTCACCGCTGCTGCGGGACGGGCGCCTGCCGGCCGGCTCCAGGATCGCGGGGCCCTCCGTGAGGATCGTCCGGAGCCATCCCGCGTACGTGGCACGCCTCCAGCGGGCGGGGCACCGGATCCATGTGTGGACCGTCGACGAGCCCGAGGACGTGGAGCTGTGCATGCGGCTCGGGGTGGACGCAATTATCACGAATCGCCCCAAACACGTCCTGTCCCAACTGGGTCGTACGCCTCAGTAGTTACTTGCAGTGCTCCGGCGCGTTCACTCCGTGACCATGCGTGTCGAATGCGTCACTGTATGCGGACTGACCGGTTTCCGGCCCATACCAAGGGGGCATCCACACCGTGGCGTGGGGCGAAGGAGGTCTCGGGGGTGGCGTTGGTGGTGGCACAAGAAGTGCCGACGTCGTCGAGCATGGCCGTACCCCACGGCCCTGCGGGCGTGGGCGAGGCGAGAAGCCGGATGCGCAAGGAGCTCCGCCGCGGCGGAGTCGCCGATTCCGTCGTCGACGACGCCGTATTGATCCTTTCCGAGTTGCTCAGCAACTCCTGCCGGCACGGCAGACCGCTGGACGCCGCCGATGTCGGCGACGGAGCCGTGCGGGCCACCTGGCGGGTCGACGACCAGGGCGGGCTGACCGTCGAGGTGACGGACGGCGGCGGTCCCACCCGCCCGGTTCCCTCCACCCCTTCGGTCACCGCACGAGGCGGCCGGGGGTTGAACATCATCAGCGCGCTGGCCCAGGACTGGGGTGTACGGGACGGCGCCGGCGGCGAAGTCACGGTGTGGGTCCTGGTCGCCGGAACAACGCCTCGGCATGACCCTCTCGCTACGCGCGTCACACCAATGGGCTTCAGCGGTAGGGGAGTTGGGGCCGACTCGCGCAACGGTACGCCACGAAGCGGGGTGCAGCGCAACGGCAGGCCCCGCAACGGCGGCGTCCCCGCACCCGCCCCGGACGCCGGCGAAACGGTGGACCGGGCGGCCCCGCGGGACGAGGCCCCGGGGCTGCTCGGCGCGTACGAGGACATCGGCGCGTTCGGGGCCTGCGACGCATGGGACTCGTACGGGGCCTTCGGCTCATAGGACGGCACACCCCCACTACGGGCCTCTGGCTCATGGGGCCCGGCCGGCCCGCGCGCATCGACACCGGGCGCCGAGGCGTTCCGCCCGCGCGGCCGACCGGCAGCAGGCCGCGCACCGTCGGCCCCTGTTGGACGGCCACAGGGCCCTGACGGCCACCGGTCCGCCGACCACCGGACAGGAGGCGCCGGACGGGCGCCGGGCAGGCGTCCGACAACAGGCACCGGGTCTCCCGGCGGATCGCCCGGGAGCGGAGTCACGGGCTGTCAGGCGCCGAGGCCACCCGAGCCGCCGTTACCACCCGGGCCCTGGGCTTGCCCCGGCCGCAGGGGCGCAACCCGGACCACCAGGACCGCCACCAGCGCCACCAGGACCCCGGACTCGTAGGGCGCGGAGTCACGATCCTTCGCCTCTGAGGTCACACCAGCACCACCAAGGCCAGCCGGGCGCGGAGCCCAGCCAGGCTCACAGGCTCGCGGGGGCACCGTGCCCTGTGATCGTTGTTCGCACAATGGGTTCCCCGGCCCGCAGCCCCGCGGGGCCACCGGCCACCAGGTGGCGGAACAGTCGGACCCGGCCGACTCGGGCCCCCGACGGACCTCCGACGCGTGCGGCCGCCCCGCTCCTCTCGCGGCGTCGGCTGGCGTCCCGGCGGCCTCGTGGGGCTAGGCTCGCGGCCGACAGAGCATCGCGTTCCAACGGGAGAACCCACGCATGGCCAAGAAGCGCCCCCAGACCAAGGCCGCCGGCAAGCCGCAGGTGACGGACGGCGAGGTGCCGGTCGTCGGCGCCCGCGAGCCCTGCCCCTGCGGTTCGGGCCGCCGCTACAAGGCCTGCCACGGCCGCGGCGCCGCGCACGCGGCGACCGAACTGGTGCAGCGTCCGTTCGAGGGCCTGGCCGGCGAGTGCGACTGGGTCGCACTGCGCGAGCTGGTCCCCGCCGCGACCGCCCCGCTCCACCTCAAGGACGGCCTTCCCGACGGTGTGCCGTCCGTGACGCTGGCCACCGTACTGCCGATGGCCTGGCCGGCCCTGCGCCGCGACGACGGCTCCGTCCTCCTCGCGCTGCAGAACGACACCTCCTCGGGCGACCTCAGCCGCGACATGGCGGACACGTTGCAGCGCGCCCTGACCGTCCAGCCGGGCTCGCCGGTCGCGGCCCGCCGGGTTCCGGCCGACGGCCCGCGCCTCCAGGACCTGCTGGACGGCGACGCCGGCTTCGAGCCGACCGTCCACACGGGCTTCGAGTTCTGGGTGCCGGACTCCGCCGACAGCGCCTCCCCGGACGTGGCCGCCTCCCTGGAGCGGGCGAACGCAGCCGCCATCCCGACCGTCAAGCTGTCCGGCGTGGACGCGGCGTACTGGTGCGAGACACCCGCGAAGAACCACCTGCGCTGGGTGATGCCGCACTCGGAGGAGAGCCTGCTGGACGCGCTGGCCCGGCTGCACTCCGCGGGCACGTCGTCGCTGGGTGAGGGCACTCGCCTGGTGGGGTCGTTCCGGGCGCACGGCCTGGTCGTCCCGGTGTGGGACCTGCCGAGCACCATGACCGCGGAGGACTGCGAGAAGCCCGCCGCGGAGTTCGCGGAGCGGCTGGCCGGGGCACTCGCGTCGGACGCGCCGCTGACCGCCGACGAGCGACGGGCACGCGGCGGCCTCACGAACCGTCAGGTCACCCTGAGCTGATCCGTCCCCGGTGTCGCCGGCAGGGGCGAGCGGCGTGCCGGCGCGGCGCCTCCCCGCCTGTCGGCCGGACGGCTTCCCCGAACGTACCGGCGGGTAAGTCGCTGTCCGAATAAGAGAGATCGAATTTGCGAACCGCGGATCTCTTGTTACCGTTCTGGAAGCCCGGTCGCTGGTGCATCCCCCGTCGCCAGCGACCGGGTTTCTGCATGAGTTTCGGAATGCGATCTTCCGCCTGCCGCCTCGTCGGATCGTTGCATTCGTCAACTCCCGGCTGTCGGGGCGGGGTTGCTGGCCGCCCTCAGCAGTAGCGGACTCTCGGGGTCGCCGTCGGCCGCGAACTCCGCGACCGCCGTGTACTCCTCGATCGGCCCGCGCCCTTTCTCACGTGGGGTTTCGCATGCGCCCGGTTCGTCGCCCCGGGAAATCGCACAGTGCGTGCGCACCGTACGCCCGGCCGGCCCCATGAGGCTGAGGACGGCTCGGAGCGCCTCGCCGCTGGTGTTGCGGTAGTAAGTACGGCCCCAGGTTTCCGCGCCTTCGGTGAGCACGCACGTCTGGGCCTCCACCCCGCCGGGCGAGACCAGCGGAGGACCGCAGCGGGCGGCACGCCCCTGGGGGCCGCCCGCCGAACCGGGGGGCCGTACGTCTTGCCGACCGTCACTTTCGGCCAGAACCGGCGCCTCGGGCGACGAACCGGGCCGGGGGGCCGAGGACGGCGGCGCGGAGACGGCGCCGGAAGCCCCCGCCACCGTGCCGGAGCCGTCCGCGGCGCGGCCCCCGGGCGCCTCGGCACGGCCGGCACCGGGCCCGGGCTGCGAGCCCGATCCGGGGGTGGGCAGCGGGACGGACAGGGGCGCCGTGGGGCGGATCCCGGGGTCGAGCCCACCACCGGCGGTGAGAGCCGCCCGTTCGGGGCCGGCGGCAGGTACGGCGGTCGCCACGAAGGGCAGCAGCGTGGCGACGGCCACGGCGGCGCCCAGACCGGTCATGCGGAGGTTCATGGGGGTGTCTTCCGGGTTGCGACGGTGGGCCGACCATAGCGGCGGACGACCCGGGCCCTTTCCGCCCCGCCCCCGTTCTCCGTACAAGGAGGCCTCCGCTCACACTCGTACGAGTGACCCCGCGTCCGCACGCCGCCCCTTCGGCACCACCCTCGTCTATAAGAGCGGCCTTCCCTCTGTGCCCACGCCTCCCTCTCCACGGACTGCCCGGGCTCACCAGCCGCCGTACGGTCGGCGTCCACGTCAGTCCCCGCGGCGCTCCGACGCCGCCGGCCCTCCGGGTGCCTTCGTGGCCTCCGGCGCCGGCGCGCTGCCGGGCACGGCGCTGCCAGTCTCAGGACTGCCGAACGCGGCTCTGCGGGACCAAGGCTGCGGGACACGCCTGCAACGTCAGCCTCCACGAGCACCGGCATCACGGGCGCACCACAACGCGTCCTGCCGCTCCACTCCCCTGCACCGCCGCAGAACCCCTGCGCCCACCGCACGCCCGGCCGCCGCGGCACGCTGTCCTGCCGTACATGCGCCAGGCGGTCGGGACACGGGGCCGCCCATGCCTCAAGCTGCCGCCCCGTACACAGCTGATGCGGAAGACGGTCACCATTGGAGACGGCCACTACGGAAGGCGGCCTCTACAAGAGGACGGCCGGCGCAGGACGACGGCCGGCATGAGAGGGCGGGCGGCATAGGACGACGGCCGGTAGGTGGCACAGGACGACGGCTGTTGCGGAAGTCGGCTGGTGCAGGAGGCAGACGGCCCAGGCACCCGCGCCGCGCCGCGGTACGGCCGCCGCCCGAAGCGACCAGCGTCGCGACGCAACCGGCCCTCAAGACAATGGGTGCTCATGAAGGCCGACCCCCGGGACGTCCTGTGAGGAGGCGCGGGCCGGGAAGCCGCGGTGCCGAGGCGTTCAGTACCTCAGGCTGCTGCCGACATCCGGCACGCTCGCGCTCGCCTCGACGAGGGCTTCGACCACCGATTCGACCTCCGGCAGCCACGGCGCGGCGCCACCGCCCGCGCGCGGTGCGGCGTCCGTGACGGGAGGCCGCTCCCAGCGCACCCCGCCCGTGCCGGTCTGTGACGGCGGCAGCACCAGATAGCCGCCCGGCCCGTGGAACCGCAGGGAACTGGGCACCATGTCCAGGGCGTACAGGAGCTCACCGAGGCGCTCCAGGCCGTACGGCGCGACCAGGAGCGACCAGCGTGTGGGGGTCGCCACGACGGGGCCGACCCGCAGGCCACGCTGGTCGAGCACGGCGAGGGCGCGGGCACCGGCGGCCGCGGGCAGGCTCACCGCGCACGGCGCGCGGCCCCCGGTCGCGAGGAGGACGGGCGCGTCCGGCCGCCGGGTCCACCACCAGCGGACCATGCGGGCGTCTGTGGTGGCCGCCAGGAGGCCGGGGTCGAACGGATGGGCGCCGGGAACCACGCATCCGGGATCGGGGCAGGCACAGACCGGCCGCGCGCCGGCCGCCGGACCCCGCGTCTGTCCGCGGGTCGCCTTCCACAGTCCGGACGTCTCGGCGCCCTGTCGCCCCCGGCCCTCCCGTGGCGCCTGCGGCGCTTCGGGTGCGCCCCCCGCTCCGGACGCCTCCGTCCCGCGCGTTGCTTCCACGGCTCGGTCGGGGCGCACTGGTTGGGGTGCCTCCGTCCCGCGGGGCCCTCCGGCCGCTCCGGGTACCTGCGCCCATCGGGTGGTCCTCGCGGGCCGGGGCGCCTTCGTCGGTTCCGCTGTCTTCGCCGGCTCCTTCGCGTTCGCTGACTCCGTTGCCTCCGCCGCCTTGAGCCCCACGCCGGGGAGGACGGGCCAGTGCCACCGGGTGGCGCAGAGCAGCGCCGCTTCACGGTGGTCAGGGCCCTTCTTCCGCCCGAACGGGAGCCTGCGTCGCCTTCCGAGGATCTCGCGCATGAGCGCTCGTTCCTTTCCGTTGAACGCCGAGGTCCAGATCACAACACGTGTGCGTTACTTCACTGTGCGTACGAGGCGGTGCGTCACCGCCCTCGCCACCCGGAGGCGGCACGGGGAATCCCGCTTCCGGCGCGGCAGGCAACACCGCTGAGGGGCAGAGCGTCGGCTGAGTCCGTTGAACGCTTGGCGAGGGGTGGCGCGCGAGGCGAATCGCCTTCCGTCCGCCAGGACGGGGCGCGCTCTCGGTGATGAGGACGCCGATGCCTTCCCGCCGGGTTCCGGGTCGGCTCCAACTTCCCCTGGCCACCAACGATTACGTACCCCGCACGTCCGGAATGACGCTCCGCCCGAGTCGGTCTGGTTGTCGCCCCGGGTGGTGCCCCCATGTCGAACGCGCTCAGTCGACCGCAAAACCTCCCCACCGGGACTGATTTTTGGCCAAGTTCAGCATTGCACAAACACCACGCGTCCCGCTGGACAATGCTGGACATCCCCTTCCCAGTGCGTGTACATGTGGATGCAGTGATAGCGGCGCAGCATGACATGCGGATTGACATGGGGGTTTGCGATGCTATTGAGCAAAGAGACGCAGCCGGGAAGCCGGCTGCCATGAGCACCCCTCACCTGCCGAAAGTGGCTGGAATCGATCCGACGGTTCCCGCTCCTGCGCACACTGCAACGCCTCTCCCGGGCATCCCCGCCGCGGCCAGCGCACCCCACACGCTGATCCAGGACCGGCTGGCAGGCTGGGTCTCCGACCTCACCACCCTGCACGAACTGACCGAGCGGCTCGCCAGGACCGGCACGCTCGACGACGCCCTGCACGAACTGCTGCGGGCCGGCGCCGCCCTCGTCGGCGCACGCCGCGGCATGGCCGTGCTCGAACCCGCCGACGGGCACGGCCCCCGTGCGACGATCGGCCTGGGCCTCGCCCACGCCGAACTCGGCACCATCGAAACCGTCCCGCGCAGCGCCACGTCCTACGGACGCATCCTCGACGGCCTGCCCCCCGCCAGGACCGTGGCCGACGAGGCCAGCGGACGGGACCTCGCGTCCGGCGGGCAGCCCCGCTCCGTATCGGTCCCGGACCTGCTCGGCGACGAGGACCTGGACCCGCGGCACCGCGAGGTCGCCGCCCGCCTCGGCTTCGCCGCGAGCTACGCGGTACCGCTCGTCACCGACGGCGCGGGAAGGCTCGGCGCCGCCGTGTGGCTGTACGACGAACCCGCCGAGCCGACCGAACGCCGCCGCCACCTCGTCGGGCTCTACGGCCAGTACGCCTCCGAGCACCTGGCCCGGCTGCTGGAGCTGGAGCGCGGCCGGGCCCGGATCACCACGCTGGCGGAAGAGCTCATGCCGAGCAGGCTGCCCCGTGTGCCGGGCGTCCGGCTGGCCGGGCGGCACGTGCCCGGCTCCGAGGGCGGCGGCGACTGGTACGACGCGCTGGCGCTGCCGGAGGGCGCCCTGGGGCTGGCCGTCGGCTCGGTCTGCGGCTCCGGGCCGAGCGCGCTGGCCGCGATGGGGCGACTGCGGGCGTCCCTGCGGGCGTACGCCGTCATGGAGGGGGAGGACCCGGTCGCCGTCCTGTCCGACCTGGAGCTGCTGCTCCGCCTGACCGAGCCCGCGCGGTCCGCGACGGCGCTCTTCGCGTACGCCGAGCCCGCGCTGCGCAAGCTCGTACTGGCCGGCGCCGGGCACGCCCCGCCGCTGGTGGTCGGTACCCGACGGACGGAGTACGTCGAGACGTCGCTGTCGGCGCCGCTCGGCATGCTCTCCTGCTGGGAGGCACCGAGTGTGGAGCTGGTCGTGGAACCCGGCGAGACGCTGCTGCTCTACACGGACGGGCTGCTGCGGAGGATCGGGGGGCCGGTGGACCGGGCCTTCGCCCGACTGCACGCGGCCGCGGCAAGCGTGCCGAAGGCCGACCGCGCCGAGCCGGAGGCGGTCGCCGACCACGTCCTGCGGACCGTTCTGCCCGGGGCACTCGGTGAGGCGGACGGGCAGGGCGAGGGCCGGCCCACGGAGGACGTGGTGATGCTGGCCGCCCTTTTCGACTGACGCGGCAGGCATGCTCACGGGCGGCCCTCCCCGCGGGCCGCCCGGTGCCGGCGCGCCGGCACCTGTCCCGTCACTGCCCGCGGCGACCGGGGCAGGGGGGAAGGACCCGGCCGCGACCGGGTCGGCCGCGCCGCCGAGCGGGTCGCCCCCCGCTACCGGCGCCTGATGAGCCGGATCGCCCCGGCACGCACGGGGCTGCGCCCCACGCGTCGCCGCCGTATCGCGGCGGGCGGCGCAGCCCGGTCGCGGTCCGCCAGCGGGGTCCCCTCCGTCCGCCCGTACGATGACATGGGGGTTCTGTTCCATCGATCCAAGGAGGCGGACCCGTGGCCGAGGAGCTCACGCCGGAGACCCCGGAGAGCGAAGAAGAGCCGATCGAGCAGCGGAAGAACGGCCTGTACCCGGGCGTGTCCGACGAACTCGCGGCGAACATGAAGTCCGGCTGGGCCGACACCGAGCTGCACGACCTGGAGCCCGTCGCCCAGGCCGCGCACACCGCCGCCCGGCGTGCGGCGCTGTCCGCGCGGTACCCCGGCGAGCGCATCGTCGTCCCCGCCGGCAACCTGAAGACCCGGTCGAACGACACGGAGTACAGCTTCCGCGCGGCCACCGAGTACGCGTACCTCACCGGCAACCAGACGGAGGACGGCGTCCTCGTCCTGGAGCCGAAGGGCGGGAACGAGGGGCACGACGCGACGCTGTACCTGCTGCCGCGCTCCAACCGCGAGAACGGCGAGTTCTGGCTGTCCGGCCAGGGCGAGCTGTGGGTGGGCCGCCGCCACTCGCTGACCGAGGCCGCGACGCTGTACGGCATCCCCACCGGGGACGTCCGTGAGCTGCCGACCAGGCTCAGCGAGGCCACCGGCCCCGTCCGGGTCGTCCGCGGCCATGACGCCGCCATCGAGAAGGCACTCACCGACAAGGTGACCGCGGAGCGCGACGAGGAGCTGCGGGTCTTCCTCTCCGAGATGCGCCTCGTGAAGGACGACTTCGAGATCGCGGAGCTGGAGAAGGCGTGCGCCTCCACCGCCCGCGGCTTCGAGGACGTCGTGAAGGTGCTGGACAAGGCCGAGGCCACGTCCGAGCGCTACATCGAGGGCACGTTCTTCCTCCGCGCCCGCGTCGAGGGCAACGACATCGGCTACGGCTCCATCTGCGCCGCGGGTCCGCACGCCTGCACGCTGCACTGGGTCCGCAACGACGGCCCCGTGCGCTCCGGCGACCTCCTGCTGCTCGACGCCGGCGTGGAGACGACGGAGCTGTACACCGCCGACATCACGCGGACGCTGCCGATCTCCGGCGCGTTCACCGACCTCCAGCGGAAGATCTACGACGCCGTGTACGAGGCGCAGGAGGCCGGTATCGCGGCGGTGAAGCCCGGCGCCAAGTTCCGCGACTTCCACGACGCCGCACAGCGCGTGCTCGCCGAGAAGCTCGTCGAGTGGGGCCTTGTCGAAGGGCCGGTCGAGCGTGTCCTGGAGCTCGGCCTCCAGCGACGCTGGACGCTGCACGGCACGGGCCACATGCTCGGCATGGACGTCCACGACTGCGCGGCCGCGCGCACGGAGGCGTACTCCGGGGGCACGCTGGAGCCGGGCATGTGCCTGACGGTTGAGCCGGGCCTGTACTTCCAGGCGGACGACCTGACGGTGCCGGAGGAGTACCGGGGCATCGGCGTGCGGATCGAGGACGACATCCTCGTCACCGAGGACGGCAACCGGAACCTGTCCGCCGGCCTGCCGCGCCGCTCCGACGAGGTCGAGGCATGGATGGCCGAGCTCAAGGCCTGACACGGCCACCCACCGCCCGGCCGCGGTGCGCGGCACCGCACCGACACGCGACCGCAGCGTCCTGGGCGGCATCGAGCGGATGCACGATGTCGCCTCGGAGGTGTCGGCACCCCGCGCGCCTCGCGTCCGGGGCTGCGAAGTGAAACGTCCCCCGCCGGCCACCGGCGGGGGACGTTTCACGTGAAACACGGTCCGTCACCTCATGATCAGCTCGTCGGGGCCGGAGATCGTCAGCGTCAGCTCGTCAGGGTCAGGGGTGCTCCGGGACGCCACTTGAGGATCTTGTCGAAGCTGACCACGGCGCCTCCCCTGCCGGCTCTGTTGCCGAAGTGCACGTGGTCGGCCAGTTCTTCGATCAGGCGCAGGCCGCGCCCGCTCTCCGCATCGCCCGGTACCAGTTCCCGTGGAACCGCATGGAACGGGCCCGCCGGGAAACCCGGACCCGAATCGGCCACCTCGATCCGACACTTCTCACCATCCAGGTAGGCGGTCACCCGGAACTCCGCCGACTCCTCACCACCGTGCTCGACGGCGTTCGCGCACGCCTCACCGAGGGCCAGCGAGAGGTCGTAGGAGGTGTCCGGGTCGACTCCCGCGGTTTCCATGGTGCCGAGGAGTAGCCGACGGGCGAGCGGGACGCTCGCAGCCTCGCGCCGCAAATGGAGGGACCACCAGATGCTCATGCGCAGCCTCCTGCCGCGGCTCGACATATCGGTACGTATTGCCACATACGCGGCGAGTAAGCGTGGAGCTGACGGGCGGTCCCTCGTTCGGCCGGATACATACGGGGGAATTCCAGCGGCAAAGCCGACCTTCCGGACCTGCCGTACGAAGCCCGAGAGCGTGGTGGGATGATGGCCCGGCCATGTCTGCGCTCACCGGTCCGCGACTGCTGAGGGCCGCGGTGTTCACCGCGGTCTGCGTCGTGCTGTCCGCACTGGGCCATGTCCTCGCCGCCTGCGAGGCCGTCCCGTGGTGGACGCTGAGCGCAGGGTTCGCGGCCGTGTTCGTGCTCGCCCTGCCCTTCACCGGCCGCGAGCGTTCGCTTCCCGCCATCACGGCGGCGCTCGTCGCCGGCCAGCTGGCACTGCACACCGTGTTCGGGGTGGGCCAGCAGCACGCGGCTGCATCCGTCGCTGCGGACGCCACGGGCTCCGGGGGTGACGCCCTGATCCGCGCCGCCGCCCGCCTGGTCTGCGGTGCCGGTGCGGCCCAACTGAGCCCGGGCGAGGCACACCGGATCATCACGGCGGCGGGGCTGGACCCGGAGCGGGCCGTCGCGGCCGCCGCACCCGCTGCGGGCACGGTCGCCGCCGCGGCCCCGCAGGCGGCGGCCACGCTGCCCAGCCTCGCGATGCTGCTGGGCCACCTGCTGGCCGCGCTGGCCACGGGCTGGCTGCTGCGCCACGGTGATCTCGCGCTGCTCCGTCTGGCCCGCCTGGCCCACATGTCGGCGCGCGGCGCCGCCGAAGTCGCCGCGGAGGGCCTCGTACGGTCCCTGCGCGCCGCGCTCGTCCTCGTACGCCTGCTGGCCTGCGCCGCCCACACGGCGCCGAACGCGGTGCTGCGGGCACCGCACGGCGACGACGACATCCCGCTGCCGATGGCTGCGGACGCACTTCACCACACGGTGATCAGGCGCGGCCCCCCAGCCGTATACCACCTCGCAGCCTGACGCGACCCGCTCGACAGGGGGCGGGCCGCCGCGCCTGCGCGCATGCCGTCTCCACGGCGTGCACAGGCGTCCCACCGCCACACCGATCTGTGGAGTGTCCTCAGCCATGAGCTCTCACACGAACTCCTCACTCCGTTCCCGCCGCCTCGCGGTGGCCGGTCGCCTCGCCGTCACCGGCGGGCTGGCCGTGTCGTCCGTCCTGCTGCTGTCCCCCTCCGCACACGCCCACGTCACCGTCCAGCCGCAGGGGGAGGCCGCCAAGGGCGGCTTCGCGACGGTGAACTTCAAGGTGCCCAACGAGCGGGACAACGCCTCCACCGTGAAGGTGGAGGTCACCCTGCCCACCGACCACCCCATCGCCTCCGTGATGCCGCAGCCCGTGCCCGGCTGGACCGTGAAGGTCGACAAGGCGAAGCTGACCACCCCGCTGGACATGCACGGCAAGAAGATCACCGAGGCACCGTCCAAGATCACGTGGACGGCGGACGGCTCGAAGATCGCGCCGGGCCAGTTCCAGCAGTTCCCGGTGTCGCTGGGCCGTCTGCCCGAGAACACCGACCTGCTCGTCTTCAAGGCCCTCCAGACGTACGACAACAACGAGGTCGTCCGGTGGATCGAGGAGCCGTCGAAGGATGGCGGGTCCGAGCCGGAGTCGCCCGCACCGGTCCTGAAGCTGGGTGCCGCCTCGGAGGGTCACCACGGCACGGCGTCCGACGCGAAGAAGGCGGACGGCCACACGGCCGACGAGCAGAAGACGGACGGCAGGCAGGGCTCCGGAGCCGGCCAGGCCGCCGCCTCCGCCGGCGACGCGAGCGACACCACCGCCCGTGTGCTCGGCGTCATCGGCATCCTGGTCGGTGCCGCCGGTGTGGCCTTCGGCGTCCTCGCCGGACGCCGCCGCTCCGCATGATGTCCCACCGGGCCCTGCACCCGACGACCGCCCCCTCGAAGAGAGAACCCGATGCGTAAGCTCACCCGCGCCGCGCGGCCCCGCCGCGCGGCCCGGCGCTCCCCGCTGTTCACAGCCGCGCTGGTCACGGCCTCGGCCGCCGTGGCACTGACCGCCTGCGGCACCGACCGGACCCCGGGCGGCCAGCCGGTCGCCGACGTGTCCGTCGCCCCGGCCACGACCAAGGCGGCCACCGTCCTGGACAGGCCGTTCACCAAGCCCGACCTCGTCCTCACGGACACCGCCGGCAAGCAGTTCGACCTGCGGGAGCGCACCAAGGGCAAGCCGACCCTGATCTACTTCGGCTACACCCACTGCCCCGACGTCTGCCCCCTCACCATGAGCAACATCGCCACGGCGATGAAGGACCTCCCCCAGGCAGACCGGGACAAGCTCCAGGTGGTCTTCGTCACCACCGCCCCGGAACGGGACACCCCCGCCGAGCTCGCCAAGTGGCTGCCGTCCGCGGGAGACCCCTCCTTCATCGGGCTCAGCGGCGACTTCACGAGCATCCAGGCGGGCGCCCGGGCGATGGGCATCGGCATCGACCCGCCGACGAAGGACAAGAACGGCAAGGTCGTCTCCATGCACGGCGCACAGGTCATCGCCTTCTCGCCGAAGACGGACCAGGGCTACGTCCTCTACGGAGAGGACACCTCCGTCCAGGAGTACGCCGCAGACCTGCCGAAGCTCATCCGTGGAGAGAACCCGTGAACCACCGCACCACCACCGCACGTTCCCTTGCCGCCGCCCTCGCCCTGGTCTCCGGACTCGCCCTGAGCGGCTGCTCCACCGCTGATGCGTCTTCGGACGGCGGCCCGGCACTCAAGGTCAGCGGCGCCTTCATACCGGAGCCGGTCAACGGCGACATGGCCGGCGGCTTCCTCACCGTCACCAACACCGGTGGAGCCGCCGACACCCTGACGGCCGTCACGAGCGACGTGTCCGACGACGTGCAGCTGCACGAGACGAAGGACCAGAAGATGCAGCAGGTGACGTCCTTCGACGTGCCGGCCAACGGATCGCTGTCTCTGGAACGCGGCGGCAACCACCTGATGTTCATGGATCTCAAGCGGGACCTGAAGCAGGGCGACAAGGTCCGCGTGGAGCTGCGCTTCAAGGAGTCCGACACGATCACCGTGGAGGTCCCCGTCGAGGCCAGGACCCACAATCCGGCGCAGCACCACTGAGGACCGAGGGAGCCACCTGATGACGGCCACCGCCTCTCGCTTCGGAGCGTTCCCGGTCCTGTCCCGGCTGTCGGTACTGCTGGTGCTCACCGTGGCGCTGCTCGGTTCCGCGCTGTCCGGCGCGGCGTCCGCGCACTCCACGCTGACCGGCAGCGACCCGAAGGACGGGGCGGTGGTCGCCACGGCGCCGCAGCGCGTCACCCTCACCTTCTCCGAGCAGGTCGCCCTGGGCGACGACTCCATCCGCGTCCTCGAACCCAGCGGCAAGCGCGCCGATGTCGGTGAGCTGCAGGACCTGTGCAGCGGCTCGGTCGTGCAGTACGGCGTCGGTCTGCGGACCGGCCTGAAGGACGGCACCTACACCGTGGCGTGGCAGGCCGTGTCCGCGGACAGCCATCCGATCTCCGGGGCGTTCACCTTCTCCATCGGAGCGCCTTCGGAGACGACGGTCGCGCTCCCGGCGCAGCAGGCCGGTGGCGGACCGGTCGGTGTCCTCTATGACATCGGCCGGTACGTGTCCTACGCGGGCTTCACCGTGCTGGTCGGCGGTGGCGTCTTCGTCCTGGCCTGCTGGCCGCGCGGCGCGGCGGCGCGGCCCGTGCAGCGGCTGGTCGCGTACGGGTGGGTGACGCTGACGGCGGCCACCCTGGCCCTGCTGCTCCTGCGGACCCCGTACACCGGGTCGGGGAAACTGGCCGACGCGCTGGACCTCGGCGGGCTGCAGGCGGTGCTGGCCACGAAAACCGGTGCGGCACTGTCCTCGCGGCTTCTCCTCATGGGCGCGGCGGCGCTGTTCGTCGCCGTGCTCTTCGGGGCGTACGCACGGCGGGGGCAGGATACGGACAAGAAGGACCTGGAGTTCGGCCTCGCCGTCGGCGGGGCCATCGTGGCGACCGGTCTTGCCGGGACCTGGGCCCTGTCCGAGCATGCGTCCACGGGACTCCAGCCGGGAGTGGCGATGCCCATGGACGTGCTGCACATGCTCGCCGTGGCCGCCTGGCTGGGCGGGCTCGCGGCGCTCCTGGTCGCGCTGTACGCCTCACCCGCGACCGACGGTGACGGCTCGGCGCCCCCGAGGATCGGACCGGAGGCCGTGCGGCGGTTCTCCCGGCTGGCGTTCGGGGCCGTGGTGGTGCTGGCCGCCACCGGGCTCTACCAGTCCTGGCGGCAGGTCGGCAGCTGGTCGGCCCTGACGGGCACGGCGTACGGACGGCTGCTGCTGCTGAAGGTGGCGCTGATCGGTGTCCTGCTCGCGGTCGCGTGGGCGGCGCGGCGCTGGACGCGCCTGCTGGCCGAGCCGTCGCACCGGGACGTGGAGGCATCGCCCGGAGCGGCCGGTCCCCACGGGCCGGCGGGCGCGTCGCACGAACGGGAGGAGGGTGAGTCCCGCGGCAGCGGGGCCGGCCGTACCGCCGTGCTCGACGAGACCCCCGCCGCTGGCGACGGGACCGACGCCGACGAGACCCCGGCCACCGACGCCGGCACCGGCGGGGACGGGCCAGGCAGCGAGGACCCCGTACGGGCCGCACAGCTCGCCCGGCAGCGGGCCGCCGTGGCGACCGCCCGGCGGCAACGCCTCAGGGACGGCGATCCGGCCCGGGCCGGCCTGCGACGCTCCGTCGTCACCGAGGCCGCGGTGGCCGTCGTCGTCCTCGCCGTGACGACAGCCCTCACGGGTACCGAACCCGGCCGGACCCAGGAGCAGGCCGACCAGGCCAAAGCCGTGTCCTCGACGGCCGTACCGGACCGCCCGGTGGACATGCGGCTGCCGTATGACACAGGAGGGCCGGACGGCGTCGGAACGGTCCGCTTGACCCTGGACCCCGGCCGGTCGGGAGGGAACACTCTGCGGGTGTTCGTGACGGGACAGGGCGACAAGCCGCGCGACCTACCCGAGCTGAAGGTGTCGTTCACCCTCGACGCCCAGGAGATCGGACCGCTGCCCGTCGAGCTGAACCGCACCGCGACAGGGCAGTGGCAGGCCACGGCCGCCCAGCTCCCCATGCCGGGTGAGTGGCGCGTCCGGGTCACCGTGCGCACGTCCGACATCGACCAGACCACCATCGACAAGAACGTCAAGATCGGCTGACCGGCACATGAGCGACACGAGCAACACCCACGGCACCCTGCAGATCTCGCGGCGGAGGCTGCTCGGGACGGTCGGCGCCGCGAGCGCGACCGGCCTGGTGGCCGGCGCAGCCGCCGGAGCGGGCGGCTACGCCGCCTTCGGAGGTGCGGACGGCGAGGAGGGTGCCGCCCTGACGACGGTCGGGACCACCCGGGTCCCCTTCCGCGGCGCCCATCAGGCCGGCATCCTCCAGCCTCTGCAGGCGTGCGGCCACGTGCTGGCCTTCGACCTGGCGCCGGGAGCCGGCCGCAAGGAGGCCGCCGCGCTGATGCGCCGCTGGTCCGCGGCGGCCGAGCGGCTGATGGCGGGTGAACCCACGGGCGATGGGGACGGCGGGGTGGCCCGGGACGCGGGTCCCTGTTCGCTGACCGTCACGTTCGGCTTCGGGGCGAGCTTCTTCGACCGTACGGGGCTGGCCGCCCGGCGCCCCCGAGAGTTGGAGCCGCTCCCGCCGTTCTCGGCGGACCGGCTGGACCCGAAGAGGTCCAACGGAGACCTGTGGGTCCAGATCGGTGCCGACGACGCACTGGTGGCGTTCCACGCGCTGCGGACCCTCCAGAAGGAGGCCGGTGGGGCGGCAGCCGTCCGCTGGCAGATGAACGGCTTCAACCGTTCCCCGGGCGCCACCGCGCGTCCCATGACCGCACGCAACCTCATGGGCCAGGTGGACGGCACCGGCAACCCGAAACCGACCGACCCCGGCTTCGACGGGCATGTCTTCGTGGCGGCGGGAGGGGACCAGCCGTGGATGACGGGTGGGTCGTACGCAGTCGTGCGCCGCATCCGGATGCTGCTCGACGACTGGGACGACCTTTCGGTGAAGCAGCAGGAAGCCGTCATAGGCCGCCGCAAGTCGGACGGCGCACCGCTGACGGGCGGGACGGAGACCACGGAGCCGGACCTGGACAAGCTGGGGCCGGACGGCAGCCCGGTCATCGCCGCTGACGCGCACGCCCGGATCTCGGCACCGGAACAGAACGGCGGCGCGACCATGCTGCGGCGACCGTTCTCCTTCCACGACGGGATCGGACCGGACGGGACACCGGACGCAGGGCTGCTGTTCATCTGCTGGCAGGCCGATCCGCTGAAGGGCTTCGTGCCGGTGCAGCGGAAGCTCGACCGGGGCGATGCACTCTCCGTCTTCATCCGGCATGAGGCCAGCGGTCTGTTCGCCGTGCCGGGAGGCGCTGCGGAAGGCGAGTACGTCGGTCAGCGGCTACTGGAGGCATGAGGACGGTTTCACGTGAAACTGCGCCCGGCCGTTGTTTCACGTGAAACGGAAACCCAGGAGGCCGGTCGCCGACTGTTCTGGAGCATTAGGGTGACCGGTATGTCGGCCACGCGATACACCTACCTCGGTCCCGAGGGCACTTTCACCGAAGCCGCTCTGCGCACCCTGCCGGAGGCGGCGACACGGGAGCTGGTGCCGATGCTCTCGGTACCCGCGGCGCTGGACGCCGTACGGAACGGCGACGCGGCCGCTGCGCTTGTGCCGATCGAGAACTCGGTGGAGGGCGGGGTCACGGCGACCCTCGACGAACTGGCGTCGGGCGAGCCGCTGATGATCTATCGCGAGGTGCTGCTGCCGATCGCGTTCGCCCTGCTGGCGCGCCCCGGCACAGAGGTGTCCGACATCAAGACCGTCACCGGGCACCCGGTGGCGCAGCCCCAGGTGCGCAACTGGCTGCGGACCCACCTGCCGGAGGCCGTGTGGGAGTCGGCCGCCTCGAACGCCGACGGAGCGCGACTGGTACAGGAAGGCCGGTACGACGCGGCGTTCGCGGGCGAGTTCGCGGCGGCGACCTACGGGCTGGAGGCACTGGTCACCGACATCCACGATGCGGAGAACGCCGAGACCCGCTTCGTTCTGGTGGGCCGCCCGGCGAGGCCGTCCGCGCCGACGGGCGCCGACAAGACGTCCATGGTCATCTGGTTGCGCGACGACCACCCGGGCGCCCTGCTGGAGCTGCTGCAGGAGTTCGCCGTCCGGGGTGTGAACCTCATGCTGATCCAGTCGCGACCGACGGGCGCCGGGATCGGCAACTACTGCTTCGCCGTGGACGCCGAGGGCCACATCTCGGACCGCCGGGTGGGCGAGGCGCTGATGGGGCTGAAGCGGATCTGTCCGAAGGTGCGCTTCCTCGGGTCGTACCCCCGGGCGGGGGTCACCCCGCAGCAGGTGCGGGCACTACGCGCAGGCACCTCGGACCAGGACTTCACGGACGCGGCCGACTGGCTGGCACGATGCCAGGACGGGCGGGGCGCGTAGTCACCGGCCCGAGACTTCACCGAGGCCTCCTGCTTCCCCGCGCGCGGGCTGCGGCGGGGCGTCCTCGCGGCACTGGTGCGACGCGTATCTGACTCCCCGCACGTGTGAGGTGCGCACAGGTTCGCGCAAGGCTGCGGCGGGGCGCGACTCGGGTGGAAGCGAGCGGGGAGCTGTCCGTCCGCGGGCGAGGCGGCGAGGCGGCGAGGCGGCGAGGCGGCGAGGCGGCGAGACAGAGCATCGCTCCTGACCGCCCCGTGGGCACCTGATCCACAGCGGATGGAAGCAGCCCGCAGACCGGCGGCCGGGGAAAGACCCTGCCCGGTAGGGAACGGGGCAGTGCCCGGAGCTCGACGGGGTCGCCGAGTTCCGCGCCGGTGCCGTGGGCCTCCAGGTGGGGAAAGTTATCCACAGGACCCCTTCTCCACCTGGGGACAAGTCGATATCCCGCACAGGCATGGGGTCCAGCCGACCCGGACAAGGTCGATAAATCGGTGTAGTGACCCCACACGCCTCCGTGTCGCGCTATGCCCACTCCCGTCACTCCGCTTCCTTGGATCAGTCCCTTGGGGCGAGGAATTGCCACTCAAATGAGTGGATACTCGGGGTTTGATCAAGCAAAGCCAGGGCTCGATTCCCTGTTTCTACCCGATCGACCCCCGAAGCCCCGTTATCCACACAGCCTGTGGATAACGGGGCGCTCAGCCTGGCGAACTGTGGACAAGGCATTCACTTCCCCGCCAGTGGGCCGTGCGCCTTCCCCCCTACCGAGCACGGCAATTCCGGCATTAAGGGTGAAATGACACGCTCGGTCACATGCGGTGCCGTGGCGGGAGTCCACACCGGTAGCCTGGTGGGGTGATTGACCTTCGCCTGCTCCGTGAGGACCCCGACCGTGTTCGCGCCTCCCAGCGCGCCCGTGGAGAGGACGTCGACCTCGTCGACGCGCTGCTCTCCGCCGACGAACGGCGCAGGTCGTCCGGCGTCCGCTTCGACGAGCTGCGCTCCGAGCAGAAGGCGCTCGGCAAGCTGATCCCCAAGGCCGCCGGCGACGAGAAGACCGAGCTGCTGAAGAAGGCAGGCGACCTGGCCGCCGCCGTGAAGGCCGCCGACGCCGAGCAGAACGAGGCCGACGAGGAGACCCGGCGCCTGCTGATGCAGCTCGGCAATCTCGTCCACCCCGACGTCCCGGTCGGCGGCGAGGAGGACTTCGTCGTCCTGGAGACGCACGGCACGATCCGCGACTTCGCGGCCGAGGGCTTCGCCCCCAAGGACCACCTGGAGCTCGGCGAGGCGCTGGGCGCCATCGACGTCGAGCGCGGCGCCAAGGTCTCCGGCTCGCGGTTCTACTACCTCACGGGCGTCGGCGCCCTGCTGGAGCTCGCGCTCGTCAACGCCGCCATCGCCCAGGCCGTGGACGCCGGCTTCACTCCGATGCTCACCCCGTCCCTGGTCCGGCCGCGCGCCATGGAAGGCACCGGCTTCCTGGGCCAGGCCGCCGAGAACGTCTACCAGCTGGAGAAGGACGACCTCTACCTGGTGGGCACGTCCGAAGTACCGCTCGCCGCGTACCACATGGACGAGATCCTCGACGCCGACGAGCTGCCCCTGCGGTACGCCGGCTTCTCCCCCTGCTACCGCCGTGAGGCCGGTACGTACGGCAAGGACACACGGGGCATCTTCCGCGTCCACCAGTTCGACAAGGTCGAGATGTTCTCCTACGTCGCGCCGGAGGACGCCGAAGCCGAGCACAAGCGACTGCTGGAGTGGGAGAAGCAGTGGCTGAGCTCCCTTGAACTGCCCTTCCAGGTGATCGACGTCGCCACCGGCGACCTCGGCGCCTCCGCCTCCCGCAAGTACGACTGCGAGGCGTGGATCCCGACGCAGGGCAAGTACCGGGAGCTCACCTCGGCGTCCAACTGCGACAGCTTCCAGGCGCGCCGCCTCTCCGTGCGCATGCGCGAGGGGAAGAAGGTGCAGCCGCTGGCGACGCTGAACGGCACGCTGTGCGCCGTCCCGCGCACCATCGTGGCAATCCTGGAGAACCACCAGCTCGCCGACGGCTCCGTGCGTGTCCCGGAGGTCCTCCGCCCCTACCTGGGCGGCCGTGAGCTGCTGGAGCCCGTCGCCCGGTGAGCGCCGCATCCGTGAGGCCCTTCCCGTACCGGCTCGTCGCGACCGACCTCGACGGGACGCTGCTGCGGCCCGACGAGACGGTCTCGCAGCGCACGCGTGACGCGCTCGCCGCCGCGATGGAGGCGGGCGCCGTGCACATCGTGGTCACCGGCCGATCCGTGGCCTGGACACGCCACATACTGGACGACCTCGGGTACGAGGGGCTCGCGGTGTGCGGGCAGGGCGCGCAGGTGTACCACTCCGGTGAGCACCGCCTGCTGACCTCAGTGACCCTGGACCGGCAGCTGGCCGGGCTCGCCCTGGCGAAGCTGGAGGCCGAGACGGGCCCGCTGGCGGTGGCCGCCAGCCGCGACGGCCTGGACGGCGAGGTGCTGGTCGGTCCCGGTTACCTGGTACAGGAAGGCCCGCTCCCGTACGTCCCGTACGAGAACCCGGCCGACCTGTGGGCGGCACCGCTGAACAAGCTGTACCTCCAGCACCCCGAGCTGGACGACGACGCCCTGGCGGCGGTCGCCCGGCAGGTCGTCGGCGGCCTGGTGGACGTGGTCATGGCAGGTCCGGGCGTCGTGGAGATCCTGCCCCTGGGGCTCAGCAAGGCGACGGGCCTCTCCCTGGCGGCCCGCCGCCTGGGTGTCCGGGCGGCGGACACCATCGCGTTCGGCGACATGCCCAACGACATCCCGATGTTCGCCTGGGCGGCACACAGTGTGGCGATGGCCAATGCGCACGACGAGTTGAAGGCCGTCGCCGACGAGATCACCGCGTCGAACGAGGCCGACGGCATCGCCCTGGTGCTGGAGGAACTGCTGGCCCGCTGAGCCCGTGTCGGGCACCCGGAGGAACCACGGTGCCGGGCAGGTCCCACCCTGCCTGGGCCTTCTCGGGCGCCCGGCACTTCGGATGCCGCATACGGCGACCGGCTTCCGCCCCGAGGCCCTCAGGATCTTTGGGCCTCTTGGGCTTCTTGGGCTTCTTGGGCCTTCAGCGGAGGATGCGCGGATCGAACGCGCGCGGGGCGGACCCCGACCACGGCTTAGCAAGCCGGTGCCTTACCACTCGGCCAATCCTCCGGGAGGGGCGGCCCGCGCGTACGGGTCGGTACGCGCGCTCGAAGCGGCCGCCCCGGGCAGCTGCTTCAGACGGTCCGGGAGTCGGGTGACTACTCCGGTGCCTGCCGCGCGCTGCCCTGAGGGGAACTCGACGGACTCGTGCTCTCCCGGGTCAACGTCTCGCTCCTCCCCGGCTCGTGGTGTCCGTGCGTCGGTACGGACACCACTGTGCCGGGGAGAGCCGGCGGTACGCCACCGAAATACGACTCACATGTTGATCATGTGGCCGGCCAGGCCGTGCACGGCCTCCTTGACCGCCTCGCCGAGCGTCGGGTGCGCATGGACGTTGCGTGCGACCTCGTGGACCGTCAGGTCCCACTGCTGGGCGAGTGTGAGCTCGGGAAGCAGTTCCGTCACGTCCGGCCCGATCAGGTGGGCACCGATGATCTCGCCGTACTGGGCGTCGCTGATGAGCTTCACGAAGCCCGTCGAATCGCCGAGGCCGTGCGACTTGCCGTTCGCGCTGAACGGGAACTTGGCGACCTTGACGTCGAAGCCCTTCTCCCGTGCCTGCTCCTCGGTCCAGCCGAAGGACGCGATCTGCGGCTGGCAGTAGGTGGCCCGCGGGATCATCGGGTAGTCGAGCTCCATCGTCTCGGCGCCCGCGAGGGTCTCGGCGGCGACGACGCCCATGGCCTCGGCGGTGTGCGCCAGCATCAGCTTCGCCGTGACATCGCCGATGGCGTAGATGTGCGGCACAGACGTGCGGCAGCGGGCGTCGACATCCACCGCGCCGCGGTCGGTGAGCCTGACGCCGGTGTTCTCCAGGCCGTACCCCGTGGTGTTCGGGGCGAAGCCGATGGCCTGGAGGACCTTGTCGGCCTCCAGCACCTGCTGCGATCCGTCCTTGGTGGTGACGGTGACGCGCAGCTGCGGTCCCGACTCGTCGATGGAGTCGACCCGCGTCGACGTCATCACGTCGATGCCGAGCTTGCGGTACTGCTTGGCCAGCTCGGCCGAGACGTCCTTGTCCTCCAGGGGCGCGATCCTGTCGAGGAACTCGACGATGGTGACCTTCACGCCGTAGTTGTGCAGCACGTACGCGAACTCGATGCCGATCGCGCCGGCACCCGCGATGACGACGGACTGCGGAACGTCCTCGGTGAGGATCAGCTCCTCGTACGTGACGACGCGGTCGCTGCGGCTCGTGCCCGGCAGCAGCCGCGGGGTGGCACCCGTCGCGATGACGCAGTGGTCGAACGCGATGGTGCTGGTCGTGCCGTCGGAGAGGGCGACCTGCAGGGTGTTCGCGTCGACGAACGTGCCCCGGCCGTCGAACTCGGTGATCCCGTTCTTCTTCATCAGGTAGTGGACGCCCTTGACCCGGCCGTCGGCGACCCGGCGGCTGCGCCGGAACGCCTCCCCGTAGTCGAAGGAGACCTGGCCGTCGACCTTGATGCCGAAGGTCTTCGCTTCGTGGGTGAAGATGTGCGCGAGTTCGGCGTTGCGCAGCAGAGCCTTGGTCGGGATGCAGCCGACGTTCAGGCAGACGCCGCCCCAGTACTTCTCCTCGACGACCGCGACGCGCTTTCCGAGCTGGGCGGCACGGATCGCGGCGACGTATCCGCCGGGGCCGGCTCCGAGTACGACGACGTCGAAGCGGTCTGTCATGGCTGGCTCCCCAAGATGTGAGTGCGGGTCGTGCGGGCCGTGAGGTCGCGCCCGTGCCCACAGTAATCCCGGGGGCATGCAGACCGCTGCGACGCCCGTCTCCTCTGTGGACGGGCGGGGCCTTGTGGACAACTCCGCCACCCGTCACGTCTCCACGGTCCGAGGGCTACTCCTCCCCGGCCAGCGTCAGCGTACGCAGCTTGTGGCCCGCGAACCACGTGGCGGCCACGGTCACCGCGACCAGCAGCACCACCGCGAGCGGCAGCCCGACCTCGGAGGACACCACGCTGTCGCCGCCCGTGACCTTCTGTGCCACGGCCGCCGACCACTCCCGGACGCTGAGGGTGCGAGCCCCCGAGATGAGGCCGGCGAAGAGCGCTTCCCAGATCAGGGCGTAGACCAGGCCGATGACGACGGCGTGCCGCGTGACCGTGCCCAGCAGCAGGAAGATCGCGCTGTACGCGATGGAGGCGACCAGGGCGGCCACCGTGTAGGCCACGGCGATCTGCTGGCCGTTGCCGTTGAGGATGAACCCGGCGACGAGGGTGGGCAGTGCGGAGAAGACCATGGTGACCGCGATCGCCACGGTCAGCTTGGTCATGATGATCGTGGGCCGCTTCACCGGCTTGGCGAGCAGGTAGACCACGGAGCCGTCGTCGATCTCCGGGCCGATGGCGCCGGTGCCGGCGATGACGCCGATCAGGGGCACGAGCGTGGCGAGGGCGAACCCGCCGAGGACGTGCGCGGCGACCTGGTCGTCGGGGCCGTTGACGACGCGTATGGCGACTGCCAGGAACAGCAGCAGCCCGGGCAGGACGAAGAGGACCGCGGCGCGGCGGCGGCCCAGCAGGGCCCGGTAGGTGAGCCGGGCGACGGTGGGGTGGTACATGGTCGTGGGGCTCCCTTCAGGCCGCGACGAGGTACGAGAAGACCGACTCCAGCGACTCGTCCGAGGGCGAGACGGTCAGCAGTCGTATCCCGTGGGCGCGGGCCACCCGCGGGAGCAGTTCGGTGAAGCGGCCGAAGTCCACGGCCTGGACGTGCAGCACGCCCTCGCGGACGTCGACGTCGATGCCGGCCGTGGAGGGGTCGGCGATGAGCGCGGCGGCCAGGGTGCGGTCGTCGCTGGACCGGATCACGTACCGGTGCGGGCGGTCGGTCATGAGGCGGCGGATCCTGCGGAAGTCGCCGCTCGCCGCGTGCCGGCCGGCGACGACGACCTCGATGTGCGAGGCGAGTTGCTCGACCTCCTCCAGGATGTGGGAGGAGAACAGCACGGTGCGTCCCTCGGCACCCATGCGGCGCAGCAGCTCCATCAGCTGCATGCGCTGGCGGGGGTCCATGCCGTTGAACGGCTCGTCGAGCAGCAGCACGGAGGGCTCGTGCACCAGGGCCGAGGCCATCTTGACGCGCTGCCGCATGCCCTTGCTGTACGTGGAGATGCGCCGGTCCTGCGCGTACTCCATCTCCACGGTGGCCAGGGCCCGCTGGGCCTCGGCGGCACCGAGGCCGTGCAGTTCGGCGTTGGCGACGACGAACTCGCGGCCCGTGAGGAAGTCGTACATCGCCTCCCGCTCGGGGACCACTCCGATGTGGCGGTACGCGGACTCGTCGCGCCAGACCGGTCGGCCGTCCAGGGTGACGGAGCCGGTGGAGGGGGCGAGGAAGCCGCCCATCATGTTGATGAGGGTGGACTTGCCGGCGCCGTTGGGGCCGAGGAGGCCGGTGACGCCGGGGCCGATGGTCATGGTGATGTCGTTGACGGCGACGACGTTGCCGAACCACCGTGAGACATGGTCGATGTTGAGGGTGGTCACAGCCCGACCTTTCGGTAGCGGCGCAGCAGGATGCCGTACGAGGCGGCGATGAGCGCGAGGACGACCAGCAGGTACAGCGCGCCGAGGCCGGTACCGGGGCCTTCTTCGCCCGGGAAGGCGGAGGTGGCACCGAGGAACGCGGTCTGGACACCGTCGATGAGGGTCACCGGCGAGAGCAGGCCGAGCCAGGCGACGGCGTCAAGGTTGTCCGTCGACCAGGCGATGGCCTGGACGGTGGTGACGGCGCCGTACGAGATGACCAGCACCGCGATGATGGCGGCGACGCCGAATCCGCGGCGAGGCGTCAGGGCGGCCACCACGAGCGAGAGGCCGCCGAAGAGGACCGACAGCAGGGCCACGGACACCATGCCCTGGGCGAAGCCGCCGGTCTGCTCCGCGAAGTCCATCTTGGCGAGCAGGGCGCCGGCGTAGAGCACGAGCAGGGGGACTGCGGTCAGCAGGAACAGCGCGGACGCCATCGCGCCGAGCTTCGCGAGGACGTAGTCCGTGTGCTCGATGGGGCGGGAGAAGTACAGCGGCACGGTACGGAAGCGCAGGTCGCGGGAGACGGACTGGGGTGCCTGCGAGGCCACGAAGAGCGCGATGACGAGCTGCATGATCAGCGCGTACTCGGTGTACGCGACCGGCAGGTCCTTCATCTTGGTGGTCACGGCGACGGCCACGATGATCAGCGCGGGAACGCACATGACTCCGAAGAGGATCATGGGCAGCACCTTGGACTTGGCGCTGCGGCCCAGTCCGTAGGCGCCGCGCAGGGACTGCGCGTAGAGCGAGCGCCGCGCGTAGGAGCGGCCGAGGCGGGCCCCTGCGTAGTTGCGGTACCCGATGTTGTGGATGCGGGTCTGGGAGGCGGGCTGCTGCCCGCCGTGGGTGTCGGCGCTCATCAGGCCCGCACCTCCGGGGACGTGCCGGCGGCTTCCGCGTCGGGGCGGAACACCTCGGCGATGTGGTGGCGGCGCTGCTCCATGCGGACGAGGCCGAGGCCCAGGTCGGCGACGGTGTCGCGCACGATGTCGTAGGTCTCCTCACCGGTCGCCTCCAGCAGGAGGATGTGGCCGGCGCCCGGCAGGCCCTCCTCTTCGCGCGCGTGGAGGGTGACTCCGGCGGCGGTGAGGGCGGTGCGGAGGGCTGTGGTGCCGTCGGGGTGCGTGTCGGAGTCGGTGACCTCGACGGCGATGGTCGTGGTGGTCCGCGTGAAGTCGCTGGTGGAGCTGGAGCGCAGGAGGCGGCCGCCGTCGATGACGACGACGTGGTCGCAGGTGCGCTCCAGTTCGCCGAGCAGGTGGGACGTGACCAGGACGGAGATGCCGAACTCCGTCCAGATGCGGCGGATGAGGCCGAGCATGTCGTCACGGCCGACCGGGTCCAGGCCGTTGGTGGGTTCGTCCAGGAACACGAGTTTCGGGTCGTGGACGAGGGCCTGGGCGAGCTTCACGCGCTGCTTCATGCCGGTGGAGTAGCCGCCCATGGGGCGGTAGCGCTCCTCGTACAGGCCGACGTGACGCAGCGTGTCGGCGGTGCGCTCGCGGGCCGCCGTGGGCGGCAGACCCGACATGCGCGCCATGTGGACGACGAACTCGGTGGCCGAGACGTCGGGTGGCAGGCAGTCGTGCTCGGGCATGTAGCCGACCTGCTCGCGGATGGCGGGGCCGTGGCTGGAGACGTCGAGACCGAGGACCTCGGCGCGGCCCTCGGTTGCGGGCGACAGTCCGAGCAGGATTTTGATCATGGTGGATTTACCGGCTCCGTTGGCGCCCACCAGGCCGGTCACACCGGGCCCGATGTCCATCGACAGCCGGTCGAGGGCGGTCACCTTCGGGAACCGCTTGCTGAGGCTTTCGGTCACGATCACAGTCACGCCTCGACCGTAGTGGCGCGTGCCACAGGGGTCGTCAGCCCTGGCGGCTGGATCCGTCTCCGACTCCAGGCGTACGGCGGAGCGCGCCACCCCGTACGGGAGGCGGAGGCGCCCGCCTCCGGGAGGTTTTCCACAGGCCGTGCACGCCCCTTGACGTAGCCGTCAGGCATTGTCACATTCATTGATGTCACGTTACGGACACGTACCGCAAGGGTCGGCTACGGAGGGTGGGCGGCATGACAGCAGGGGTGGCGGACACGGCGACACCGACCGGACTGCGCGGCTTCAGAGAAGTGCAGCGGCTCGCGTACGCCTGCGCGGAAGCGGTGGCGGCGCAGCTGATACCGGGGGTGACGGAGCGCGAGGCCGCGCGGATGCAGCGGGACTGGCTGCGCGAGCGGGGCGTGCGCGACTGGTTCCACCTGCCGTTCGCCTGGTTCGGCGACCGCACCGCGTTCGCGGGCTTCCGCGTACCGCTGCAGTTCTTCCCGACGAACAGGCGACTGGAGCAGGGCATGCCGTTCATCCTCGACATGGCACCGATCCACCGGGGGTTCACCGCGGACATCGGCTACTCCGGCTGCCTGGGCCCTCACCCCCTGCACGACAAGCTCACGGCCGACCTGCGACAGCACCGCGAGCTCATCCTGCGCGAGGTGCGGGAGCGGCGCCCGCTGCGGGAGATCTACGAGGACGTGGACCGGCTGATGGCGCGGCAGGGATACGCCAACCGGCACCGCGCCTACCCGTTCGGGGTGATCGCCCACAAGGTGGGCCGGGTGCGCGAGCGGCGCTGGGCACCGACTCTGTTCGGGTTCGGCACGCAGTCGCTGAAGGGCCTGGCCAGTGACGCCCTGCACGGGCATCGGGAAGGCTGGTCGCCCCTGTGGTCGCCCCAGCGCTTCTCCGACCACCCGCCGAGGCCGGGGCTGTGGGCGGTGGAACCCCACCTCGGGTTCCGCGGGACGGGAGCGAAGTTCGAGGAGCTCCTGGTGGTCACGGACTCCCGCGACCCGGAGCAGAGCGCCTTCTGGCTGGACGACGACCTGCCGCACGTGCGGCGCTGGAACAAGGAGGGAGCAGCGTCATGAGCCTGCTGAGGGGGGCGCGGGAGCGCCGGGTGAGGACGGGCGGGGTGGACCTGTGCGTCGCGGAGATGGGCGACCCCGACAGGCCGACGGTCGTCCTGGTGCACGGCTACCCGGACTCGAAGGAGGTCTGGTCGGAGGTCGCGCTGCGGCTCGCCGAGCGGTTCCACGTGGTCCTGTACGACGTGCGGGGCCACGGCCGGTCCACGGCGCCGGCGCCGCTGCGGGGCGGCTTCACGCTGGAGAAGCTCACGGACGACTTCCTGGCGGTCGTGGACGCGGTCAGCCCGGACCGGCCGGTGCACCTGGTGGGGCACGACTGGGGGTCGGTGCAGTCGTGGGAGTTCGCCACGGTGACGCGGACCGAGGGCCGCATCGCGTCCTTCACGTCCCTGTCGGGTCCCTCACTGGACCACTTCGGGCACTGGATCAAACAGCGCATGGCGCGGCCGACCCCCCGGCGGGTCGGCCACCTGCTGGGGCAGGGCGCCAAGTCCTGGTACGTGTACCTCCTGCACACGCCCGTACTGCCGGAGGCGGCGTGGCGGGGACCGCTCGGCAGGCGGTGGCCGGGCCTGCTGCGCCGCGTCGAAGGGGTGGCCGACGACGGTTACCCGACGGCCACCCTGCCGTCGGACGCCGCGCACGGCGCCTGGCTGTACCGGGACAACGTCCGCTCGCGGCTGCTGAGGCCCCGTGACGACGCCTACGCGCACGCCCCGGTGCAGCTGATCACGCCGACCGGGGACGCCTTCCTCTCGGAGCGGCTCTTCGACGACCTGGCGAGGTGGGCGCCCCGCCTCGTGCGGCGCACCCTGGCGGCCAAGCACTGGGCGCCCCGCACGCACCCGGACCAGTTGGCGGCGTGCATCACGGAGTTCGTCGCGGAGCACGACCCACGGGAACAGGGCCCGTCCGGCCTGCCGGAGCCCGTCGCCTCCGGTCGGCGGTACGCGGACCGGTTCGGCGGCCGGCTGGTGCTGGTGACGGGGGCGGGCAGCGGCATCGGCCGGGCCACCGCGTTCGCGTTCGCCGAGGCGGGCGCCCGAGTGGTCGCCGTGGACCGCGACGCGGAGAGCGCGGCCCGCACCGCCGAGCTGGCGAGGCTCGTCGGGGCACCGGCCGCCTGGCCGGAGGTGGCGGACGTGAGCGACGAGCAGGCGGTGGAGAAGCTCGGTGCCCGGGTCGCCGCGGAGTACGGCGTCGTGGACGTGCTGGTGAACAACGCCGGTATCGGTCTCTCCGGTTCGTTCTTCGACACCACCACCGAGGACTGGAAGCGGGTTCTGGACGTGAACCTGTGGGGCGTCATCCACGGCTGCCGGGTCTTCGGACGGCAGATGGCGGAGCGCGGCCAGGGCGGGCACATCGTGAACACGGCGTCGGCGGCCGCGTACCAGCCGTCGAAGGTGCTGTCGGCGTACGGCACGTCGAAGGCCGCGGTGCTGATGCTCAGCGAGTGCCTGCGCGCGGAGCTGGCAGGGCAGGGCATCGGCGTCACGGCGGTCTGCCCGGGCATCGTCAACACGAACATCACGGCCACCGCGAGGTTCGCCGGGGTGTCGGAGGAGGAGCAGCGCAGCCGCAGGGAGCGGACCAGCCGCTTGTACGGCCTGCGGAACTACCCCCCGGAGAAGGTCGCAGACGCGGTGCTGCGGGCCGTGGCGGAGAACCGGGCGGTGGTTCCGGTGACGCCGGAGGCTCGGGGCGCGCATCTGATATCCCGGTTCGCACCGGCTGCGCTGCGGGCCCTGGCCCGGCTGGATCCCCCGCTGTGAACCGCTCCGGCCGCGGACGCGCCCGGCGGCGACGGAGGGACCGTACGTACCATCCCTGGCAGGGGGGACCGGTGCAGTAGGGAGTGGGCGTGTCCGCACAGCCAGCAGACGGAGACCCGGCAGGCGGGCAGCCGCCGGCCGGGCGGTCGACCGCGGCCGCGCAGCCGGCGCCGGGGGCGGAAGGAACGGAAGGAACAGAGGCCGAGCGGCTGGGCGCCGTCGAACAGCCCCCGGCCGCAGACCGACTTCGCAGCGGACAGCCCCCGGCCGCAGGCCAGCCCTCAGGCGAACGGCCCTCGACCACCGGTCGGGCCTCCCACGCGCCCTCCGGTTCCGCCTCCGACTGGTCTTCGGCCGCCCGCGGTTCCTCCGCCTCCGTGGCGCCGTCGGCCGGAGGGAGTCAGCCGGGTGCCGGAGCCCCGCCGCGGACCGCGGAAGGGCGGGCCACCACCGGCCCGGCCGCCCCTGGCCGATCCGCGGCAGGGGCTCGGGGATCCGCCCGGGACGAACGGTCGGCCACGGCTGATCAGCCGGCCACGGCCGAGTACCGCATCGAGGACCTGGCGCATCTCAGCGGCGCCACGGTACGGACCATCCGGGCCTACCAGGACCGCGGGCTGCTGCCCCGTCCGGAGCGGCGTGGCCGGGCGAACGTGTACGGGGACGCCCACCTGGCGCGGTTGCGGCAGATCGCCGACCTGCTCGACCGCGGCTACACCCTGGCCTCGATCAAGGAGCTGCTGGAGGCGTGGGACGCGGGCCGCGGCCTCGGCGGGGTGCTGGGCCTGGTGGCCGAGGTGGACGGGCCGTGGACGGACGAGCAGGTGGACCGGATCACGCGCGCGGAACTGGACGAGAGGTTCGGCGGCGTGCCGGACGAGCGCGCGGTCCGCGAGGCCGTCGCCCTCGGCGTGCTGGAGCCGGTGCCCGGCCGGGACGACGAGTTCCTGGTGCCCAGCCCGCAGGAGCTGTCGGTCGCGGTCGAGCTGTACGCGGCGGGCGTTCCCCTGCTGGCGATCGCCGGGCACCTCCGGGAGCTGCGCGCCCAGGTGGAGCACATCGCCACCCGGTTCCTGGAGTTCACCACCGAGCACGTCTTCGCCCGCTACCTCGGCCACCGGCCGCCCAGCGACGCCGAAGCGACGGAGGCGGCGGAGCTGGTGCGGCGGCTGCGGCCGCTCGCTCAGCAGACGGTGGACGCGGAACTGGCCCGGGCCATGCGCACGTTCGCCCCCCGCCACCTGCGGCGGCACCTGTCTCCGGAGGTCGCGGGCGGGCCGGAGCGCGAACCGTGGGCTGTGGCACTCCCGGCCGAGACGGTCCGGGCCGTACAGGACCTGGTGGGCGCCGAGCAGGTGGCGCCCTTCATCGCCGCGGCGGCCGAACGCGAGGTGCACGCAAGGACGTTGGACGCACTCACGGAGGCGTGGAGGGACGGGCGGGACGGCAGGGGCAACCCCACCGTGTACGACGCACTGGCGGAGTCGCCGGGAAAGGAGCAGTGAACAAGGCCCGTTGTCCACAGAACTCGCCCCCACCCCTGTGGATAAAGGGAGTTGGCTGTGGACCAAACCTCAGCGGCGAAGAATCTCACGCTCCGGCTTGTGATTCCCGACACCACAAGCCGGTGGCGTCCCTGGGCAGCGGCTGCCACCCTGCCGCCATGGACGAACACCGCGCCGTGAAGGTGTCGAAGTACCTCGCCAAGCACCTGCGCCACCAGCCGGAGAGGATCGGTCTGACCCTGGACCGGCAGGGCTGGGCGGCGGTCACGGACCTGCTGCGGGCGATGGAGCAGCACGGCATGCGGATCAGCCGCGCAGAGCTGGAGCACGTCGTCGCCGTGAACGACAAACGCCGCTTCACCCTCGACGCGGACCGCGACCGGATCCGGGCCGCACAGGGCCACACCGTGGCCGTCGACCTGGATCTGCCCCCGGCCGCCCCGCCGGGCTACCTCTACCACGGCACCGTGGCCGGGAACCTGGCGGCGATCCGCGCCGAGGGGCTGCGCCCGATGGCCCGCCACCACGTCCACCTGTCGCCGGACCGGGAGACGGCGAGCCGCGTCGGAGCGCGTCGCGGCCGGCCCGTCGTCCTGTCGGTGGCGGCGGGAACCATGCACGAGGACGGCCACGTCTTCCGCGTCAGCGCCAACGGTGTCTGGCTCACCGACGCCGTACCGCCGGGATACCTCCGCTTCCGGGAGTAGACCGCCCGTGCCGCGGCGCGCCCCACCGGAGTGACCGCCCCGGTCCGGCAGCAGATCAGCCCAGCTGCTTCGGGCCCTCCGTGGCGATCCGCTCGAAGACCTCCTGGTCCGCGGCGAAGTCCGAGTCCGGGATGGGCGCGTGGAGGACGATCTCGGTGAAGCCGAGCTCCCTGTGCCTCCCCGCGAAGTCCACGAACGCGTCCAGGGAGCTCATCGGTGCACCGCGGTCCGGGGTGAACCCGGTGAGCAGGACCTTCTCCAGCTCCGCCACGTCCCGCCCCTCCTCGGCGCATGCCTTGCCGAGCCGCTCGACCTGCCGCCGCAGTGCCTCCCGGGACTGCTCCGGGGTCCCGTCCTCGTACAGCTTCGGGTCGCCGGTGGTCACCCAGCCCTGGCCGTGCCGTGCGGCGAGCCGCATACCGCGGGGCCCCGTGGCGGCGACGGCGAACGGGAGCCGCGGCCGCTGGACGCAGCCGGGCACGTTCCTGGCCTCCAGGGCCGAGTAGTGGGCCCCCTCCTGGGTGACGGCGTCTTCCGTCAGAAGCCGGTCCAGAAGCGGCACGAACTCCGCGAACCGATCGGCACGCTCACGCGGAGACCAGGCTTCCTGGCCCAGCGCGGTGGCATCGAAGCCGTTGCCGCCCGCACCGATCCCGAGCGTGACCCGGCCGCCGGAGATGTCGTCGAGCGAGATCAGTTCCTTGGCCAGGGTCACGGGGTGCCGGAAGTTCGGCGAGGTCACAAGCGTGCCGAGGCGCATGCTGCGGGTCGCGGCGGCCGCGGCGGTCAGCGTCGGGATCGCGCCGAACCAGGGGCCGTCGCGGAAGCTGCGCCAGGACAGGTGGTCGTAGGTGTATGCGGCATGGAAGCCGAGTTCCTCGGCGCGCGTCCACTGATCGCGGCCCCCTTCGTGCCAGCGGCGCACGGGCAGGATCACGGTACTCAGGCGCATACTCATACGCGAAAGCCTACGGGGCCCCATGCGGCGCGGGGGTCGCTTGTGGCACGCGGCCATGCCGGGCACCACGTCTTTCCTGGCGTTTCCGCCGTTTCCTCCCTCGTGTGCCTTCGCAAGATCGCACGGCTCAAATGCGCACCCTTTCGCACGTCCGTGCACTTCGAGGGGTGGTCGTGCGGGAGAATGAGCGACGTGACCTCACCGACGACGACCGCCGCCGCATGCCCCCGTCCTCTGCCCCGCCGACGTCCGCGACTGATCGCCACCGATCTCGACGGAACGCTTCTGCGCGACGACAAGACGGTGTCGGACCGCACGGTCGCGGCGCTCGCCGCCGCCGAGCAGGAAGGCATCGAGGTCTTCTTCGTCACGGGCCGCCCCGCCCGCTGGATGCAGGTGGTCAGCGAGCACGTCCACGGCCACGGCCTGGCGATCTGCTCCAACGGGGCCGCCGTCGTCGACCTGCACGCCGGGTGCCGGATCATCGAGGCCCGCGCCCTCGCGCGGCAGAAGGCGCTGCACGTCGTGCACTCGCTGCGGGAAGCCGCTCCGGGCACGGCCTTCGCCATGGAGTTCGGCACCGGCTTCCAGCACGAGCCGGACTACCCCCCGCTCCACTTCGACCCGGCGGGCGTCATCGGCCCCGCCGAGAAGCTGCTGGAGGAGGCGGAAGCAGACCAGGGCGGCGCCATCGACCCGCTTCCCCTGCTCAAGCTGCTGGCCTTCCATCCCGAGCTCGACCCGGACGGCTTCCTCTCCGTGGCAAGGACCGCTGCCGGCGGACACGCCGCCATCACCCGATCCAGCCCGACCGCCCTGCTGGAGGCCAGCGACACGAGCGTCTCCAAAGCCAGCACCTTGGCACTGTGCTGCGCGGAGCGCGGCATCTCCGCGGACGAGGTCGTCGCGTTCGGGGACATGCCCAACGACATCGAGATGCTCACCTGGGCCGGCACCTCGTACGCCATGGGCAACGCCCACCCCGACGTCTTCGCCGCCGCCTCCGGCCGCACCGCCCCCAACAGCGAGGACGGCGTCGCCGCGGTGATCGAGGCCATCCTCGCCGCCGACTGAGGCACAGCGCGCCCGCCGTCCACCCCGGCCCCGCGCCCCACCGCCCCTGCGGCCCGTCGCCTGCGAGAGGTACTCCGCGGGCTGCGGGTCGGCCCGCACCCCGCGGACAGGCCGCCCACCCGCGGCCCCGGGCGTTGCTCCCCGCCGCCCGCACCCGCGGCTGCCTCCGCCCAGCGGGCCTCAAGCGCCCCACCGCTCAGCGGTCGCCGCCGCCCACCTCCACGCCGTGGTCGCGCAGCCAGCGCACCGGGTCGACGCCCGAGCCGAGCTGCGGAGTGAGCCGTACCTCGAAGTGCAGATGCGGGCCCGTCGAGTTCCCCGTCGTCCCCGCCTGGCCGATCCACTGGCCGGCCGCCACCGACCGGTCCGGTTCGACGGCGGCGGCGGCCAGGTGGGCGTACTGGGAGTACCAGCCGCCCGCGTGCCGCACGATCACCTCGATGCCGAACGCACCCCCGCAGGACACGGACTCGACCCGCCCGGCCCCGACGGACCGCACCGGCGTCCCGATGGCGACGGCGAAGTCCTGCCCGGTGTGCCGGTGCGCCCAGCGCGCACCCGCCCGGTCGAAACCCGCGGACAGCCGGTACCCGTCGCGCTCCGCCACCGGTGCCACCCAGGGCCGGTCGGCCGGGGGAGGGCCGGGCTGTTCCAGGCGCGCCGCCGGCGGGCAGCGACCCGCCGCCACCGTGCGGTCGGCCTCCGCCTGGAGCTGCCACTGCGCCTGCTCCAGACGGGTTTCCAGATCCCGCCGGACCCCGGCGAGCCGTGTCTGCTTCGCCTCCAGGTCCCGCCAGGCAGCCTGCGCCTGCCGCTCCGCCACCGTGAGCCGCCGCTCGGCCCGCCCCGCGGCCTCCATCAGCCGGCCCACCGCCTGACCGGCCTGCCGTGCGGAGCCCTGGGCGCGCAGCGCGGACTCCGGGTCCCGGGCCGTCAGCAGACGCGCCGTCACCGCAAGGGAGCCACCGGCCCGGTACTGCGCCCTCGCCACTTCGCCCGCCCGGGCCCGAAGCCGCCGCACCTCACGCCGCCGGGCGTCCCGTTCCTCCCGCAGGCGTGCCACCCGGGCCCGCTGGTCGTCGGCGGCACGGCGACCCTCCTCGTACTCCTCGGTGACCCGGGCCGCTTCCGCGTACAGCCCCGCCACCCGGCTGCTCATGGCGGGTCCGTCGGAGCCGCCCGCCCGAGCCGCCGCCCCGGCAGCGGCAGGCGGGTGGCCGAGCAGCGCCACGAGGGCGAGCAGGGCCACGAGGAGGACGGTGGGCGGGGCGGACGGCGTCGGCACGAGCAGCGAGCGCCGATCGTGGGAGAGGCACACCGTGGGATGGTGGCCCCTCGGCCGCTCCCGCGCGGCGCATGGCGGCCACGCGCCACCGCCGTACCGCCGTGCGGCCTACAGCCGTACCGCCATCCGGCCCAGCCCCGCACGCTCATCCGGCCCTCGCCCGCCGACCGGCCCGTTCACCGCGCCGGCCGCGGCCGTCCGCCAGGTGAGGGCGTGCACCGGCTCCGGCGCCGTATCCGTCACCGTCCTCGGGACGGGAGCCGCAGCGCCTCCGCGTCCGCCGCGCGCTCCTGCTCCAGCAGGCGGCGCAGGGGCCCGTCCGTCGAGGCCAGCTCCGCGTACGGGCCGCGCTGGACCGCCTTTCCCGCGTCCAGCACCACGACTTCGTCGGCCGCGTCGATACCCCGCAGCCGGTGCGTGATCAGCACGGTCGTACGTCCCTGCGTGGCCCGCAGCAGGTCCTCGGTGAGCGCGTCCGCCGTGGCGAGGTCCAGGTGCTCGGCCGGCTCGTCGAGCAGCAGCACGGGGAAGTCGGCGAGCAGGGCCCTGGCCAGCGCGAGCCGCTGCCGCTGCCCTCCCGACAGCCGCGCCCCGTGCTCGCCGACCAGCGTGTCCAGCCCCTCCGGCAGCGCGTCCACCCAGTCCAGCAGCCGCGCCGCCGCCAGTGCCCGGCGCAGGTCCTCGTCGCTCGCACCGGTCCGGGCGAGGCGCAGGTTCTCGCGGATGGAGCTGTCGAACAGGTGGGCGTCCTGGGCGCACAGGCCGACAAGCCTCCGCACACCGTCCCCGTCGAGCCGCGCCGCGTCCGTGCCGCCGACGCCGAGCCGGTACGTGCCGTCGCGGACGTCCAGGAACCGCAGCAGCACCTGCGCGAGCGTGGTCTTGCCGGAGCCGGACGCCCCGACGACGGCCACCCGCCGCCCCTCCTCCAGCCGCAGGTCGAAGCCGTGCAGTGCGTCCCGCTCCTGTCCGGGATAGCGCGCGCAGACCCCGCGCAGCTCCAGCGGGAACGGAGCCTCAGGCAGGGGCGCGGGCCGTGCCGGCTCCTGTACGGGGGCGGGTGCGTCGAGCAGGTCGTGAACCCGCTCCGCACTGCGCCGCACACGCTGCCGGTACTGCACGGCGAGCGGCAGCCCCGTCACCGCTTCGAACGCGGCGAGCGGGATGAGCACGACCACGGCGAGCGCCACCCCCGCGAGCCTGCCGTCCGCCACCGCCTGCACCCCGACCAGCGCGGAGGCCACCACGGTCAGCCCGGTGACCAGAGCGACGAGCCCGCCGCCCATTGCCACAGCGGTCGCCTGGCGTGCCGCGATCCGCGTGAGTTCCCCGTCCGCCTCCCGCGCCCGGTCGAGACGGCTGCGCAGCGCACCTGCCACGGTGAGCTCGGCGCACCCCCGCAGCAGTTCGACGACGCGGGCGGCGAGGGTGCCGCGTGCCGGGGCGAGCCGCTGCTCGGCGCGCCGGGAGACCGCCGCGCCCAGGGCGGGCACGACGACGCCGGCGACCAGCAGCCCGGCCGCGAGTACGGCCCCGGCCTCGGGCAACAGCCAGGAGGTGAACGCGACCGCGCCGACCCCCACGGCGAGCCCGGTGCCCGCGGGCATCAGCCAGCGCAGCCAGTAGTCCTGAAGGGCGTCCACGTCGGCGACGAGCCGGGACAGCAGGTCACCGCGGCGGCTGCGGCGCAGGCCCGCAGGAGCGATCCGCTCCAGTCGGCGGTACGCGGCGACCCGCAGCTCGGCCAGCATGCGCAGCACGGCATCGTGGGAGACCAGCCGCTCGGCGTACCGGAAGACGGCCCGCCCGATACCGAAGGCGCGTGTGGCCGTGACCGCCACCATCAGGTGGAGGACGGGCGGCTGCTCGGAGGCGCGGGAGATCAGCCACCCCGACACCGCCATGAGCCCCACGGACGAACCGAGGGCGAGGCTGCCGAGCAGCAGCGCCAGCAGGAGGCGCCCGCGCAGCGCGCTGGCGGAAGCACGCACCCGGGCCAACGCCCGGGTCCGCTCCGGAGCGGATGCCTTCCGCTCGGTGTACGGCACGTCCTCCCAGCCCGCGACCGGCGCCGGGGCGGGTCCTGGCTGCCCCGACCGCAGGCCGCCCACCACTCCGAAGGCGTCGTCGACCATGTCGCCGCCCACGGAGGAGTCGACAGGCGGCGTGCCCGCAGCCGCGGCACCGCCGAAGGGGGCACCTGCGTCCTGCGGCTGCCGACCGCCGTCGGGCAGGAGGGTGACCACGCGGTCCGCCACCGCCAGCAGCGCAGGGCGGTGGACGACGAGCAGGACGGTCCGCCCGGCGGCCAGTCGCCGGACCGCGTCCACCACGGCGGCCTCGGTGGCGCCGTCCAGAGCGGCCGTCGGTTCGTCCAGCAGGAGGACCGGCCGGTCCGCGAGGAACGCCCGGGCCAGGGCCAGCCGCTGCCGCTGCCCCGCGGAGAGCCCCGCGCCGTCCTCGCCGATCACGGTCTCGGCGCCGTCGGGCAGCTCCTCCACGAAGCCCCCCCCCGCGTCGCGCAGCGCGGCGGCCACCGCCGCTGCACCGGCGTCCGGCCGGGCCAGCAGGACGTTCTCCGCGATGGTCCCCGCGAACAGGTACGGCCGCTGCGGAACCCACGCGATGCGCTCGCGCCACCGCTCCGGGTCCAGGGCTGCGAGATCGGTGCCGTTGACCCGCACGCTGCCGGACACGGGGACGGTGAAACCGAGCACGACGTCGAGCAGGGTCGACTTGCCCACCCCGCTGGGGCCGACCAGCGCGAGCGTCTCCCCCGGTTCGACGACCAGTGACGCCTGGTTCAGGGCGGCTTCCGTTCTGCCCTCATGGCGGACCGTCACCGTGTCCAGCTCGATCCGCGCGGGCCCGTCCGGCACCGGCGCGCCCTGGCCCGAGGGACGCGGTGGGGCGGACTCGAGTACCGCGAAGACCTCTTCGGCGGCCGAGAGGCCCTCTGCCGCCGCGTGGTACTGGGTGCCCACCTGACGCAGCGGCAGGTACGCCTCGGGAGCGAGGATCAGGATGACCAGCCCCGTGTACAGGTCCAGGTCTCCGTGGACCAGGCGCATGCCGATACCGACGGCGACGAGGGCCACGGACAGCGTCGACAGCAGTTCCAGGGCGAACGAGGACAGGAACGCGATCCGCAAGGTGCGGAGGGTGGCCTGCCGGTAGTCCGAGGTGATCGCCCGGATGGACTCCGCCTGGGCCTTCGCCCGACCGAAGACCTTCAGGGTCGGCAGCCCGGCCACCACGTCGAGGAAGTGGCCCGAAAGCCGGGACAGCAGGGCCCACTGCCGGTCCATCCGCGTCTGGGCGGCCCAGCCGATGAGCACCATGAAGAGGGGGATCAGCGGCAGGGTGACCACGATGGTCGCGGCGGAGACCCAGTCCTCGGTGACGATCCGCGCCAGCACCGCGACCGGGACCACCACGGCGAGACCCAGCTGCGGCAGGTAGCGCGCGAAGTAGTCGTCCAGTGCGTCCACACCGCGGGTGGCCAGGGCCACCAGGGAGCCGGTCCGCTGCCCGCTCAGCCAGCCCGGCCCGAGCGCACCGGCCCGCTCCAGCAGCCGCCCCCGCAGCTCCGACTTCACGGCGGCGCTCGCCCGGTGCGCGGCGAGCTCGGTCAGCCAGGAGACCGCGGCCCGGCCGACCGCGACCGCCGCCAACAGCGCGAGCGGGGTGCCGAGCGCGGACGCGTCCATCCCGCGCTCGAACGCTCCCACGACGATCTCGGCGATGAGCATCGCCTGACCGATGACCAGAACCGCTCCGAGCAGCCCGAGAAGGACCACGGCCACGAGGAAGAAGCGGGTGGCTCGGGCGTATCGGAGCAAGCGCGGGTCGATCGGTTTCACGTGAAACATCTCCTCCTGAACGGCCCCCTGAGAGCAACGCCCCCGAAGGCTCAGCTGCCGCTAGTGCGGGTCGGCTGCGATGTGCTGCGTACCGATCCGCTTGCGGAACACCCAGTAGGTCCACCCCTGGTAGAGCAGCACCAGCGGGGTGGCGATCGCGGCACACCAGGTCATGATCTTCAGGGTGTACGGGCTGGACGCGGCGTTCGTCACCGTCAGGCTCCACGCCGGGTCCAGCGACGACGGCATGACGTCGGGGAAGAGGGTCAGGAACAGCATCGCCACCGCCGCGGCGATCGTCACGCCCGACAGCGCGAAGGACCAGCCCTCCCGGCCCGCCTTGATCGCACCGACGGCTCCGACGAGGGCCGCCACGGCGATGCCCATCGCGATCAGACTGCTGCCGTCACCCCGTGACGCCTGGGTCCACGTGAGGAAGGACAGCGCGAGGACGGCCGTGACCAGGCCGAGGGCGAAGGCCAGCTTCCGGGCCCGCTCCCGGATGTCGCCCACGGTCTTGAGCGCCGCGAAGACCGCTCCGTGGAACGTGAACAGTGTCAGCGTGACGAGGCCGCCCAGCAGTGCGTACGGGTTGAGCAGGTCGAAGAGCGTGCCGACGTACTCCTTCGACGCGTCGATCTTCACGCCTCGCACGATGTTGCCGAAGGCCACGCCCCACAGCACGGCGGGGATGAGGGAGGTCCAGAAGATCGCCTGCTCCCAGTTGTTCTGCCACTGCGGCTCGGGCCGCTTGGCCCGGTACTCGAAGGCGACACCGCGGACGATGAGGCAGAGCAGGATCAGGAGCAGCGGCAGGTAGAACCCGGAGAAGAGGGTGGCGTACCAGTCGGGGAAGGCGGCGAAGGTGGCACCGCCCGCGGTGAGCAGCCACACCTCGTTGCCGTCCCACACGGGCCCGATGGTGTTGATGAGGACGCGCTTCTCGGCCCGGTCACGGGCGAGCAGCTTGGTCAGCACCCCGATCCCGAAGTCGAACCCCTCCAGGAAGAAGTAGCCGATCCACAGGACGGCGATGAGGACGAACCAGATGTCGTGCAGTTCCATGTTGCGTCTCCCCTCCCTCAGTACGAGAAGGCCATGGGCCGGTCGGGATCGCGGTCGTGGCCGCCGATCTTGGTGGGCGGGTTGAGGTCGGCCTCGGTGAGCTCGGGCGGGCCGGCCTTGACGTACTTGGCCAGCAGCTTGACCTCGACCACGGCGAGCACCGCGTAGAGCAGGGTGAAGGCGATCATCGAGGTGAGGACCTCGGCCTGGGTGACTCCGGGGGAGACCGCGTCACGCGTGCGCAGCACGCCGTAGACGACCCAGGGCTGGCGCCCCATCTCGGTGAAGATCCATCCCCAGGAGTTGGCGATGAGCGGGAAGGCCAGCGTCCACAGGGCGACCCACCAGTAGAGACGGGTGAGCTTCGGGCTGAGCGGCTTCTTGAAGAGCACCAGGTGCGGCACCTCCTCCTCGCCGACCCGGTGGGCCTTCGGGAGCAGGAACTTCTTGCGGGTCAGCCAGAGGCCGAGGAGCCCCAGGCTGAAGGACGCCATGCCGAAGCCGATCATCCAGCGGAAGGACCAGTACGTGACGGGGATGTTGGGACGGTAGTCACCCGGCCCGTACTTCTCCTGTTCAGCCTCGTTGGTGTCGTTGATGCCGGGCACGTACGAGTCGAAGTCGTCGTTGGCGAGGAAGGACAGCAGACCGGGGATCTCGATGGCGACCTTGTTGTGGCCCTTGTCCACGTCGCCGTACGCGAAGACGGAGAAGGGCGCGGGTGCCTCGCCGTCCCAGAGCGCCTCCGCGGCGGCCATCTTCATGGGCTGCTGCTGGAACATGACCTTGCCGAGGATGTCGCCGCTGAGCGCGGTCAGCATGCCCGCGGCGACCACGGTGACCAGGCCGAGCCGGAGCGAGGTCTTCATCACCGGGATGTGCTTCCGCCGGGCCAGGTGGTAGGCGGCGATGCCGACCATGAAGGCGCCGCCGGTGAGGAAGGCCGCGGACATGGTGTGGAACACCTGGGTGAGGGTGGTGTTCTGGCTGAGGACCGCCCAGAAGTCGGTCAGCTCCGCACGGCCGGTGGCCTCGTTGATCCGGTAGCCGACCGGGTGCTGCATCCAGGAGTTCGCGGCCAGGATGAAGTACGCGGAGAGGATCGTGCCGATCGACACCATCCATATGCAGGCCAGGTGGATCCGCTTCGGCAGCTTGTCCCAGCCGAAGATCCACAGGCCGATGAAGGTGGACTCGAAGAAGAAGGCGATCAGCGCCTCGAAGGCGAGCGGTGCGCCGAAGACGTCACCGACGAAGCGTGAGTAGTCCGACCAGTTCATGCCGAACTGGAACTCCTGCACGATGCCGGTGACGACCCCCATGGCGATGTTGATCAGGAAGAGCTTTCCCCAGAACTTCGTCGCCCGGAGGTACTTCTCCTTGCTGGTGCGCACCCACGCCGTCTGCAGACCGGCAGTGAGGGCGGCGAGTGAGATGGTCAGGGGGACGAAGAGGAAGTGGTAGACGGTGGTGATACCGAACTGCCACCGCGCCAGCGTCTCTGGCGCCAGAGCCAGGTCCACGACGATCTTCTCCTTACGGGCTGCGCGGGCGGCAGCCCTGCCTTGCACCCCGACCCGGCGGCCGGAGCGTTGCACCCGGCCTCAGGGCCGTGGCCTTGCACCCCGGCCGGGTGGCCGGGGCCTCGAACCCCGACTGGCGGCCGGGGCGGCGGACCCCGCTACGCGGCTGGGTCCTCGCGTCACCCGTTCGGCCTCCTGCGCTTCCGATGGATACCAGTCGATCTCAGGAGGAACAGGCACGCTTGTGAATGCGTTCACAATCACAAGCCATTATGGCCTACACGAAATCCGCAGGCGGAACCGGGGGTCCCTCCGAAGGCTCCCTTCCCCGGCGTTTCAACATCCTGTTGAATCCAGGGATGCAGATCCGCATCTCCTGGCCGGGCGGCCAGACGACGGCCACTCTGGGCGAAACCCGTACGAGCAGGGCGCTCGTGGGAGCCCTCCCGATCACCTCGACGGCCCGCACCTGGGGGCAGGAGGTGTATTTCGCCACACCGGTCCCCGCAGCCCTGGAAGCGGACGCCCGCCAGGTCGTGCAGCCGGGCACGGTCGCGTTCTGGACCGAGGGCGACGCCTTGGCTCTGCCCTACGGCCCGACGCCGATCTCACACGGGGAGGAATGCCGGCTGGCGAGCCCATGCAACGTCCTCGGGCGGCTCGACGGGGACCCGGACGTACTCGCCACGGTCCGCGACGGCGACCCGGTCCGCGTGGAGCGGGTCGGCGGCTGAGCGCGGCGACGGCCCGGCTGCCGGCCGCCTCCGGACCGACCGCGCCCGAAAGCCCGCCCGCTCCGGAGCGACCATCACACGGCCCGGAAGCCGCTCCTCCCCGACCGACCGGCTGCGATCCGGTGGCCCGCCGTGCTCTCGGACCGGTCCGGAGAAGGCCGGGACGGACCGTCCCGCACCGGCTTCGACGTCCGGAGGCCGACGGTTCGCTAGACAGACCGATCCCCCGGCCCGCAGAGGCCGGTAGCCGACCGAGGAGAGGACCGGCGCGGCGGACGGGCCGGGGGCGGACCGCGCACAAGGCCGGCCGTGCAGGCGCGCCGGACGCCCCGACCAAGCAGGCAACCAGCCCGCGGGCGGGCCGGAAGCCGACCGAGCACAAGACCGGCCCCCCGGCACCGGCTCCCGACGAGCACTCCGGGAGCGGGCCCGGCGCGAGAACGGCCCCGCGGGCCGACGGGCAGCGGAACGGCCCGCGGTGCGGCTGCCCCAGGTCAAGGCGGCCGGCACCGCTAGCCGCGGACTACGGACCGCGCGACACGGACCGCTGATGCGGACCCGGGCGACGGCCCGGGCCCCCGGGCACGGGATGCGGACCGCAGGTCACCCGGGACCGGGGACGGCGCCGCCGGGCGGCCGCCCTCCGATGCTCAGAACTTCTCCTTGTAGAACGCCTCGGCGGTCCGCAGGAACAGGTCGTTCGCCTCCACCTCGCCGATCGTGACCCGCAGGCCCTCGCCCGGGAACGGCCGGACCACCACACCTGCCGCCTCGCAGACCGCCGCGAACTCCACCGTCCGCTCGCCCAGGCCCAGCCACACGAAGTTGGCCTGGGTCACCGGCACCGTCCACCCCTGGCCCACGAGCGCCTCGTACACCCGGTTCCGCTCGCACACCAGGGAGCCCACCCGGCCCAGCAGCTCGTCCTCCGCGCGCAGGGAGGCCACCGCCGCGTCCTGCGCGAGCTGGCTCACGCCGAACGGGACCGCCGTCTTCCGCAGTGCCGCCGCCACCGGCTCGTGCGCGATCGCGAAACCGACCCGCAGGCCCGCGAGGCCGTACGCCTTGGAGAAGGTCCGCAGGACCGCCACGTTCGGGCGCTCCCGGTAGATCTCGATGCCGTTCGGCACCTCGTCGTCCCGGATGAACTCGATGTACGCCTCGTCCAGCACGACCAGGACGTCGGACGGCACGCGGTCGAGGAACCGCTCCAGCTCGGCGCGGCGCACCACCGTGCCCGTCGGGTTGTTGGGGTTGCAGACGAAGATCAGCCGGGTGCGGTCGGTCACCGCGGCGGCCATCGCGTCCAGGTCGTGCACGGCGTCCGCCGTCAGCGGCACCCTCACGGAAGCGGCACCGCTGATCTGCGTGATGATCGGGTACGCCTCGAACGACCGCCAGGCGAACATCACCTCGTCGCCCGGGCCGGCCGTGGACTGCACCAGCGACTGGGCGATGCCCACGGAGCCCGTGCCGGTCGCCAGATGCGTCACCGGCACCCCGAAGCGTTCCGACAGCTCGTTCATGAGCCCGGTGCAGGCCATGTCCGGGTAGCGGTTGAAGCCGTGCGCCGCGGCCAGGGCGCTCTCCAGGACCCCCGGCAGCGGCGGGTAGGGGTTCTCGTTGGAGGACAGTTTGTAGGCGATCGTGCCGTCGGCGGCCGCCGGCTTGCCCGGCTTGTACGTGGGGATGCCGTCCAGCACGGCGCGCAGCTTGGGGCTGGTCTCGCTCACTGTGGTCCTCCTCGACCGTATGTCCCAACCGATACTGCACACCTTATGAGGATTCCGCTTTCCTGCGAATGGCCGACCGGGAAGGCATGACTCCGGTCTCCTCCCGGGTCTCTCCCCTGGGGGGCGCGCACGGATGCGACGAGCGCCGGTGGCCTGCGCCGTGGCGCGCATCCCCCGTAGAGGTGAGTTGCAGGCTCTTCGAAACCTCGTCCAGAGCCCTGGCACATGCCCGCCGACAACCGGCTGCTCACTTGGAAAGGCCGCAACTGACTTGCGATTCCATAGGGTTGGCAGCAGGCGACCATGCAGAAACGTGCCTGTCAACGAGTGAATATGCGACCGTCCCAGCCACCCGCCGTCCCCCTACTATCGGCTCGCCATGACAGCAGCAGGGAAGCACCAGGTGAGCCGGGCACAGACCCGGGGAAGCCGGCAGGGGCGCGCGGGCATCCGGGACGTGGCCGCCGCGGCGGGCGTCTCCATCACGACCGTCTCCGACGCGCTCAACGGCAAGGGCAGACTCCCCGACGCCACCCGCCGCCACGTGCGCGAGGTCGCCGACCGGCTCGGCTACCGGCCCTCCGCGGCCGCACGCACCCTCCGTACCGGCAAGTCGGGCCTCATCGGCCTGACCGTCACGACGTACGGGGATGAACCTTTCACCTTCACCGAGTTCGCCTACTTCGCGGAGATGGCCAGAGCGGCCACCTCCGCCGCCCTGGCCCGCGGCTACGCCCTGGTGATCCTGCCCGCGACATCGCGCCGCAGCCCCGCCGACGTCTGGTCGAACGTGGCACTGGACGGCACCGTGGTCATCGACCCCTCCGACCACGACCCCGTGGTGGCGGAGCTGGTCCGCCAAGGGCTCCCCGTCGTCTCCGACGGCCGGCCCGCGGGCACCCTGCCGGTCACGGCCTGGGTCGACAACGACCACGAGGCCGCCGTCCTCGGCCTGCTGGACCACCTGGCGGAGGCCGGCGCACGCAGGATCGGCCTGCTGACCGGTACCTCCACGGACACGTACACCCGCCTGTCGACGACCGCGTACCTGAACTGGTGCGAGCGCGTCGGGCAGGACCCCGTGTACGAGGCGTACCCCGCGCACGACCCGTGCGCCGGCGCGGTCGCCGCCGACCGGCTGCTGGCCCGGCCCGACCGGCCGGACGCGGTCTACGGGCTGTTCGACCCCAACGGCACGGACCTGCTGGCGGCAGCGCGGCGGTACGGGCTGCGGGTCCCGGACGACCTGTTGCTGGTCTGCTGCAGCGAGTCCGCGGTGTACGCCGCCACCGAGCCGCCCATCACCACGCTGTCGCTCAAGCCGCGCAGGATCGGTACGGCGGTCGTCCAGTTGCTGATCGACGCCATCGAGGGGCTCGACGCCGACTGGCCCGTCCAGCAGGTGATAACGACCGAGCTGATCGTCCGGACGTCGTCGCAGCGGCGGCCGCCCCGCACGACGGTCAGCCCGCCCCGGTCGCCCCGGCCTGAGTGACAGGCCGCCCGGCACCCGGTCCCCCGGCCGGAGAGGTTCCGCCCACGCGAGGAGCCCCCGGGGACGCCCGACGGGGCGCCTCCGGCCGGACGGGGAACCGGTGCCGGCCCGCGGTGGGGCCGGCTGGGAGCCGGCGCGGGTTCGGGTCGGTGCCGCGCCGCACCGGCCCGAACCCGGCAACCCCCGCCCAAGACCTTCCCAATTCGGGCGAAACGGCCGGTGAACCAGGCGTGCACCTTGATTCACCACCCCTGGTGCGTCACACAGCACAAGCCTCATTCCTATGATGGGCGGACGACACCGCGGGCCGCCGCGACCAGGCCGGTCCGCGAGGTGTAGGGCGTCGCGACGGTGGTGGAGGGGTCGATGACTCAGGGGGCCGGTCAGGGACCCGTGGTGCGGACAGCGACGTTGCGCGACTTCCGCGTACCCCCGTACGCCCAGGTGCCCGTGCAGGAGCACGGCGCGCCTCCCCCTCCGCAGCCCCCCGCCGCCTCGGGCGCGCCGGAACCGGTCGCCACGGAGGACGGCCACCCCGGCAACGCGTTCCCGGAGGGCGACTACCCCGAGGGGTACACCCCCACGGAGCGGGACCTGCCGGTCATCAACCGCGGCGACACCGTCCAGGTCCCCATGACCGTGCCACCGGTCCCCGCGACCGCCCCCGGGACGGCTCCCGGCGCCCACACCCCCGGCCCGCTGTACGTGGTCGGTGACGTGCACGGCTACCTCGACGAGCTGCTCGTCTCCCTGCGCGAGCGGGGCCTCATCGACGCCGACGGCCACTGGGCGGCCGGCACGGCCCGGCTGTGGTTCCTCGGTGACTTCACCGACCGGGGCCCCGACGGCATCGGGGTGATCGACCTCGTGATGCGGCTGTCCGCGGAGGCGGCCGCGGCGGGCGGCTACTGCAAGGCCCTGATGGGGAACCACGAACTGCTGCTGCTCGGCGCCAAGCGGTTCGCCGACACCCCCGTCAACTCCGGCGCCGGCACCGCCACCTTCCAGGCGGCGTGGCTGCTCAACGGCGGGCAGAAGAGCGACATGGACCGCCTCCAGGACGTCCACCTCCAGTGGATGGCCCGCCTCGACGCGGTCACCGTCCAGGACGACCACCTTCTCCTGCACTCGGACACCACCGCCTACCTGGAGTACGGCCAGACCGTCGAGGACGTCAACGACACCGTCCACGAGATCCTCAACCGCAACGACGCCGACGAGTGCTGGGACCTGTTCCGCAAGTTCACCAAGCGGTTCGCGTTCCGCGACGAGGGCGGCGCCGCGGCGGTGCGCGAGCTGCTGGAGGCGTACGGCGGGCAGCGTGTGGTGCACGGCCACAGCCCCATCCCGTACCTGCTCGGCGAGGTCGGCACCGAGGACGGCCCCGACGAGGACAGCGGCCCCGCGGTCGACGGCCCCCACGTGTACGCCGAAGGGCTGGCCATCGCCATGGACGGCGGGGTCACGATGGCAGGAAAACTTCTCGTCCAAGAGCTCCCGCTGGCTCACTGAGCGCATCCGTCCCAGGCGATTTCCGTAAACCCTCTGTCACGCCTCACCGTGGCGGCTCTACGATCGGCGTGCCCAACTGCCGTATCTACGCGGGCGTTCCGCGCCCCACGGGAGTCTCGGGGGATCGCCTGTGAAAAGTGCTCCGCACCTGCTGCCGGAGGACCGCGCCGACTTCGAGCGGCTGCTCGACGACGTCCTGCGCGCCGCGCGGGACCACCCGGCCCTGACCGGGATCGGTCGCCGGCTCACCGCCGGGCAGCTCCGCGCCCTGGCCCTGGACGCCTCCGCGGTCATCAGCACCGCGGCGGCGACCGAGTACGCCCACTTCGTACGGGCCCGTGAGGAGCACCGCAGACGGCCCGGGGTGAGCGCCTCTGCGCCGGACCCGGGCGCTCCGGCCGACGGGGTCATGCCCGGTGCGGGTCTCGGTGTCGTCGTGACCGTGCTGGCACCGGTCCTTGCCGGATCGGCGGCGGTCGTCCGGCTCCTGCTGGGGTTCGTCCTGAAGATGCTGGACCCGCCACCGGACGTGGCGGCTCCGCTCCTCAGCGCGGGCTGGTTCTTCGCCGCCGTCGCCGTCGCGGGGCTGTTCGCGGCCATCGTGGGCATCCTGGTCACGGCTCTGCGCAACCGCGCCAACGAGGTGACGACGGCCCGGGGGGCGGGGGGCGGGCCGCTCGACGAGACCGCCCGTGCCCGCGAGGCGTGGCGCCGCGCCCTGCTGGAGCGCGGCATCCTCCCGTTCCTCCGGGACGTCCTCGCCGACCCGCCGCCGCCACCGCTTCCCGAAGCGGCCCGCGCCCCGGTGCCCGCGCGCCGTGACCCCGCGGCCGCCGGTCCGTGCACCCCGCATCCCGCCGGGCCAGAACCGACGGGTCCGGGTCCGGTGCCGGACTGATCCGCACCGGACCGCCCGCCGGTCTGCGGCCGCCGGACACGGCATGCCTGCCCGTCCGTCCGTTCACGACGGGCAGGCGCCGCCCGGCGCATGGACGGGCGCAGCGCCGGCCGTGCCCGGCCGGGCGGCGCCCCGGCACGGCCGGCCGCTGGCGCCGCCCGGCGGCGTCAGTCCGCGATCGGCAGGTACACCCGGTTGCCCGCCTCGGCGAACTCCCGCGACTTCTCCGCCATCCCGGCCTCGATCTCGTCCGCCTTCAGGTCACCGCCGTGCTCGCGGCGGATGTCCTGCGAGATCTTCATCGAGCAGAACTTCGGCCCGCACATCGAGCAGAAGTGCGCCGTCTTCGCGGGCTCGGCCGGCAGGGTCTCGTCGTGGAACTCCCGTGCCGTGTCCGGGTCGAGGGCCAGGTTGAACTGGTCCTCCCAGCGGAACTCGAACCGCGCGTCCGACAGCGCGTCGTCCCACTCCTGGGCGCCGGGGTGGCCCTTGGCCACGTCCGCCGCGTGAGCCGCGATCTTGTACGTGATGACGCCGGTCTTCACGTCGTCGCGGTTGGGCAGGCCGAGGTGCTCCTTCGGCGTCACGTAGCAGAGCATCGCCGTGCCCCACCAGGCGATCATCGCGGCGCCGATGCCGGAGGTGATGTGGTCGTACGCCGGGGCGACGTCCGTGGTCAGCGGGCCGAGCGTGTAGAAGGGGGCTTCTTCGCAGATCTCCTGCTGCAGGTCGATGTTCTCCTTGATCTTGTGCATCGGGACGTGTCCCGGGCCCTCGATCATGGTCTGCACCTCGTGGCGCTTCGCGATCCGGTTGAGTTCCCCGAGCGTCTTCAGCTCGGCGAACTGCGCGGCGTCGTTGGCGTCCGCGATCGATCCCGGCCGCAGCCCGTCGCCCAGCGAGTAGGTGACGTCGTACCGGGCGAGGATCTCGCAGAGCTCCTCGAAGTGGGTGTAGAGGAAGTTCTCCTTGTGGTGCGCCAGGCACCACGCGGCCATGATCGAGCCGCCGCGCGAGACGATGCCGGTCTTCCGACGGGCCGTCAGCGGCACGTACGGCAGGAGCACGCCGGCGTGGACGGTCATGTAGTCCACGCCCTGCTCGGCCTGCTCGATGACCGTGTCCTTGTAGATCTCCCAGGTCAGCTCCTCGGCCTTGCCGTCCACCTTCTCCAGGGCCTGGTAGAGCGGCACGGTGCCGATCGGCACGGGGGAGTTGCGCAGCACCCACTCGCGGGTGGTGTGGATGTTGCGTCCGGTGGACAGGTCCATGACCGTGTCGGCGCCCCAGCGGGTCGCCCAGGTCATCTTCTCCACCTCCTCCTCGATGGAGGAGGTGACGGCGGAGTTGCCGATGTTGGCGTTGACCTTCACCAGGAACCGCTTGCCGATGATCATCGGCTCGATCTCGGGGTGGTTGACGTTGGCAGGGAGCACCGCCCGGCCGGCCGCGATCTCCTCCCGCACGACCTCGGCGGAGACGTTCTCGCGTACCGCGACGAACTCCATCTCCGGCGTGATCTCACCGCGGCGCGCGTACGCCAGCTGGGTCACCGGCCGGCCCTCGCGGCCCCGCCGGGGCTGCCGGGGACGGCCGGGGAAGACGGCGTCGAGGTTGCGCAGCCCGCCGCGCGGCGAGGTGTGCTTGAGGCCGTCGTCCTCCGGGCGGACCGGCCGGCCCGCGTACTCCTCGGTGTCGCCGCGGGCGATGATCCAGTTCTCCCGGAGGGGTGGTAGCCCGCGGCGCACGTCGGTCTCGACGTTCGGATCGGTGTACGGCCCGGACGTGTCGTACAGCGTGACGTCCTTGCCGTTGGTGAGGTGCACCTGGCGGACCGGCACCCGGACGTCGGGGCGCGAACCCTCGACGTATCCCTTGTGCCAGCCGATGGACTTCCCGCTCTCCTCGTTGCTGGAGGCAGGCGTGCGTGCGTCCTGAACGGTCATCCTGACCTACTCCCTACGCCGGCATTACCCGGTAACAGGTTCGGCGGTCGGCGCAGCTCTTCCCGTACGGATCTACGGAGGTCAGCGCCCTCTCAGCCCGGTGCTCCGAGCTCCCGCGTGTGCAAAGGTGCCACCACGCTAGCGCCCTTCCGGCCATGCTGAACAGGGGGCCCCTGGCGTTCTTGCGATGATCGGTCGGTGACTTCCTCGCACCAGCACCCGGAGCACGACCCGCACCAGGGCCCCCACCAGGACCCGGATCACGGTCCCCACCAGGGCACCGACCCGGGCTCCCGGCACGCCCACGACGACGGCCGGGGCCAGGGCGGCGACGCTCTCGCACACGTCCACACGCACGCCCACGCCCCCGCCGCGCCCGTCTCGCAGCACCTGCGCAAGATCATCGCAGCCGTGCTGATCCCCTTCGCCACGGCCGTCCTCGTGGGCCTCGTCGCCCTGTGGCCGGGCGGCGCCCCCGCCCACGAACGCAGCGGCGTCGGCTTCGACCGGCAGACCGAGCAGGGCAGGGTCGTCAAGGTCGAACAGGTCGACTGCAAGGACGTGAACGTCGCACAGGTGCCGCCGACCGGCGACACCAGCACCCCGGAGGGCCGTGAGGCGGTCCGGGCCCAGCAGGGCGAGTGCAAGCGCGCCACCATCGAGGTGACGACCGGCCCCCACGAGGGCCGTACGTTCACGGAGATCGTGCAGCCCGACGCACCCCGCCAGTTGGAGGAGGGGCAGGGTGTCGTCGTGGCCTACGCCCCCGACGCGCCCGAGGAGCTCCAGTACTCGGTGACGGACGTCGACCGGAAGTTCCCGCTGGCCCTGCTGGCCGTGATCTTCGCGTTGGCCGTGGTCGCCGTGGGGCGTCTGCGCGGGGTGATGGCGCTCGTCGCGCTGGGGACGAGCTTCCTCTTCCTGACGTTCTTCATCCTGCCGGCGATCCTGCAGGGATCGAACCCGCTGGTGGTGGCGGTGGTCGGGGCGAGCGCCATCATGCTGATCGCCCTGTACCTGAGCCACGGGTTCAGCGCCCGCACCTCGGTGGCGGTGCTGGGCACGCTCATCTCGCTGCTGCTGATCGGGCTGCTCGGTTCGCTGTTCGTCGGCTGGGCGAGCCTGACCGGCAACACCGACGACTACACGGGACTGATCCACGGCCTGTACCCCGAGATCGACATGTCGGGTCTGCTGCTGGCCGGCATCATCATCGGTTCTCTGGGCGTGCTCGACGACGTGACGGTGACCCAGACCTCTGCGGTGTGGGAACTGCACCAGGCGGACCCCCGGATGGGGTCGCGGGCGCTGTACCGGGCGGGGATCCGGATCGGGCGGGACCACATCGCGTCGGTGGTGAACACGCTCGTGCTCGCGTACGCGGGCGCCGCCCTGCCGCTGCTGCTGCTGTTCTCCATCGCACAGAGCAGCGTGGGGACCGTCGCCAACAGCGAGTTGGTCGCCCAGGAGATCGTGCGGACGCTGGTCGGCTCGATCGGCCTGGTGGCGTCCGTGCCGGTGACCACGGGGCTGGCCGCCCTCATGGTGTCGGCCGACCGGCCGCGGACGGGCGACGGCGACACGCCGGCCCCCAGGAGCGGCCGAGGACGCCGCCGGAAGCGCTGACGGACCGCCCCCGTACCGACCCGGTCGCAGGCGGCGGCCCTGCAGCGGCACCGGCCCAAGTGGTGGCCATGCGGCCGCGGTCGCCCGGCCCGCAGCCGTACGGACCGGGTGGTGGGTCAGCCCGCGTTCTCCGCGAGGATGCGGCCCAGCGCGGCCTCCAGGTCGCCCCCGAGGTCGCCCAGCGTCGTCTCCTGCCCCAGCGGCACCAGCCTGTCGGTGCGGTCCAGGAACGCGATCAAGGGCGGTGCGCTCGCCCGGAACACGGCCTGGTCGGCGCCCACGCACAACCGGATCAGCACGTCCGACAGATCGTCACCGGCGTCGGCCGGCTCGATCCGGACATCGCCCTCGCCGCTGGGGGCGTTCACCCCGTCCAGGAGTAGTTCCCGGCCGAACACCCAGGTCACCGGGGCGTCTCCGGGGAGGTGGAACGTCATCCGGACCGCGAACGGATCCTTGCCCTCGTACCGGAGCTCGACCGGGATCCTGAAGGACAGCTCCTCCGAGACGACGAAGCTCATCAGGACTTCGGCCTGAACCGACTCGCGCATCTGTACCCCGCTGGTGCCGTGTAAGCCACATGGTGTGAAAACGGCCAGGATTGATCGCTCCTGGCCCTCGTGCCGCAATGGTCCTGCACGCGCCCGCAGATCACAAGGAGTGATTTTTCAGATACTGATAGAGAGCGCGAGTGCGCCCAGGAGCTTTCCCGTCTCGTTGCGTAGTTGTTCGACTGCGGGAAGCAGTCGGTGCTCCTGGTGGAGGGGGAGAGAAATGGCCATCGCCGCAGCAGTGTCGCCCGCAGCGATCGGAATGGCCGCGCAGACGGTCCCCAGTGCGTACTCCTGGCGTTCGATGAACGGCAGTGCCGGACCTCGCCTGTTCAGCCGCTCCAGGAGCATCTGACGGTCACGCACCGTATACGGCGTGATCGCCTCGACGGGGTGGCGGTCGAGGTGGTCCTCACGGGAGCGCTCATCGAGCTGACCCAGCAGGCACTGGCCGATTGCATGCGCGTGGCCGGTCTCGCGGAAGTCGGCCCACTCGTCGACGGCGGGCGCCGCGGGGGTGTCGGACACGGCGACGAGCTGGATCTCGCCGTCCCGGTAGACGGCGAAGTAGACGGGTACGCCGATGGCGTCCCGCCAGTCCGCTAAGGAGTCCTTGATCTTGCTGCGACGATTCTGCAGAGCTCCGGCATCGGCCAGCCGCCGCGCCGACTCCCCGAGCATGAACACGCCCTTGTCGCGCAGCAGGTAGCCCTCGTACGCCAGGGTGCGCAGAAGGTGGTACGCCGTCGGGAGGGCCAGACCCGTCTCGCGCGCCAGTTGTTTGGCCGGAGCCCCTCCGGGATGGGAGCCCGCGGCCTCCAGAAGTCTCAGTGCCCGCTGCACGGAGCCGATCAGCGTCGGGGCAGCGGAAGTCGAAGCCATGACCATAGGTCACCCCCAGGCATTCGCCCACAGCAGTAGTCGTACGAACCGCTGGTCAGGCGTTCACTCTGCCCCTGGTTCCAAGGGCCGCGGAAGCGCTGCCACTCTAATGGCAGCCTCCGTTCGGGGGCGGGTTCCACCGGGGGCGTTCCCCCGGCCGGGCTAACGGAGCGGCGGCCTCACCACTCCGAGCGCGACGAGGACGACGAGGAGGACGAGGACGACGACGTCCCGGTGAACTTCCGTACGACGTACACCAGTCCGCCGACCAGGGCCACGAACAGCAGCACCTTGAACAGCAGGCCCACCACGAAGAAGATCGCGGAAGTGATCATCCCGCCGAAGACGGCCACCGCGATGACCGGTATCGCCACCCACTTCACCCACCAGGGAAGCCCCGCGAGCAGTTCCTTGATCGCCGTCATCGCCCCTCACACTCCTTCATCCGCCGCTTCACTGCCTCGACGTTCTCGATGCTAGGCGGGGCGACCGCTCCCGCGGGGACCCTCCATCCCTTGAAGTCCCCTGAGCCGCCCCCTAGGGAGATCGGGGGCACAGCCCTGCTCACGGGGGAGGGCCGGGCCCACGGTCACGTTCTCGGGACGCCGATGCCACCGACACGCGCGCCGGGGGAGCCGGTGCCACCGACGCGCTTTCCGAGCCGGCCCGTGCCTCCGGCGCCTCCCCGCGGGCTCGGGGCCGACGGGTCAGCCCTCCGGCGGGGAGAACACCACCATCACCCGCAGGTCCTCGGTGATGTGGTGGAACTTGTGCGGGACCCCGGCCGGGACGAACACCACACTGCCCCGACCGACCGTCTGCGTCTCCGCCCCCACCGTGAGGGAGGCGCGGCCGCTGACGACGAAGTAGACCTCGTCCTCCTTGTGCGGCCGCTGCGGGTCCAGGGCGCCCGCGTCCAACGCGTACAGCCCGACCGACATGCTGCGCTCGCGCAGGAACTGCAGGTACGCGCCGTCGTTCGCGACGCGCTCCGCCTCCAGCTCGTCCAGTCGGAATGCCTTCATACCGTTCGCCCTCGCCCCTGCCTTGTGCCGATCGGGTCTGCCACGATCAGACACATGTTGAATTTCCTCGTCAAGACGCTCGCGAACGCCGGCGCACTGGCGGTCGCGATCTGGCTGCTGGACGACATCACGCTGACCGGGGACGACACCAGCCGGCAGGCACTCACGCTGCTCCTCGTGGCGCTGCTGTTCGGTGTGGTGAACTCCCTGGTCAAGCCGATCGTGCAGCTGCTGACCATGCCGCTGTTCATCCTGACACTCGGGCTCTTCACGCTCGTCGTGAACGCCCTCATGCTGCTGCTCACCTCATGGCTGGCGGAGAAGCTCGACCTCAGCTTCCACGTCGAGGGCTTCTGGACCGCCGTCCTGGGCGGCCTCGTCATCTCGGTCGTGTCGTGGGCGCTGAACGTCGTCCTCCCCGACGGCAGGGACTGACCGACGTGGCGGACGGTTGGGGCGACGGCACCAGAGCCGTACGGGCCGGGCTGCCGGAACCCGAGAAGTACGCCGCAGCGCTTCCCGGTCCGGTCTTCGCCGCGCACTACCACCTGCCCGGCGAGCCCACCGGGCCGTACACGTACGGGCGCGACGACAACCCGACGTGGACCCGTCTGGAGCGCGCCATCGGGGAGCTGGAGGCGCCGGCGGCGGACGCCCCGGTCGAGACGGTGGTCTTCGCCTCCGGCATGGCAGCCCTGTCCGCGGTGCTGTTCTCGCAGCTCAGGTCCGGTGACGTGGCGGTCCTGCCGAGCGACGGCTACCAGGCACTGGCCCTGCTGCGCGAGCAAGCGGGGGCGTACGGCATCGAGGTGCGGACCGCGCCGACCGGTGGCGACGCGCAACTGGAGGTCCTGGAGGGGGCGCGCCTCCTGTGGATCGAGACGCCGTCGAACCCGGGGCTCGACGTGTGCGACGTACGGCGGCTGGTGCAGGCCGCGCACAGCCAGGGCACGCTGGTCGCCGTCGACAACACCCTCGCGACCCCCTTCGGCCAGCGCCCCCTGGAGCTGGGCGCCGACTTCTCCGTGGCGAGCGGCACGAAGGGCCTCACGGGTCACGGGGACGTCCTGCTCGGCCACGTCACCTGCCGGGACCCGGAGCTTGCGGCGGCCGTGCGGCGCTGGCGCAAGGTCGTGGGGGCGATTCCCGGCCCCATGGAGGCATGGCTCGCTCACCGGTCCCTCGCCACCCTTCACCTGCGGGTGGAGCGGCAGTGCGGGAACGCCCTGGCACTGGCCGCGGCGCTCGCGGACCGGGACGACGTGGCGGGCCTGCGGTACCCGGGGCTGACCGGTGACCCGTCGTACACGGTCGCCGCGGGTCAGATGCGGCGCTTCGGGTCCGTGGTGTCGTTCACGCTGCCGGACCGGGAGCGCGCGGAGCGGTTCCTCGGAGCGTTGCGACTGGTCGACGACGCCACGAGCTTCGGCGGCGTGCGGTCGACGGCAGAGCGGCGCGGCCGGTGGGGCGGGGACGACGTGCCCGAGGGGTTCATCCGCTTCTCGGTGGGGGCCGAGGACCCGGAGGACCTGCTCGCCGACGTCCTGCGCGCCCTGGACGTGGCAGCGGCGCCGTAGGGGCGCACCCGGAAGGGACGGTTCGGGCCTTCCCCTCGTGGCTCGGACCGTCCTGCTCTGCCTGCCCGCATCTCCTCCGCACCAGGCTGGTTGCCCCGACACCGGGGCCTCACCTCGGCGACGGCGGCCCGTCGGCGTCCGTGCGGTCATGGCCTGCACGAGACGGGGGAGGCACCGTCCCCGACATCGGCGGGCTGCACGCGAAGGGGCGGCAGCCCGACCACGGGGGCTGCACCTGGGGCGGCGCCGCTCCGGGGGCGGGAAGACCCGGGGCAGGCGCCGGCCCCGGGTGGGAGCGGCGGCTCCAGCCGCCCCTACCCCACCGCTGAGGACGGGTTCGGCTGGCCGTACGGACCGCCACGCGCCCCCTCGCGCAGCCCCCGAGGCTGCGGCTGCAGGCAGCCGTCGGGTGATGACCGGGAGTGGTGGGGTCCGCTCCTGCGTTTCAGATGGTCCGACGCGGGCGATGGTGAAGCCATGACCGAACGTCCAGTGGTCAAACGCACCGCACGCGCCATCCTGCTCGACGGAGACGATCTCGTCCTCATCAAGCGGACGAAGCCCGGGATGGACCCCTACTGGGTCACTCCGGGCGGCGGTGTGGAGCCGGGGGACGCCACCGTCGTGGACGCGCTGCACCGGGAGGTCCACGAGGAGCTCGGCGCGAAGATCACGGATGTCGTGCCCTGCTTCGTGGACACGGTGGAGCACATCGAGAACGGCGGGGTCTCCGGAGTGAAGGTGCAGCACTTCTTCGTCTGCCATCTCGAATCCATGGACCCGGGGCAGCGCCACGGTCCCGAGATCGACGAGCCGATCGGTGGGTACGAGATCGTCCGGGTCCCGTTCACACGGGTCGGCATCGCCGGGGTCCACCTGGTGCCCCTGTCGTTGCGGCACTACCTCGACGGCAACATCGAAGGCGTTCGGGCCATGCACGCACCCGACCTGGGCTGACACACGGCCCTGGCACGCGGGTTCCCGCATGCGTCCCCATCGGCTGAGGCCAGCGCCGAGGTGGTGACCCGAGCTCTCAGAAGATGCCCTTCTGCCGCCCCACGGCAGGTAACGTCGCAGCCATGAGCGATCTTCAAATACGGAAGGCCACCGCCGCGGACGTGCCTGCCATCGTGGCGATGTTGGCGGACGACCCTCTGGGCGCTCAGCGGGAGACACCGGATGACCTGTCTCCCTACCTGGCCGGCTTCGCACGGGTGACCGCGGACCCGAACCAGCACCTCGTCGTGGCGGTCCGCGAGGGACGAGTGATCGGCACCCTGCACCTGACGATCGTGCCGGGTCTGTCCCGACGCGGCTCCACACGCTCGCTGATCGAGGCGGTGCGCATCCACGCCGACGCGCGCGGAGACGGCCTGGGCACCCAACTCATCGAGTGGGCCGTCGAGGAGTCACGTCGGCAGGGTGCGCGACTGGTCCAGCTCACGTCCGATGCTTCCCGTACCGACGCACACCGCTTCTACGAACGCCTCGGTTTCGTCGCCTCCCATCTCGGCTTCAAGCTCGCGCTGTGAAACCACGGGGGGCGGGGGCGATGTTTCACGTGAAACAGAGGTCCTGCCGGTCCATGCCGGGCGTGGTCAGTCCGCTGCGGCAAGGAGATGAACGGCCAGCGCCACGATGACGACGCTGGAGGTCAGCCCCGTTGCCATGCGGCCGCGCCTGCTGGTCAGGGTCCTCCCCAGAAGGGCTCCCCCGCCGGCCAGCATCACCTGCCAACTGGCGGAGGCCCCGAAGGCGCCCCCGACGAACAGCACCTGCTCCAGAACCGTCGGCTCGGCTACCGCCTGACCGCCGAGGACAAGAGCGGCGAAGTACACCACGGTCGCGGGGTTCATCAAGGTGATCCCCAGAAGGCCGAAGAAAGCCCGGCCCCCGCTCATGGCCGCATTCTCCTGCGCGACGAAGCCACCCTGCGCCTGCCCGAGCCGGTACTGGCGGATCGCGGTCACGCCGCTCCGCGCCGCCAGGCCGACGAGGACGAGGGCGGCGACCCAGCGCAAGGGCAGCAGCACGGGCTGGAGAACCGGCACGAGGGCGGCGCCACCCGCGGCGGCCACCAGCGCGTACAGTCCGTCGGCCGCGGCCACCCCGAGCGCGGCGGACAGTCCGACCTTCAGCCCCGTCCGTGCCGTGAGCGCCACCAGATAGGCGCCGACGGCGCCCACCGGTACGGCGATGCCGTACCCCGCCACGAGGCCGGCGACCAGCGCGCCCATCAGGGGGCCACGAGCGTCGCACTCCGATGCAGGTCCGACTGCTGCTGGAGGCGCAGGGAGGCGCCAGCAGTGGACAGCGGGAGCAGCGGAACGAGGTTCGTCTTCATGAGCGGCATCCTGCGGACCACCGCCCTGCGAGGCAACCCCTTTCCCGCCCGGGGCACGCACGCCCCCCGCCTCCGTGGCGCCCGCGTCCGCCACGTCGCTCCGGTGCAGCGACCGATATCGCCGCGAAGCACCGGTGAGCGCGTGAGGACGAGCCCGCCGGTCCCCACGTCCTGCCATCGATGTCGTTGGTGTCATCGCCCGGGCACGCGATCACCGCAGGCCATCGTCCGCCGTGTACTCCGACGGAACGAGCACGACGGAGCGGGGCCTCGGTCCGGCGGCCGTCACCCCTGCTGCCCCCAGCACATCGTTCGCCACGCTGGCACGGGGACTCCGCTCGACCCGCCGCCGCGGGGCCGGTCCCAGACGCAGGAGAACCGCTGGCGTCGCCAACAGCGTCCGCCGGACTTCGCCGTTCTCCATGGTGCTGCGATGTGGACGCCCCGAACCCGCCCTCGCCGCCCGGATCTGCACGTGGTGATGTGCTGTGCGCTGTGCACGGTCACCTGTACGCGGTGCTGAGCTGCGCTGTCATAGTGGGGAGTCGAACCCCCGCGTTGCTCTTCACGCGCCAGGAGTGGGCTGGAAAACCGCCGGCCCTCGGTGTGTGCACGCCTCCGAAGCAGCTACCTACTCCACATCGTCCCAACTTGCCGGACCCCTCAGTCCAGCAGGTCGACCTCCCAGTTCGTACGCTGGATCCGCACATCGACCTCGCGGATCTCCCGGGCGATCTCATCCGCCTGACCGCGCAGTTCCGCGACCGGAAGCGCGGAGAGCATCATCAGCTCGGACCGAAGCTGCCGACCGTATCCCCGCTCGCCCTTGCCCGCTGCCGCGTCCGCCGCCGCAGTGACCACAGAGTGACGCAACCGCAGGACGTCCCGGCGTGCGAGGGCATCGGTGAGCGTCCCCTCCGGACCCATCTCCACGGTCGCATTGGTCCGATTGATCCGACGGATCAACGTTTCCAGCGCATCCAGCACCTCACCGGCCTCGGCCAGTAGCTGAGCGGCATCCTCGGCGGGTGTCTCCCCCTCCTGGTATCGCGCACTACTGACGACGCGCGCTCGTAGCTGTTCCACACGCCGCGTCGCCTCCGCACGTTCTGCCAGCGCCTCAGCAAGCTTCACCGTCTCCGCCTCCCCCTCCGTGAGCTCGCACGAGTATCGAACGCGACCCCGCTGATCCGCATCTGGTTTCTGAGCCACTGGAGCTCCGAACAGCTGAGGGAGCTGGAACGGACGCGAAGGGGCGGCCCGATGGACATCGGCGGCGCGATGCTCGCGGGAGCGGCCATGCGGGCCTGGCTGATTGACGAGTACGTGCTAGCCACGGCGCCGGTCCTGGTGGGCGGCGGCACGCCGTTCTTCACCACGCTGGACAGCTGGGTGAACCTGCACCTGGTGGAGACACGGACGCTTCCCTGCGGCGTGGTTCTGACCAGGTACGAGACGAGGCGCCAGCGCCCGTGACGCGACTTGATGTGAGCCGGGCACTGACGGGCGGAGCGAGCCGGAGCCCCGTCGCCTGAAAGGGTGAGAACCCGACCAGCTGTCCTGTCTCGTCGCGTCTGTCAGATAGACGAGCGCATGGCCTGCCGGGGTGCCAGATCGTTCATGAAGACAGGACACCAGCAAGTCCCACGAAGGCGACATGCTTGCCGCCGATGTGCCATAGAGCCTGAGGCTGTGCCACGCGATCTGAGACCCTCCAACGGGCCGGTCAGGTCTGGGCCATGTCGACGAAGCGGGAGTAGTGGCCCTGGAAGGCGACCGTGATGGTCGCCGTGGGGCCGTTACGGTGCTTCGCGACGATCAGGTCGGCCTCACCGGCGCGAGGGGACTCCTTCTCGTACGCGTCCTCGCGGTGCAGCAGGATGACCATGTCCGCGTCCTGCTCGATGGAACCGGATTCGCGCAGGTCCGACACCATGGGCTTCTTGTCGGTGCGCTGCTCGGGACCACGGTTCAGCTGCGACAGGGCGATGACCGGGAGCTCCAGCTCCTTGGCCAGCAGCTTGAGGTTTCGCGACATGTCGGAGACCTCCTGCTGCCGGCTCTCGGCCCGTCGGGAGCCGCCGGACTGCATGAGCTGGAGGTAGTCGATGACGACGAGCTTCAGGTTGTTGCGCTGCTTCAGACGGCGGCACTTCGCCCGGATCTCCATCATCGACAGGTTGGGGGAGTCGTCGATGTAGAGCGGCGCCTGGGAGACGTCCGGCATCCGACGGGCCAGCCGGGTCCAGTCCTCGTCCGTCATCGTCCCCGAGCGCATGTGGTGCAGTGCGACCCTGGCCTCTGCGGACAGCAGGCGCATCGCGATCTCGTTGCGCCCCATCTCCAGGGAGAAGATGACGCTCGGCAGGTTGTTCTTGATGGAGCAGGCGCGGGCGAAGTCCAGGGCCAACGTGGACTTGCCCATGGCGGGACGGGCCGCGATGACGATCATCTGACCCGGGTGCAGGCCGTTCGTCAGTGCGTCGAAGTCCGAGAAACCGGTCGGGACGCCCGTCATCTCGCCGCTGCGGGAGCCGATCGCCTCGATCTCGTCGAGTGCCCCCTCCATGATGTCGCCGAGCGGCAGGTAGTCCTCGCTGGTGCGCTGCTCCGTGACGGCGTAGATCTCCGCCTGCGCCTGGTTCACGATCTCGTCGACGTCTCCGTCGGCGGCGTAGCCCATCTGCGTGATCTTGGTGCCCGCCTCCACGAGGCGGCGGAGCACGGCCCGCTCGTGGACGATCTCCGCGTAGTACGCGGCGTTGGCCGCCGTCGGTACGGTCTGCACCAGCGTGTGCAGGTACGGAGCGCCGCCCACCCGGGTGATCTCGCCGCGCTTGGTCAGCTCGGCGGCCACCGTGATGGGGTCGGCGGGCTCGCCCTTGGCGTACAGGTCGAGGATCGCCTGGTAGATCGTCTCGTGGGCGGGCCGGTAGAAGTCCTGGCTCTTGATGACCTCGACGACCTCGGCGATGGCGTCCTTGGAGAGCAGCATGCCGCCCAGCACGGACTGCTCGGCGTCCAGGTCCTGCGGCGGGACGCGCTCGAAGCCCGCCGCGCCGGTGTCCCAGGGGGCCGCTCCGTCGCCACCCCGCTCGTGCTGCTCCTCGCGCCCCCGGCCCCGGCCGCGGCCGCCGCGGGACCCTCCACGGCCCTCTCCGGACACCCCGTCACCGTGCCGGCGGGAGACGGGAAGACGGTCGCTCGGCCCGCTGTCGGTCCAGGGGTCGTCCAAGGGCTCGGGGATGCTCACCGGCCCACCTCCTCCCGTCCGCACCGGCGGACCTTGCCATGCCGCCCACTCGGGCGCCGCATAACGGTAGGCCCCCCGGGGGCGTCAGCCAATCTGGTTATCCACAGGGCCTGTGCATGAACAGCCCAATGCTGTGGAGAACCCGGGCGATCCTGTGCACGGACCAGGGGAAAGCGGTGTGGACAAACTCATACGCCCACCGCAGAACCACTCCTGACCTGGGCACTTTCCTTCCACGGGCTGTGGGGGAGAAAAACTTCCCCCGGCAGCGCGAGTTCGGCGCAACGTCCTCCCCCGAGCCGTGACGAGGGACGCATGCGTAAGGATCAGCAGTGCATTGCATCCATTACCTGTGGACATTACATTGGGCAGATGACCCAGGCTCCCCCGGCCCCGCCGCGCACCCGGCGCCAGCATGACCGCGAGATCATCGCCCTCGCCCTCCCCGCCTTCGGGGCCCTCGTCGCCGAGCCGCTCTTCGTCCTCGCCGACAGCGCCATCATCGGTCATCTGGGCACGGCCCAACTGGCCGGCCTCGGAGTCGCGGCAGCCCTGTTGTCCACCGCCGTGAGCATCTTCGTGTTCCTTGCCTACGCCACCACGGCGGCGGTGGCCCGGCTCGTCGGAGCCGACGACCTCCCGGCGGCACTTCGTCAGGGCATGGACGGCATCTGGCTCGCCTTCTTCCTCGGCCTCACCGTCGTCGCCTTCACCCTGCCCACGGCCTCCTGGGTCGTCGAGGCGTTCGGGGCCTCGACCACGGCAGCCCCGCACGCCGTGACCTACCTGCGCATCTCCAGCCTCGGCATTCCGGCGATGCTCGTCGTGCTCGCCGCAACGGGTGTGCTGCGCGGCTTGCAGAACACCCGGACTCCCCTCTATGTCGCGATCGCCGGCTTCGGAGCCAACGCGCTGCTCAACGTGGTCCTCGTGTACGGAGCGGGACTCGGCGTCGCCGGTTCCGCCTGGGGCACGGTGATCGCTCAGTGCGGTATGGCGGCGGCCTATCTCACAGTGGTACTCAAGGGAGCCCGGCGCCACGGCGCGTCCCTGCGACCGGATGCCGCCGGCATCCGAGCCAGCGCCCAGGCCGGTGTACCGCTGCTCATCCGCACGGTCTCGCTCCGTGCCGTCCTGCTGATCGCCACCGCCATCGCGGCTCGGCTCGGCGACACCGAGGCAGCCGCCCATCAGATCATTCTGTCGCTGTGGAGTCTGCTGGCGTTCGCGCTGGATGCCATCGCCATTGCCGGGCAAGCCATCATCGGGCGGTATCTCGGCGCCGGTGACGTCGAGGGCGCCCGCGCCGCCTGCCGCCGCATGGTCCAGTGGGGCATCGCCTCGGGGGTCGTCCTGGGTCTCCTCGTCATCGCTGCCCGGCCGTTGTTCATCCCGCTCTTCACCAGCGACGCAGCCGTTCACGGCACTCTGCTGCCCGCGCTCCTGGTCGTCGCACTGTCGCAGCCGATCGCCGGAGTCGTCTTCGTGCTCGATGGCGTGCTGATGGGCGCGGGGGACGGGCCGTACCTGGCGGGCGCCATGGTGGTGACCCTGGCTGCCTTCACTCCGGCCGCCCTCCTCGTTCCGGCGCTGGGCGGAGGGCTGACGGCCCTGTGGTGGGCCATGACCCTGATGATGGCCGTCCGCATGCTGACGCTCTGGCTCCGGAGCCGCTCAGGCCGCTGGATCGTCACCGGCGCCACCCGCTGATCCGACGACGCCACGACGTTTCACGTGAAACCGCCGCTGTGGCCTACGCCTGTTTCACGTGAAACATGACGAAGGGCCGTACCTGGACAGGTACGGCCCTTCGTTGTGCTCAGCGCTGCTGAAGCGTCACTCAGGCAGCGACGACCTCGACGCCGAGGTTGGCAGCAACCTCGGGGTGCAGACGCACGGAGACCTGGTGCGCGCCCAGGCTCTTGATCGGCGCACCGAGCTCGACACGGCGCTTGTCGACGTCCGGGCCACCCGCAGCCTTGATCGCCGAAGCGATGTCGGCCGGCGTGACGGAGCCGAAGAGGCGGCCGGTGTCGCCCGAGCGGACGGCCAGACGCACCTTCACGCCTTCGAGCTGGGCCTTGATCTGGTTGGCCTGCTCGATGGTCGCGATCTCGCGGATCTTGCGGGCGCGGCGGATCTGCGCCACGTCCTTCTCGCCGCCCTTGGTCCAGCGGATCGCGAAACCGCGCGGGACCAGGTAGTTGCGGGCGTAACCGTCCTTGACGTCGACGACGTCGCCGGCAGCGCCGAGGCCGGAGACCTCGTGGGTGAGGATGATCTTCATCTGTAAGTCACCCTTCCTTAGCGCGCGGTGGACGTGTAGGGCAGCAGCGCCATCTCACGGCTGTTCTTGACGGCCGTGGCGACGTCACGCTGGTGCTGCGTGCAGTTGCCGGTCACGCGGCGGGCACGGATCTTGCCGCGGTCGGAAATGAACTTCCGCAGCATGTTCGTGTCCTTGTAGTCCACGTACGTGACCTTGTCCTTGCAGAACGCGCAAACCTTCTTCTTGGGCTTGCGCACAGGCGGCTTCGCCATGGTGTTTCTCCTGTGTGATCAAGAAGTGGGGTACGAGCTACCCCCGGGAGCGCTGGGCTCCTAGAAAGGGGGCTCGTCCGAGTAGCCGCCGCCGCTGCCGCCGCCGCCCCAACCGGAGCTCTGGCCGCCCTGCGGGCCGCCCGACGGCTGGCTGCTGCCCCACGGGTCGCCGGCGGGACCGCCGCCGCCCTGGGGAGCCTGCTGGCCGCCGGCCCAGGGGCCGCCGTCCGCCTGCTGGCCGCCGCCGTAGCCGCCCTGCCCGCCGCGGCCGGTGGTCCTGGTGACCTTGGCCGTGGCGTTGCGGAGGCTCGGGCCGACTTCCTCGACGTCCAGCTCGAAGACCGTGCGCTTGACGCCCTCGCGGTCGTCGTAGGACCGCTGCTTCAGTCGGCCCTGCACGACGACGCGCATGCCCTTCTGAAGCGACTCGGCGACGTTCTCCGCCGCCTGGCGCCAGACCGAGCAGGTGAGGAACAGGCTCTCGCCGTCCTTCCACTCGTTGGTCTGGCGGTCGAAGGTGCGGGGAGTCGACGCGACGCGGAACTTCGCGACTGCCGCACCGGACGCCGTGAAGCGCAGCTCGGGGTCGTCGACCAGGTTGCCGACGACCGTGATGACGGTCTCGCCTGCCATGGATGAACCTCTCGGCGGGATTGCTGCTGGCTGCTTGCTGCTACTCGGACCCGATGACCTGTGAGCGGAAAGCTCAGTGGGTCTCGGGACGGAGCACCTTGGTCCGGAGGACCGACTCGTTCAGGTTCATCTGGCGGTCGAGCTCCTTGACGACCGCAGGCTCGGCCTGCATGTCGATGACCGAGTAGATGCCCTCGGGCTTCTTCTTGATCTCGTAAGCGAGACGACGACGGCCCCAGGTGTCGACCTTCTCGACCTTGCCGCTGCCCTCGCGGACGACGGAGAGGAAGCTCTCGATCAGCGGGGAGACAGCGCGCTCCTCAAGATCGGGGTCGAGGATGACCATCACCTCGTAGTGACGCATGTGGAACCCACCTCCTTTGGACTCAGCGGCCACGGTCGTTCCGTGGCAGGAGGGTCGTGATGCGTTCGAACGGTATCCGTCCCCGCCGACAGCCGCGTGACCGTCAGCGTCGACCCGGGAGGGGATCCCGTCACTCACCGTGATGGCAGCGCCCGGGCATGGGCAGACACCTGTGCAGACGGTACAGAGTACCCGCACACCGGCTTCCGGTTGAAATCCGGTGGCTGGGGGCCGCACCCTGGACTCCAACGGGTACGGGCGGCGCTACAGTGCGGCGCCCTCCGGCACAGCCAGGAGGTGCCCCATGGCTCAGGTGTTCCAGCGTCATCCCTCCTCGTCCCTCTTCGCCACGGACGGCAAGCCGCACCCCCTCCCGGACACGCTCATGGGCGTGACCCTCGTCCTGGGCGTGCTGGCCGTCGTCACGGCACAGTTCCACAGCCTCCACCTCATCGCGTCGTGGGCCGGCCTCATCGGCATCCTCACCGGGGCCTACGGCCAGTTCATCTCGGAGACGACCCGCGAACGCACCTTCCTCATCGTGGGCTTGGGCGCCTCGGCGGTCGGGTTCTTCCTCGGGATGGCCCGCGGCGGGCTCTTCGGCGGCGTGTTCGGCTGAACCCACCGGGCGTACGCCCCTCCGGGGCGCTCCTCGCTGCCAGTAGGCTTCGGCGCGAGAGCCGGAACCCCTGACCAATGGGGGACTTACCAGCCGAGGAGCGCCCCACATGAGCCTGACCCTGCGGACCATCAGCCGAGAGCAGCATCTGGCGTACATCCAGAGCCTGCCCGCGGCGAGTCACTGCCAGGTGCCGGCGTGGGCGGACGTGAAGACGGAGTGGCGCTCGGAGAGCCTGGGCTGGTTCGACAGGAACGACGAGCTGGTGGGCGTGGGTCTCGTGCTCTACCGGCAGCTGCCCAAGATCAAGCGGTACCTGGCCTACCTGCCCGAGGGCCCGGTCATCAACTGGTACGCGCCGAACCTCGACGAGTGGCTGCGGCCCATGCTGCAGCACCTGAAGAACCAGGGCGCGTTCTCCGTGAAGATGGGCCCGCCTGTGGTCATCCGGCGCTGGAACGCCCCTGCGATCAAGGCGGGCATCCAGGACCCCGACGTCAAGCGGCTGCGGGACGTCGAGGCGTCGTTCATCGAGCCGCGCGCCTTCGAAGTGGCCGACCGGCTGCGCAAGATGGGCTGGCAGCAGGGCGAGGACGGCGGCGCCGGCTTCGGTGACGTGCAGCCCCGCTACGTGTACCAGGTGCCGCTGGCCAACCGCTCGCTGGACGACGTCTTCAAGGGCTTCAACCAGCTGTGGCGCCGCAACATCAAGAAGGCCGAGAAGGCGGGCGTGGAGGTCGTCCAGGGCGGCTTCGACGATCTGGGCGAGTGGCAGCGCCTCTACGAGATCACGGCGGTGCGCGACAAGTTCCGGCCGCGCCCCCTGTCGTACTTCCAGCGCATGTGGACCGTTCTCAACCACGAGGACCCCAACCGCATGCGGCTGTACTTCGCCCGCCACAACGGCGTGAACCTGGCGGCGGCCACCATGCTCGTCGTGGGCGGCCACGTCTGGTACTCGTACGGCGCCTCCGACAACATCGGGCGCGAGGTGCGCCCCTCGAACGCCATGCAGTGGCGGATGCTGCGCGACGCCTACGCGATGGGCGCGACGGTGTACGACCTGCGGGGCATCTCCGACTCGCTGGACGAGACGGACCACCTCTTCGGCCTGATCCAGTTCAAGGTCGGTACGGGCGGCGAGGCGGCCGAGTACCTCGGCGAGTGGGACTTCCCGCTGAACAAGCTGCTGCACAAGGCGCTCGACATCTACATGTCCCGCCGCTGACGCATCGTGCGCGCCGACGTTCCGTAGGCTCGTACGCGTCTCGTACACCTTCACTCACCGCCGAAGAAAGGGTCCGGACCGGCCATGGCGCTCTCCCTCTACGTCGACACCGCTCGCTGGCGGGCGCACCAGAAGTCCGTGATCGACCAGTTCCCCGGGCTCGTGCCCGTCTGCAAGGGCAACGGGTACGGGTTCGGCCACGAGCGGCTCGCCGAGGAGGTGAACCGCTTCGGCGCCGACATGCTCGCCGTGGGCACCACCTACGAGGCGGCCCGGATGAAGGACTGGTTCGGCGGCGACCTCCTCGTCCTGACCCCGTTCCGGCGCGGTGAGGAGCCCGTACCGCTGCCGGACCGCGTCGTCCGCTCCGTGTCGTCCGTGGACGGGGTGCACGCCCTGGTCGGCGCGCGGGTCGTCATCGAGGTCATGAGCTCCATGAAGCGGCACGGCGTCTCGGAGGCGGACCTCGGCCGGCTGCAGTCGGCCATCGAGGACGTCCGCCTGGAGGGCTTCGCGATTCACCTGCCGCTCGACCGCACCGACGGCTCGGACGCCGTCGAGGAGGTCATGGGCTGGATGGAGCGGCTGCGGGCCGCCCGGCTGCCACTGCACACCATGTTCGTGAGCCACCTGAGCGCCGACGAGTTGGCCCGGCTCCAGCAGCAGTTCCCGCAGACCCGCTTCCGTGCCCGCATCGGCACGCGGCTGTGGCTGGGTGACCACGAGGCGACCCAGTACCGGGGCGCCGTCCTGGACGTCACCCGCGTGGCGAAGGGGGACCGTTTCGGCTACCGGCAGCAGCGCGCCGCGTCCGACGGCTGGCTGGTCGTGGTCGCGGGCGGCACCTCGCACGGTGTGGGCCTGGAGGCACCGAAGGCGATGCACGGGGTGATGCCCCGGGCGAAGGGCGTGGCGCGAGCCGGGCTGGCGACGGTCAACCGGAACCTTTCGCCTTTCGTGTGGTCGGGCAAGCAGCGCTGGTTCGCCGAGCCGCCGCACATGCAGGTCTCCCTCCTGTTCGTCCCGGCGGACGCGCAGGAGCCGAAGGTGGGGGACGAGCTCGTGGCCCACCTCCGGCACACGACGACGCAGTACGACCGGCTCGTCGACCACTAGCGGACCGGCGGGGCGGCGCTAAGCGGAGGGGCCGGCGGGGCGGCGCACGGCGGACGGCCGGCGCCCCGCCACGCGGCCGCCGCGGGGCGGGGCGCCGCTACACGGACTGCTGCGGGCCCGTGCCCCGGCTTCCCGGCACACCGGTCGCGTGGCGGCTGTCGGTGACCTGTGCCTGCCGCCCGTCCCCTGCCTGCGCGCGCCGCACCACGAAGATGTCCTCCGACCCGTCCAGGACGCCCCCGGACGGGTCGTCCGAGCCGTCCCGCCGTACCGGGTCCCGGTCGGGCCGCAGGATGTCGCGGACGACGACGGCGCACAGGAACAGCGTCCCCGCGAGGTGCAGGGCGATCGCCAGGTGGTAGCCCTCGGGGGGCAGCCCCTGCTTGTGGTCGGTCGTGACGTACACCAGGTACATCCAGATGCCGAGGAAGTAGCACACCTCGCAGGCCTGCCAGATCAGGAAGTCGCGCCAGCGGGGACGGGCGAGCGCGGCCAGCGGGATGAGCCACAGCACGTACTGCGGTGAATACACCTTGTTCGTCAGGATGAAGGCGGCCACCACGAGGAACGCCAGCTGCGCGAACCGCGGCCGCCGGGGCGCGGCGAGGGCGAGCGCGGCGACGCCCGCGCAGGCCAGGACCATGAGGACGGTCGCGTACAGGTTGACCGCCTCGACGTCGATGTCCATGCCGAAGCGCTGAGTGAGGACCAGCCACACGGAACCGAAGTCGATGGTGCGCTCCTGGCTGAAGACGTAGAACCGCTTCCAGCCCTCCGGGGCGAGCAGCATCACGGGCAGGTTCACGGCCAGCCACGCCCCGGCGGTGCCCAGCACGGCCACTGCCAGCTCCCGCCACTTCCCGGCGCGCCAGCACAGCACCAGCACCGGCCCGAGCAGCAGGAACGGGTACAGCTTCGCGGCCGTCGCGAGGCCGAGGAGCACACCGAAGGCCAGCGCCCGGCCCCGGCTCCACATGAGCATCGCGGCGGCGGTCAGCGCGAGCGCCAGCAGGTCCCAGTTGATGGTCGCGGTCAGCGCGAACGCCGGGGCCAGGGCGACGAGCAGGGCGTCCCAGGGGCGGCGGCGGTGCGTGCGGGCCACGCACACCGCGATGACGGCGGTGCAGACGAGCAGCATGCCGGCGTTGGCCGTCCAGTACATCTGCTCGCGGTACTGCAGATCGCCGCCGCCCGGTGTGAGCCAGGCCGCGACCTGCATGAAGAGCCCGGTCAGCACCGGGTACTCCAGGTACTGCATGTCGCCGGGAAACCGGTCGAAGTACGGGATCAGCCCGTCCGCGAAGCCGCGGCCCACGAAGAGGTGGGGGATGTCCGAGTAGCAGGCGTGGGTGTACTGGGAGGCGGCTCCACGGAACCACGCCCAGTTGTAGCAGGGCAGCTTCTGCACCATGCCGAGGGCGAACATCCCGATCGCGGTCAGGGCCACGACGTGCACGGGGGAGAGGCGGCTGCCGCCGAGCCGCGCCCAGCGGCCGACAGGACCGCCGATCAGCTCGCTGCCGGCGGCCGCGACCTCGTCGTGGTGGGTGGGTGCCACGACGGACCGGTCCGGTGGCGCAGTCGTGTGCTGTGGGCTCGGCATGGGGGCTATCCTGCCGCACCCCGCCGCGGACGCGGCGAGGGCCGCCGCACCGGGCACACGCTCTGCGCGTGCCGGTCGCGGCGGCCCTCGTGGTCAGGAGCGGTCGCGGCCGCTCGGGACGGAGCGGACTCCGCTAGCCGAACCAGCCGCCGTTGCCTCCGTTGGTGTTCCCACCGCCGTTGCCGTTGCTGTTGCCGCCGTCGGTGGTCATGCCGCCGTCCGTGGTGGTCGTCCCGCCGTCCGTGGTGCCGCCGGTGGTCGTCCCGCCGTCGGTGGTGCCGGTCGTGGTCGTACCGCCGGTGGTCGTCCCGCCGTCGGTGGTGCCGGTCGTGGTCGTACCGCCGCCGTTCTGGCCGCCCCCTGTGTCGGCGCCGCCGTCCGTCTCGCAGTCCCAGTCGAACACGCCGCAGTCCTTGTCGGGCTTGGGCTCCTTGCTCGGCTTGGGGTCGCTGGAGGGGCTCGGGGACTCCATGCTCGGCTCCGGCGACGGGCTCGCCTCCGGGGTCTCGCTGGGCGTCGGCTCGGGGCTCTTCGCACCGCCGCCGTACACGGGGTCGGTGTCGAGCTTCTCCGGTGCCGGGAACTTCAGCGGCGTCTCGCCTTCCAGGACCTTCGACATGTACGACTTCCACACCTGGGACGGGAAGCCGGAGCCGTGCACCTTCGGCACGCCGCCCGTGTGGAACATCTCCTCGAACTTGCGGTTCTTGTTGGAGGCGTCGTCGTCCAGCCGGTACATGTCGATCGCCGTCGCGTACTTCGGGGTGTAGCCCACGAACCAGGCCGACTTGTTGCCGTCGGTGGTGCCGGTCTTGCCGGCGATCTGGTGGCCCGGGACCGCGGCCTTGGTCCCCGTGCCCTTCTTGACGACGTCCACGAGCACATCGGTGATGTTGCTGGTGATGGCCTTGGGGAAGGCCTGCTTCATCTTGTCCTCGTGCTTGTAGATCTCCCGCCCTTCCTTCAGCACCTTGGTGACGGAGTACGGGTCCCGCTGCTCGCCGTTCGCGGCGAAGGTGCCGTACGCGCTGGCCATGCGGATGGCGCTGGGCTCGGAGGTACCGATGGAGAACGACGGCACGTTCCCCTTGGCGAGGCTGCTCTCCAGGAGGCCCGCGTCGATGGCGGCCTGCCGGACCTGCGGGATGCCGACGTCCATGCCGAGCTGCACGAAAGGCGAGTTGGCGGAGTGCACCATCGCCTCGCGGAGGTCGATGTCACCGTAGTCGGCGTCGCCGTCGTTGACCTGGCGCCACTCCCTGCCGTCCTCGTCGTGCCAGATGGAGCGGTCGTAGTTCCGGATCGTGAGCTTGTTGTCGCCGTTGTAGATCGCCTTGTCCGGGTCGATCGGCGTGCGGGTGTCCGGCCCCTGGTCCGGCCCCTTCCCCGGGTCGCGGACGCCGTCGCGCATGGCCGCGGCCAGCACGAACGGCTTGAACGTCGAACCGACCTGGGCACCGGTGGTGTCGGCGTTGTTGGTGAAGTGCTTGGTGGCGTCCGTACCGCCGTAGATGGCGAGGATGGCGCCGGTCTCCACGTCGACGGTGGCGCCGCCGAACTGGACGTGGGTGTCGTACTTGGGCCGCTTCTCCGGGTCGATGTGCTTGTCGTACACCGCCTTGACGGAGGCCTCCATCGCCTTGACCTTGTCCTTGTCGAAGGTCGTGTGGATCTCGTAGCCGCCCTGGGAGAGGTGGTCCGCCGTAATGCCCTGGTCGTTGTTGTTGACGAAGTACGCCTTGGCCAGGTCCACCAGGTAGCCGACCTGGCCGCTCAGCTGGGCCTTCTTCTTCGGCGGGTCCGGCATCGGGAAGTCGGTGATCCCGGCGCGCTTGGCCGGGTCGAGGTGGCCGTCCTCGACCATCTCGTCGAGGATCCACTTCCAGCGCTCCGTGACCCGCTTCCGGTTGGCCTCCGGTGTCGCGGCCGGGTTGAGCTCGGTGGCGCCGTGCGGGTCGTAGAGCGTGGAGCCCTTGAGCAGCGAGGTCAGGAACGCGCACTCGCTGGTGTCGAGGTCCCTGGCGTCCTTGCCGTAGTACGTGCGCGCCGCGGCCTGGATCCCGTAGGCACCGCGCCCGTAGTACGCGGTGTTCAGGTAGCCGGCCATGATCTCGTCCTTGGTGAGCTGGTTGTTCACCTTGATCGAGATGAACAGCTCCTTGAACTTCCGGTCCAGCGTCTGGGCCTGGTCGTTCAGCCGGTTGTTCTTCACGTACTGCTGGGTGACCGTGGAGCCGCCCTGCGTCTGCTGCCCGCGCGCCATGTTGAAGAAGGCGCGGGCGATACCCATGGGGTCGACGCCGGAGTTCTTCTCGAAGGTCTTGTCCTCGGCCGAGATGACCGCGTACCGCATGTCGCGCGGGATGCTGCTCGTGCCGACGATCTGGCGGTTCACCTCACCACCGGTCGCGGCCATCTGCGTGCCGTCCGACCAGTAGTAGACGTTGTTCTGCGCGGTCGCCGCCTCGTCCGGGTTCGGCACGACCACCATGGAGTACGCCACGGTCGCGGCGCCCATGAGGGAGCCGGTGAGGGCCAGGAGCAGTCCGGTCACGAGCTTCCAGGACGGCACCCAGCGACGCCAGCCGTACTGGTCGTGGCGCGGGTAGTCGATCAGCCGCTTCCTGCCGGGGGGCCTGCCGCCGCGGCCGCCCCCGTCGTGGCCGCCCGCGGCTCCCCGGCGTCCGCCGCCGTGTCCTCCGGAACCGCCGGCCCCGTCCGCGGCGCGTCGCCGTCCGCCCCGCTGGGCGGCCCGACGGGCCTCGGCGCGGCCGCCGTAGGTACTCGGCTCGCCGTAGGGCTCGGAAGGGGACCCTGTACTGACATCCTGCGCCCGGGCCGACCGGCGGCCGGGGGGCTGCTGGGCAGCGCGCCGGGCCGCGGCACGGCCGCCACCCTGCGGCTGCGGCGGTTTACGACGGTGCTCGCTCATCGAACGACTACTCCTCGGGCAGGCGTGTACGCCTGGAAGCGGCAGCTGAGTTCCGGTCCCCCCGAAATGGCTCGGACACGCCCGTCGGGCCCGTCCGCCACTGCACCCACGACGATGACGTCCCCCGTCGTCCCGTGGTTCCCGGTGGTGTGCATGCGCCAAAGACTACGCACGGCCAAAACACCCCTTGATTCCGACTTCACCCCAAACCCGGCAAGTCCTTTACTGCGAATTGGGGATGTGACGCCGTTCACGACCACCCCACTTGTCGGCACCCCGGCACCGCTCTATCGTCATGATGTATCGAGCCGATACATCAGAGCGGTATAACGAGGCGGTACGGAGGAGGAAGGGACAGATGAGCAGGCGCTCCGGCATCCTCGAGTTCGCCGTCCTGGGCCTGCTCCGGGAGGCACCCATGCACGGGTACGAGCTGCGCAAGCGGCTCAACACCTCGCTGGGCATCTTCCGCGCCTTCAGTTACGGGACGCTCTACCCGTGCCTCAAGACGCTGGTCGCCAACGGCTGGTTGGCCGAGGAGCCGGGTGACGAGCCGGAGGACGTCCTCACCACTTCCCTCTCCGGACGCCGCGCCAAGATCGTCTACCGGCTGACGGCCGAGGGGAAGGAACGCTTCGAAGAGCTCCTCTCCCATTCCGGTCCCGACTCCTGGGAGGACGAGCACTTCGCGGCGCGCTTCGCCTTCTTCGGGCAGACGGAGCGCGAGGTGCGCATGCGCGTGCTGGAAGGCCGCCGCAGCCGCCTCGAAGAACGGCTTGAGAAGATGCGCGCCTCACTCGCGCGCACGCGCGAGCGGCTGGACGACTACACGCTCGAACTCCAACGCCACGGCATGGAGTCCGTGGAGCGTGAAGTGCGCTGGCTCAACGAGCTCATCGAGAGCGAGCGGGCCGGGCGGGATCAGCGACGATCCGGCCCGGGGCATGCCGACCCGGAGCAGTCCGGACCGGTGTACTCCGACGGGCCCGGGAGCCGGAACGGCACATCTGGAGAGACGGGCGGCCTGCCCCGGCACGGGGGCAGCACCCGGCCGGATCCGTCCGACGACACCACCAACTGAATCCCTGCGCCGCAGGGACTTGTCGAGATCAAACAGGGAGCAACCGGAATGGGTTCGGTTCGCGTAGCCATCGTCGGCGTGGGCAACTGCGCCGCCTCGCTGGTGCAGGGCGTCGAGTACTACAAGGACGCCGACCCGGCGAGCAAGGTGCCGGGACTGATGCACGTCCAGTTCGGCGACTACCACGTCCGTGACATCGAGTTCGTCGCCGCCTTCGACGTGGACGCGAAGAAGGTGGGCCTGGACCTCGCCGACGCCATCGGCGCCAGCGAGAACAACACCATCAAGATCTGCGACGTGCCGAACAGCGGCGTGACCGTGCAGCGCGGCCACACCCTGGACGGTCTCGGCAAGTACTACCGCCAGACCATCGAGGAGTCCCCCGAGGAGCCCGTGGACGTCGTCCAGGTCCTCAAGGACAAGCAGGTCGACGTGCTCGTCTGCTACCTGCCCGTGGGCTCGGAGGACGCTGCCAAGTTCTACGCGCAGTGCGCCATCGACGCCAAGGTCGCCTTCGTCAACGCCCTCCCGGTGTTCATCGCGGGCACCAAGGAGTGGGCCGACAAGTTCACCGAGGCCGGTGTCCCGATCGTCGGCGACGACATCAAGTCCCAGGTCGGCGCCACCATCACGCACCGCGTCATGGCCAAGCTGTTCGAGGACCGGGGCGTCATCCTGGACCGCACGATGCAGCTGAACGTCGGCGGCAACATGGACTTCAAGAACATGCTGGAGCGTGAGCGCCTGGAGTCCAAGAAGATCTCCAAGACGCAGGCCGTCACCTCCCAGATCCCCGACCGGGACATGGGCGAGCACAACGTGCACATCGGCCCCTCCGACTACGTGGCCTGGCTGGACGACCGCAAGTGGGCCTACGTGCGCCTCGAGGGCCGCGCCTTCGGTGACGTGCCGCTGAACCTGGAGTACAAGCTGGAGGTGTGGGACTCCCCGAACTCCGCGGGTGTCATCATCGACGCGCTCCGCGCCGCAAAGATCGCCAAGGACCGCGGCGTCGGTGGCCCGATCCTCTCCGCGTCCTCGTACTTCATGAAGTCCCCGCCGGTCCAGTACTTCGACGACGAGGCCCGTACCAACGTCGAGAAGTTCATCAGCGGCGAGGTCGAGCGCTGAGGCGCAGGCAGCAGTGAGCGGCACCGGCACGCACCGCATCGGCATGCGTCGCCGGCGCCCTCCTGGGAGTCCTCCGCGAGGGGGTCCTCCTGCCGCCGTCGGCCCCCGTGGCGTCTGCCCGGGGGCCTTCGCCCTGTGTGACCCTTGCTGCCATGCCTGTCGTACGTGACCTGCGCGTGCTGCTGCGCCTCAGCGGCTTCCGCCGTCTGCTGGCCGTACGGCTGCTCTCGCAGTGCGCCGACGGCGTGTACCAGATCGCCCTGGCCGCGTACGTGGTCTTCTCCCCGGAGCGCCAGGCCACACCCGCGGACATCGCCTATGCGATGGCGGTGCTGCTGCTGCCCTACTCCCTCGTGGGGCCCTTCGCGGGCGTTCTGCTCGACCGGTGGAGGCGCCGGCAGGTCCTCGTCTACGGCAATCTGCTGCGTGCCCTGCTCGCCGCGGGCACGGCGCTGCTGATGCTGGCACCGGCGCCCGACTGGCTCTTCTACGCCTCCGCCCTGGCCGTCACCGCCGTCAACCGGTTCGTCCTGGCCGGGCTCTCCGCCGCCCTGCCCCGGGTCGTGGACGCGGACCGGCTCGTCATGGCCAACGCCCTGTCCCCCACAGCAGGGACGCTCGCGGCCACGGCGGGCGGCGGCCTGGCCCTCCTCGTGCGCCTGGGTGCCGCCGGGTCCGACGCCGCCGTGATCCTGCTGGGCTCCGCGCTGTACCTGTCCTCGGCGCTTGCCGCCCTGCGCATGGGCCGGGAGCTGCTGGGCCCGGACCCGGACCTGGTACTGCCGAGAATCTCCGCCGCGCTGGCCTCCACGGCCCGCGGACTGTGGGGCGGGCTGCTCCACCTGCGGGAGAGGCGGTCCGCTGCCCGGGCGCTCGTCGCGATGACCCTCGCCCGCTTCTGCTACGGCGCTCTCACCGTGACCGTGCTGATGCTCGCCCGGTACGCCTGGACCTCCACCGAGTCCGAGGGGCTCGCGCTGCTCGGCGTGGCCGTCGCCGTGTCCGGCGCCGGGTACCTCACGGCCGCTGCCATCACCCCGTGGGCCGTGGGGAGGCTGGGCACGGGTGGCTGGATGGCCGTGTGCGCAGCGGCTGCCGCGGTGCTGGAGCCGGCGCTCGGCCTGCCCTTCGCTCCGGTGCCCACCCTCATGGCCGCCTATGTGCTCGGACTGGTCACCCAGTCCACCAAGATCGCTACGGACACGGTGGTGCAGCGCACGGTTGACGACGCCTATCGCGGGCGGGTCTTCGCGCTGTACGACATGCTCTTCAACGTCGCCTTCGTCGCCGCGGCGGGTATGGCGGCGCTGATGCTGCCGCCCGACGGCAGGTCCGCGGCCCTCGTCCTCGTCGTCGCAGGGTTGTACAGCCTCTCCGCCGCCGCGCTCTTCCGCTGGCGCCCCTGACGGCCGGCCGATGTTTCACGTGAAACGGCACCCTGTACAGCGCCGCCGTCGTGTTTCACGTGAAACACGACGGCGGCGCGGCGCGGAGACCGCTCAGCTCTGAGCGGCCCACCACTCCTTGAGGGCGGCCGCTGCGTCGTCGTGCGTCATCGGCCCGTTCTCCAGGCGCAGTTCGAGCAGGAACCTGTACGCGCGCCCCACGACCGGCCCCGGGCCGACCCCCAGCACTTCCTGGATCTGGTTGCCGTCCAGGTCGGGCCGGATCGCGTCCAGCTCCTCCTGCTCCTTGAGCTCAGCGATACGGGCCTCCAGCCCGTCGTACGTACGCGACAGCGCGGCGGCCTTGCGCTTGTTGCGCGTCGTGCAGTCGGACCGGGTCAGCTTGTGGAGCCGCTCAAGCAGCGGCCCGGCATCACGTACGTAGCGGCGTACGGCCGAATCCGTCCACTCGCCCGATCCGTAGCCGTGAAACCGCAGGTGGAGTTCGACCAGGCGGGACACGTCCTTGATCAACTCGTTGGAGTACTTCAGCGCGGTCATCCGCTTCTTGGTCATCTTCGCCCCGACCACCTCGTGGTGGTGGAACGAGACACGGCCGTTCGGCTCGAAGCGCCGGGTCCTCGGCTTGCCGATGTCATGGAGGAGCGCGGCCAGACGCAGCACGAGGTCGGGCTCGCCCTGCTCCAGGGCGATGGCCTGCTCCAGCACCGTCAGCGAGTGCTCGTAGACGTCCTTGTGCCGGTGGTGCTCGTCACTCTCCAGCCGCAGGGCAGGCAGCTCGGGCAGGACCTGTGCGGCCAGCCCGGTGTCCACGAGGAGCCCGAGCCCCTTGCGCGGGTGTGCGGAGAGGATGAGCTTGTTCAACTCGTCCCGCACCCGCTCGGCGGAGACGATGTCGAGGCGCCCCGCCATGTCCGTCATGGCCGTCACGACCTCGGGAGCAACCTCGAAATCGAGCTGAGCGGCGAAACGAGCCGCACGCATCATCCGCAGCGGGTCGTCGGAGAACGACTCCTCCGGGGTGCCCGGCGTCCGCAGCACCCGGTGCGCCAAGTCCTCCAGGCCGCCGTGCGGGTCGACGAACTCCTTCTCCGGCAGCGCGACCGCCATCGCGTTGACCGTGAAGTCGCGGCGGACGAGGTCCTCCTCGATGGAGTCTCCGTAGGAGACGTCGGGCTTGCGGGACGTGCGGTCGTACGCCTCGGAGCGGTACGTCGTCACCTCGATCTGGTAACCGTCCTTCTGCGCGCCCACCGTTCCGAAGGCGATCCCGACCTCCCACACGGCGTCGGCCCACGGTCGGACGATCGTGAGGACATCCTGCGGGCGGGCGTCCGTGGTGAAATCCAGGTCGTTGCCGAGGCGGCCCAGCAGCGCATCCCGCACCGACCCGCCGACGAGGGCGAGGCTGAATCCCGCCGCCTTGAAACGGCGAGCGAGATCATCGGCCACGGGGGCGACGCGCAGCAGTTCGGTGACCGCGCGGCGCTGCGCCTGGCTCAGGGCAGTCGGGGTGTCTTCGTTGGCATTCGGCACGACAGAACAGGGTACGTGGCCCCGCCCCCGGCGGCGTCGCGGATTTCCGGCTCCGCCGCCCTCCCGCGTACTGTCGCCCGATCTTGTGGCTCACCTCCGCAGCACTCCGCCGCAGCGCGTCTCGTTACCATGCGTGGACGCGGGAACCGGCAGGGACCGACGGCAACAGACGACGAGGGACGGACGAGCGCGTGGCCGAGGCGGCAGACTTCCAGAGCATGCGTCGCTCCCCTGCCCGCCGATGGCTGCGCCGCATGACGGCGGTGGCCGCCGGCGTACCACTGCTGGCCGGACTGCTCCACCTGCCCGGCGCCTCCGCCGCGCACGCCGCGGAAGCCTCCGGATCGCGCACCGTCGATGTGTCTCTCGACACAGTCCAGCCCAGCGCGCCGGTGAAAGGCGACACGCTCACCCTGAGCGGCACCGTGACCAACACCGGCAAGCGGTCGGTGAGCGCCGCGCACGTCGACGTGCGCCTGGGCTCCCGGCTCTCCAGCCGCGGCGCGATCGAGGACGCCGCCCGCCGCACCGGCTACTCGCCCGCCGAGGACGGCGCACCGCTCGGCGGGGCGTACGCGGTCGCGGTCCCGGCGATCCCCGCCGGCGGCAGCAGGGACTTCACGATCAGCGTCCCCGTCGACGAGCTCGGCATGGACGACGAGGGCGTCTACCAGCTCGGGGTCTCCCTCTCCGGCAGGACGCCGAGCTCCGGCGGGGAGCGCGTGCTGGGCATCGAGAGGACGTTCCTTCCCTGGCAGCCCGCGGCGGCCAAGAAGACGACGCAGACCACCGTCCTCTGGCCGCTGATCTCGTCGGTGCACCTGTCGGCCGAGACGGGCTCCGACACACAGCAGACTCCCGTCTTCGAGGACGACGCCCTCGCCTCCGAGCTCGCCCCGGGAGGACGGCTGGAGCGGCTCGTGGCACTCGGCGCCGACCTTCCCGTCACCTGGGTGATCGACCCGGACCTGCTGGCCACCGCCGAGGCGATGACCGGCCCCTATCGGGTGAGGAACGGCGACACCACCGTCCCGGGGAAGAACCAGTCTGTTGCCAACGAGTGGCTGAACGCCCTGGGCAAGGCCGTTCAGGGAGACAAGGTCGTCGCCCTGCCCTACGGCGACCCCGACCTGGCGTCGCTGGCCCATCAGGGGCGGGAGGTGTCCGGCTCGCTCAGGCATCTGCGCCCGGCCACCGACGTCGCCGAATCCACGGTGGAGACCATCCTCCACGTGAAGCCGTCCGTGGACTTCGCCTGGCCGGTGGACGGGGCGGTGGACCCCTCGATCATCAACGTGGCCACCTCTGCCGGTGCCGACAAGGTGATCACCCGCAGCGACAGCATGCGCGAGAACCTGTCCTACACGCCGAACGCGGCCCGTCCCGTCGGCGGCGGAACGACCGCCGTCGTGTCCGACGCGATCCTGTCCGAGGCGTTCGACGGCGACATGACCAGCGCAGAAGCCTCCACCCTGGCGGTGCAGCGCTTCCTCGCCCACACGTTGGCCGTCACCCACGAGCGTCCGGGCACCGCGCGCAGCATCGTCATCGCCCCGCAACGGATGCCGACCGCGTCCCAGGCCGACTCCCTGGCCCGGGCCGTCCAGGGCCTTGCCGGACGCCGCTGGTCGCAGCCCTCGGACCTGATCGCCGCCGCCGCGGTCAAGCCCGACCCGGCGGCGACGACGCGGGTGCCGAGCAGCTACCCCAAGGGACTCCGGCAGAAGGAACTGCTCAGGGCGGCGTTCCTGGATGTCAGGACCACCCAGTCCACCCTGGACAACTTCGCGGTGATCCTCACCAACCGGAGGCGGGTGGTGACACCGTTCGGCAATGCGATCAACCGCGAGATGTCAGCCTCCTGGCGGGGCCGCCCGGCGGACGCGCAGCTGTACCGGGACCGGGTGCTGGAGGACCTGAAGAGTCTCACCGACGAGGTGCAGCTCATCGACAAGTCCGATCTGACGCTGTCCGGGCGCAGCGCCACCATCCCCGTGACGGTCCAGAACAAGCTCCTGCAGGGCGTGGACCGGCTGGTGCTGCGGCTGGAGTCGACCAAGCCGACCCGTCTGAAGCTCAACGGCGGCGAAGCCGTGGCGGAGCTGCCGATCAGCATCGAGAGCGGACACAGCCAGTCCGTGAAGTTCACCGCGTCGGCGAACGCCAACGGCCCCGTCCCGATGACGGCGCAGCTCTTCACCGAGGACGGCAGGGCCTACGGGAAGCCGATGCAGTTCACCGTGAAGGTCTCGGAGATCACCTCCGCGGTCATGCTGGTCATCGCGGGCGGCGTCCTGCTGCTTGTGCTCGCGGGCATCAGGATGTACACCCAGCGGAAGCGCGCCGCGGCTCTGGAGGCCGCCGGGGACGGGCTCCCCGGGGACGGGCTCCCCGGGGACGAGGTCTCCGAGGCCGCGGCGGCCGACGACACCGGCGGGGAGACGGGCCCCGGAACCGCGCCGCCGGCCTCCGGGGTCGCGGAGAGCGACGACGAGGCGCAGCCGAGTGACCCGGCGGCGGACACCGGACCGCAAAGCGGAGGCCCGTCCGGGCCGGGTGAGAGAGTGAACCGTTGAGCGAGCGAATGTCGTGGCCGGCCGGCCCGGGACGATGAGGTGGGGTAACCATGAACGCGCCGTACGAGGGTGACCGCGGCCAGAACCCGGGCACCGGTGCGCCTTCGGGCGGAACGCCCCCGGCCCGTACCCCGGGCCAGGTGCCACCACCCGCCGGCGACTCCGCGCAGCCGCCTCAGGACCCGTACGTCCAGGACGCCTACGCCGATGACCCGTACCGGTCCCGTGATCTCACCGCGCAGGACCCAGTCGGTGAGGCACTGTACGACCGGGCCGCCCACCCGCCGCCTCCGCCGGGGACCTACGAGGAGCCCCGCCCCCTCTACCAGCAGCCCGCCACCCCGCAGTACGCCCCGGACCCGCGGCTCTGGGCCCAGACGCCGCCGCCCGAGCCCGAGGGGCCGTCCCGTCACCTGCCGTACGGCGACGACGCCAGGACCGTGCAGTTCACCGGTGTCGACGACCTGGTGAGCCGGGCGGGCGGCGAGCGGGCACCGGCCGACGCCTTCGCGCACCTCTACGCGGACCAGCAGGTCCAGGGCCGTCCGTCGGCACCCGTGGTGGACGCCTCCACGCCACCGCCTCCGCCGCCGGCCGCCGTTCAGGAGCCGGTCGAGGAGGAGGCGCCGCCCCCGCCCCCGAAGAAGTCCGGCGGTCGGGCCTCCGGGCTGCTGAAGTCGAGCGCGGTCATGGCGGCGGGCACCCTCGTCTCCCGCCTGACCGGCTTCCTGCGCACCCTGGTCATCACCGGTGCCCTCGGCGCCGCCACCCTCGGTGACGCCTACACCGTCGCGTACACGCTGCCGACGATGATCTACATCCTGACCATCGGCGGCGGCCTGAACTCGGTGTTCGTCCCGCAGCTCGTCCGGGCGATGAAGAACGACGAGGACGGCGGCGAGGCCTACGCCAACCGGCTGCTGACCCTGGTGATGGTGGCGCTCGGCCTGATCGTCGGCATCGCGGTCCTCGTCGCACCTCTGCTGGTCCACGCGATGTCCCCGACCATCGCCAACGACCCGGACGCCAACAGCGTCGCCGTGGCCTTCGCCCGCTTCTGCCTGCCCACGATCTTCTTCATGGGTGTGCACGTGGTGATGGGTCAGATCCTCAACGCCCGGGGCCGCTTCGGGGCGATGATGTGGACCCCGGTCCTCAACAACGTCGTCATGATGGCAACGTTCGGGCTCTTCATCTTCGTGTACGGCGCCTACTCCGAGACCAGGATGGGCGTGGACGTCATCCCCGACGAAGGGGTCCGGCTCCTGGGCATCGGCACGCTGCTGGGCCTGGTGGTCCAGTCACTGGCGATGATCCCGTACCTGCGTGAGGCGGGCTTCCGGTTCCGGCCCCGGTTCGACTGGAAGGGCCACGGCCTCGGCAAGACCGTTCGGCTCGCCAAGTGGACCGTGCTGTTCGTCCTCGCCAACCAGGCGGGCGTCGTCGTGGTCACCCAGCTGGCCACGGCCGCGGGCAAGGCCTCCGGCACGGACGGCGCCGGCATCCTCGCCTACTCCAACGCGCAGCTCATCTGGGGCATGCCGCAGGCCATCATCACCGTGTCCGTCATGGCCGCGCTCCTGCCCCGGATCTCGCGGGCGGCCCACGACAACGACCCGGGGGCCGTCCGGGACGACATCTCTCAGGGCCTGCGGAACTCGGCCGTCGCGATCGTTCCCGTCGCTTTCGGCTTCCTGGCCCTGGGTGTCCCCTTGTGCACCCTGCTCTACGCGTCCAGCGGCCTTGAGGCGGCGACGGGCATGGGCTTCATCCTCATGGCGTTCGGCCTGGGCCTGATCCCCTACTCCGTGCAGTACGTCGTCCTGCGCGGCTTCTACGCCTACGAGGACACGCGGACGCCGTTCTACAACACGGTCATCGTGGCCGCCGTCAACGCGGCGGCTTCGGCCGTCTGCTACTTCGTGCTGCCGCCCCGCTGGGCCGTCGTCGGCATGGCGGCGTCGTACGGCCTGGCCTACATGGTCGGTGTCGGAGTCGCGTGGCGCCGGCTGCGCAACCGGCTCGGCGGCGACCTCGACGGCGCGCACATCGTCCGTACGTACGCCCGTCTGTGCATGGCCTCGCTGCCCGCCGCCCTGCTGGCCGGAGCGGCCGGTTTCGGGGTCCTCTCCCTGCTGGGCAAGGACGCCCTCGGGTCGCTGGCCGCCCTGGCCGCGGGCGGCGTCGTGCTGCTCGGCGTGTTCTACGCGGCGGCCCGCAAGATGCGCATCGCGGAGCTGAACGCCATGGTCGGCATGGTCCGGGGCCGCCTCGGCCGCTAGAACACGAGGTCCTCGCACAACCATCGCCGGCCTTCGTGTGTCGTGCATGGCGGCGGACTGTGGGCACAATTGGCTTGGCTGTTGGATGTGGCGCTATGGATGGGGAGGCAGGAACGACGGTGGCGGAACGTAGCACGGCTGCCGTCGACGTGGCCGACAACAGCGGTGACGACCCGCTGACCGCCAAGGCGGACGGGACCACGGCCGACGGGGCGGCGGAAGCGCAGGACGCAAGGGGCACGTCTGCCCACACCACGGACGGCGAACAGGGAGCCGACGAACAGCCTTCCCTCACCACACCGGAACTCCACAGCGGCCACAAGCTGGCGCGGCGCTACCGCCTGGAGGAGTGCGTCACCCGTTTGGACGGGTTCAGCAGTTGGCGTGCCGTGGACGAGAAGCTGCGCAGGGCGGTCGGCGTCCACGTGCTGCCCGCCGACCATCCCCGGGCCCGATCCGTGCTGGCCGCGGCGCGCTCCGCCGCCCTGCTCGGCGACCCCCGCTTCGTGCAGGTCCTGGACGCCGTCGAGGAGAACGACCTCGTCTACGTCGTCCACGAATGGCTGCCGGACGCCACGGAACTGACCACGCTGCTGGCCGCCGGCCCTCTTGAGCCGTACGACGCCTACCAGCTGGTCAGCCAGGTGTCCCAGGCCATGGCGGCCGCGCACCGCGAGGGCCTGGCCCATCTGCGCCTCACCCCGAGTGCCGTACTGCGCACGTCGACGGGGCAGTACAGGATCCGCGGCCTGGCGGTGAACGCCGCCCTGCGGGGCATCCGCGAGGACCGGCCCCAGCTCACCGACACCGAGGCCATCGGCGCTCTGTTGTACGCGGCCCTGACGCAGCGCTGGCCGTACGAGAACGACGCGCACGGTCTGTCCGGCCTGCCCAAGGGCGTCGGGCTGATCGCCCCGGACCAGGTGCGCGCGGGAGTGCACCGAGGGCTGTCGGAGCTGGCCATGCGCGCGCTGGCCAACGACGGCGCCACCGCGTCTCGCCAGGAACCCGCCTGTACGACGCCGGACGAACTGGCCAAGGCCGTGGCGACGATGCCCCGGATCCGCCCGCCGGAGCCGGTGTTCTCCACGCCTCCACCGGAGTTCCACCGCACGACGTACCAGCAGGGCGGCTACGGCCGGCCGACGCCGCACCCCGGCACCGGGGTCACCCAGCCCGTCGTCGTCCCGCCACCGCCGCTCCAGAGCCGCACGGGCCGCGCTCTGAAGTGGACGGTGTCCGCGCTCCTCATCGCCGCCCTGGGCCTCGGAAGCTGGCAGATCGCCGACCGCCTGCTCGAACAGGACCAGCAGCCCGACGACCCCGGCATCACCCAGCCGACACCGGCCGAGACCGGCGACGAGAAGGCGCAGAAGCCCGCCAAGCCGTTGAACATCGCGGGGGCGCAGGAGTTCATGCCGAGCGGCTCGGGCATCAAGACGAAGCTCGTCCCGCTGGCCGTCGACGGCCAGGACGGCACCGCCTGGATCACACCGCAGTACTTCGGCTACGCCAACTTCGGCAACCTGCCCGACCGCAAGCAGGGCAGCGGCATCATCGTGGACCTCGGCAGCGTCCGCGACGTTTCCAGTGTCGTGGTACAGATGTACCGCAGCGGGCAGAAGGCGCAGGTCCTCGCCGCCGGGGAAGGCGCCTCGGGCGCAAGTTCACTCGCCGACTTCTCGCAGCGCCTCACCCAGCTGAGCACGGTGGGCAGCACGCTGGACGTGAAACTGGACAAGCCCGTACGCACGCAGTTCCTGCTGGTGCACATCAGCGAGCTGCCACCGGACGGCTCCGGCTTCCGCGGGGGGATCTCGGAAATCAGGGTCCTCGGCTGAGCCGCCCCGGTCTCTGTCGTGCAGCCCGGTGAGCACGTACTGTCGCGCCAGGGAGGGTTGCGGGCATGGAAGAACCCACGCTGGACGTCGAAAGCGACCACGAGCTCCTCGCCCGGCACGTCGCCGGTGACGGGGACGCCTTCGGGGAGTTGGTGCGGCGGCACCGGGACCGGCTGTGGGCCGTCGCCCTACGGACCCTGGGCGACCGAGAGGAGGCGGCGGACGCCGTCCAGGACGCCCTGGTGTCGGCCTTCCGCGCCGCGCACACCTTTCGGGGGCAGTCGGCCGTCACCACATGGCTGCACCGCATCACGGTGAACGCCTGTCTCGACCGGGCCCGTAGGACGGCCTCACGCAGGACCGCCCCGATGGACGACATGGAGCGAATGGAGCAGCTCCTGGAGCCCCACGAGTCGGCCGCGGCCCCAGCGGAGCGCCAGGATGTCCACAGGGAGCTCCTGGCGGCCCTGGCGAAGCTTCCCCCCGACCAGAGGGCAGCCCTGGTCCTCGTCGACATGCAGGGCTATGCCGTGGCCGAAGCGGCACGCATGCTTGATGTACCCGTCGGAACGGTCAAGAGCCGATGTGCCCGGGGACGTGCCCGCCTTGTCCCCATGCTCACTCATCTGCGCCATGACACCAGGGGTAACGACGACACCGAAGGGGGAAGGAACCGGACGCCGGGGACATCCGTCCCACCGGCACCGGGACCGAGGGATCCAGGACCGCATGGTCCTGCTGCTGTGAAGGGCGGAGGTGGACGCGCGTGACTTCCACGGCCGACACGACCCAGCACCCGGACGTCTCGGAGATCTCCGACCTGACCGAAGGGCTTCTCCCGCCCTCCAGGACGGCCGATGTCAGGCGCCACCTCGACAACTGCGAGATCTGCACCGATGTGCAGGCTTCACTCGAAGAGATCCGCGGTCTGCTGGGAACCCTCCCCGGGCCACCACGCATGCCGGCGGACATCGCGGAACGCATTGATGCCGCCCTGGCGGCCGAGGCGCTGCTCGACGCGACCGCCCCACGAACCACCGCTGATGTTTCACGTGAAACCGAGTCCGCGGCACCGAGCGATGCCGGTGACCGACGACCGGCTCTCACAGAGCCGCCGAAGGACAGGCCGGCCGGCCGCCCCCGGGGCGCCACAGGACCGGGCCGCGGCTCCACGCGCTCGCGCCGGCGCCGCCTTGTCGCTCTCGGCGCCGCCTGCGGCCTCGCACTCACCGGACTGGGATTCGTGCTCCTCAGGGGTGTCACCGGGACCTCCGACGTCACAGCCAGCTCCCAGGCCGATACCGCCGCCACGCACCCCGCCTCTCCCCGGTTCTCGGGGACGGCGCTGCCCGACAAGGTCCGCGCACTCCTCACCCCCGCGGAGACCGCTCCGGACGGCATGTCGCCCTGGCTCCAGCCCGGAGCGCAGACCGAGGACAGTGGACCGCAACGGGCACTGCAGAGCCCGGGACACGTCCCCGACTGTGTGGCGGAAGGACTCGGCCGCAACGAGAAGCCTCTGGCATCGGAACCCGGCGAGTACGAGGGCCGCGCGGCCTACCTGGTGCTCCTGCCACGGGCAGGGGATGCCGGACGGGTGGACGTCTACATCATGGACGCCTCGTGTACGACAGCCGATAGTGCAGCGGAACCAGCGAACATGCTGCTCAGGCAGGCTGTCACCCGTAAGTGACCGACGGGTCGCTATGGAAGGCCGGACGGCTCGGGAATGTCGGCGCCTTAGGATCCGTTGGGTGGGGTGACGGTGCACGACCTGGCCCCCTAGGCAGCAGTTGGCAGTCTGCAGAGACGAGGAAGAATCCCGTGAGCGACGTCCGCAACGTGATCATCATTGGCTCCGGGCCCGCCGGTTACACGGCAGCGCTCTACACGGCGCGCGCGTCGCTGAAGCCGCTGGTCTTCGAAGGAGCCGTCACCGCTGGTGGCGCTCTCATGAACACGACCGACGTGGAGAACTTCCCCGGTTTCCGTGACGGCATCATGGGCCCCGACCTCATGGACAACATGCGCGCCCAGGCGGAGCGCTTCGGTGCCGAGCTGATCCCGGACGACATCGTCTCGGTCGACCTCTCCGGAGACATCAAGACCGTGACCGACACCGCCGGCACGGTGCACCAGGCGCGCGCCGTGATCGTGGCCACCGGCTCCCAGCACCGCAAGCTGGGCCTGCCGAACGAGGACGCCCTCTCCGGACGCGGTGTCTCGTGGTGCGCCACCTGCGACGGCTTCTTCTTCAAGGACCAGGACATCGCCGTGATCGGCGGCGGCGACACCGCCATGGAGGAGGCCACGTTCCTCTCCCGCTTCGCCAAGTCGGTCACCATCGTGCACCGCCGTGACACCCTGCGTGCCTCCAAGGCGATGCAGGACCGGGCCTTCGCCGACCCGAAGATCCGCTTCGCCTGGAACAGCCAGGTCGCAGAGATCCACGGTGACCAGAAGCTCTCGGGCCTCACCCTCCGCGACACCCAGACCGGCGAGACCTCGGAGCTTCCCGTGACGGGTCTCTTCATCGCCGTCGGACACGACCCCCGCACCGAGCTCTTCAAGGGCCAGCTTGAGCTGGATGAGGAGGGGTACCTGAAGGTGGACGCGCCGTCCACGCGTACCAACGTGGCGGGTGTGTTCGCGGCCGGCGATGTCGTCGACCACACCTACCGCCAGGCGATCACAGCCGCGGGCACCGGTTGCTCCGCGGCGCTCGACGCCGAGCGTTTCCTCGCCGCCCTCTCCCACGCGGAGACGCTGGCCGAGCCCGAGAAGACCCCCGCGGTCTGACGCGAACCCCGCATCCCCACCCCGACACCCCGCACTGAGAAGGAGGCCGCCGTGGCCGGCGACCTGATGGAAGTGACCGACGCCTCGTTCGAGGAGGCCGTCCTCAAGAGCGACAAGCCCGTGCTGGTGGACTTCTGGGCCGCCTGGTGCGGTCCTTGCCGGCAGATCGCACCCTCGTTGAAGGCGATCGCCGCGGAATACGGCGACCAGATCGAGATCGTCAAGCTCAACATCGACGAGAACCCTGTGACCGCCGCCAAGTACGGTGTCATGTCGATCCCCACCCTGAACGTGTATCAGGGGGGCGAAGTCGCCAAGACCATCGTCGGCGCCAAGCCCAAGGCCGCCATCCTCCGGGACCTGGCCGACTTCATCAGCGACGAGGCCGCGGTCTGAGGCCATGTTTCACGTGAAACACCGTTTCACGTGAAACACCGAAACGGCCCATCCGACAGGGTGGGCCGTTTCCGCTGCCCGTGACGTCACAGCGGGCGCAGCGCCGGTTCCTTCTGCACCGCACCCAGCAGCCGGTCGAGCGCGAGTTCCACGTCCTCTCTCCAGGACACCGTGCTGCGGAGCTCCAGCCTCAAGCGTGGATACGCCGGGTGAGGGCGAACCGTTTTGAAGCCCACTGCCAGAAGGTGGTCGGCGGGCAGCACGCAGGCGGGTTCCTTCCAGCGCGCATCACCGAATGCCTCGATGGCCTTGAAGCCCCGGCGCAGCAGGTCCTTCGCCACCGTCTGCACCAGCACGCGCCCGAGACCTTGGCCCTGATAGCCGGGGGAGATCCAGGCCGTTATCAGCTGCACGGCGTCGGGAGAGACCGGGCTGGTGGGGAAGGCGGAGGACCGGGGCACGTAGGCGGGCGGCGCGTAGAGCACGTACCCCACCGGCGCCTCGTCCACGTAGACGACACGGCCGCAGGACCCCCAGTCGAGGAGCACAGCGGAGATCCACGCCTCCTTCTCCAGTTCGGGCGTGCCCGCCTTCAGCGCAGCTTCCCCGCTGACGGGGTCGAGCTCCCAGAAGACGCAGGTGCGGCACCGCTTGGGGAGGTCCTGAAGGTTGTCCAGCGTGAGCGGTACGAGCCGTCGCCCCATGGAGGCTGTTCCTCACTTCCTTCGCCCGTTGCCGCGCCACGGGCGGCTGCCAGCACACTCCGCTCCCGGAGCAGGCCGCCGATGAACCCGCCCACCACACCGAGTCCCAGCCCCGCGGTCATCAGCTGACTGCGGCTCACCTCGCGCATGGCCTGGCTCCCTCCACGTTGGACCGTGCGGATGCGCATACCCGAACGCATCGTACCGATCGGGTGATGAGTCGCATACAGGAAAAGGCCAAAGGGCGGACCTCGCCCCGATGAACTCGGATGTGAGGTCCGCCCTGATGCGCAGAGGAGGCCGGACGCCTGGTGGACGCCGCGACATCAGCCTCAGCCGTCTGCCTCCTGCTCGGCAAGGCCCTTCTGCAGGACCCGCCCTTCGCCCGGGGCCAGTGTCCCGAGGATCCGGTCCAGATCATCCATGGAGGCGAACTCGACGACGATCTTGCCCTTCTTCTGGCCGAGATCGACCTTCACCCTGGTCTCGAAGCGGTCGGAGAGCCGAGTGGCGAGCTCACTGAGGGCGGGAGACACGCGGCCGCCGGCGCGCGGGCCCCTTGCCTTGGGCCGCTTGTGGGGCTCGGACGCCATGAGGGTGACGATCTCTTCGACCGACCGCACGGAGAGCCCCTCGGCGACGATGCGGGAGGCCAGGTGCTCCTGCTGTTCCGCGTCCTCCACGGACAGCAAGGCCCGTGCATGCCCGGCTGAGAGCACACCGGCGGCGACCCTCTTCTGCACCTGGGGGGACAGCTTCAGGAGACGGAGTGTGTTGGTGACCTGCGGCCGGGACCGGCCGATCCTGTCCGCCAGCTGGTCGTGCGTGCAGTTGAAGTCCTTCAGCAGCTGGTCGTAGGCAGCCGCCTCCTCCAGCGGGTTCAACTGCGCCCGGTGCAGGTTCTCCAGGAGGGCGTCGAGCAGAAGCTTGTCGTCCTCGGTGGCACGCACGATGGCGGGAATGCGCTCCAAGCCCGCCTCACGGCATGCCCGCCAACGGCGCTCGCCCATGATGAGCTCATAGCGACCGGGTGCCACCTGCCGTACGACGACCGGCTGGAGCAGACCGACCTCCTTGATGGAGGTCACCAGCTCGGCCAGCGCATCGTCGTCGAAGACCACGCGCGGTTGGCACGGGTTGGGGGTGATTGCCGCGAGTGGCAGCTCGGCGAAGTGTGCCCCTGTCGGCGCCTCGGGCTGATAAGGCGCCTCTGCCTGCTCCGGCAGCGACACGCTGTCGTTTCCCGTGGGCCCGTTCCCCGGCGGCAGAGTCGTCACCTTGGCCGCAGCCACACCACGGTCCCCGGCCAGTGAGGGAATGGCACCCGGCGATGTGGAGCCCGTACCGCCCGCGGTTGCCCTCTTCTCCTGGGGAGCAGAGGGGATCAGCGCACCCAGCCCGCGTCCCAGGCCCCTCCGTCGCTCGCTCATTGGATCCCCTCCGACATGCTGTGCTGACTGTGCTGATGGTGCTGGCCACCCAGGTGGGCGTGGTGGTGAACGTCGTAGCTGACCCCGACGCCCCGCAAGGCGATTTCTCGGGCCGCCTCAAGGTAGGACAGTGCACCACTCGAACCCGGGTCATAGGTCAGAACCGTCTGCCCGTAGCTCGGCGCCTCGGAGATCCTGACGGATCTCGGGATGCTGGTGCGCAGCACCTCCTCCCCGAAGTGGTTGCGCACCTCCTCCGCCACTTGGGAGGCCAGCCGGGTGCGGCCGTCGTACATCGTGAGCAGGATCGTCGACACGTGCAGCGCGGGGTTGAGGTGGCCCCGCACGAGGTCGACGTTCCGCAGCAGCTGACCGAGACCTTCCAGCGCGTAGTACTCACACTGGATGGGGATGAGCGCCTCGGCGCCGGCGACCATGGCGTTGACCGTCAGGAGACCGAGTGACGGGGGGCAGTCGATGAAGATGTAGTCCAACGGCTGCTCATATGCCTGAATCGCACGCTGCAGTCGACTCTCCCGCGCCACCAGCGACACCAGTTCGATCTCCGCACCGGCGAGATCGATGGTGGCGGGGGCGCAGAAGAGACCTTCGACGTCCTGGACGGGCTGGACCACGTCGGACAACGGTTTGCTGTCCACCAGGACGTCGTAGATGGAGGGGACCTCGGCGTGGTGGTCGATACCGAGAGCCGTCGACGCATTGCCCTGCGGGTCGAGGTCGATCACCAGCACCCGTGCGCCGTGCAGAGCCAGGGAAGCGGCCAGGTTGACGGTCGTGGTGGTCTTCCCGACGCCGCCCTTCTGGTTGGCGACGATCATGACGCGGGTCTGCTGCGGGCGGGGCAGGCCCTCGCCGGCCCGCCCCAGGGCTGCCACTGCCAGCTGGGCGGCCCGGCCGATAGGGGTCTCATCCACCAAGGGCTGTGTTTCACGTGAAACATTGCCCCCGGGCGATTCGCTGCGGGGACCGGGGACCGGTTCGGTCATCGGTCCCGCGATGTTGGCGTCGGACCGCAAGGATTCACTCTCCTCGGCTTCAGGCTCACGATGGAGAGAGCCTGCCATGCTTTCGGGCTCGGGAACCAGCGTGGCCGGTGCTTCTGTGGAGGAATCCACTTCTGTGGACAACTCCGTAGCCCTCATGAGCGACCTGCGGTGTCGTGGCGTGGCAGCCGCACGGCCGCGGCTGATGATCCCCTGCAGCAGTGAGCGACGTTTCACGTGAAACACGATGCACGCGCTGCAGGGTCAGGGCGTCACGACACTCCGAAAAAGGTACGTATGAGGATCAAACCGGATCCACTGCGGGACGGGGCCTCTGCGCCCCACCTCGACGGGCCCGGGAGCGAGCTCAGCGGCGACGCCGGGAGGGCCGAGCGGCTTTGGCCCGCTTGGCCGCGAAGCGGACACCTCCGGGGCTTTCTCCGACCTCTACCCGCACCACCGTGGACAGGGGCTCGACGATCCCCTCACCGACCTGCAGGACAGACGCTCCGACGACCCCCAGCTTGCTGAGAGCCGCACGAGCGGAACGGATCTCCTCCTCGGCCGTGTCCCCCTTCAGCGCCAGCATCTCCCCGTACGGGCGGAGCAGAGGCACACCCCACGTGGCGAGCCGGTCGAGCGGCGCGACAGCCCGCGCCGTCACCACATGCACGGGAGGCAGCTTGCCGAGCATCTCCTCAGCGCGACCGCGAACCACGGTCACGTGGTCCAGGCCGAGCAACTCGACGACCTCCTGCAGGAAGGTGGTGCGGCGCAACAGCGGTTCCAGAAGGGTGATCTTCAGGTCCGGCCGTACCAGCGCCAGCGGAATGCCGGGCAGGCCGGCGCCCGAGCCCACGTCGCAGACCGTCACCCCGTCGGGCACGACCTCGGAGAGGACGGCGCAGTTCAGCAGGTGCCGCTCCCACAGCCGAGGCACCTCACGCGGACCGATCAGACCGCGCTTGACGCCCGCGTCCGCGAGCAACTCCGCATACCGGACCGCCTCCGGGAAGAACTCACCGAAGACCGTGCGCGCCTCATCCGGCGCGGGGGGAAGCTCCTCTGCCTCCGACACGGGAACCCGTCCTTCCATACCGCATCACCGCAACTGGGTGGCTGACTATCAAGCTGACAAGGATCGGCCCCGCCTGCGCAACAGACGGGGCCGACACAACGTGGAGGATCAGGCGGGGAGCACGACGACGAAGCGCTGCGGCTCCTCGCCCTCGGACTCGCTGCGCAGGCCTGCGGCGGCCACCGCGTCGTGCACGACCTTGCGCTCGAACGGGGTCATCGGCTCGAGCTTGACCGGCTCACCGGAGTTCTTGGCCTCGTCGGCGGCCTTGGCGCCCAGCTCGGTCAGCTCGGCGCGCTTGCGGGCACGGAAGCCTCCGATGTCCAGCATGAGCCGGCTCCGGTCACCGGTCTCCCGGTGCACGGCGAGACGCGTCAGCTCCTGCAGCGCCTCCAGCACCTCCCCGTCGCGGCCCACGAGCTTCTGCAGATCCCTGCTGCTCGCGTCACTGATGATCGAGACCGCGGCCCGGTCGCCCTCGACGTCCATGTCGATGTCGCCGTCCAGGTCGGCGATGTCGAGCAGACCCTCAAGGTAGTCAGCCGCGATCTCCCCTTCCTGCTCCAGGCGGGTCAGGGTGTCGCCACCCTGGGCGGCGGACGTGGTGCCTTCCGTCACGGATGGACTCCTTCTTACTTCTTGGACGACGGGTGCTTGGGCCGCTGCTGGCCCTTGCGCTGTCCGGACTTGGCTCGGGGCGCGGTGCCGGAGGACGCCTTGGTCGGCCGCTCCTGGCTCTCTTCGCCCTTCGGTTGCTCGGTCTTCTCCAGCGAGGGCTTCGCCGCAGCCGGAGAGGAACCGGTGGCCTGGCGCTTCGCCTTCGTCTGGCGCTTGGGCTGCTGGCGCCGGGCCGCGGCTGCCTCCGCCTCGGCGACGGCCGGGTCGGCCTTGGTCACGGTGCCGTCGGGCTGCGCGGAGTAGCCGGCCTTGGCCAGGCCGCTGATGAAGCGCCGCTCGTTCTCGTTGCGGTCCGGGCCCTTGGCGACGATCGTCTGGACCACGTTGCGCCGACGCCGGCCCCGAACCTCACCGTGGTGGTCGACGCTCTTGAGCAGCCGCTGGAGGTAGCTGTCCTGCGCCTTGCTGCCCGGAGTCGGGTTCTGGTTGATCACGTACATCTGCTGGCCCATGGTCCACACGTTGGTGGTCAGCCAGTAGACGAGGACACCGACCGGGAAGTTGACGCCCATCACCGCGAAGATCACCGGGAAGATGTACATCAGCATCTTCTGCTGCTGCATGTACGGCGTCTTCACGGTGAGGTCCACGTTCTTCTGCATCAGCTGGCGCTGGGTGAAGAACTGCGACGCCGACATCATCACGATCATGATTGCGGTGACGACGCGGACGTCGGTGATGTTGGCGTTCAGCGCCGCGACCTCGGCGGCGGAGTCCGTGAAGGTGGCCGCGATCGGAGCGCCGAAGATGTGCGCCTCGCGGGCGCTGTCGACGAGCTGCTGGTTGAGGCTGCCGATGGTGTCACCGGAAGCGATCTTGCTGAGCACGTGGTACAGCGCGAAGAAGAACGGCGACTGCAGAAGGATGGGGAGGCACGAGGAGAGCGGGTTGGTACCCGTCTCCTTGTACAGCTTCATCATCTCTTCCGACTGGCGCTGCCGGTCGTTCTTGTAGCGCTCCTGGATCGCCTTCATCTTCGGCTGGAGCGCCTGCATGTTCCGCATCGACTTGATCTGCTTCACGAAGAGCGGGATCAGGGCGATGCGGATGACGATCACCAGGGACACGATGGACAGACCCCAGGCCCAGCCCGTGTCAGGCCCGAAGATCGCCCCGTACAGCGTGTGGAACTGCACGATGATCCACGAGACGGGTCCCGTGATGAAGCTGAACAGATTTCCAATCGTGTCCACTAATCAGGCTCCTTGAGCATTGGGCGAGGTCTCTGCGGCCGGGCTGGTCTCGGCGGAGTGCCCGCCCTCGCCTTCGCCGGCGCCGCGCAGACGTGCGCGCAGCATTTCGTGCCAGCGGGGACGCTTGCGCGGCGGCACGTGGTCCACCCCACCGGGCGACCACGGGTTGCAGCGCAGGATCCGCCAGGCGGTCAGGGCCGTGCCCTTGATGGCGCCGTGCCGGTCGATGGCCGTATATCCGTAGTGGGAACACGAGGGGTAGTACCTGCAGACGGGGCCCAGCAGTGGGCTGATCGTCCACTGGTAGATCTTGATCAGGGCCAGCAGCGGGTACTTCATCGCGCGCCCCCTCCCAGGAGCCGTTTCAGGGCGGCGTCCAGGTCTCGGGCCAGCTGTGCATGGTCGGCGTCGCCCGCGTCGGGCAGCGCTCGTACTACCACCAGGCTACCGGGGGGCAGCACCGCCAGCCGCTCACGCATGAGGTGACGCAGGCGACGCTTCACCTGGTTACGGACGACAGCACCACCCACGGCCTTGCTGACGACGAAACCCGCACGCGTCGGGGGAGCGCTCTCCCCTGGCGCGTGCGGGTCCGTTGCACCGCTGCGTAGATGGACCACGAGGGTCGGACGGCCGGCCCTTCGGCCCCGCCGTACCGCGGTCGCGAAGTCCTCGCGCCGCCTCAGCCGATTCTCGGTAGGCAGCACGTCATGACCTGGCCGCGATCAGGCGGACAGGCGGGCGCGACCCTTGCTGCGGCGGGACGCGAGGATCGCGCGGCCGGCACGGGTACGCATGCGCAGACGGAAGCCGTGCGTCTTGGCGCGGCGGCGGTTGTTCGGCTGGAAGGTGCGCTTGCTCACTCGGGGGCTCCAGAAATGACTCGTCTTGCGGGGCATCGCCTGGCTGTCACCGTGCGCCCACGAGTAGCTCGCAATACGCCCGAGTGCACCGCTATACGATCACCAGAGTGACCTTTGCCCATCGGAGGCAGGCGGCAGCAGCCATCGACAACTCGACCTGGTTACGGTACGTGGGGCCGCGTCTTCCGGTCAAACCAGCACCCCAGCGGCGGTACGGCGCCCCGCGGGTGCGCCCCGGCACCCGCCGCTATGCACAGGCTGTGGACAACAACTTGAACCGCGCGAGGCGCCGCGACTACCGTGGCTGAACTCGGATTCTTTTCCTGCCTGTCCTTCCATCCCGTCCCAAGAAGCACACATTCGTGGGACCCGTGAGAGAGCGTGCCCCGTGGCTGACGTACCTGCTGATCTTGCCGCGGTGTGGCCACGCGTCCTCGACCACCTCCTCGGAGAAGGGCAGCAGAACATCGAGCCCAAGGACCGGCAGTGGATCGAGCGCTGCCAGCCCCTGGCCCTGGTGGCCGACACCGCGCTGCTGGCCGTCCCCAACGAGTGGGGCAAGAGGGTGCTGGAGGGTCGGCTGGCGCCGCTGATCAGCGAAACGCTCAGCCGTGAGTGTGGCCGCCCCATCCGTATCGCGATCACCGTCGACGACTCCGCCGGTCCGACCGGGGACCCGGGGCCGACGCCGGGGCACGACCGGCCGCAGCCTCCGCAGTCGCGCTACGACGACCGCGGCACGGGCGACCCGTACGACGGGTACGGGCACCGGGCCCCGGTCGACGACGGGCTGCCGACCGTCCGGCCCGCCTACCCCGAGTACCAGCAGCGGCCCGAGCCGGGCGCGTGGCCGCGCACCCAGGAAGACCTCTGGCAGCAGCCGCGGCTCGGCGGCTACCAGGAGCGGGATCCGTACGCCACGGCGCGGCCGCAGCACCCGCACCACGAGTACGGCGGTCCGCAGGCGCCGGAGCGGGGACCGTACGACGGTCCGCGCGGTGAGCGCCGGGAAGTGCAGGATCAGCAGGGGGCGCACCTGTCCGGAGGCGGTGCCCCGGGCGGTGCCGGTCACGGGACGGGGCCGGGCGGCATGCCGGGGCCCGGCACGATGGGCGGCTCGGGCGGGACCGTACCGCCGGGCGGCTCGGGCGGACCGGGGGAGCAGCACGCTCGGCTGAACCCGAAGTACCTCTTCGACACGTTCGTGATCGGTTCGTCCAACCGGTTCGCGCACGCGGCGGCGGTCGCCGTCGCCGAGGCACCCGCCAAGGCGTACAACCCCCTGTTCATCTACGGGGAGTCGGGCCTCGGCAAGACGCACCTGCTGCACGCGATCGGCCACTACGCGCGGAGCCTGTACCCCGGGACGCGGGTGCGGTACGTGAGCTCGGAGGAGTTCACCAACGAGTTCATCAACTCCATCCGCGACGGCAAGGGCGACACCTTCCGCAAGCGCTACCGCGACGTGGACATCCTGCTCGTCGACGACATCCAGTTCCTGGCGAGCAAGGAGTCGACGCAGGAGGAGTTCTTCCACACCTTCAACACGCTCCACAACGCGAACAAGCAGATCGTGCTGTCCTCGGACCGGCCGCCCAAGCAGCTGATGACGCTGGAGGACCGGCTGCGCAACCGCTTCGAGTGGGGTCTGACGACGGATGTGCAACCGCCGGAGCTGGAGACCCGGATCGCGATCCTCCGCAAGAAGGCGGTGCAGGAGCAGCTGAACGCGCCGCCGGAGGTGCTGGAGTTCATCGCCTCGCGCATCTCGCGCAACATCCGCGAGCTGGAGGGCGCGCTGATCCGGGTGACGGCGTTCGCGAGCCTCAACCGGCAGCCGGTGGACCTGGTGCTCACCGAGAGCGTCCTGAAGGACCTCATCCCCGGAGGCGAGGACACGGCGCCGGAGATCACCGCCGGCGCGATCATGGCGGCCACGGCGGACTACTTCGGGCTGACCGTGGAGGACCTGTGCGGCTCGTCGCGCAGCCGGGTGCTCGTGACGGCCCGGCAGATCGCCATGTACCTGTGCCGGGAGCTGACGGACCTGTCGCTGCCGAAGATCGGTGCGCAGTTCGGCGGGCGGGACCACACGACGGTGATGCACGCGGACCGCAAGATCCGTGCCCTGATGGCGGAGCGGCGGTCCATCTACAACCAGGTGACGGAGCTGACCAACCGCATCAAGAACGGCTGAGCGGCCGCTCGCGGCGCTGTGCAGGGCGCCCTGGGACCTCGTCCCGGGGCGCCCTGCGCCGTTGCGGGAGGGCGCCGAAGCCGTGTGGGGCACCGGGACCGGGACGCGAGTGGCGGAGCGGGGCACGGACGCCGAGCAGACGCGGAGAACGAGGGGGCGCGGACGCGCCGGAACCGGGCGTCCCGTGCCGGGGCGGTCGCGCGACCAGGGGGCGCCACCGGCAGGCGACCGACTGAGCCGGGCGCCGGCCACCGAGCGGTGGACCGACAGCCGGAGAGCCGGCGCCGGGAGCCGGGCCGGCGGGGAGAGGGCCGGCCGGCGGGGCCGGGTGGCCGCACCGGAAGCCACCGCGAGCCTGTGGCCCGGTGACCGGCACTGCGGTCGTGTACACGAGCCCGGGGACGGCAGCAGCCCTGCTCGTGTCGGGTCAGGCCGTGGGGGGGCGCCGCTGCCCCGGCGCTCGGGCGCGTGGACCTCCGGGCACCGGCTCCCGGGGCTCGGCTGCCGGAGAACCATGTCGTACGCGCGGGGCAGAAAGGTCCGCCCGGCCGCGACGAGGGCCCGCTGCAAAGGCCGCCGGCTGTGCGAGGTGCCCCCGATCACCGCCTGCGAGGCCCGTGGCCGGTGTGGAGGCGGCTGCGCTGCGGCTTCCACAGGCGGTGCACAAGCTCCAGAGGTGTTCGAATAGCTGTGTACGCCACGCCGTTCTCCACAGCTCCGGGGATGATCCGTCATCCACAGGGTGGGGATCCCGGAGTTATCCGGAAGTCGTCCACAAGAGGGACGGTCACAGGTATATCGCCCCAGGTCAGAGGGGTGTGGAATTGTGGCTTACGACTCTCCACAGCCTGTGGACAATCGCTCTGCCCACGGAGCCCGTCAGCCGTTGTCCACCGGCGGCCCACAGGTACCGTTCCATGGTCCACAGCTTCTCCACACCGCTGTCCACTGTTCGGCAACGAAACACCCCGCCTCACCGGCCGGAGTGAAAGCCATCACACGAAGTCGCTGGGTTGGGCTGTGGGGAACCGGGGTAAAGCTGGGGACAGGACTGGGGAGAACTGCGGGCTGCCTGTGTATCGGGTGTGCACAACCCGGCTGTGTCCACAGCGGACCCCACTTGTCCACGGGCTGCGCCCACAGGCGCGGTGGACAAAAAACCGGATGTGACCTGGGAAAACAGGGTTATCCACGGTATCCACAAGCCCTACTACTACTCCCACACAGAGTTAGCGCTGAATCCGTTGGGAAGCGGGGCCTGTGCACAACTCGGGGCCGGAGCGCCGGCTGCGGCTCGTGCCGACTTGACCCCGAGCCGCACCGAGTGTCGGTGGCGTACGTCAGACTGGACCCCGGCATCCACACATCTGCTGCCGCAGCTGCCGCAGGGGAACCGATGCCGACGAGGAAGGCCAGCAGGGCGAGCCAGTAACAGCAGGAGGCGGCTAACGGTGAAAATCCGGGTGGAGCGCGATGTACTCGCGGAGGCGGTGGCCTGGGTGGCCCGCAGCCTCCCGGCCCGGCCGCCCGCGCCTGTGCTCGCGGGCCTGCTGCTGAAGGCGGAGGACGGTGCCCTCAGCTTCTCCAGCTTCGACTACGAGGTCTCCGCACGGGTCTCCGTGGAGGCCGAGGTCGAGGAGGACGGCACGGTCCTGGTGTCCGGCCGCCTCCTGGCCGACATCTGCCGCGCACTCCCCAACAGGCCGGTGGAGATCTCCACCGACGGTGTACGGGTGACCGTGGTCTGCGGTTCCTCCCGCTTCACACTGCACACCCTGCCTGTGGAGGAGTACCCGGCACTGCCGCAGATGCCGACCGCGACGGGCACCGTCCCCGGCGAGGTCTTCGCCTCCGCGGTCTCCCAGGTGGCCATCGCCGCGGGCCGCGACGACACGCTGCCCGTCCTCACCGGTGTGCGCATCGAGATCGAGGGCGACACCGTCACGCTGGCGTCCACCGACCGCTACCGCTTCGCGGTCCGCGAGTTCCTCTGGAAGCCGGAGTCCCCGGACACCTCGGCCGTGGCCCTGGTGCCCGCCAAGACCCTGCTGGACACCGCGAAGGCGCTCACCAGCGGCGACTCGGTGACCCTGGCGCTGTCCGGCTCCGGCGCGGGCGAGGGCCTCATCGGCTTCGAGGGCGCCGGCCGCCGCACCACCACCCGGCTGCTCGAAGGCGACCTGCCGAAGTACCGGACGCTGTTCCCGACCGAGTTCAACTCGGTGGCGACGATCGAGACGGCGCCGTTCGTGGAGGCCGTCAAGCGTGTGGCGCTGGTCGCCGAGCGGAACACTCCGGTCCGGCTGAGCTTCGAGCAGGGCGTCCTCATCCTTGAGGCCGGTTCCAGCGACGATGCACAGGCTGTGGAGCGGGTGGACGCGCACCTGGAGGGCGACGACATCTCGATCGCCTTCAACCCGACCTTCCTGCTGGACGGTTTGAGCGCCATCGACTCCCCCGTGGCGCAGCTGTCCTTCACGACCTCGACGAAGCCCGCGCTGCTGAACGGCAAGCCGGCCGTCGACGCCGAGGCCGACCAGGCGTACAAGTACCTGATCATGCCGGTGCGCCTCAGCGGCTGAGCGGGTGAGGGGGCGGCCAGGAGACCCGCGGCCGCCCCCCGATCGCCGTTCGGCGTGCCGCCTCCCGCGGCACGCCGAGTGAGCGCCTGACCCCACAGGTGTGCGCCGGTGTCCGGGCGTAATCTCGGACACGGGTACGAACTCGCACACGACGCGTAAGGAAGATCTGATGGAGCTCGGTCTCATCGGCCTTGGCAAGATGGGCGGCAACATGCGCGAGCGCATCCGCCGCGCGGGCCACACCGTCGTCGGCTACGACCGCAACGCCGACATCGCCGACGTCCACAGCCTTGAGGAGCTGGTGGGCAAGCTCAAGGGCCCGCGCGTCGTGTGGGTCATGGTGCCGGCCGGTGAGGCCACCCAGACCACCGTCGACGCCCTCGGGGAGCTGCTGTCCCCCGGCGATGTCGTCGTGGACGGCGGGAACTCGCGGTGGACGGACGACGAGAAGCACGCGGAGCAGCTGGCCGCCAAGGGCATCGGCTTCGTCGACTGCGGCGTCTCCGGTGGTGTCTGGGGCCTGGAGAACGGCTACGCGCTGATGTACGGCGGCGACGCCGAGCACGTCGCGAGGGTCCAGCCGGTCTTCGACGCGCTCAAGCCCGAGGGCGAGTTCGGCGCCGTCCACGCCGGCAAGGTCGGCGCGGGTCACTTCGCCAAGATGGTCCACAACGGCATCGAGTACGCCATGATGCAGGCGTTCGCCGAGGGCTGGGAGCTGCTGGAGGCCGCGGACTCGGTCACCGACGTCCGCGAGGTCTTCCGCTCCTGGCAGGAGGGCACGGTCATCCGTTCCTGGCTGCTGGACCTGGCGGTGCGGGCCCTGGACGACGACGAGCACCTGGACCAGCTCCGCGGCTACGCCCAGGACTCCGGCGAGGGCCGGTGGACGGTCGAGGCCGCCATCGACCACGCCGTGCCGCTGCCCGCGATCACGGCGTCGCTCTTCGCCCGGTTCGCGTCCCGCCAGGACGACTCGCCGCAGATGAAGATGATCGCCGCACTGCGCAACCAGTTCGGCGGCCACGCCGTCGAGCCGAAGAAGTAATCCACAGGCTGTGCACGCTCCACCCCGGTCGGGGCGGAGCGTGGGCGGCCGCCTCGCCGGGGGAAGGTCGGCGCCACACACCATGCACGTCACGCATCTGTCGCTGGCCGACTTCCGCTCGTACGCCCGGGCCGAGGTGCCTCTCGACCCGGGCGTCAGCGTTTTCGTCGGGCCCAACGGCCAGGGCAAGACCAACCTCGTCGAGGCGGTCGGGTACCTCGCCACGCTGGGCAGCCACCGTGTGTCCTCGGACGCCCCCCCGGTACGGATCGGTGCCGAGCGGGCGGTGATCCGTGCCGCCGTACGGCAGGGAGACCGGCAACAGCTGGTCGAGCTCGAACTCAACCCGGGACGCGCCAACCGCGCCAGGATCAACAGGTCCTCCCAGGTCAGACCGCGGGACGTGCTGGGGATCATCCGGACCGTGCTCTTCGCCCCCGAGGACCTGGCGCTGGTCAAGGGCGATCCGGGCGAGCGCCGCAGGTTCCTCGACGAACTCGTCACGGCCCGTGCACCCCGCATGGCCGGGGTGCGCGCGGACTACGACCGGGTCCTCAGGCAGCGCAACACCCTGCTGAAGTCCGCCGCCCTGGCCCGCAGGCACGGCGGCCGCTCCATGGACCTGTCCACGCTCGACGTCTGGGACCAGCACCTGGCCGCCGTCGGCGCGGAACTGCTGGCTCAGCGGCTGGACCTGATCGCGGCGCTGCAGCCGCTCGCCACCAAGGCGTACGAGCAGCTCGCACCCGGAGGCGGCCCCGTGGTGCTGGAGTACAAGGCGTCCGCCCCGGGCGCGGGGGGAACGCGCGAGGAGTGGTACGGCCAGCTGCTGGGGGCGCTCGGCGAGGTGCGCAAGCAGGAGATCGAACGGGGCGTCACGCTGGTCGGGCCGCACCGCGACGACCTGGTGCTGATGCTGGGGCGCATGCCGGCGAAGGGGTACGCGAGCCACGGCGAGTCCTGGTCGTACGCGCTGGCGCTGCGGCTCGCGTCCTACGAGCTGCTGCGCTCCGAGGGCAACGAGCCGGTCCTGGTGCTCGACGACGTCTTCGCCGAGCTGGACACCCGGCGCAGGGAACGGCTGGCGGAGCTCGTCGCCAAGGGTGAGCAGGTGCTGGTGACGGCGGCGGTGGACGACGACGTGCCCGGCGCGCTGGCGGGAACGCGGTACGCCGTGGCGGAGGGTTCGGTGGAGCGCGCATGACGACACCTTCACCGCAGGAACCGCAGGCCGCGGCCGTGCCGGCGCCCGCACCGTCCGGCGTGGACCTGGCCAGGGTGGCGCTGCGCGCCGCGAAGGAGCAGGCCAAGGCCAGGGGCGCGGCGGCGCAGCAGAAGAAGCAGGCCAAGCGGGGCGGCGGGCTGCGGTCCGGTGCGCGTGCCGACGGGCGCGACCCGCTGCCGCTGGGTGCGGCGATCAACCGGCTGATCACCGAGCGGGGTTGGGAGGCGCCCGCAGCGGTCGGCGGCGTCATGGGCCGCTGGCCGCAGATCGTGGGCGACGACCTGGCCAAGCACTGTGTGCCGGTGCGGTACGACGACGACCCGGACGTGCGGGTGCTCACCATCCAGTGCGACTCGACGGCGTGGGCGACGCAGCTGCGGCTGCTCGCCCCCACGCTCGTGGCGCGGCTCAACCAGGACCTCGGGCACGGGACCGTGCGGACGATCAAGGTGCTGGGGCCGGGCGGCGGGCCGCGGCGCGGCTACGGGCCGCTGCGGGCACCGGGCAGCCGGGGGCCCGGCGACACGTACGGCTGACGGGCGCGCCTCCTCCGCCACCAGCGTCTTGGTCGCCAGGGCTCCGGTTGCCGCGGATCATCTGCCGAGGTGGCTGAAGGGAGGCCCCGGCGTGGTGGGCGGGGCGCGGGCCGGGCGCGGAGTGTCGGTGGCGGGGTGGCGGTCCGTACGAGCGGAGCGGTGGATTCCCACAGGTGGATTCGGCCACCTGTCGGTGCCCCGTGGCCGGTGTTCGATTCTCGTCGGCCTTCCTTGGTGCGCCGCCGGTGGCGGGGGCGAGGGCCAAGGCTCCGGCAGCAGGCCGTGAACAGGCGCGTGACCTGCTGTGGAGGACCTCGCGGGGGCCGGTGGCCGCGTCGGTGCGCACGGTGTCGATGAGGTGTCGCTCACCGTCGCGGGCGGTTGACATGCCGAAGCGCTGAGTGCCCGTGTGAGCCTCTTGGAGCCCCGTCCCGGATATGGGGAGTCGTCTGGGTCCGGTTCAGGGCGGCACATGCGGACTCAGGTACCGGCAAACCCCCATGAGTGTCAGTGCTACCGGTAGACTGGTAGGTAATCCCGCCCACTGCGGAACATGTCGAACGACGCAGCCACCTCCGGGTCCCCGGAGAGCTAGGCAGCGCTGTGCCAGAAAGGGCGCTTCGTGGCCGATTCCGGCAACCCCAACGAGAACAACCCGTCCACTGCCGCCGGCGAGAGCGCCGAAGCCCCGAACGCCGGCGGCTCGTCGTACGACGCCAGCGCGATCACGGTCCTTGAGGGTCTGGACGCGGTCCGCAAGCGACCCGGCATGTACATCGGCTCGACCGGTGAGCGCGGCCTGCACCACATGGTGCAAGAGGTCGTCGACAACTCGGTCGACGAGGCCCTGGCAGGCCACGCGGACACCATCGACGTCACGATCCTCGCCGACGGCGGCGTCCGGGTCGTCGACAACGGCCGCGGCATCCCCGTCGGCATCGTCCCGTCCGAGGGCAAGCCCGCCGTCGAGGTGGTGCTGACCGTGCTGCACGCGGGCGGCAAGTTCGGTGGCGGTGGCTACGCGGTCTCCGGCGGTCTGCACGGCGTCGGCGTCTCCGTCGTCAACGCGCTCTCCACCAAGGTCTCGGTGGAGATCAAGACCGACGGCTACCGCTGGACGCAGGACTACAAGATGGGCGCCGCGACCGCGCCCCTCGCCCAGCACGAGGAGACCGACGAGACCGGCACCTCGGTCACGTTCTGGGCCGACCCGGACATCTTCGAGACCACCGACTACTCCTTCGAGACGCTGTCGCGCCGCTTCCAGGAGATGGCCTTCCTCAACAAGGGCCTCACCCTGACGCTCACGGACGAGCGGGAGTCCGCCAAGGCGACGATGAACGCCGACGACCCCGACGCCGCAGAGTCGGCCGAGGAAGCCCCGGCGCGCACGGTCTCGTACCACTACGAGGGCGGCATCGTCGACTTCGTGAGGTACCTCAACTCGCGCAAGGGCGAGGTGATCCACCCCTCCGTCATCGAGATCGAGGCCGAGGACAAGGACAGGAACCTGTCCGTCGAGGTCGCGATGCAGTGGAACTCGCAGTACAGCGAGGGCGTCTACTCCTTCGCCAACATCATCCACACGCATGAGGGCGGCACCCACGAAGAGGGCTTCCGCGCGGCGCTGACCTCGCTGATCAACCGGTACGCGCGGGACAAGAAGCTGCTGCGCGAGAAGGACGACAACCTCACCGGCGACGACATCCGCGAGGGCCTGACCGCGATCATCTCGGTGAAGCTCGCCGAGCCGCAGTTCGAGGGCCAGACGAAGACCAAGCTGGGCAACACCGAAGCGAAGACCTTCGTGCAGAAGGTCGTCCACGAGCACCTCACCGACTGGCTCGACCGGAATCCGAACGAGGCCGCGGACATCATCCGCAAGTCGATCCAGGCCGCCACCGCCCGTGTCGCCGCGCGCAAGGCGCGCGACCTGACGCGGCGCAAGGGCCTGCTGGAGTCGGCCTCGCTGCCCGGCAAGCTGTCCGACTGCCAGTCGAACGACCCGACCAAGTGCGAGATCTTCATCGTCGAGGGTGACTCCGCGGGCGGCTCGGCCAAGTCCGGCCGGAACCCGGAGTACCAGGCGATTCTCCCGATCCGCGGCAAGATCCTGAACGTCGAGAAGGCGCGCGTCGACAAGATCCTCCAGAACCAGGAGATCCAGGCGCTGATCTCCGCCTTCGGCACCGGGGTCCACGAGGACTTCGACATCTCGCGGCTCCGCTATCACAAGATCATCCTGATGGCGGACGCCGACGTCGACGGCCAGCACATCAACACCCTGCTGCTGACCTTCCTCTTCCGCTTCATGCGGCCGCTGGTCGAGGCCGGGCACGTGTTCCTGTCGCGCCCTCCGCTCTACAAGATCAAGTGGGGCCGGGACGACTTCGAGTACGCCTACTCCGACCGCGAGCGCGACGCCCTGATCGACCTGGGCCGCCGCCAGGGCAAGCGGATCAGGGAGGACTCGATCCAGCGCTTCAAGGGTCTCGGCGAGATGAACGCCGAGGAGCTGCGCATCACCACCATGGACGTCGAGCACCGCGTGCTCGGCCAGGTGACCCTGGACGACGCCGCCCAGGCGGACGACCTGTTCTCGGTGCTGATGGGCGAGGACGTCGAAGCGCGCCGCTCCTTCATCCAGCGCAACGCCAAGGACGTCCGCTTCCTCGACATCTGAGTCGGTCTCGGCTGACCGTACGAAAGGACTGATCACCGGCCATGGCCGACGAGAACACCCCCGCGACCCCGGACGCCGCGACCGAGGTCGCGGCCGAGGAGGAGACGCAGCTGCGCATCGAGCCCGTCGGGCTCGAGACGGAGATGCAGCGCTCCTACCTCGACTACGCGATGTCCGTCATCGTGTCGCGCGCGCTCCCCGACGTCCGCGACGGCCTCAAGCCCGTCCACCGCCGCGTGCTGTACGCGATGTACGACGGCGGTTACCGCCCCGAGAAGGGCTTCTACAAGTGCGCCCGCGTCGTCGGCGACGTCATGGGCACGTACCACCCGCACGGTGACACGTCGATCTACGACGCGCTGGTCCGCCTCGCGCAGCCCTGGTCGATGCGCATGCCGCTGGTGGACTCCAACGGCAACTTCGGCTCCCCGGGCAACGACCCCGCGGCCGCCATGCGCTACACCGAGTGCAAGATGGCGCCGCTGTCCATGGAGATGCTCCGGGACATCGACGAGGAGACCGTCGACTTCCAGGACAACTACGACGGCCGCAACCAGGAGCCGACGGTCCTGCCGTCCCGCTTCCCTAACCTGCTGGTCAACGGCTCCGCGGGCATCGCGGTCGGCATGGCGACCAACATCCCGCCGCACAACCTGCGTGAGGTCGCCGCCGGTGCCCAGTGGGCGCTGGAGCACCCCGACGCCACGCACGAGGAGCTGCTCGACGCGCTGATCGAGCGCATCAAGGGTCCCGACTTCCCCACCGGCGCACTCGTCGTCGGCCGCAAGGGCATCGAGGAGGCGTACCGAACCGGTCGCGGCTCCATCACGATGCGCGCGGTCGTCCAGGTGGAGGAGATCCAGAACCGGCAGTGCCTGGTCGTCACGGAGCTCCCGTACCAGGTCAACCCCGACAACCTCGCGCAGAAGATCGCAGACCTCGTCAAGGACGGGAAGATCGGCGGGATCGCCGACGTCCGCGACGAGACGTCGTCCCGGACCGGGCAGCGCCTGGTCATCGTCCTCAAGCGGGACGCGGTCGCCAAGGTCGTCCTCAACAACCTCTACAAGCACACGGACCTGCAGACGAACTTCGGCGCGAACATGCTCGCGCTGGTCGACGGCGTCCCGCGCACCCTGTCCCTGGACGCGTTCATCCGCAACTGGGTGACGCACCAGATCGAGGTCATCGTCCGCCGCACCCGCTTCCGGCTGCGCAAGGCGGAGGAGCGCGCCCACATCCTGCGCGGCCTGCTCAAGGCCCTGGACGCGATCGACGAGGTCATCGCCCTCATCCGGCGCAGCGACACCGTCGAGGTCGCCCGCGAGGGCCTCATGGGCCTGCTGCAGATCGACGACATCCAGGCCAACGCGATCCTGGAGATGCAGCTGCGGCGCCTGGCCGCCCTGGAGCGCCAGAAGATCGTCGCCGAGCACGACGAGCTGCAGGCGAAGATCCGCGAGTACAACGGCATCCTCGCGTCCGAGTCCCGGCAGCGGCAGATCGTCAGCGAGGAGCTCGCGCAGCTCGTCGAGAGGTTCGGCGACGACCGCCGCAGCCAGCTCGTGCCCTTCGACGGCGACATGTCCATCGAGGACCTCATCGCCGAGGAGGACATCGTCGTCACGGTCACCCGCGGCGGCTACATCAAGCGCACCAAGACCGACGACTACCGCGCCCAGAAGCGCGGCGGCAAGGGCGTGCGCGGGGCGAAGCTGAAGGAAGACGACATCGTCGACCACTTCTTCGTCTCCACCACCCACCACTGGCTGCTGTTCTTCACGAACAAGGGCAGGGTCTACCGCGCCAAGGCGTACGAGCTGCCGGACGCCGGCCGGGACGCCCGCGGTCAGCACGTGGCCAACCTGCTGGCCTTCCAGCCGGACGAGCAGATCGCCCAGATCCTGGCCATCCGCGACTACGAGGCCGCGCCGTACCTGGTGCTCGCGACGCAGGCCGGCCTGGTGAAGAAGACGCCGCTGAAGGACTACGACTCGCCCCGCTCCGGCGGTGTCATCGCCATCAACCTCCGGGAGCGGGAGGGCGGCGGCGACGACGAGCTGATCGGCGCCGAACTGGTCTCCGCCGACGACGACCTGCTGCTCATCAGCAAGAAGGCGCAGTCGATCCGCTTCACGGCCACGGACGAGTCGCTCCGTCCGATGGGCCGCGCCACCTCCGGCGTGAAGGGCATGAGCTTCCGCGAGGGGGACGAGCTGCTGTCGATGAACGTGGTCAGGCCCGGTACCTTCGTCTTCACCGCGACGGACGGCGGGTACGCCAAGCGGACGTCCGTCGACGAGTACCGCGTCCAGGGTCGTGGCGGCCTCGGCATCAAGGCTGCGAAGATCGTGGAGGACCGCGGTTCGCTCGTCGGCGCGCTGGTGGTCGAGGAGACGGACGAGATCCTCGCCATCACGCTGTCCGGTGGTGTGATCCGTACGCGAGTCAACGAAGTCAGGGAGACCGGCCGTGACACCATGGGCGTCCAGCTGATCAACCTGGGCAAGCGCGATGCCGTCGTCGGCATCGCACGGAACGCCGAGGCCGGGGCCGAAGCCGAAGAGGTCGAGCAGATCGCGGAGGCGGACGGCGCGGCCGAGGGGGCGGCGTCCGAGGTAACCGAGGCGGCCGGGGGCGCGGAGCCCTCGGCCGGGGAGCACGACGAGGAGTAGAGCGTGAGCGGAGCCACGGGCACCGGGTCGGCCGGAGCGGCCGCTTCAGGAGCCGCCGCTTCAGGACAGAGCGGTGCCCGTGGCCCCGCCACGGACTCCCAGGGGGGTGCGGTGACCGAGAACCGGGGCAACACGCCCCCGTACGACACCTACGACGACGGCGGGCCGCTGCCCGGCGCCCGGCCGTCCGCCCGTCAGACGGCGCAGCCGTACCACCCGCCCCAGGCGTACGACGCCCAGGGCACCGGTGGCACGCGCCTGCCGCGGACGGGCGCGAAGACCACCCCGCGGACCCGGAAGGCGCGGCTGCGGGTGGCCAAGGCCGATCCCTGGTCGGTGATGAAGGTCAGCTTCCTGCTGTCCATCGCCCTGGGCATCTGCACCGTCGTCGCGGCGGCCGTGCTGTGGATGGTCATGGACGCCATGGGCGTCTTCTCCACGGTCGGCACCACCATCAGCGACGCGACCGGTTCCACCGGCAGCAACGGCTTCGACCTGCAGGCGTTCCTGTCGCTGCCGCGCGTGCTGATCTTCACGTCGGTGATCGCCGTGATCGACGTGGTGCTCGCCACCGCGCTGGCCACGCTTGGCGCCTTCATCTACAACCTGGCCGCCGGCTTCGTGGGCGGCGTCGAGCTCACCCTCGCCGAGGACGAGTAGCGATTTTGGCGGGAGCCGTCCCGTGCGCTAATCTTCAGGGGTCAGCGCGCGGGACATACCGCGAAAGCGCCGCGGGGCTATAGCTCAGTTGGTTAGAGCGCATCCCTGATAAGGATGAGGCCACAGGTTCAAATCCTGTTAGCCCCACAGAATCGAAGGCCCCGGTCGGGAAGACCGGGGCCTTCGGCGTTCCGGGGGTGGTGGTCGTACGGCTGTCCGGGCTAGGTCACCGATTGATATCGGTCGGTGTGTATAGTCGGGCGCCATAAGGTCCCCTACGTCAATGAAAGACGAGGTCGCGCGGTGAAGAAGCTTCTCCTGGTCGCACTGGCCGCCATCGGCGGACTCCTCGTGTACCGCCAGATCCAGGCCGACCGCGCCGAGCAGGACCTGTGGACGGAGGCCACCGACTCCGTGACCACAGGTTCGTGAGACGCGCACAGTTCGCGAAGGGCCCCGGCTGCCGACGAGCGGCCGGGGCCCTTGCCGTTGCGCGCGGTGAGCAGCGGACCGATCGGGCCTTTCCGGGTGCCCGCGCAGACAGCGGCGGGACGGGCGGGGCAGGATGGTGCCGCCCGACGAGACGACGAGGGGATGCGCGTGGAGAGGCGTGGCGGGGGCCGGGCGACCGGCCCGCAGGCAGCGGTCGACCGGTGCCGTCACGGGGCAGCCGGGACGGCCGGTGCCGACGGGGCGGGGCAGCGCCGCGGGTTGCGCCGCTGCGTGCGGACCGTGCGGCGGGCTTCCGCGGCCGGCCTGGTGCTGGGCGTCCTCGCGGGGGCGCTGTCGGTCGTGGCGGGGCCGGCGGGGGCGGCCTCCCCGGAGGCGGGCTCCCCGTACCGCTACGCCTTCGCCGAGGGCGCGAGTCCGGTGCAGGGCGCTGCCACCACCGGCGACGCACCCCGCCTCGACGAAGGGACCGTCTACCGGGACTCCCTCACGAAGAGCGGCAAGCGGATCTACCGCGTCGACCTCGACGCCGCGTCACACGCCTACGTCTCCGCCGTCGCCGTCCCGCGCACCGGCGGCAAGGTGGCCTTCACCGACGCGGTGACGGTGTCCCTGCAGGACGAGAACGCCAGGGAGTGCAACAGCAACCGGTCCAGCTTCGGGTCCGCGGACTTTCCCCGCCCGCTGGCGGTCTACGCCCACCGCACCCTCGGCACGGACACGTCGACCTGCCGCCAGTCCGGCTCGTACTACGTCGTCGTCGAACGCCAGAGCCAGGACACCTCCTCGAACGAGGACTGGGACCTGGAACTCCGCTTCACGACCGAGCCGGACCTCAAGGAGGGCGGCGGGCCCGCCGCGGCGCCCTCGACCTGGCCGAGCGCCTCTCCCGGCGTGCCCTCCGGCGGTCCACGCGAGCGGCGGGGCGGCAACGGGGTCTCCGACGCGCCCGGCCTGACCGACGGCGAATGGGCCGACCGCATCGAGCCCGGCCAGAGCCGCTTCTACCGGATCCCCGTCGACTGGGGCCAGCAGCTCTTCCTCAGCGCCAACCTCAGCAGCTCCACGGGCGACGGCTTCATCAGCGACGCGGTCTCCCTCTCTCTGCACAACCCGGCGCTCGGACTCGTCGACAGCGTCAACTCGGGGGCCTACGACGGGAAGCAGAAGACCTACGCCTTCGACCCGCTGCCTCCCGTCACCTATGAGAACCGTTTCAGCTCCGACTCCGTCGCCCGCCACATGCGCTTCGCCGGCTGGTACTACGTGCGGGTCGCCCTGAACCCCAGCGTCGGCGAGAAGTTCGGGAAGAAGCCGTACGGGCTGACGCTGCGGGTGCACGTGGAGGGCGAAGCCCGGCCGGAACCCGGGTACGCCGGGCCCGCCGGGATCTTCACGGTGACCGAGGACGACCAGCGCGCCGCCGCAGAGGGCAGCCGCGGGTCACCGGCGGCCGGTGAGTCCGCCGGCACCATGCGCCTGGTCGCCGTCGGCGGGATCGCCACGGGCACCGCGCTGCTGGTCGGGCTGGGGATCTGGACGCTCGTGGCGCGGCGGCGGGCCGGGGCCTAGGGCGCGCGAACCGCGGGCGGCCGGGCGTGCCCGGGCCGACCTCGGCTGCTCGCGGTGCTGAACGGCGGCCCCCGGTCGGGTGGTCGGTCCCTCAGCCCCGCAGCAGGGCCCAGAACCCGACGGCCAGGCAGGCCAGGGCAAGCAGCAGCACCGGCACCGCCACGGCACGGGGCGGGCCGGGGCGCCGCGCGGGCGTGACGGGCTCCGAGGCCGCGGCGCGGCCGACGGGCGCCGTGGCCGTCACCTGGGAGGGCAGCGGCAGCGTCGGAGGCGTCCGGCTCGCCGCAGGCGGCTCGGCCCGCCCCGGGAAGGGAGCCTGCCCGGCTTCCGCGGAGGAGTGCGGGGGCAGGTGCGGCTGGGGCTGCGCGTAGGGCAGGAAAGGCGTGTGCTGCTGCGGGTGTTGCGCGTACGGCTGCGTCGGGAGGGGCGGCCCGCCGGCTGCGTGAACCTGGGGTGCAGCGGCCGGGGCAGCGCCGTGTGGTGGCCGGTGCGGGTGGCCCGCCGCGGTGGACGCGTCCACCGGGGCGCCCGAAGTCGGCGGGGTCCCATGCGCCGGTGAGGCCCCGAAGCCCTGCGGGGCCGGGTGAGGCTGTGGGGCTGGGGGTGCCTGATGAGGGGTGGGGGCTTGGGGCACTGCGGGGTGTGGCGGGGTCCCATGAGCCTGCGGCGCCGGATCAGGCTGCGGATAGCCGTGGGTGTGCTGAGTGGCGTGGGGCGGCAGGGCGGACAGGGGCGCCTGGGACAGCGCGTCTGCCGTGGGCCCCGCGGTACGCGGCACGTCCGTGGCGTGCGGCACCCCGGCAGGAGGTTCCGCCGCTGCCGGACGCTGCTCCCCACCCGGAGCCTGAGCTTCCACAGCGTACGGGGGTTCCGCCGGCCGCCCGGGCGGGGGCGCCAGGTGGAAGCTGCCCGTCTCGGACGGCGACGGAAGCGGGGCGGGGCCCTCGGGCCCGTATCCGGGAGGAAGGGGGCCGAGCTGGTCGAAGACCTCGACCGGCTCCTCCTCGGCCCCATCCTCTGGCAGCAGCTCGACCGCGGACGCCAGGGCCTTGCGCGCCCCCGTCGCCGTACGGAACCGGGCGTCCGGGTCGGGTTGCAGGAGACCCGCCAGCACCTGCCACAGCGGCTCCGGGACGCCCTCCGGCGCACCCGGCGTCCCGTGCGCCTGGAAGTACTCCACGAGCGCGTCGGCGTCCGGCTTCTGCCCCTGCAGCAGGAACAGCGCGACCAGCCCCACCGCGAAGAGGTCGGACGGGAAGTCCGGTTCCGCTCCCCACAGTTGCTCGGGCGCGAAGTAGCCGGGCGTGCCCACGACGAAGTTCGTCTCCGTGAGGCGCGGCTCGCCCTTGCGCATGGAGATGCCGAAGTCCGACAGCCTCAGGTGCGGACGGCCCGTGCCCGTGGCCTCCATCAGGATGTTCGCCGGCTTGATGTCGCGGTGGACGACCCCTTCGGCGTGCACGGCGGCCAGCCCGGACAGCAACTGGTCCAGCAGGGTGCAGACGAAGCGGGGCGGCAGCGCCCCGTAGTCGCCGATCACGTGCGCCAGGGAGCCGCCGGCGACCAGGTCCATGGTGAACAGGACCTTGTCGTCGTCCGCGGCCCAGCTCGCAGGCGCCAGCACGTGCGGGTGATCGATGCGCAGGGCCTGCTCCCGGACGAAGCGCAGCAGCGTGTGCGCGTCGCTCTGCTGCAGGACCTTGGCGGCCACGTACCGCTTGCGGCGCTGGTCCCAGGCGCGCCACACGGCGCCCACCCCGCCGCGCCCGATCGGGTCGATCAGCTCGTACCGACCCGCGAAGACCTCACCCATCGCGCTGCGCCCGCTCCCGCTCTCCGCGTGCTCGTCCGTGCCGACCGATCCGCGGTCAGCCCTGGTGGGACTCGTAGTGGGCGACCGCGTCGGCGGTGCGCCCGGCCCCGTACACCTTGAGGAACTCTGCCAGTTCGGGGTGCGTGCGGGCGAGCGTGTCGGCGGCGTCGATGATGTCCCCGGCCGCGGCGACCGATCGGAGGAGGGACTGGATCTCGCGGACGACGCGGCGCACGGTGGGCGCCCCCGTGCTGTTGTTGGTCTGGCTGGAGGCGGTGAGGACGGAGCCGCCCTGCGACTTCTTGATCTCGTCCATGCGCTCGGTGGCCTCCACCGCGCTGACACTGCCGTCGGCGACCTGGCTCGCGAGTTCCTGGAGCGCCTGGACGCGCTGGACGACGGCCGGGTTGCCGATCTTCGCGCGCTGGCCGCTCATCAGCTGCGAGAGCATCGGGGCCGACAGCCCCAGCACGGCCGCGAGCCGCGCCTGGTTGAGGCCGAGGTCGTCGATGAGCCGTCGGAAGAGCGCCCCCAACGGCTCTCCGTACCAGCTGCGCTGGAGCTCTCTGGCTCTCGCGGTGGCATCCTGCTGTGCTGCTGCGTCCATGTGCGTCTCCCCATCGCGCGGCGGTTCGCTGCTGCGAACCTCGCGGAGCATCTTACGGAGCGTGGTCGCGCAGGGGGAGTCCCTCCACCTTTTGCGGGAGACCCCGGAACACCCGGTATTCTGGTTCGCGACCACCCGTGGACGGGTGGCGCGGGGCCTTAGCTCAGTTGGTAGAGCGCTGTCTTTGCATGGCAGATGTCAGGGGTTCGACTCCCCTAGGCTCCACAACGGGAACCCCGCCTGACCTGTACGTACGTGGTCAGGCGGGGTTCTCTTACGTGCGGGGCGGACGGCCGGCGGGCCCGCCCACGGCGGCGTCAGGAGCTCTGCCCGGGGTGGGGGCCGTGGCCCGCGGGGTCCCGGGGACGCGGGACGGGTACGGCCGCACGGGACGAGCTGCTCGCCGTGACGGCGGGCCTGGGCTCCGGACGGTGGGCTGCCGGACGGCGGGGCCTGAGGCGGCAGGGCTCCGGGGCTCAGGGCGGCAGGGCTGCGGACCGCACGTGTCCGGACGGCAGGGGTCCGGACCGTCGGGGCGTGGTGGTCCGCGGGGCCCGGACCGTCGGGGCCGCGTTCCGGGGCGGCGCGCCCCCAGGGACGTGGTGCGGTGGGTCGTGGCAGTCGGTCCGGGGCCCGGCGGGGGCTGCCCGGCAGCCGGCCGGTGTCGCGAACGCGATTCGCTCAAGGCGGTGCGGGGCCGGCCGGGCGGGCAGCGACGCAGAACTCCTTTGTCATGGCGAGCCGTGATGCGGTGTCGTTGTCCCTGTTCTTCGTTCCGTCCCTGTGCGTCTTCTTCTCCGTGGGGGTTTCATGCGGTCCGTGTCCGAGCTGGTGCGGGAGTTCCACGAGGCGTTCGGGCTCGCTGCCCGCACCCGTCCCGCCGAGGTGCCGCCCGAGGTGGCGCGGCACCGCCAGGACCTGCTGGAGGAGGAGGTGTCCGAGCTGGGCGAGGCCGCTGCCGCGGGCGGGCTCGTGGAGTTCGCCCACGAGCTCGCCGACGTGGTGTACGTGGCGTACGGCACGGCACTCGTCCACGGGATCGACCTCGATGCCGTCCTCGAAGAGGTGCACCGGGCGAACATGTCGAAGCTCGGCCCCGACGGCCGGCCGTCCCTGCGGTCCGACGGCAAGGTCCTCAAGGGCGACTCGTACCGGGCCCCCGACGTGGCGGCCGTGCTGCGCGCGCAGGGGTGGCCGGAGGAGACGCAGAGCCAGGGCGGCCGGTGAACACTGGGCACTGACAGGTGACGCCGAGAGGATGGATGCGATCAGTGGGAGCAGTGGAAAGGCAGGCCGTCCCGGACCCCGGAGAGCCCGCGGTGCCCGCGGGAGAAGGGGCGATGGCCGGTCTCTTCTGGGTCGACGGGAAGGGGTGCCTGCTCGGTGCCCCGCCGCTCAGGGACGGCACCGGCATCCGGCTGACGGACGCGGGGCTGGAGGTCTTCGGCACGGAGACCGGTTCCTGGGCCTGGGAGCAGGTGGAGCGGGTGACCGTCGTCGACGCTCCCGTCAGGTCGGCCTTCCGGCGGGGCCTGAGTACGGCGCTGAGCTTCGCGACGACAGCGGCGGGCTTCGGCGGCCCCGAGGAGCCGCCGCTGATGACGGTTCGGGTCACGCTGGCAGAAGGGGAGGGCGCGTACGAGGTGCCCTCGGCCGCGTGGCCGGCGTACAGCGAACGGGAGGTGGCGCTGTCGCACCGGCTGCTGGACCGCTTCACTTCCGGGGCGGCGCGCCCGTCCCTGCTGACCGGCTGGTGGCGTGCCTCCGACTGCCCCGTCGCGCTGCGGCCCGCGGAGCGGGAGGCGCTGCTGGAGGAACTGCTGGAGCGCTGGGCCGGCCGGTGAGGCGGGCGCGGCCGACGGGTCCGGCGCCGGGCCTGTACGCCCGTGGCACGTTGCCCTGACGCCCTTTCTGTTGAAGGGGCGTCAGGAGGCCGCCGTGCCGTGCGGAGCGGCCGCTGCGGCGGCGGAGGGGCCGAACGGGTGGTGTTCATCTGAAGATCTGCGTGCTGACGGCGGTGCTGCTCCTGTTCTCGACGTGCGGACACATCATGAGGAAGGTATGCAGATCGCCCAATCCGATGTGTCCGACGTGATGGGAAAGCGAGGAGTCATGGCCGCCGTCATGGTCAAGCAGTTCCGCACCGCAATCGTCTCTCTCCTGCGGGTGCTCCTCGCCCTGTTCGGGCTGCGGCCCTCCCTCGCGGCGGACGGTCGGACCGGGGCGGCCGCGCCGGTGCGTCCGGCCGTTCCCGCCCAGCGCGCGGTGGAGGCGGGCGGTGCGGCGGGCCGGGGACTCGGCGCCGTACGGGCCCGGGCGCTGCCGCCCACGATGAAGCAGCGCATTCGCGCCGAGGCGCACGGGGCCTCCCCGGCGGTACGGCGGCCGGTGGCCGAGCTCGCGGCCTCTGCTCCCCTCACGGCGTGCGCCGGGGCTCCGGCCGCGCCCGCGGGCGCCCACGGTGTCGCCGGCTCGTCCGCGTCGGCCTGCGGCACACGGGGAGTCCCCGCTTCCGCCGGCGCGGCCGCCGCGCCCTTGTCCGGTGGCGCGGCGGCGCTGTAGCGGGCCGTCAGCTGCGGCGGTCGCTGTCGTCGCCGTTCTCGGCGGCTCCCGGCTCGGCTTCCCGACCCGGCGAGGACGGGCCGCTCCCGTCGACGGACGCGAGCGGGGAGCGCTCGGCCACCTCCGTCGGCTCCGGGGGCTCGACCAGCCAGTCGGGGGCGGACTGCCGCTCCCACCACTTCCAGGCGGCCACGGCTCCGCCGAGGACCAGCCCCGCCACGGCGACGCCCTTCGCGGTGCGCCGGGCCTTCGCGCGGCGCTCGTGCTTCCTGACGAGCTTCTTGAGTTCCTTCGCCGTCACCTGTCCGCGCAGCGCGGCGAGGGCGGCGGCGGAGCGGGCCACGGCCTCGTCACGCAGCGGCCCGGCGGCGGCCACCGCATGCTCCACCCGCGGGGCGGCGTACTCCGCGGCATGGCGGGCGGCCAGGCGGGTCTGGTGTACGGCGCGGTGTGCGGCATCGTCGAGTTTCGGGGGTACGTGCGGTGCGACGAGGACCGCGTACTGGGCGCGGGCCTGCCGACCGGCCTGGTGGGCGGCCTTCGAGACCTTGGGCGCCATCTTGACGCGTGCCTCGTGCGCGTACAGCGCGGCCTGCTCCCTGGCCGCGCCGGCGTAGGGCGCCACCACGTCCGCGGCGTGCAGCACGCTGTCCTTCGCCGTACCGGTCGCGGCGCGCACGCCGTCCATACGGGTCACGGGATCCTCCTCTTCAGTGGCGGGCTCCTCGGTGGCGAGGTCGGGCGATTCTTCGCCTATCCACCCTTTTCGAAATCATGCCTCCCGGTCCGGAGGTCGGCATGCGGGGCGGGCATCCGGGGCAACGGCCCCACCGGACGTGCGAGGATCGGTACGACAGACAAGACCCAAGGAAGGCACACCGTGGCCGAGCAGCTTTACGCCACCCTGAAGACCAACCACGGCGACATCGAGATCCGGCTCTTCCCGGACCACGCGCCGACGACGGTCAAGAACTTCGTGGAGCTCGCCAAGGGCGAGCGCGAGTGGACGAACCCGGCGACGGGCCAGCGCACCACGGACCCGCTGTACGACGGCACGGTCTTCCACCGTGTCATCAGCGGCTTCATGATCCAGGGCGGTGACCCCCTGGGCAACGGCACGGGCGGCCCGGGGTACGAGTTCAAGGACGAGTTCCACCCGGACCTCGCCTTCACGAAGCCGTACCTGCTGGCCATGGCCAACGCCGGTCCGGGCACCAACGGCTCGCAGTTCTTCATCACCGTCGCGCCGACGACCTGGCTCACCGGCAAGCACACCATCTTCGGTGAGGTCACCACGGAGGCGGGCAAGAAGGTCGTGGACGCCATCGCGACCGCCCAGACCAACCCGCGCACCGACCGTCCGGTGCAGGACGTGGTCATCGAGTCCGTGGTGGTCGAGTCCCGCCAGGGCTGAGCCCGCAGGAGCCGGGTTTCCCCGCGGGAACCTTTTCGCCCCGCCCGTCCGTAAGGAAGGGCGGGGCGTTGGCACGTACCACGACGAGGGGATCCCCATGGAGCAGGACCAGGCGCCGAACGGGTTGTCCAGTTGCTACCGCCACCCCGGGGTGGAGACCGGCATCCGCTGCACCCGGTGCGAGCGGCCCATCTGCCCGGACTGCATGGTCGAGGCGTCGGTGGGGTTCCAGTGCCCGGAGTGCGTGCGCGGGGGCTCCGGGACGGGGCGCGCGCGGGACGCGAGCCGTCCGAGGAACCTCGTGGGCGGCGCCGTCACGGCCGGGGACCCGCATCTGGTCACCAAGGTCCTCATCGGGATCAACCTGCTGGTATTCCTCGCCGGCTGGGTCGTCGACGGGCTCGTGGACGAGCTGACACTGGTCGGCTACGCCTTCGACCCGGCTCTCGGCCGGGTGGTCGGGGTCGCCGACGGCGAGTGGTACCGCCTGGTGACGTCGATGTTCCTGCACGAGGCGCCCTGGCACATCGGCCTGAACATGCTGCTCGTGTGGGTGCTGGGCGGCCCGCTGGAGGCCGCCTTCGGCCGGGTCCGCTATCTGGCGCTCTACCTGCTGTCCGGCCTCGCGGGCAGTGCGCTCACGTACCTGCTGGCCGCACCGAACGCGGGCGCGCTGGGTGCCTCGGGCGCAGGCTTCGGACTGATGGGCGCGACGTTCGTGGTGATGCGCCGGCTGAACCACGACCTGCGGCCGGTTCTGGCGCTGATCGGTCTGAACGTGCTGGTGACCATCGTCTTCCGCGACTCGATCGCCTGGGAGGCCCACCTCGGCGGGCTGGTCGCCGGTGCGGTCGTCGCCTTCGGCATGGTGCGTGCGCCCCGCAGGGGGCGTTCCGCCGTGCAGGCCGGCGTCTGTGCGCTGGTGCTGCTGGCGTCGGCCGTGATCGTCGTTCTGCGGACTGCCTCGCTCACCTGAGCGTCCGCTATCCCCAACGTGAACGAACTTGTCCACAGTAGGTGACAATTCGGCCGCGTTCTGTCCGGGAGGGCGCTGCCCCTAGCCGCTGACCTGCGGCGTTGCACTCTGCGGACGGTGAGAGATGTGACCGGCGGAGCCCCTGTGGGCCCCGCCGCGGTCACATCGGCGTCAACCTCATGGGAGTTATCCACAGATCGTCTGACCTTTTCCACGGCTGTGTACAACGCTGTGGATAACCCGGGGGAGGGCTTGACTCGGCAACCCTCCACCCGCTACGCGGCCGGGTGGGTCACTTCCACTGGGTGGAGACGGCGAAGCCGCCGGCGATGAAGCCGAAGCCCACCACGATGTTCCAGTTGCCGAGCGACTCGACCGGCAGGGTGCCGTCGGTGACGTAGAAGACGACGATCCAGGCCAGCCCGATCGCGAAGAGCGCCAGCATCACGGGGGCGACCCAGCTGCGGTTCGTCAGCTTGATCGCGGTCGCCTGCTTGGCGGCGGGCGGCGGCGTGTAGTCGGCCTTCTTGCGGATCCGTGACTTCGGCACGAGGGACTCTCCTGTCGATGCGCTGCGTGACCGCGCAGGAACGTTGGCTGCTGGCTGGTACCGGGGCGCGGAGCGAGGGGGCACCGTCGTCCCGCCCGGGCGTCCGTTAGCGTAGTGCTTCTGCGACGCCTAAGGAGATAAGGGTACGTTGAGCAATTCCGCCGACTCTCCCCGAGAGCCGGCCCGGCGCGGACGATGGCGGCCGGTCCGGCTGCTCACCGCTGCCGTCTTCGCCCTTGCGGGCCTGCTCTTCGTCACCAGCTTCAACACCGCCAAGGGCACCAACATCCGCACGGACGACTCCCTGCTGCGCCTCTCCGACCTGGTACGCGAGCGCAACGACAGGAACGCCGAGCTGGAGGAGTCCACCGCGGCCGTCCGCTCCGAGGTCGGTGCCCTCGCCCGCCGGGACGCCGGGGCGAGCCAGGACGACGCCGCACGGCTCGGCGCCCTGGAGAAGGCCGCCGGCACCACCGAGGTGTCGGGCCGGGCCCTCACGATCACGCTCAACGACGCCCCGCCGGACGCCCGCGCCGCTCCCGGCTACCCGGAGCCCCGCGCCGACGACCTCGTCATCCACCAGCAGGACCTCCAAGCCGTGGTGAACGCGCTGTGGGCGGGCGGAGCCGAGGGCATCCAGGTCATGGACCAGCGGCTGATCTCCACCAGCGCGGTGCGGTGCGTCGGCAACACCCTGCTCCTCCAGGGCCGGGTCTACTCGCCGCCCTACAAGGTCACCGCCGTCGGCGACGTCCGGGCCCTGCGCAAGGCGCTCGACGCGTCCCCCGCGATCCAGAACTACCTGCTGTACGTGAAGGCGTACGGCCTCGGCTGGAAGGTCGACGAGCGCGGTGCCACGACGCTGCCCGGCTACTCGGGCACGCTCGACCTGCACTACGCCAGCCCCGCCGCCCCGTGACCGCCCGGGACCCGGCGGCGTAGGTCACAGGCTTTCCACAGGTTCCCCAAGAGGAGGGGAACGGGCCGTACTCTGGTGCGGTATCGAACGGAAGGGACAGCAGACGTCATGTACGGCTGGATCTGGCGGCATCTCCCGGGCAACGCATGGGTGCGCGGCGCCCTCTCGCTCCTGCTCGCCCTCGGGGTCGTCTACCTGCTCTTCCAGTACGTGTTCCCCTGGGCGGAGCCTCTGCTTCCGTTCAACGATGTGACGGTGGACGGTCAGCAGTGAGCGCGCGCATCCTCGTCGTCGACAACTACGACAGCTTCGTCTTCAACCTGGTCCAGTACCTCTACCAGCTCGGCGCCGAATGCGAGGTCCGCCGGAACGACGAGGTGGAGCCGGGGCACGTACAGGACGGCTTCGACGGCGTCCTGCTCTCCCCCGGGCCCGGCTCGCCCGAACAGGCCGGGGTGTGCGTCGAGATGGTGCGGCACTGCGCCGCCACGGGCGTCCCGGTCTTCGGCGTCTGCCTGGGCATGCAGTCGATGGCCGTCGCGTACGGCGGTGTCGTCGACCGCGCCCCGGAGCTGCTGCACGGCAAGACCTCGCTGGTGCTCCACGAGGGCGGAGGGGTCTTCGCCGGACTCCCGTCCCCGTTCACCGCGACCCGGTACCACTCCCTCGCCGCCGAACCGGAGGCGCTGCCCGACGTCCTCGAGGTCACCGCGCGCACCGAGGACGGCATCATCATGGGACTGCGGCACCGCGAACACGCCGTGGAGGGCGTGCAGTTCCACCCGGAGTCGGTCCTCACCGAGCACGGGCACCTGATGCTCGCCAACTGGCTGGAGCGTTGCGGCGACACCGGGGCGGTCGGCCGCTCCGCCGGCCTGGCTCCGGTGGTGGGCAAGGCCGCCGCGTGACCACCGCGCGCCCGGAGCACGATCCGGCGGGGGACCGGGGCGGGCAGGAAGGCGGGCAGCACGGCTCTCCCTGGTTCCGGACGCCGAACCTCCCGGAGCCGCCCCGGGAGCCGTACGAGGGCGCCGGCGGGCACGCCGGCCACCAGGTGCCGCAGCAGCCCCACCAGCCGTACGCGTCGTACGGGACCTCCCCGGACGCGGCGTCGTACGGGCCGTACCCCGAGGGCCGGTCGCAGCCCGACGCATACGGTGAACAGCCGCAGCACCAGCCGTACGCGCCCGGACCGGCCGCCTACGCACCGCAGGCGCCGTACGTGCCCCACCCGACCGCCCCCGCCGCGGGCATCCCGGGCGACCCGTACGCCCCACCCGGCTCCGACCCGCACACGGCGGCCACCCAGGACGCGTACGGGACCCCCGCCGCCTACGCCCCCGAGACGCCCCCCGACCACGGTGGCCCGGCAACGGACCACGGCGGCACCACTCAGAGCCGCGACCGCGACGCCGCCACCGCGCCCCGCGGTCATGGCGACACCGTCGCCATCCCGGTCGTGGAGGAGCCGCACACAGCGGACAGCGAAGCCGCCGGCGGCCCCGCGGGCGGGGGCATCGGTGCCGTGCCCGTCGGGGGCCGGGCCGAGCGGCGTCGGGCCGCCAAGGGACGGGGACGCCGTCGGGGCGCAGCCGGCCCCGCCACCCCGCCTCCTCCCACCGCGGCCTCATCCACGGCCGCAGGCGCCCCCATGACGCGGATGGAGGCGCGCAGGGCCGCACGGGCCGCGAAGGAGAGCTTCGCCGTCATCGCCAGCCGGGCCGTCGGGGAGATCTTCATCACCTTCGGCGTGCTCATGCTGCTGTTCGTCGTCTACCAGCTGGTGTGGACGAACGTGCAGGCCGGCATGGAGGTCGACGAGGCGAAGAGCCGGATCACGGAGGACTGGGCGAAGGGGGGCAGTGACGCGCCCAAGGCCTTCGAGGCAGGAGAGGGCTTCGCGATCCTGCACATCCCCAAGCTGGACGTGGCGGTTCCGGGCGCCGAGGGCATCGACAAGGAGAAGGTGCTCGAAAAGGGCCTGGTCGGCCACTACGCCGAAGGCGCCCTGAAGACCGCCATGCCCGCCGACAAGGAAGGCAACTTCGCGGTCGCCGGGCACCGCAACACCCACGGTGAGCCGTTCCGCTACATCAACCAGCTCAAGCCCGGCGACCCCATCGTCGTGGAGACCCGGGACACGTACTACGTCTACGAGATGGCCAGCATCCTGCCGCAGACCCCGCCCTCGAACATCTCGGTGCTGAAGCCGATCCCCGACGGATCCGGCTTCAAGGAGCCCGGCCGGTACATCACGCTGACCACCTGCACCCCGGAGTTCACCAGTACGTACCGCATGATCGTGTGGGGCAAGATGGTCGAGGAACGGCCCCGGGCAGAGGGCGAACCGAAGGCCCTCACCGGCTGACGGAGACGGGGCCCGGCGACATCTCAAGACGGGAAGAAGTAGTGGCAGCACGTGTGCGCGGCCGGATCGCCGCCGCCATCAGCGTCTTCGGCGAACTGCTGATCACCGCAGGCGTGCTGATGGGCCTGTTCGTCGTCTACTCGCTGTGGTGGACGAACGTCCTCGCCGACCGCGAAGCCGGCCGGCAGAGCGACGCGGTACGGGAGCTCTGGTCGGCGGCCGACACGGGCCCCGGCGCGCTGGACACCAAGGACGGCATCGGGTTCCTGCACGTCCCGGCGATGGACAACGGCGAGGTGCTGGTCAAGAAGGGCACCGGCGAGGACGTCCTCAACAACGGTGTCGCCGGCTACTACACCGACCCGATCAAGTCGGCGCTGCCCCAGGACGCGCAGGGCAACTTCACGCTGGCCGCCCACCGGGACGGCCACGGGGCGAAGTTCCACAACATCGACAAGCTGAAGTTCGGCGACTCGATCGTCTTCGAGACCAAGGACACCTGGTACGTCTACAAGGTCTACAAGACGCTCCCGGAGACCTCGAAGTACAACGTCGAGGTGCTGGAGCCGATCCCGAGGCAGTCGGGGAAGACCAAGCCGGGCCGCTACATCACGCTGACGACCTGCACCCCCGTCCTCACGTCCGAGCACCGCTACATCGTGTGGGGTGAGCTGGAGCGCACCGAGAAGGTCGACAAGGACCGGACGAGGCCGGCGGAGCTGCGGTAGGCGAGGCCGCCCCGGAGGCTGCCCACGGCCCCCTGCCGCCGCTGGGGCGCCCGCGCGGGAAGGCGTTGTGACGGCCGGGCTGCCTCAGGCGGGAGTGACACGGACGGATCCCGGGTCTCGGGCCGGGCCACCACGGACGCAGGTGTTCCGGGACCGGGACGCGGGGAGCCGGCGGCGTGCCGGCTCCCCGCGTCAGGTGGGCGACGACGCCCGGAGCCGCTCCGGAGACGGGGATCCCAGGGGGGCGGGGGCCTGGGCCTGCCAAGGGCCCCCGGGAAGAGGACCGGAGCCGGGCGGCCCGCCGCCCGGGCGGGCCCGGTCAGTGCGGCTCGGTGCCCCATGAGGGAGGCCCGGAACCCCTGCGGGTTCCGGGCCTCCCTCATGCCGTGGCGAGCCGCTGTGTCACTCCGGCTCGGCCGGAAGCACCGCGCCCTGCTCACCGAAGCCGAACCAGCCGCCCTGGTCGTCGTTGCCGTTGTCCCCGGTGTCGTTGTCGCCGCCACCACCGGGGTTGCCGCCGCCGAAGGCCCGGGTCTTGACGTTGATCGTCGAGTTGGGGTCGACCTGCTTGCCGGGCTTGGGGTCCTGGGCGACCACGAAGGCCGTCCCGTCGTTCGGACCGTCGACGACCGCCAGCTGGAAGCCCTGCGCCGCTGCCTCCTGCTGTGCCTGGGCCAGCGGCTTCCCGGTCAGGGTCGGTGCGGGGACCTTCTGCTGCTGCGGGCCCTTGGAGACCTTCAGCGTGATCGCGGAGCCCTTGGGGGCCTGCTGGCCCTCGCCCGGCGACTGGTCGACGACTTCGCCCGCCGGCTTGTCCGAGTCGACCTCCTCGCGCAGGACGCGGAACTCCAGGCCCTCCAGCTGCGCCTTGGCCGACTCGTACGGCTTACCGATCACGCGGGGCACGTCCACCTTCGCCTGGGTGGCGATGGTGATCGTGACCTCGCTGCCCTTCTCGGCCTCGGTGAGGCCCTCGGGCTTCTGGCGGATGACCGTGCCCTCGGCCTTGTCGGACTCCTCGGTCTCGACCGTGACCTTGAAGCCCTCGTTCTTGAGGTTGCTGGTCGCCAGCTCCTCGCTCTGCTGGAGCACGCTGGGGATCTTGACCAGCGGGGCGCCCTCGGAGAGCCAGACCGTGATCTCGCCGTTCTCCGCGATCTTGCCGTCGGCCTCCGGCTGCTGGCGGCAGATGGCGTCCTTGGGCTGGTCGCAGCGCTCGGTGCCCCCCTGCTTCACCTTGACGGTGGCGTTGACCGCGGACTTCCCGGCCTCCTCCAGGGTCTGCCCGACCAGGTTGGGGACGATGACCTCGCGCGGGCCGTCCTCGGTGTCGAAGATCGCGCGGCCGATGAGGACCGCGCCGACGAGGACGAGGACGCCCGCGAGGGCCAGCAGCGCGGTGGAGACGTTGGACTTCTTCTGGGGCTGGCGGCGCCGCCCGGCGCCCCGGTCGTCGTAGCCGTAGCCGCCGTCGTCCGGGTTCATCGGCGGCAGCATCGAGGTCTGCCCTGCCGGGTCCGCGGGGTGCATCGCGGTGGTCGGCGCGTCGGGGTGCGGGTAGCCGTAGCCGCCGGGCGCGCCCATGGCGCCCATCGCCGCTGTCGCGGCCACCGGCTGGCGGCCCTCCAGGCACGCCTCGATGTCGGCGCGCATCTCGTCGGCCGACTGGTAGCGGTAGTCCGGGTCCTTGACCAGGGCCTTCAACACGATCGCGTCCATCTCGGGCGTGATCTCGGGGTCGAAGACGCTGGGCGCCTGCGGTTCCTCCCGCACGTGCTGGTAGGCGACGGCCACCGGCGAGTCGCCGATGAACGGAGGCCGGACGGTCAGCAGCTCGTACAGCAGGCAGCCGGTGGAGTACAGGTCGGAGCGGGCGTCGACGGTCTCGCCCTTCGCCTGCTCGGGGGAGAGGTACTGGGCGGTGCCGATGACGGCCGCGGTCTGCGTCATGGTCATGCCGGCGTCGCCCATGGCGCGGGCGATGCCGAAGTCCATGACCTTGACCTGGCCGGTGCGGGTCAGCATGACGTTCGCCGGCTTGATGTCGCGGTGGACGATGCCGGCGCGGTGCGAGTACTCCAGTGCCTGGAGGATGCCGACGGTCATCTCCAGCGTGCGCTCGGGCAGCAGCTTGCGCCCGGAGTGCAGCAGCTCGCGGAGGGTGGAGCCGTCGACGTACTCCATCACGATGCACGGGATGGAGACCCCGTCGACGTAGTCCTCGCCGGTGTCGTAGACGGCGACGATCGCGGGGTGGTTGAGCGAGGCGGCGGACTGGGCCTCACGGCGGAACCGGGCCTGGAAGGACGGGTCACGGGCCAGGTCCGCCCGCAGCGTCTTCACGGCGACGGTGCGGCCGAGCCTGGTGTCGTGGGCGAGGTAGACCTCGGCCATGCCACCACGGCCGAGCACCGAGCCCAGCTCGTACCGGCCGCCGAGGCGACGCGGCTCTTCCATAACTGTTCCAGCCCTCTCCGTCAGTCCCGACCGCACCCGTCTGTGTGGTCCGGCGGTGTGCTGTTCGGGCAAAGGCTACCGGGCACGGCAAGCCGATCAGGCCGTGACCGGAAGCTGATACGGGACCGGTACACAGGCACCGCGCACATCACACAGGCCACACGCGTCACCTCCGGCTGTCGAGGACCGCCTTCATCACATCGCGGGCGATCGGCGCGGCGAGGCCGCCGCCGCTGATGTCGTCGCGGGTGGCGTCGGAGTCCTCGACGATGACGGCGACGGCGACGGGGGAGCCGCTGTCGGTCTTGGCGTAGGAGATGAACCAGGCGTAGGGCCGCGCCTTGTTCTTCTCGCCGTGCTGGGCGGTGCCCGTCTTGCCGCCGACCTGGACGCCGGAGATGCGGGCCTTCTGGCCCGTGCCCTGCTCGACCGTGACTTCCATCATCTTCTGGACGAGCTGCGCGGTCTCCGCGGACATCGGCCGGCTCATCTCCTCGGGCTCGAACTTCTCGATCGGATCGAGGTTCGGCGCCATGATCGAGTCGACCATGTACGGCTTCATCAGCTTGCCGTCGTTGGCGATGGCCGCGGTGACCATGGCCATCTGGAGCGGCGTGGTCGCGGTGTTGAACTGGCCGATCGCGGACTGGGCGTTGCCGCCGCGGTCCATGTTCTTGTCGTACACCGAGGCGACGGCGCGGACCGGGGTGAAGAGCTCCGAGTTGAAACCGAACTTCTCGGACATCTCGACCATCTTGTCGCGGCCGACCTCGTCACCGAGCTTCGCGAAGACGGAGTTGCAGGACCACTGCATCGCATACTGCAGGGTGGCGTTCTCGCAGCCCTGGGCGTGGTTCTTCATGGGCGTCCGGGACAGCGGGATGATGTACGGCTCGGGGGTGTCCGTCGGCGCGTTGATGTCCTTGACGATGCCCGCCTCTATCGCCGCGGCCGCCGTGACCACCTTGAACGTGGACCCCGGCGGGTAGATCTCGCGCAGCGGCCGGTTCTGGAAGGGCTTGTCGGGGTCGTCCTGGATCGCGTTCCACGCCTTGCCGTCGGCGTTCGAACGCCCCGCGATGCTGCCCGGGTCGTACGAGGGCGTGGAGGCCAGCGCCAGGATCTTCCCGGTCTGCGGGTCGATGGCGGCGACCGCGCCCTTCTTGTCGCCGAGCCCCTCGAACGCGGCCTTCTGCGCGGCGGCGTTGAGCGTGGTGACGACGTTGCCGCCCTTCTTCGTCTCGCCGGTGAACATGCTGAGGGTGCGGTCGAAGAACAGCCGGTCGTCGTTGCCGGTGAGGATCGGGTCGTAGATCTTCTCCAGCTTGTCGGAGCCGAAGACCGACGACGCGTAACCGGTGACCGGCGCCCACAGGGGGCCGTCGACGTAGGTGCGCCGGTACTTGAACATCGAGTCGTCGCTCTCGGCGGAGCCGGTGATCGGCTTGTCGCCGACGATGATGTCGCCGCGCGGGTAGCTGTACCGCTCGATGGCGGTCCGCTGGTTCTTCGGGTGCGAGTTCAGCTCGTCGCTGCGGACGAACTGGAGCCAGTTGTCCCGCAGCAGCAGCGCGAGCACCAGCAGGCCGCAGAAGATGGCGATGTGGCGCAGGGGCTTGTTCACTGTCGGACCACCTGGGTCTTCTCGGCGTCGGGGTTCGGGGCGGGGGCCGGGGCCGGGCGGCGCGCGGTGTCGCTGATGCGCAGCAGGATCGCGATGAGCGCCCAGTTCGCGATGACGGAGGAGCCACCGTACGCGAGGAACGGCATGGTCATACCGGTCAGCGGGATGAGGCCCATCACACCGCCGGCCACCACGAAGACCTGGAGGGCGAAGGCGCCTGACAGCCCGCACGCCAGGAGCTTGCCGAACGGGTCGCGGGCCGCCAGCGCGGTGCGCAGACCCCGCTCGATGATCAGGCCGTACAGGAGGATGAAGGCCATGGCGCCGGCCAGACCGAGCTCCTCCCCGACGGTGGCGAAGATGAAGTCCGAGTTGGCGGCGAACCGGATCAGGTCGGAGTTGCCCTGGCCGAGGCCGGTGCCGATGGTGCCGCCCGCGCCGAACGACATGTGCACCTGCGTCATCTGGTCGCAGGCCCAGGCCATGTTCGTGTTCGGGGGCGCCGTCTCCAGGCACTCGAAGGGGTCGAGCCACGCCGCCACGCGGGACTGCACGTGCCCGGCGAACGAGCCGACGGCGACCGCGCCGCCCACGGCCATCAGCAGACCCATCACGATCCAGCTGGTCCGCTCGGTCGCCACGTACAGCATGATGACGAACAGGCCGAAGAACAGCAGTGACGTGCCGAGGTCGTTCTCGAAGACCAGGATGACCAGGCTGAGCGCCCAGATGGTGAGGATCGGACCGAGGTCGCGGCCGCGAGGCAGGTACAGCCCCATGAAGCGGCGGCTTGCCAGGGCGAGCGCGTCGCGCTTCACCATCAGGTAGCCGGAGAAGAACACCGCCAGCACGATCTTGGCGAACTCTCCGGGCTGGACCGAGAACCCGGCGATGTTGATCCAGATCTTGGCGCCGAAGCTGTCCGTGCCCAGCCCGGGGACCAGCGGCAGCAGCAGGAGGACGATCGCCACCATCATCGAGATGTACGTGTAGCGCTGGAGCACCCTGTGGTCCTTGAGGAACAGCAGCACCACCAGGAAGAACGCCACACCGATCGCCGAGTACATGAGCTGCTTCGGCGCGTCCGGGGTGAACGTCTTGTACATGCTCTGGATCCGCGGCGACTGGTCCAGCCGCCAGATCAGCACCAGGCCCAGCCCGTTGAGCAGGGTCGCGAGCGGCAGCAGCAGCGGGTCCGCGTACCGGGCGAACTTCCGCACCAGCAGGTGCGCGATGCCGGCGAGCAGGCCGAGGCCGACACCGTATCCGAGCATGCCGGTCGGGACCTCGCCGTCGATGGCGAGGCCGACGTTCAGGTACGCGAAGACCGGGATGGCGACGGCGAACGCCAGCAGCAGCAACTCGGTGTTGCGGCGGCTCGGTGCGTCGATCGCGCCGATGGTGGTCGTGTTGGTGACAACGCTCATGGTGGTGAGAAGGCCCCCCTACGGGTGCTTACTGCTTGCCGCAGTTCGAGGCCGCCCGCTTCTCCTCCTCCGTGAGGGTGGGACCCGGGGCGGGGGTGGGCGTGGTCGTGGTGGCGGCGCCGGGCTTGGCGTCGGACGTGCCGTCGGGCTGCTCCCCCGTGGCCGGGGACGCGGACGTGGAGGGGGACGGCGACGCGGAGGCGGCGGGGGCGGAGGCTGCCGACCGCTCTGCGGCCTCGCGGGCCTGCTCGCTCTTGCGGCAGGCGCTGGCCTGGACGCCCAGCTCTCTGATCTTGGCCTCGGCCCTGGCGAGGTTGCCGCCGGCGATCGTCTCCTCGACCTGCTGCTGGTAGTAGGTCGGGAGGTACTTGAGTTCGATGTCGGGGTGGTCCTTCTCCACCTCGGACAGCGAGATCCACGCCAGCTTCTGGCTGATGCCCCGGTAGAGGGCGACGTGCCCGTTGTTCGCCCCGACGTAGTACTGGGTCTGGGTCCAGCGCCAGCCGGCGTACCCGCCCGCGCCGAGCAGGCCCAGCACGAGCACCATCAGGAAGATCCTTTTGAACCAGCCGCCCTTGCGGCGCGGCTTGGCGAGATCCTCGTCGCGGTACGCCCGCCGGCCGCCCTCCGGCGGCATGCCGGAGTAGTCGATGTCCTGACCGCTCCCGGGCGGGCCGAAGCCGCCGGCGGGGGTCTGCGGGGCGGGGCGCCCGAGCCCGGAGGCGCGGCCCGCGGGGGTCTGCATGGCGCCGCCGTCGTTCAGCTGCTGCTGGTTCTCGGCGACCGCGCCGACCACGACCGGTGCGTCGTGCAGCTGCCCGGCCAGGGTGTCGCCGCCGTCGACGTCGAGGACGTCCGCGATGATCACCGTGATGTTGTCGGGCCCACCGCCGCGCAGGGCCAGCTGGATGAGCTCCTGGACGGTTTCCTGCGGGCCCTGGTAGCTGGCGAGGGTCTCCTCCAGCGTCTGGTGGGAGACGACGCCGGACAGGCCGTCGGAACAGACGAGATAGCGGTCGCCGGCACGGACCTCGCGGATGGAGAGGTCGGGCTCGACGTGGTCGCCGCTGCCCAGGGCGCGCATGAGGAGGGAGCGCTGAGGATGGGTGGTGGCCTCCTCCTCGGTGATGCGCCCCTCGTCGACGAGCCGCTGCACCCAGGTGTGGTCCTGGGTGATCTGCGTGAGGACGCCGTCGCGCAGCAGATACGCGCGGGAGTCGCCGACGTGCACGAGACCGAGGCGCTGGCCGGTCCACAGGAGGGCCGTCAGCGTGGTGCCCATGCCCTCCAGCTGCGGGTCCTCCTCGACCATCATCCGGAGCTGGTCGTTGGCCCGCTGCACCGCCGTACCGAGCGACGTGAGGATGTCCGAGCCGGGGATGTCGTCGTCGAGCGTGACCAGGGTGGAGATCACCTCGGAGGAGGCGACTTCGCCGGCGGCCTGGCCGCCCATGCCGTCGGCGATCGCGAGGAGCCGCGGTCCGGCGTAACCGGAGTCCTCGTTGCCCTCGCGGATCATGCCCTTGTGCGACCCGGCGGCGAAGCGCAGTGACAGACTCATGCGCACCTCACCCGTCGGCTCGGGGTACAGCCGGTCTCGTCGAGCCACACTGCCCACCCTCCGGTCGGGAGCCCTGCCCGGTCCGCGCGGACCGCTGCGGCTCGCTCGCTCCGCTCACGCCTCTTCATGATGTAGCACTACTTCCGCAGCTCGATGACGGTCTTGCCGATGCGGATCGGCGCGCCCAGCGGAACGGGGGTCGGCGTGGTGAGTCGGCTCCGGTCGAGGTACGTGCCGTTCGTGGACCCGAGGTCCTCGACGATCCACTGGCCGTCACGGTCGGGGTAGATCCTGGCATGCCGGCTGGAGGCGTAGTCGTCGTCCAGCACGATCGTCGAGTCGTGCGCGCGGCCCAGAGTGATCGTCTGGCCCTGGAGGGCGACCGTGGTGCCGGTGAGCGTGCCCTCGGAGACGACCAGCTTCGTGGGGGCTCCGCGGCGCTGCCGCTGCTGCGGGGGCGCGCTCTGGCGGCCCGACGCCTGTGGGCGGGCGCTCTCGCGGCGCGCGCCGCGCTGTGTGACCCGCGTGCCGAACAGGTCGCTGCGGATGACCTGGACGGCCACGATGACGAACAGCCACAGTACGGCGAGGAAACCCAACCGCATGACCGTGAGGGTCAGCTCTGACATTGCCCCCGCTTCACCCTTCGGCTTGCCGGAAAATGATGGTGGTGCTGCCCACGATGATCCGCGAGCCGTCGCGGAGCGTAGCGCGGGTGGTCTGCTGCCCGTCCACCACGATGCCGTTGGTGGAGCCGAGATCCTGGATCGTCGAGGGCGTTCCGGTCCGGATCTCGCAGTGCCTGCGGGACACGCCGGGATCGTCGATCCGCACGTCGGCGTCGGTGCTGCGGCCCAGGACCAGCGTCGGGCGGGAGATCTGGTGGCGGGTGCCGTTGATCTCGATCCAACGCCGTACCTGGCCGGCGCCCGCGGTGTGGCCGGGGGCGCCCGGCGGCCGGTGCGGTGAGACGGCTCCGGGACGCCCGCCGCCTGCCGCGGAGCCGGGCGGCGGTGCGGCGGGCATCGGCGGGGCGCCGG
>NZ_MKXB01000193.1 GCF_001865245.1 Streptomyces sp. CC53 | reverse complement strand
CCCGCCCGCCTCCGTGAGCGCGGCGGTCAGCTTGTCCCGCTGCTCCGGCGCGTCCTGCGGCGTACGGACCCGGGCGAAGCCCGCCGAGTTCACCGCGATGAACTCCCTGACGCTCATGTCGGCCAGCAGCCGGCCCCGGCCGATGACGATCAGGTGCTCGGCCGTCAGCGCCATCTCGCTCATCAGGTGGGAGGAGACGAAGACCGTGCGGCCCTCGGCCGCCAGCGCCTTCATCAGGTTCCGCACCCAGAGGATGCCCTCGGGGTCCAGGCCGTTGACCGGTTCGTCGAAGAGCAGCACCTGCGGGTCGCCGAGAAGCGCCGCGGCGATGCCGAGCCGCTGCCCCATGCCGAGGGAGAAGCCCTTGGTGCGCATCCGCGCCACGTCCTGCAGCCCCACGACGCCGAGCACCTCGTCCACGCGCCGCGCCGGGATGCCGGAGAGCTGGGCGAGCGCCAGCAGGTGGCTGCGCGCCGTGCGGCCGCCGTGCATGGCGCGCGCGTCCAGCAGGGCGCCCACGTGCCGGGGCGCGTTCGGCAGCTCCTGGAAGGTGCGGCCGTTGATCGTGACGCGGCCGGCCGTGGGCCGGTCGAGGCCGAGGATCATGCGCATGGTCGTCGACTTGCCGGAGCCGTTCGGCCCCAGGAAGCCCGTGACGGCGCCGGGCCGCACCTGGAAGGTGAGGTCCTGGACGGCGGTCTTGGCGCCGTAGCGCTTGGTCAGGCCGACTGCCTCGATCATTCTTCAGCCCTATCGACAGATCGGTACGACAACGGGCAGCAGCGTCGCGGGACACCGTGGAGTCACCCGTAGGAGGTAAGAGCAGGGTACGCACCCGGCGGTTCCACCTCATGCGGAAAACGGCCCGCACGCGCCACGCACGGCGACGTACCGACTGCGGACGGCTACGCGTCCCGCTTCCTCAGCACCAGGTAGCCACCCGCCAGGGACGCGACCACCCACAGCACCATGATGCCCAGTCCGCCCCACGGACCGTACGGCAAGGGGTCCTGCCCCAGGCCCCCGGGCACGACCTGCATGATCGCGGAGCCCGCCTGGTCCGGGAAGTACCGCGCGACCTCCTGCACCTTCGGCACCGCCACGAGGATCTGCGACACCAGGAAGAAGAAGGGCACGAGGATGCCCATGGACAGCAGGGGGGAGCGCAGCATCGCCGCCACGCCCATCGAGAACACGGCGATGAGCCCCATGTAGAGCCCGCCGCCGATCACCGCGCGCAGCACGTGGTCCGCGCCGATCGTCGTCCGGTGCTCGCCCAGCAGGGCCTGTCCGACGAAGAACGACACGAAGCTGGTGACCAGGCCCACGGCGAGGGCCAGGGCGCTCGCCACGGCGACCTTGCCGAAGAGGAACGCGCCGCGCTGCGGCACAGCCGCCAGGGACGTGCGGATCATGCCGGAGCTGTACTCCGTGCCGACCACCAGCACCCCGAAGACCACCATCGCCAGCTGTCCCAGCACCATGCCGGAGAAGCTGACCACCGTCGGGTCGAAGGTGAGCTGCTGCACGTCCGACAACTGGTCGAAGGTCACGTTCATCAGCACGCTGATGCCGGCGCCCATCGCCACCGTGACGAGCAGCGCGCCGGTCAGCGTCCACACGGTCGAGGAGACCGTACGGATCTTGGTCCACTCGGAGCGGAGCACTGCGGGTACGGATGCCATGACTTCCTCAAGCCCCCTTCACGCCCGCGCCCCACGTGGGCTGCGGGGCTGTGTCCTGTGCGTGGTACTCGACCGCCGTGGCGGTCATCCTCATGAAGGCCTCCTCCAGTGAGGCGTGCTGGGCGCTGAGCTCGTGCAGCACGACGCGGTGCTCGGCCGCGAGCTCCCCGACGCGCTCCGTCGTCGCCCCGTCGACCTCCAGGACCCCGCCTGCCGCCTCCACGGGGGTCAGCCCCTCGGCCCGCAGGACGTCGAGCAGAAGCTCCCGTTGCGGGGAGCGGAGCCGTACGTAGCTGCGGGAGTTGCGCGCGATGAAATCCGCCATCGAGGTGTCCGCAAGCAGTCGGCCCTGCCCGATGACCACCAAGTGGTCCGCAGTGAGTGCCATTTCGCTCATCAGATGGCTGGAAACGAAGATCGTCCGGCCTTCGGCGGCGAGTGCTTTGAAGAGATTGCGGATCCAGTGAATTCCCTCGGGGTCCAGACCATTGACCGGTTCGTCGAACAGGAGAATGCGCGGATCACCGAGCAGGGCGGCCGCGATTCCCAGCCGCTGGCCCATGCCCATGGAGAAGTTCTTGGCCTTCTTGCGCGCCACGGACGACAGTCCCACGATGTCGAGCACCTCGTGGACCCGTTGCTCGGGGATGCGGTTCGACTGCGCGAGGCACAGCAGGTGGTGGTAGGCGCTGCGACCGCCGTGCACCGCCTTCGCGTCCAGCAGCGCGCCGATGTCCTTCAGGGGCTCGTCGAGTTCCCGGTAGTGCCGCCCGTCGATCCGCACGGAGCCACTGGTCGGGGCGTCCAGGCCGAGCATCATGCGCATCGTCGTCGACTTGCCCGCCCCGTTCGGTCCGAGGAAGCCGGTGACGACCCCCGGGCGGACGGTGAAGGTGAGGTCGTCGACGGCTGTCTTCGTGCCGAAACGTTTGGTCAGGCCCTCGATCTCGATCATGCACCCACGCTACGGGGACGGGGGAGCGGACGCTACCGGGCGGCCCGCCCGAACTCACGGGGCCAGCGGCCCCGGAGGACCCCCGACGGCACCGAGCCCCCGGGACCCGCGCGCCGGCCCGCCGTCCGCACCCGGCTCGGTCGGCGACGCACGGCCCGCACACCCCCGCCCTCTCGGCGCCCGTCCGCGTCCTGCCCCACGGCAGGGGGCTCCGCCCCGGCGCCGTCCCGCGTGCCGCCACGTGCCCTGCCCCGCACGAGGAGGTCCCGCCCCGAGGGGCCCCGCACGCGGGAGGTCCCTGTCCGGTGGACGTCCTTGCACGGGAGATCCGGGGGGACCGACCGCACGGACCGCCCCGCCGCTCCGCCCGCGCGCCGCGCGCGTCGCGGACACGGGTGCCTGCCGTCCGGCGTCGGCCGGCCGGGCCCGCTCCACCCCGGGGACGTGTGTCCCCTGCCGGGGCCTGCCCGCACGGCCACCTCGGCCGCCTCGGGCGCCGCTGCCGGGCTCGCCTTCCCGCCCCGCCCGTCCCGTAGGGCGTACCCGAGCCCCCGTACCGCCCCGCTGACCGCCCCGCCACCCACACCCGTCCCGGCCCGATGCAGCGCCCGCAGGGGTTCGTTCGGCTCGCCGCTCGCCGCTCGCCGCTCGCCGCTCGCCGCTCGCCCCTCGCCCCTCGCGCTTCAGCTGCCCGTTCTCGTTCCAGCTCCCCGCTGTCTGCTGCTTGCCCTGCCCTCCCTGCTCCCGCTCCGTGCTCCCCCCGCCCTGCCCTCCTCCCCCGGCCCGACTCGACCCGCAGGGCCCGCATCCTCACCGCCCGCGCTCCGGCCCGCACTCGCGCCCGCTGGGGTCCGGCCGGGCGCCGTGCCACGCCGCGTGCCCGACCTCGCCGCACGTCCCGCGTCCGCGCGTACCGGTGTGCGGCGGGTCCGGGTGCGGGGCGGAAACACGCGGACGCCGGAGGGCTGGTGGCCAGCTCCTCCGGCGTCCGGGGGCGGCGGGCCGGGGGCCCGCCGGTCAGGGCGTCGTTGCTTCAGCGGGACTGCTGGGCGGGCACCCCGCGGGTGACCTCGTCGTCGCCCGGCACGTTCGCGGCGGCGACGGCCGCACCCGTCAGCGTGGCCAGCATCTCGCGGACGTTGGTCAGCTGGGCGTTGATGGAGTCGCGACGGTTCGTCAGCGCCGCCAGCTCGCGCTCCGATTCGCTGCGGATCCGGTCCGCCTTCGCGTTCGCGTCGGCCACGATGTCCTCGGCCTGCCGCTGCGCCGTCTCCACGGTCTGGCGGGCCCGGCGCTCCGCGTCGGTGCGCAGCTTCTCGGCCTCCAGGCGCAGCTGCTCCGCCCGGTGCTCGATCTCCGCGAGCCGCTTCTCCGCCTTCGCCTGACGCGACGCCAGGTCACGCTCCGACTGCTCGCGCCGCTTCGCGAGGTTCGTCTCGAAGTCGGCCGCCGCCTGCGCCGCCTTCGCCCGGGTCTCCTCGAAGAGGGCGTCCGCCTCCTCGCGCTTGGACTGCGCGTCCTTCTGCGCCTCGGCGCGCAGCTGGTTCGCCTCGCCCTGCGCCTTCTCGACGATCCGGACGCCCTCGTCCTCGGCCTTCGCCTTGCGGTCCGCGGCGAACGTCTCCGCGTCGTTGCGCACCTGCTGGGCCGCGGCCTCGGCGAGCTCACGGTGCTGCTCGGCGGCGCGACGCGCCTCCTCACGCAGGTCCTTCGCCTCCTCCTCGGCCAGCCGGAGGATCTTCTCGACCCGGGCGCCGAGGCCGGCGTACGACGGCTCGGCCTCGCTCACCTGGGCCTGTGCGTTCTGCGTTTCGAGGTGCAGTTCCTCGATGCGCTTTTCCAGAGCTGTGATACGGGCCAGAGCACTGTCACGGTCGGCAACGAGCTTGCTGATGCGGTCGTCCACCTGACCGCGGTCGTAACCACGCCGCACGAGCTCGAAGCCGAAGGGGGAGGAAGTGTCGCTCATGGGGTTCCTGTCGAATGAGACCGGTGAGGTGTTAGGGGGAATCCTAGGGGCCGCAGCGGCGTGTCATCGAGCGGATGACCGTTTGATTGGGAGAATGTCCAGCCTTTTGAGTGGCTTAGCCGGCGTTTGACTTGCCGCCCGTACGGGTACCCCCGGCTCCGGCCGCCGCCTTGGTGCTGCTGCCGCCCTCCTTGCCGCCACTTCCGGCAGGCGCCTCGAAACTCTCCAACGCCTCCAGCACGGCCTGGACACGGGAGATCTCCCCCTTGATGTCCTCCTGGCGGCGCTCCAGCACCTCCAGCTCGCGGCGCGCGGCCGCCAGCAGCGCGTCCGCCTCCTGCTCGGCCTTCTCCTTGATCTGCTGCGCCTCGCGGTTGACGTCGACCTTCTTCTGGTTGGCCTCCTTCAGCAGGCCCTCCGCCTTCTTCACCGCGGCGATCCGGACCTTGCTGGCCTCCGAGTTGGCGTCCGCCACCAGCTCCTCGGCCTTCGCCTCGGCCTGCGCCAGCTTCTCCTCGGCCGTCTGCACCATCTTGTCGGCGCGCTCGCCCGCGACCCGGGCCTGCTCGGCGCTCTCCTGCCGGGCCCGCTCGTGGAGCTCCTCGATCTCCGACTCGGTGCGCGCTCGCAGCTCCTCGACGCGCTCCCTTATGGCGTTGGCGTCCCGGCGCGCCCCGACCAGCAGCTCGTCGGCGTCCGTACGGGCCCTCTCCACCAGGGCGTTGCCCTCGATGGTCGCCTCGGACACGATCCGCTCGGCCTCCTTGCGGGCCGCGCCCACCATCGTGTCGGCCTGCGCCTCGGCGTCGGTGGTGGCGCGCAGCGCCTCCTCCTGGGCCTTCGCCACGAGCTGGTCGGCCTGCTCGGCCGCGTCGGCCCGCCGCTTGCCGGCGTCCTCGCGCGCCTCGTCCCGCAGACGGTCGGCCTCGGCGCGGGCGTCCGCCCGCACCCGGTCGGCCGTCTCCTCGGTCTCCTTGAGGTGCTGCTCGGCCTCCTTGCGGATCCGGTCCGCCGCCTGCTGGGCCGACCCGACCGTCTCGGCGGCCTCGGCCCGCAGCCGCTCCGCCTCGTCCGCCGCCTCGGCGGTGAGCCGTTCGGCTTCGGCGGCGGCCTTGGTGACGAGTTCGTCGGCCTGGGCGGCGGCGTCGGAGCGGCGCTTGTCGGCGTCCTTGCGTGCGTCGTCGAGGAGGCGGTCCGCTTCGATGCGGGCCTTCTCCCGTACCTGTTCGCCGTCGGCGCGGGCGTCCTCGCGCAGGCGTTCGGCTTCGGCTTCGCCGTCGGCCTTGACCTGCTCGGCCTCGGTGCGCAGCCGCGCGGCCTCCTCCCGCGCCTCCTCCAGGACCTCGGCCGCCTCGGTGGCGAGCTGGTCCGCAGCGGCGGCCGTCTCCGTGATGACCCGGTCCGCCTCCGCGGCCGCCTCGGCCGTCACCCGCCCGGCCTCGGCCGTGGCGTCGGAGACCAGCTTCTCCGCCTCGGCGGACGCCTCCGTGACGAGCCGGTCCGCCTGCTCCGCCGCCTCCGACCGGATGCGGTTGGCGTCGCCCCTGGCCTCCTGCCGGGTGCGCGCCGCGTCCTGCTCCGCGGAGGCCAGCGCGTCGGACGCCTCCGTCCGCACCCGCTGCCCGTACTCGGCCGCGTCCGACCTGGTCTTCTCGGCCTCCTCCAGTGCCTCCCGCACGGTCCGCTCGGCCAGCGCCTTCGCCGCCTCGGACTCCTCGCGGGCCCGGTCCCGCAGCAGGGTGGCGTCCGCCGAGGCCCGCTCCCGCTCCGCGTACGCGTCGCCGCGGACCCGGTCGGCCTCCTCCTGGGCCTCCGTCCTGGTGCGCTCCGCGGCGTGCTCGGCCGCCGACCGCAGCCCGGCGATCTCCTCCTCGGCCTGCTCCTGGAGGCCCGCCACGGACTCCCGCACCTCGCGGGCGGTCTGCTCGGCGGCGCCGACCATCTCCGCGGCCCGCCGCTCGGCCTCCTCGACCAGCCGCTGCGCCTCGGCCTGCGCCTCGTCGACCCGCTTGCGGGCCGACGCCAGCAGCTCCTCGCTCTGCTCCCGGGCGCGGCTTCGCTCCTGGTCCGCCTCGCCCCGCGCGGCGCCCAGCGTCTCGTCGGCCTCCCGGCGGCGCCGGTTGGCCTCCTCCTGGGCGGCCGCCAGCTCCTCCGCGGCCTCCGCCTTCAGCCGCTCCGCGGCGGCCTGCGCCTCGGCGCGGAGCCGGTCCGCGGACTCCTGCGCCTCCGCCTTGAGCCGCTCCGCCTCCGCGGACGCCTCCGCCCGGAGCCGCACCGCCGTGTTCTCCGCCTCGGCGCGCGCGGCCGAGACGTCCGCCGCGGCCTCCGTGCGCAGCCGCTGCGCCTCGGCCTCGGCCTCCTCCTGGAGCGCCCGGCGCCGCTCGGCGGACTCGGCGCGCAGCCGCTCGGTCTCCTCGGCGGCCTCCCGGCGCAGCCGCTCGCCCTCCGCGCGGGCGTCGGACAGGGTCTGCTCGGCCGAGACGAGCCGCGCCTCGGCGTCCGACTGGAGCCGCGCCAGCTCCTCGGCGGCCTCCGCCCGGCGTGCGGTGATGCCCCGCTCGGTCTCCTCCCGCAGCGCCTCGGCGGCGGCCTCCGCCGCAGCCTTCACCGACGCGGCCTGCTCCTCCGCGTCCGCGCGCAGCTGCTCGGCCTCGCCGCGGGTGCGCTCCAGGGCCTCCTCGGCCTGCTGGCGCAGGGCGGTGGCGCGTTCGATGGCCTCGGCGCGGACCCGCTCGCTGTCCGCGCTCGCGGCGGTGCGCAGCTCGTCGGCGTCCGACTTCGCCTTGGTGAGGAGCTCCTCGGCCTTCTTCGCGGCCTCCTCGATCTGCTGGACGACCTCGCGGCGGGCCTCCGCCCGGATCCGCTCGCCCTCCGCGATGGCCTCGGCGCGCAGCTGCTCGGCCTCGCCGCGCAGCCGCCGCGCCTCCTCCTGGAGCTCGACGGTCTTGGCGCGGTACTCCTTGGTGTCGTCCTTGGCGGCGCCGCGCAGCTGCTCGGCGGTGCCGGCGGCCTCGCTGACCAGCCGGTCCGCCTCCGCCTCCGCCTCGCGGCGGATCCGCTCGGCCTCCTCACCGGCCTTGCGGGTGGTGGCCTGGGCCTCCTCGGACGCCTTGCCGAGCATCTCCTCGGCGCTGCGGGCGGCCTGGGCGAGCTGGGCGGCGGAGTCCTCGGCGGCCTTCGTACGGGCCTTCTCGGCGGCCGTCGCGACCAGCTTGTCGGCCTCGGCACGGGCGTCCGCGAGGGCCTGCTCGGCCTCCGCCTTGAGCGCCTCGGCCTCCTTCGTCGCCTCGCCGACGAGCCGGGCGATCTCCGCCTTCGCGGTACGGGTGCGCTGCTCGTTCGCGGAGTCGGCGGCAGCCAGGCGCTTGGCGGCGTCCTCGGTGGCGGCGGCGACCAGCTTGTCGGCCTCGGCGCGGGCCACGCGCAGCCGCTCCTCGGCCTCCTGCATGCGCTGCTCGGCGCCCCGGCTGAGTTCGGTGGCCTGCCGGCGGGCCTGGTCGGCCTCGGCGGTGGTGGCGGTGCGGACCTGCTCGGCGTGGCTGGTGGCCTCCTGGGCCTGGGCGGACGCGGCGTTGAGGAGCCGTTCGGCGTCCTTTCGGGCGCGCAGCAGGATCGCCTCGGCCTCGGCACGGGCGGCCTCCGCCTCGGAGCCGACCCGCTGGCGGGTCTCCTCGGCGAGCCGGGCCGCCTCGGCGCGGGCGGCGGCCAGGGCCTGCTCGGCCTCGGCGCGGGACTCCTCCAGCAGCCGGCGGGCCTGCTGCTCGGTACGGGAGCGGAGCTGCTCCGCCCACGCCACGTTCTCGTTGACGTGGGCCTCGACGGTCTGCCGCCGCTCGGCGAGCTCCTGGTCGAGCTGCTGGCGGCGCTGCACCGCCTCGTTGTGCAACTCGGCCTGGAGGCGGGCCTGGTGCTCGGCGTGCTCCTGGAGTATCCGCTGCGTCTGGGCGCGGGCCTCGCGCAGTTCGCGCTCGGCGTCCGAGCGCATCTGCTCGGCCTGCACCTGGGCGGTGCGGAGCATCTGCTCGGCCTGGTAGCCGGCCTCGTTCGGATCGACGTAGGCAGGGCGGGACGCGATGGTGCGCCGTGCCTCGTGGAGCTTGGCGCGCAAGACCTCGACCTGGTAACCGAGGTCCTCGGCGTGCTGGACGGCCTTCTCCCGCTCGGTCTTCAGCCGGTCCATCTCGGCTTCGAACCGCGAAAGGTGGTCGTCGTCAGCCCGGTGGCTCTCCTGGCGTTCGTAGCCCCGCACTGCGCGGTCCCATCCGTCCCCTGGTCGCGAACTCTCCTTGCAGGGGTACCGTCCGCCGGCGAACGGCCCCCCCGGGGAATGGTGTCAGATCGGCGCCCCGCGGCGCTTTTCGGCAGCCTGGCGACGACCCGACGGCGACGGCACCGCGGCGCGGCCCCGCTCCGGCCCCGGCCCGGAGCCGCCCACTCTACCGGGCCGGGAATCGGGCGGTCAGTGCTCCGCTGAGGGGACTTCAGCCTCGGAGCCGGAGGCTGACCCGGCGGACGTGACCAGCTCGGTGAGCACGCCGTGGCAGTCCTTGGGGTGCAGGAACGTGATCCGCGAGCCCATCGAGCCGCGCCGCGGCTCGTCGTACAGGACCCGCACGCCCTTGGCGCGGACGGCCTCGGCGTCGCCGTCCACGTCGGCCGTGCCGAAGGCGATGTGGGGTGGACGCCCTCGCCGTTCTTGGCCAGCCACTTCGCGACCGTGGAGTCCTCGCGGGTGGGCTCCAGCAGCTGGAGGTAGGAGGCGCCGCCGTCGGACGTCTCGTTGATCTTGAGCATGGCCTCGCGGACGCCCTGCTCCTCGTTGGTCTCGGTGTGGAACACCTCGAAGCCGTAGGTCGTTGTGTAGAACTCGACGGTCTTGTCGAGGTCGAAGCAGGCGATCCCGATGTGGTCGATTCTCGTGAGCATGTGACCAGTGGAGCGCTCCCTTGAGCGGTTACGCAACGTGCGCGCCGTCACACCATCCGCCCGGTGACCGAGGCAGGTACCGCTCAGTACATTGACGGTAAACCCTCGTTCACTCCGCAGCCCCCCAGGCTGGAAGGGGATCGTCCTCATGTCTGGAACGACCGGTACCACCTCCGTCATCGTCGCGGGCGCCCGCACGCCCATGGGCCGGCTGCTCGGCTCCCTGAAGTCCTTCTCCGGCGCCGACCTCGGCGGCTTCGCCATCAAGGCCGCGCTGGACCGGGCGGGCATCGGCGGCGACCAGGTGCAGTACGTGATCATGGGCCAGGTGCTCCAGGCGGGCGCCGGCCAGATCCCCGCCCGCCAGGCCGCCGTCAAGGCCGGCATCCCGATGAACGTCCCGGCGCTCACCATCAACAAGGTGTGCCTGTCCGGCCTGGACGCCATCGCCCTGGCGGACCAGCTGATCCGCGCCGGCGAGTTCGACGTCGTCGTGGCCGGCGGCCAGGAGTCCATGACGAACGCCCCGCACCTGCTGCCGAAGTCCCGCGACGGCTTCAAGTACGGCGCCGTCCAGATGCTGGACGCCATGGCGCACGACGGCCTGACCGACTCCTTCGAGGGCATCGCCATGGGCGAGTCCACGGAGAAGCACAACACCCGCCTCGGCATCGCCCGCCCCGAGCAGGACGAGATCGCCGCCCTGTCGCACCAGCGGGCCGCGGCCGCGCAGAAGAACGGCCTGTTCGAGGCCGAGATCACCCCCGTGGAGATCCCGCAGCGCAAGGGCGACCCGGTCGTCTTCGCCAAGGACGAGGGCATCCGCGCGGAGACCACCGTGGAGTCCCTGGGCAAGCTCCGTCCGGCCTTCGCCAAGGACGGAACGATCACCGCGGGCACGTCCTCGCAGATCTCCGACGGCGCCGCCGCCGTGGTCGTGATGAGCAAGGCCAAGGCCCAGGAGCTGGGCCTGGAGTGGATCGCGGAGATCGGCGCCCACGGCAACGTCGCCGGCCCGGACAACTCGCTGCAGTCGCAGCCGTCCAACGCGATCCGCCACGCCCTGAAGAAGGAGGGCCTGGAGGTCGGCGACCTCGACCTGATCGAGATCAACGAGGCGTTCGCCGCCGTGGCCGTGCAGTCGATGAAGGACCTTGGGGTGTCCCCGGAAAAGGTGAACGTGAACGGCGGCGCGATCGCGCTGGGTCACCCGATCGGCATGTCCGGGGCCCGTATCGTGCTGCACCTGGCACTGGAGCTGAAGCGGCGCGGCGGCGGTGTCGGCGCGGCCGCGCTGTGCGGCGGCGGCGGCCAGGGCGACGCGCTGATCGTCAAGGTGCCGGGCGCCTCGTCCAAGTGACGGGCACGGCGCAGTAGGCACACGGGCACGCGGCGCCGCGCGGCCGGCAGGCGTACGACGCCGCGGCCGCGCGGCGCAGCAGCAAGGGCACCGCGGTCACGCGGGTCGGCGCGGTACGGGAAGTTAGGAGCTCTGGTACGTGATGGTGGACGTCCCCGCCCTGGTGGCGCAGGCACGGGAGGGCAGGCCGCGGGCCGTGGCCCGGCTGATCTCGCTCGTGGAGGGGGCGTCCCCGCAGCTGCGTGAGGTGATGGCGACGCTGGCCCCCCTCACCGGCGGCGCCTACGTGGTGGGCCTGACGGGTTCGCCCGGCGTCGGCAAGTCCACGTCGACGTCGGCGCTGGTGACCGCGTACCGGAAGGCGGGCAAGCGGGTCGGTGTGCTCGCCGTCGACCCCTCCTCGCCGTTCTCGGGCGGAGCCCTGCTGGGCGACCGGGTCCGGATGTCCGAGCACGCCTCCGACCCGGGCGTGTACATCCGCTCCATGGCCACCCGCGGCCACCTGGGCGGCCTGGCGTGGGCGGCCCCGCAGGCGATCCGCGTGCTGGACGCGGCGGGCTGCGAGGTGATCCTCGTGGAGACGGTCGGCGTCGGCCAGTCCGAGGTGGAGATCGCCTCCCAGGCGGACACCTCCGTCGTCCTGCTGGCCCCCGGCATGGGTGACGGCATCCAGGCCGCCAAGGCGGGCATCCTGGAGATCGGCGACGTGTACGTGGTGAACAAGGCCGACCGGGACGGCGCCGACGCCACGGCCCGCGAGCTGAACCACATGCTCGGCCTCGGCGAGGCCCGTGCCGCGGGCGACTGGCGGCCACCGATCGTGAAGACGGTCGCCGCGCGCGGCGAGGGCGTCGACGAGGTCGTGGAAGCGCTGGAGAAGCACCGCGCCTGGATGGAGGAGCACGGCGTGCTGGCCGCCCGCCGCAGGGCCCGCGCGGCGCACGAGGTGGAGACCATCGCCGTGACGGCGCTGCGCGAGCGGATCGGCGACCTGCACGGCGACCGCCGGCTGGAGGCGCTCGCGGAGCGCATCGTGGCGGGCGGCCTCGACCCGTACGCGGCGGCCGACGAGCTGGTGGCGGGCCTCACCGGGAACTGAGCCCCGCCCGGGTATGACGACGGCCCCCGCCCCCCTCGTGTCGCGAGGGGGCGGGGGCCGTCGGACGTCTGTGTGCGGTGCGGTCCTGTGGGGGACTGTCGGCGTGGCCCTCGCCAGGACGGCCGGCACCCCGCGGGGCAGCGCGGGGCGGCGGGGGAGCGGTTACGGCTTGCCGCGCAGGCCGCGCAGCTCCTCTGCGACGGGGGTGAGGGCGGTGTGCATCGCGCTCAGCGCCTCGGGCGTGAGCCGGTCGATGAAGTGGCGCCGCACGGAGTCGACGTGGTGGGGCGCCACCTTGTGCATGGTCTCCATGCCCTGCTCGGTGAGGACCGCGAACAGCCCCCGCCGATCGGACTCGCAGTTCTCACGCCGCACCAGACCCGTGTTCTCCATGCGCGTGATCTGGTGGGAGAGGCGGCTCTTGGACTGGAGCGTGGCCGCCGCCAGGTCGCTCATGCGCATCCGCCGCTCCGGGGACTCCGACAGGTTCACGAGGATCTCGTAGTCGTTGTTGGTCAGCCCGAACGGCTGGAGGTCCTTCTCCAGCTGGTACGTCAGCAGCCTGTTGACGTCCAGATACGTGCGCCAGGCGCACTGCTCCGCATCGGTCAGCCAAGGGGTGGCCGTCTCGGTCTCCATAGATGGATTCTACCTAAACAGTTGAAATGTGGACGAAGTGAACGACATGCGGTGACGCCTGCTCCGCTCCCCGTCCCCCGTCCCCGGACGCCCGCACGGCAGTGCAGACGTTCGAGCGCGTCACCCTCCGCAGACTACCGCTCACAGCCCGAAGCGGCGCTGGAGGTCCCCCAGCTGACCGGGAAGGCGCGGTACGGAGCCGTGCTGCCCGTGGCCGGAACCGTGCCCGTGCCCGTGCCCCCCGTGCGCACCGCCCCCGGGGACGCCCGGCTCGTGCGGCACGGTTCCCGTGGCCTGCTCCGGCATCAGCGTCTCCGTCGACTGGAGCAGCACCGTCCCGGCACCCACGAACTCGAACTGGTGCTCCTCGCCCGAGGCCCCGCCGAGCCCCGTCAACGCCCGCACACCGCCCATCACCCCGCGCATGTACGAGTGGTCGTAGTGGTGGCACGGCGACGGGCAGTCCGCCCACCCCACCAGCGCCTGCGGGTCCACCCGGATCGGCGGCTCCATGAACACCACCTCGCCGTTGGAGGCGGCCACGAACTTCCCCGTGCCGATCAGCGTCAGGAACCCCGGCACGATCGACTGCTTCAGCGACAGCGACGGCTGGAAGGCCAGCAGGTTCCCGGCCCGGATCGTCAGGTTGCCGTCCTCCAGGTCGAAGGAGTTCACGTCGAAGGCCCGGTCCGCGAGCAGCATCTTGCCGCTGCCCTCCGCCACCACCCAGTCGCTCGCGTGCATCGGCGAGTGGAAGCTGCCCCGCACCAGCCGCTCCAGCGGCCCGTGCCCCACGCCGTTGAACGAGATGTTCCCGTAGTAGGCGATCATCTTGCCCTTCTGCAGGAACCACCGGGAGCCCTTCAGCTCCACGCAGAAGGTGTACGCGTTGACGTTGTCGTCGCTCGGCAGCGACACCGGGTCGTACACGACGGACGCGTTCACAGCTTCTCCTCCGAGGCCTGGACGTACACCGCACCACTGCCGCTCAGCTCCAGCTGGAACGCCTCGCCCGAGCCGCGCCCCACCATGTCGCGCCAGCCCAGCGCGGTGGAGAGCTTGTTCCGCACGTCGCCGTGGTGCGCGACGTACGCCTGCGGGTCCACGTGGACCGGCCGCCCCGGGGTGATGGGCAGCTGGATGACCCCGCCGTGGGCCATCACGGCGACGGCGCCGTGCCCCTTGAGCGTCGTGGTGAAGAGGCCCTGCCCGGTCACCTGGCCGCGGACCATGCCCATGACGCCGCCCTGCGAGCCCATGAACATGGTGCCCTGCTCCAGTGTGCCGTCGAAGGCGAGCAGCCGGTCCGCTTCCACGTACAGCGTGTCGCCGGTGAGCTGGATGACCTGCACGTGGTGGCCGCCGTGCCCGAACATGACCGTGCCGCTGCCCTCCACGGTCATGAGCGGCGCGGCCTCGTTGGCGACCCGCCGGCCGATCATGGCCATGACGCCGCCCTGGCCGCCGGTGATGTTCGGCGTGAAAGTGACGTCCCCGCGGTATGCGAGCATGGCGCCGCGCTGGCTGAACAACCGCTGCCCCGGCGTGAGGACGGCCTCCACCATCTTGGAGTTGATCTCCCGGAACGGCATCAGACGTCTCCTCCGACCGTGTTGCGCTCGCTGGGCTGCACGTACACGATCCCGTCGCCCTCGAAGCGGATCTGGAACGCCTCGCCGCCGCCCTCGCCCATGAACGTGCGGAAGGTCACACCGGACTGGAAGCTCTGCTGGAGGTTGCCCTGGTGGGCGATGTACGCGCCGGGGTCCACCGAGAGCGGGTACTGCGGGGTCACGCGGAGCACCACGGCCGGCCCGTCGGACATGACCGCGACCTGCCCGGAGCCCTCCACCGTGGTGGTGAACAGCCCGTTGCCGGAGGCGCCGCCGCGCAGCCCGGTGAAGGTCGTGCCGGTCCGCAGCGCCGCGTCGGCGCACAGCAGGTTGCTCGCCTCCACCCACAGCTTGTCCCCGTGCAGACCCAGCACGGTGATGTCGGAGGCCCGGTCGGCGAAGAAGCAGGTGCCCTGCCCCCGCACCTCCATGACCTCCATCTGCTCACCGGTGAGCCGCCGGGTGACCATGCCGCGCAGGCCCTCGCCGCCGCCGGTCATCTTCTTGAACGCCATCTGGCCCTCGTACGCGACCATCGACCCGTTCTTCGCCTTGACGGCGTCCCCGGTCATGTCGACGGCCAGCACTTTGCTGCCTTGAAGTCGGAAGGTTGCCACGCGCAGACGTTAACCGGCGGCGCGGCGGCCCGGACAGGCCCCTGAGGAGGAGGCCGACCCGGAGAAGGGCCCCAGCTAAAAGGTTGGCAAAGCCGCCTGTCACAATGGGACCCGCTTGTGCACGCGTTCACAAGATCGGGCCCCGGCGGCCCGATCCCCCGTACACCACCCACACCGGAAGGTGCCTTCCGTGGACATCAAGACCGCATCCGCCCTCCACCGCCTGCGCCTGGTCTCGGGCCCCGAGGCCGTGTCCTTCATCCTGCTGCTGATCTGCTCGGTCCTGAAGCGGACGACGGACTTCAACGCGGTCCCCGTCATGGGCGCGATCCACGGCCTGCTGTTCGTCCTCTACGGCCTCTTCTGGCTGGACGCCTGGAACAAGGCGAAGTGGCCGCTCAAGACCGCCGCCCTCTACTTCGTGCTGTCGGTCGTCCCCTTCGGCGGCTTCGTCGCGGACCGCAGGCTCAAGCGCGAGGCCGACGACGCGGTCGCCGCGTCGCGCGCCCGGCGCGAGGGCGTGGTGGACGCCGCGTGATCGTCGCGTTCAGCGTCACGCCGCTGGGCGTGGGAGGGGACGTCGGCGCCTACGTCGCCGACGCGGTGCGGGTCGTCCGCGAGTCGGGCCTGCCGAACCGCACGGACGCGATGTTCACGACCGTCGAGGGCGAGTGGGACGAGGTGATGGACGTCGTGAAGCGCGCCGTCGCCGCGGTCGAGGCCCGCGCGCCCCGCGTCTCGGTCGTCCTGAAGGCCGACATCCGCCCGGGCGTCACGGACGGCCTCACGTCCAAGGTCGCGACGGTGGAGCGGCACCTGTCGGACGGGGCCTGAGCCCCGCGGGGGCGGACGCGCGACGCCCCCGCCGACGGCCGGGACCATCAGGTGCGTACCGGCCCGGCCCGGGACCAACAGGTGCGCGCACCGCACCGGAACGGCCCCGTCAGCCGGGGCCCCCGCCCCGCGGGGGCGGCGTGCAGCGGTGGCAGCGGCACGGGGGCCATGCCCGGCGACGCGCGGCCACGCGGTGGGCCGACCACTCACACGGCGTGGACGTGCACGTCCGGCGGGTCCAGCACCGCCAGGTAGGCGGCGATGTCCTGCGGGTCGCTGGTGAAGACCACCGCGCTGCCGTGTCTGGCGGCGGCCAGCGCCACGCAGGCGTCCACCGCGTCAGGCCGCTTCTTGGCGGGGAGGTCGGCCCGCCCCAGGACGGTGCCGACGCGGCGCCAGTCCGCCAGGTCGAAGCCGCTCGCGCAGGCGATGCACTCGGGGCGGCCCGCCTTCGTCTCCCGCATCGGCGGGGCGGAGCCGCGGGTCAGCGGCACCGTGCAGTCCTTGAGGACCGCGCCCAGTCCGTGCACGAGGGCCGGATGCGGACGCCACACCTGGGCGAGCACCGGCCCGAGGACCACTGCCCGGTGCGGCGCGGCCCTCAGTGCTTCGTGCAGGCGGACCGGCTTGGCCTTGCGGTCCGCCAGGGCGATCAGCATCCCCGTGTCGTAGACGGGGACCCGTGCCTTCACGCGGCCTCTCCTGGACGGGTGCCGGTCCGGTCCGCCCCGAGAACCAGGTCGAGGGCGGCGTCGACGTCCCGCTGCTCCTGCTCGGTCAACTCGCCGACGGGCTGCACGGCCCCCCCGGGAAGGCGTGCCGCCTCGGCCGTGGCCGCCGCGATCACGGCGTCCACGCCCGCGAACCGGTCCTCTATGGCTTCCGTCTCGGCCATCTGCCGGGTGGCGGCGTGCACGAGGTACGCCGACACGTCCAGGCCGGCCCGCTCGGCGTGCCGCCTGATGCGCTCGGCCTGATGCTCGTCAAGACTGATGCTGATCCTGGTCTTCGCCACGCGTCGAGTGTATGACGCGTATTACGGTGAACCAAGCGCGCCGCGGACGCCTGGAGCCAACAGGTGCGCGCACCGCACCGGAACGGCCCCGTCAGCCGGGGCCCCCGCCCCGCGGGGGCGGCGTGCAGCGGTGGCAGCGGCACGGGGGCCATGCCGGCGTCAGCAGCGGGGGAGGGCCGTCGCCGGTGGCCACGGTACGTCTCGGGCCCCAGGTGCGTCCGCCGTCCCGGGACACGCGCAGGGTCATCAGCGGCCGGGGCTCCGCGCCGTTCACCGGTGGCCCTGCGGGTGCCGCCGCAGCAGGACGTTGCAGTCCGACACCTTCGCCATGTCCCCCCGCTGCCGTGCCGCCGCCCGCACGTCCACGAGCCACGCACAGGCGGGGCACCCCTCGACGGGGCCGGGCTCCGGCCCCCACCACACCGGCAGGTCGAGGGGCGGGGTGCTGTACCGCATGGGTTCGCTCATGGGGCGATGATCACGCCGCTCACCAGGACGAAGGAACCGCGTACGTTTCCCGCTTCAGGACGTCCTGGTTGCCGTAGAACGTCCCTCGGGAAGTTCGAGTGTCTAGAGAGGGGTTCCGGGTGGGTACTGCGGCGAATCGACGCCTGCGGCTGGTCATGGTGTCCGGAGGGTGGACGTGCGGCGCCCTGGCAGGGGTCGTCGGCGTCGACCCCAAGACCGTTGAACGGTGGGTGAACCTGGGCCGGACCCCGCGGCGTGGGGTCGCGCTGAAGGCGGCGGAGGCCCTGGGGGAGGACGTGCACGAGCTCTGGCCTGCTCTTCGGCAGTCGCGGGCTGCACGTGCTGTCAGCCCCGAGCTTGTCGCGTTGTACGAGCAGAGGGCCGACGTACCCGTGTCCGTGTTCGCGGAACTCGTCGCGCAGGCGCACCGGCAGGTCGATCTGCTCGTCTATGCGGCCGTATACCTGCATGAGGCGTATCCGAGGTTCAACGAGCTCCTGCGTGAGCGAGCCGCCGCCGGATGCTCGGTCCGTATCGCGGTCGGGGATCCGGACAGTGCCTGCGTACAGGCCCGTGGCGTGGAAGAGAGGTTCGGGCACGGCATCGAGTCGCGGTGCCGCCTCGCTCTCATGCACTACCGCCCCCTGCTCGCAACGCCCGGCTTCGAGCTGCGCACCCACGGAACGACCCTGTACAACAGCATTTATCGCGTGGACGACCACATGCTGGTCAACGCGCACGTGTGGGGTGTGAACGCCTACCGGGCGCCCGTGTGGCACCTCAGGCGCGAAGGCCCCGGCGGCTTGTTCGATACCTACGCGGATAGTTTCGCCAGGGCGTGGGACACCGCGCAGGCCGTGGAAGAGTGAGCCTATGGCCAGGACCGAGTACTACGACGATCCGAACGCGCCCCGGCCCAACAGCATGGTGGTGGCGGCATCCGCCGTGGTCACTGATGACGAAGGCCGAGTGCTGCTTCAGCGGCGCCGCGACAACGACCTGTGGGCGCTGCCGGGCGGCGTCATGGACATGGGGGAGTCGCTGCCGGCTGCCGCCGCGCGGGAGGTCAAGGAGGAGACGGGGTTCGACGTCGAGATCACGGGGCTCGTCGGCACCTACACCGATCCCCGTCACATCATCGCCTTCAGCGACGGCGAGGTGCGGCGACAGTTCAACGTCTGCTTCACGGCCCGTCTTGCGGGTGGTGCCCTCGCCGTGTCGGACGAGAGTACGGACGTGCGTTTCGTGGCGGTCGAGGACCTCGCGTCGCTCCCGATGCACCACACCCAGCGGCTGCGCCTCCAGCACTACCTGCAACGGCGCCCGCACCCGTACCTCGGCTGACCCCGCCCCACGCCCGACGCCCGCCTGCCGTCGCGCCCCGCCCGCTGCCCGCCGCGCCCCCGCAGCGGTCCCCGCGGCGGCGGAGTGTCCCGCCCGCCGTCCCGCCCGATGGACTGACGGGCCGTCAGTGTGCCCCGCCAAACCCCCCGCCCCCCGCTTCCCCCGCTCGGACTCCTCCGGTCGACATGTCCGTACCTGTCCCTTTCTGTTGACGTAAGCGATCTCAGTCGACAGGGCTGGAGGCCATTCGTGCACCGGTCGGAGGGCAACGCGCGCACGTACGACTACGACAGCTACAGCCGCCTCGCAGGGCCGCTCACCGAGCCGGAGCCGGCGGGGTACACCGTGCAGTACCGCAGCCTGCTCTCCGACGAGCCCCGGCGAATACGAGCCGTCCTCCTCATGGTCCTCGCCCCGGTGCTGTCCGCGGCCCTCCTCGCGTACCTCGTCTGGCCCACGCACTGGACCCGGCGGGAGGGCGGGGACCGGTGGCTCGTCGCCTTCGACACCGTCATGCTCGTGTCGATCGGGCTCATCTGCCTCTTCATGCTGGTCAACGTCACCTCCATCGCCCACGCCACGCTGATGGCCCGCGACCCCGTCCCCGTACGCCCCGAGCCGGGCACCCGCGTCGCGTTCCTCACCACGTACGTCCCCGGCAAGGAACCCCTCGCCATGGTGCGCGCCACCCTGGAGGGCGCCGTCCGCATGCGGCACGACGGGACGCTGCACGTGTGGCTGCTCGACGAGGGGGACGACGAGCAGGCCAAGGCGCTCTGCGCTGAACTCGGGGTGCACCACTTCACCCGCAAGGGCGTGCTCGACTGGAACCGGTCCTGGGGCGTCCACAAGGCGAGGACCAAGCACGGCAACTACAACGCCTGGCTCGCCCGGCACGGCGGCGGCTACGACTACTTCGCCTCCGTCGACACCGACCACGTCCCGCTCCCGAACTTCCTGGAGCGGATGCTCGGCTACTTCCGCGACCCGGACGTGGCCTTCGTCGTCGGGCCGCAGGTGTACGGCAACTACGCGTCGGCCGTCACCAAGGCAGCCGAATCCCAGCAGTTCCTCTTCCACGCCCTGATCCAGCGCGCCGGCAACCGCTACCGCGCCCCCATGTTCGTCGGCACCAACAACGTCGTCCGGGTCGCGGCCGTGCTCCAGGTGGGCGGCCTGTACGACTCCGTCACCGAGGACATGGCGACCGGGTTCGAGATGCACCGCAGGAGGAACCCGAGGACCGGGCGCCACTGGCGGTCCGTCTACACCCCGGACGTGCTCGCCGTGGGGGAGGGGCCCGCCTCCTGGACCGACTTCTTCACCCAGCAGCTCCGCTGGTCCCGCGGGACGTACGAGACCCTCCTCAAGCAGTACTGGAAGGCGCCTTTCCGGATGCCTGCCGGGCGGCTCCTCAACTACTCGCTCATGCTCGTGTACTACCCGATGACCGCGGTGAACTGGTTCCTAGGCGTCCTCAGCTGCACCCTCTACCTGTGGCTCGGCGCCTCCGGCACGCAGGTCTCCTCCTCGGTGTGGATGATGCTCTACAGCGACGCGGCGGCCCTCCAGATCGGCCTGTACCTGTGGAACCGGCGCCACAACGTCTCCCCCCACGAACCGGAGGGCTCCGGGGGCCTCGCCGGCATGGCGATGTCGGCGCTGTCCGCGCCCGTCTACCTGAAGTCCCTGGCGGCCGCGCTGCTGCGGACCAGCGGGCGGTTCGTCGTCACCCCCAAGGGCCGCCAGGCGAGCCCCGACCGGCTGCTCACCTTCCGCATCCACCTCGGCTGGGCCGCGGTCCTCGCCGCCGCCCTCGCCGCCTCCGTGCACTTCGACCACACCCACGCCGCGATGCGCACCTGGGCCGTCCTCGCCCTGCTCGTCGCCCTCGCGCCCGTCGCCGTCTGGGCCTGGACCACCGCCCGCGAGCGCCGCGCCGCCGCGGCCGCCGCAGCCCCCGCCGCGACCGGGGCCCCCGCGGCCGCCGAGGAACCCGAGACCGCCGCCCTGGCCACCACGACAGGAGGGAACTGACCCATGGCCTACCGGCCGTCGCAGAAGTTCAAGAAGACCCTGCTCGGCGGAGGCGCCATCGTCGTCCTCGCGGGTCTCAACGCCCCCGCGGCGCTCTCCTTCGCCGAGGAGAAGTACCACGCCTACAAGATCGCCCAGCCCGAGTACAAGGCCAGGTACGGCTCCTGGGCACCCGTGCAGGTCCCCGGCGAGTACCGCCTCAACGCCATCCACGCCGCCCTGCTCCGCACCGGCAAGGTGCTGCTGATCGCCGGGTCCGGCAACAACCAGAAGAACTTCGACGCCGGGTCCTTCAAGACCGTCCTGTGGGACCCCGCCGACAACACGTTCACCGCCGTCGACACCCCCGAGGACTTCTTCTGCGCCGGCCACAGCCAGCTCCCCGACGGCCGCCTCCTCGTCGCCGGGGGCACCGCGCGCTACGAGGTCCTCGACGGCGAGGTCACCCGCGCGGGCGGCGCGATGCGCGTCAAGAACGAGAGCCCCGACAAGGCCGTCACGCTCAGGAAGGGGACCGTCTTCCGCTCCCCGTCGGGCGTCGAGTACGTGTCCCGGTTCGACGTCACCGTCCCCAAGGCCAAGCGCGAGTTCACCATCTCGTACTACAAGAGCGGCCAGATGAAGCCGTGGGAGACGAAGGTGACCGCCGCCGAGGCCCGTGTCTTCGTCGAGGCGAAGGAGGAGGGCCCGAAGGGCCTCACGACCCAGGCCGCCCAGTACGAGATCGTCGGCCTGAAGGGCGAGGACGCCCGGAACGTCTACGGGCTGGCCCAGAAGCTCACCACCGAGAAGCAGGACTTCCAGGGCATCAAGTCCGCGTACGAGTTCGACCCCGTGGCCGAGAAGTACGTCCCGGTCGCCCCCATGGCCGACGCCCGCTGGTACCCGACGCTCGTGACGCTGGAGGACGGCCGCGTCCTCGCCGTCTCCGGCCTCAACGACGTCGGCGACATCGTCCCCGGCGACAACGAGATCTACGACCCGAAGACCAAGAAGTGGACCAAGGGCCCCTTCCGCTACTTCCCCACCTACCCGGCGCTCTTCCTCACCCAGGGCGGCAAGCTCTTCTACACCGGTGCCAACGCCGGCTACGGACCCGCCGACAAGGGCCGCATCCCCGGGCTGTGGGACCTGAAGAAGAACGTCTTCACCGAGATCCGCGGCATCGGCGACCCCGACCAGCTGGAGACCGCCGCCTCCCTCGCCCTCCCGCCGGTCCAGGACCAGAAGTTCATGGTCCTCGGCGGCGGCGGCGTCGGCGAGTCCGCCCTGTCCACGCCCCGCACCGCCATCATCGACCTCACGCAGCAGAGTCCCGTCTTCCGCCCCGGCCCCAGCCTGCCCCAGGGCACCCGCTACCTCAGCAGCGTCCTGCTGCCCGACGACACCGTCTTCACCACCGGCGGCTCCCGCGACTACCGCGGCCGCAGCGCCAGCGACATCCTCAAGGCCCAGTTCTACGAGCCCGTCACCAACACCTTCCGCCCGGCCGCCGACCCGACCGTGGGCCGCAACTACCACTCCGAGGCCCTGCTGCTGCCCGACGGGCGCGTCGCCACCTTCGGCTCCGACCCCCTCTTCGGCGACAAGGACAACACCAAGCTCGGCACCTTCGAGCAGCGCGTCGAGGTCTACACCCCGCCCTACCTCCAGGGCGACGCCGCCACCCGGCGCCCCGTCCTCGGCGACGGCCCGGAGGCACTGGACGCCGACGGCCGTGCCACCTTCAGCACCAAGGACGCCGCCAGGATCACCGAGGCCCGGCTCATGCGGCCCAGCGCCGTCACCCACACCACCGACGTCGAGCAGCGCTCCGTCGAACTCGGCCTCACCCGGACCGAGGACTCGATCACCGTCGAGGCCCCCCTCGACCCGACGCTCGTGCCGCCCGGCTGGTACATGCTCTTCGCCCTCGACGCCGAGGGCCGCCCGTCCGTCGCCAAGTGGGTGCAGGTGAAGACCCCGGCGAAGAGCGAGTAGCGCCCAGCCGGGTCCCGGGCTCAGCCGGCCGCGCGCCGCGCCAGGCCCAGCGCGTACTCCGGCCACCACGTCCCCGCCGGCGGGCCGCCCCGGCACGTGCCGTCCGACTCGCCCGGCCGCTTGACCCACAGGTAGGCGTCCACGCGCGGCACGCCCGTCCGCAGCGTCGGCGGCGTGCCCAGCGCCCGCCCCGGCGGATTGCACCACGCCTCCGCGCCCCCGCCGGGCAGCGGACCCGCGCCGTTGCGGCTGGTGTCCACGGTGAAGTGCGCCCCGCCGAGCAGCGCCGACACCTGCGAGCCGAACGCGGTCACCTCGTCCGTCGTCTGGAAGTTCGCCACGTTCAGGGAGAAGCCGTCCGCCCGGTCCACGCCCGCCCGCCGCAGCGGTTCCACCACCTTGCCGGGGTCCTTGATCCACGCCGGGTTGCCCGCGTCCACGTACACCTTCGTGTGCGGCTGCCGCTTGAGCCGGTCCACCGCCTCGGACAGCAGGGCGTACCGCTCCTGGGCCGCGCCGCCCGCGCAGCCGTCCACCAGGTGCGGCACCGCGTCCGGCTCCAGCACCACGATCGCCGGGGCGTCCCCGACGGCGTCGGCGAACGCGTCCACCCACGCCCGGTACGCGCCCGCGTCCGCCGCTCCGCCCGCCGAGTACTGGCCGCAGTCCCGGTGCGGGATGTTGTACGCCACCAGGATCACCGTGCGTCCTTCGTCCGCCGCTCCGCGCACCGCCCGGGTGACGTCCGGCACGGGGTCCCCGCCGGACGGCCACACGGCGGCCGGCTGCTCCGCGATCCGCCGCAGCACCCGCGCGTCCGCGGTGCGCCCGGCCGCCTCGTACGCGCGGACCTGTCGGGCCGCGGGACTGTCGGGGTCCACCCAGAACGGCGACCCCGAGGAGGGCGCGGCGGCCTGGCCGGAGTCGGCCGGGACGCTGCCGGTCGCACGGGGAGCCTGCGCGGTGTTCCCCCCGGGCGAGCAGCCGGCCAGGACGGCGAGCAGGGCGGCGGTGACCGTCAGGCGGGTGGCCGTCAGGTGGTGGCTGGACATCCGGACCCCTTGGGCGGCTGACAGCAGGATGCTGCACATCGTGACACAACAGTCACAATCGGTCAGCGTGCGACACCGGTGGGACACCGTGGGCGCAGCGGGCGGCGGGCTGCGGCGACCAAAGCGTGAGACCGGGCTGACCGCCATGTGACCCCTGGGTAAGGTCGGGGCGTGCCCAAGCCGCTCAGTCTCCCGTTCGACCCCATCGCCCGCGCCGACGAACTCTGGCAGCGGCGCTGGGGTCCGGTGCCCTCGATGGCCGCGATCACCTCGATCATGCGCGCCCACCAGATCCTGCTCGCCGAGGTCGACGCCGTGGTCAAGCCGTACGGACTGACGTTCGCCCGGTACGAGGCGCTGGTGCTGCTCACCTTCTCCCAGGCGGGCGAGCTGCCCATGTCGAAGATCGGCGAGCGGCTGATGGTGCACCCCACGTCGGTGACGAACACCGTGGACCGGCTGGTCAGGGCAGGTTTCGTCGCCAAGCGCCCGAACCCGAACGACGGCCGCGGCACCCTGGCGTCCATCACGGACAAGGGCCGCGAGGTCGTGGAGGCCGCCACGAAGGACCTGATGGCCATGGACTTCGGGCTCGGCGCGTACGACGCGGAGGAGTGCGGGGAGATCTTCGCGATGCTGCGGCCCCTGCGGGTGTCGGCCGGGGACTTCGACGAGGCGTGACCGCCGGGGGTCCGTGAAGATCCGCCCGGCCGCCTGGTTACGCTCGTAGCCATGAAACCCAGCGTGCTGACCCGCTACCGGGTCATGGCCTACGTCACCGCGGTCATGCTCCTCGTGCTCTGCGGGTGCATGGTCGCCAAGTACGGCTTCGGCGTCGGTGAGGACGTCACCTTCATGGTGTCCCAGACCCACGGCGTCCTCTACATCATCTACCTGATCTTCGCGTTCGACCTGGGCTCCAAGGCCCGCTGGTCCTTCGGCAAGCTCCTGTGGATCCTGCTGTCCGGGACGATTCCCTTCGTCGCGTTCTTCGTGGAGCGGAAGGTCACCCGCGAGGTCCAGCCGCTGGTCGCGGGGTCTCAGCCCGCCGTCGCGAAGGCGTAGCGCCACGCACCCGAGGCCGCCGGGCGGACGCGCCCGGCGGTCAGCCATCGACATTTACTAGGACGTCCTAGTAAATTCGAAGGCATGGACGCTGACGCCATCGAGGAAGGCCGCCGACGCTGGCAGGCCCGCTACGACGCCGCCCGCAAGCGCGACGCCGACTTCACCACGCTCTCCGGAGACCCCGTGGAGCCCGTCTACGGGCCCCGGCCCGGCGACACCTACGAGGGCTTCGAGCGGATCGGCTGGCCCGGGGAGTACCCCTTCACCCGCGGCCTGTACCCGACCGGCTACCGCGGCCGCACCTGGACCATCCGCCAGTTCGCCGGCTTCGGCAACGCCGAGCAGACGAACGAGCGCTACAAGATGATCCTCGGCAACGGCGGCGGCGGCCTCTCCGTCGCCTTCGACATGCCGACCCTGATGGGCCGCGACTCCGATGACCCGCGCTCGCTGGGCGAGGTCGGCCACTGCGGTGTCGCCATCGACTCGGCCGCCGACATGGAGGTCCTGTTCAAGGACATCCCGCTCGGCGACGTCACCACGTCCATGACCATCAGCGGCCCCGCCGTCCCGGTCTTCTGCATGTACCTCGTCGCCGCCGAGCGGCAGGGCGTGGACCCGTCCGTGCTGAACGGCACCCTCCAGACGGACATCTTCAAGGAGTACATCGCCCAGAAGGAGTGGCTGTTCCAGCCCGAGCCGCACCTGCGGCTCATCGGCGACCTGATGGAGCACTGCGCGGCCGGCATCCCCGCGTACAAGCCGCTGTCGGTCTCCGGCTACCACATCCGCGAGGCGGGCGCGACGGCCGCGCAGGAGCTCGCGTACACGCTGGCCGACGGCTTCGGGTACGTCGAGCTGGGCCTCTCGCGCGGACTGGACGTCGACGTCTTCGCACCTGGCCTGTCCTTCTTCTTCGACGCGCACGTCGACTTCTTCGAGGAGATCGCCAAGTTCCGCGCGGCCCGCCGCATCTGGGCCCGCTGGATGAAGGACGTCTACGGCGCGACGAGCGACAAGGCGCAGTGGCTGCGCTTCCACACCCAGACCGCCGGCGTGTCCCTGACCGCCCAGCAGCCGTACAACAACGTCGTCCGCACGGCCGTGGAGGCGCTGGCCGCGGTGCTCGGCGGGACGAACTCCCTCCACACCAACGCCCTGGACGAGACCCTCGCGCTCCCGTCCGAGCAGGCCGCCGAGATCGCGCTGCGCACCCAGCAGGTCCTGATGGAGGAGACCGGCGTCGCCAACGTCGCCGACCCGCTGGGCGGCTCCTGGTACATCGAGCAGCTCACCGACCGGATCGAGGCGGACGCCGAGAAGATCTTCGACCGCATCAAGGAGCGCGGCCTGCGCGCCCACCCGGACGGGCAGCACCCCATCGGCCCGATCACCTCCGGCATCCTGCGGGGCATCGAGGACGGCTGGTTCACCGGCGAGATCGCGGAGTCGGCGTTCCGCTACCAGCAGTCCCTGGAGAAGGGCGACAAGCGGGTCGTCGGCGTCAACTGCCACCACGGCTCGGTCACCGGCGACCTGGAGATCCTCCGCGTCAGCCACGAGGTGGAGCGCGAGCAGGTCCGCATCCTGGCCGACCGCAAGTCCCGCCGCGACGACGCGAAGGTGCGCACCGCCCTCGACGGCATGCTGGCCGCCGCCCGCGACGGCTCCAACATGATCGGACCCATGCTGGAGGCCGTACGGGCCGAGGCCACGCTGGGCGAGATCTGCGGGGTGCTGCGCGAGGAGTGGGGCGACTACGTGGAGCCGGCGACGTTCTGAGCCGGTGCGGGCCGGGTCCGGCGGGAGCGCCGGGCCCGGCCCGTTCCGCGTCCGTGCCGCCGCCTCCCCCGGTCCGCGAAGCCCCAGGCCACGGCGGCCCGGGAAGCGCCGCTACGCCGGGGTAACATCCCCTCTGCCCCGGTACGGCGGCACTTCACCGCGGCTCGGGGGGCACATGACGCATCGGACCCGTGACAGCGCACGTCGCGCGGTCTGCCTCTCGGCGGCCGCGGTGCTGCTGGTCGGCGGTTGCGACGTCTTCTCCACCGACAAGACGCCGGAGCGGCAGAAGAACGGCACCGACCCGCTCGAACTGACCGTCAGCGGGCGCCCGACCCCCGGCAGCCTCGCCGTCACCGAGCACGTCCTTGCGCGGCTCAGGGCGCGGGACGCCGAAGGGCTCGCCGACTTCGCCGCCGAGGAAGGCGATCCACGCGCCGACGCGCGGCGGCTGGTGGAGCAGTGGGGCGCCGCGGCGCAGCGCCCGGCCACCGCGGAGTTCTACCCGGGCGAGAAGTACGACCCGTCCGTCACCGTCAAGTTCGCCGGGGCGGGGCCGGAGCTCTCCCTGCTGCTGGTCCCGGAGGACGAGGACGACCCCGGGGCCGACGTCTACGTCGTGCTGCTGGGCGAGGAGTACACCCGGTAGGCCCCCGGGGCGGCACCCTTTGCGCTCGGGGCCCCGGCGGAAAACCGCTGGCGGGGCCCGTGACCGGACTGCATCCTGACCCGATGCGCATCGAGATCCGAGAGGCCCGCGACGACGACTGGCCCGCCGTGTGGCCGTTCTTCCGGCGGATCATGGCCGCCGGGGAGACCTTCACCTATCCGGTGGACCTGGCGCAGGACGAGGCCCGCGGCTGGTGGCTGCTCCGCCCGCCGAACCGCACGGTCGTGGCCGTGGACGCCGACACCGGCACCGTCGTCGGCTCCGCCAAGATGAACAACAACCAGCACGGCCACGGCGCCCACGTCGCCGGCGCCAGCTACCTCGTCGACCCGGACCACGGGGGGCGCGGCGTCGGGCGGGCGCTCGTGTGCGACAGCTTGGACTGGGCCCGGGCGGCGGGCTTCCGCGGGATGCAGTTCAACGCCGTCGTGGAGACCAACCGGCACGCCGTACGGCTCTACGAGCGGCTCGGGTTCCGGATCGTCGGGACCGTCCCCGGCGCGTTCCGGCACCCCGTCGAGGGGTACGTGGGGCTGCACGTCATGTTCAGGGAGCTGTGACCCGGCCAGCCGCCGCGCTGAGCCCGCCGAGGAGCAGGGCCGTGAAGCGTGTCACCCACGCCGCGGTCACCGGCTCGCCGCTCACCAGGGCGCGGTGCACCACCGCGCCCGCGATGACGTCGAAGACGAGGTCGTCGGTGCCGTCCTCCTGGGTGCCCGCCGTCGCGGGCAGTTCGCCGCGGGCCTGGGCGCGGGCCCGGCCCTCCAGGACCAGGCGCTTCTGCCGGTCCACGATCGAGGCGCGGATGCGGTCCCGCAGCGCGCGGTCCCGGGTGGACTCCGCGACCACCGCCATGAGCGCCGTCTTGGCCTCCGGCCGTTGCAGGATGCCGGCGAACTGGTGGACCACGCCCTCGATGTCGGCGGCGAGGCTGCCGCGGTCGGGCAGCTCCAGTTCGTCGAAGAGGACCGCGACGGCGTCGACGACCAGTTCGCTCTTGCCGGGCCAGCGTCGGTAGAGGGTCGTCTTGGCGACGCCCGCGCGGGCGGCGACGTCGCTCAGCGACAGCTTGGACCAGCCCTGCTCGACCAGGGCGGCGCGGGTCGCCTCCAGGATCGCGGTGTCGGCAGCGGCGCTGCGCGGGCGCCCGGGCCGGGCCGGGGCTCCGGCGGGGGGAGCGGTGCGGGGGGTGCGCATGACGGCGACCATACCGGTGAGTAGGTCTGTTGTTCCGGCGCCGCACGTGTGGGGCAGTTCACAGGGGGTGCCTAGCCGGGCCGTGGGTCCGGCGGATACGCTACGAGCCGTAGCGAAAGGGCCGGTCGAGGCCCGGGCGGCGACAGACGACAGTTGCAGGCACCGAGTGGGGACCCGGTGCCGACACCGCGGCGGCAGCCGTGGCGTACCGGTCACGCGCGCGGAGGGGGGAGGATGTAACCATGCAGCCTAGGAACATGTCCATGAGCGGCGTCGTCGACCTCGCCGCGGTGAAGGCGGCCGGAGAGGCCAAGGCGAAGGCGGAGCAGGCGCGGGCCCAGGCGGCCCGGCAGGGCGGGGCGCCGGCGGTGCCGCCGTCCGCGCTGGTGATCGACGTCGACGAGGCGGGCTTCGAGCGCGATGTCCTGCAGCGCTCGGCCGAGGTGCCGGTCGTCCTCGACTTCTGGGCCGAGTGGTGCCAGCCGTGCAAGCAGCTCAGCCCCCTGCTCGAACGCCTGACCGTCGAGTACGCCGGCCGGATCGTGCTGGCCAAGGTCGACGTCGACGCCAACCAGATGCTGATGCAGCAGTTCGGGATCCAGGGGATCCCCGCCGTGTTCGCGGTGGTGGCCGGGCAGGCCCTGCCACTCTTCCAGGGTGCGGCCCCCGAGGAGCAGATCCGCCAGACCCTGGACCAGCTCGTCCAGGTGGCCGAGCAGCGCTTCGGCCTCACCGGGATCGCCGTCGACGCGGACGCCGAGGACGGCGGCGCCGAGGCGCGGGTCGCGCCGGCCGGGCCGTACGACGCCCTGCTGGAGGCCGCGGTGCGCGCGCTGGACTCCGGCGACATCGCGGGGGCCGTCCAGGCGTACAAGAACGTGCTGGTCGACGACCCGGGCAACAGCGAGGCCAAGCTCGGTCTGGCTCAGGCGGAACTCCTGGGCCGGGTCCAGGGCATGGATCCGCAGCAGGTGCGCGAGGACGCCGCCGAGGACCCGAAGGACGTCGCGGCGCAGCTCGCTGTGGCGGACCTGGACCTGGTCGGCGGCCACGTGGAGCACGCCTTCGAGCGGCTGGTCGACACCGTGCGGATCACGGCCGGCGACGACCGGGAGGCGGCGCGGCTGCGGCTGCTGGAACTGTTCGAGGTCGTCGGACCGGACGACCCGCGGGTCGTGAAGGGCAGGGCCGCGCTGGCGCGCGTGCTCTTCTGACGGGTGTTCACCACCCTTTCCGGATGGTTTGACCACCCCGTGCGGCGGACAGCCGCGAGGTGAGACGGGTCGCCGGTGCGGCGGCCGAGCGGTGGACGGCGGCTGCGCTTTGCCAAAACTTGGCAATCGCAGCCGCTGTTACTTGCAGTAAGTCAACGGCGCTCTTATGTCCGGCCATTCCGCGATACATGGCCTTTTGCCGAACCCGTCGGTAGCACGGTGTGTACCTGCGCGGCCCCGCGCCGTCGCAGCCGGTTTATCGAGCCGTTACTAGCGGGTAACGAACCCCCTTGTGCCCCGGGCCCGAATGGACCACGATCGGCGTCGCTCGGTCCGAATCCGCACGAGCCCGGCAACCAGCCGTGCCCGCGGATCCGGGTCCCCACCGAGTAGGCCGGCGGCACTGTCGCGCCGGCCGTGGACAGGGGGGTTCCCGCCCACCGGCAGGACCTGTCCGAACGGGCCGCGGGCGCCAGCGCCGAGCGGCCCCTGGTCGTCGCTCGGGGGTGGTCGCCGTCGGTCGGATCGCGCGGTTCCGCGCTCGCCCGCAGGTGTTCCCCTTCCCGAGGACGTAGCACTTCTCCCATCCCAGGACGGCCCTCGGGCCCTCCCGGAGATGTACGTCCGAGAAGGAGGAATCTATGCAGTCCCAGGTTCGCGGTGGGACCAGATGGAAGCGGTTCGCCGTCGTCATGGTGCCCAGCGTGGCCGCCACGGCGGCGATAGGCGTCGGCATCGCCCAGGGCGCCCTGGCGGCGTCGTTCGCCGTCTCCGGCCAGGAGTTCAAGGTCACGGCCAAGGAGCTCAACGGCACCGGCTTCGCGCAGTACGGCGGCGTCGACATGGGCTACGCGAACGTCAAGGAGGGTGACGACCTGGTTCCGCGCCCGGTCGCCATCTCGACGTTCAAGGACGCCACGATCTCCGGCATGTGCCAGTCGGTCGTGACCGACGTCCCGCTGCTGGGCAAGATCACGCTCAAGCTCACGGCCGGGGACAAGGACCCGGTCGTGGCGCAGAACCTGTACCTCGACGTCACCGACCTTGAGGCCGACGCCACGTTCGACGACATCGACATCGGCATGGCCGCCAAGGACACGGACAACCCCGGCATCGGCAAGGGGCCCGTCGTCAAGGACAGGAACATCAACCAGAACGGCTTCGCGCAGCAGGCCAAGGGCGCCAAGCTGACCGGCGTGAAGCAGAAGGCGTGGGCGACCACCGCCGGCAAGTTCCAGCTCAGCGGTCTGAAGATGAAGCTTCTCAAGGGCTCGGGTGCGGGCGTTGAGTGCTACTGACCGGTGATCCGTGCGGGTGGGTGAGGACGCTTCCGGCGCCCGAGCCCACCCGTCTCCCTCATCACACAGCAATGCCAGTTCCAGGGAGCTTCCATGAGCGCCGAGTCAGCCGCGTCCGCGGAGCAGAACGAGCACTACCTTCGCGTCCTGAAGCGGCGGTTCCGTGACTGGCGGGGCACCCGGCCGTTCTGGGCGGGCCTGTTCACCCTGCTGGGCGGAATCCCCATCGCGTACTTCCCCTACGCGAGCCTCCACCTCGGGCAGATGACCCTCTCGATGGCGACGACCGGAGGTGCCGGCTCCCTGATCATCGGGGTGCTCCTGGTCACCCTGGGCCTGACGATGTGGTTCCAGCCCATCGTGCGCGTCTTCGCCGGCGTCGCCTCCATCCTGCTGGGCCTGGTGTCCATCCCCGTCGCCAACTTCGGCGGTCTGGCCATCGGTTTCCTGCTGGCCCTGGTCGGCGGCGCCATGTCCCTCGCCTGGGCACCCGGGCAGCCGGAGGCCGGCCTGCCCGAGGTCCGGCAGCCCGACGCACAGCAGCCGGCCGAGGCGTCCGCCCCGGTCATGCCCGGGACCGCCGCGGGAGCGGCGCCCGGCCCGGCCGCGCCGACCGAGGCCGCGGCCCAGTACGGCACCGACACGACGGTCGTCGACGCGAACGGCGGGAGGAACAGTGCGGGGTGACGAAACGCAGCCGGCGGCCGCCGACGGGGGCGCCGGGCGGACGAGAAGGGGCCCGCGCCACGCGGCCCCCCGTAAGTCCCTGCTGACCAAGCTTCAGCAGGGCCCCGCGGGCAAGGCGCTGGCCCTCGCGGCGATGCCGACGGCCGTCCTCGTCGGGATGAGCCTCACACCGCCGCCGGCCCTGGCCGACGAGAACGACATCCCGTTCGCCCCCGGCCCCTGCGTCACACAGCCGGACGAGCCGCAGGAGCCGGAGGCGACGCCTTCGGCGACGGCGTCCGCCTCCCCGAAGCCCTCGTCCGGTCCCTCGCAGGACGCGCGGCCGAAGCCTTCCGCGAGCCCTTCCGCCTCGCGGACCGGCTCCGGCGGGGACGACGGGTCGGGCACGGGCTCCGGCACGGACGAGGGTGCCGGCACGGGTACGGGCTCCGGTACGGGCGCGAAGCCCGGGACGGCCGGCCCCACCACGCAGCCGGCGCCCGCCACGAGCGCCCCCGCCCCCGCCGAGACCAGGAACCCGCTGGACCCGCTCGGCGTCGGCGAGGCCATCGGCGACCTCCTCGGCGGCCTCACGGAGGCAGCCGGCGCGCTCGCCGAGCCGCGGACCGAGGAGGGGCCGCAGGCCGGGGACGCGGCGCAGCAGCCCTCCGTCGCACCGGCCGCCGACACGAAGCCCGCCGACGCGGAGGCCGCCGAGACGAAGCCCGCTGACGACGCGGCCGTGGGGCGGGGGTCCGGGGACGCGAAGGCCCCTGCCGCGCCGAAGCCCTCGGCCGGGCCGGCGGACACCCCGGCCGATCCGGTCGAGCGGGCCATCAAGGACGCCGCCGACCAGGCGGGTGCGGAGGTCCGGGAGCTGCCCGACGACGTCAAGGGCCTGGACCCGAAGCAGGACGAGGAGATACCCGACGGCGCCAAGCCCCGCTTCCCGTGTCCGACCCTGGACCCGCAGGCGCTCGCCGACGCCGACCTGGAGCCGGGCCTGCCGCACCTGCCGGACGACCCCTGGCGGCTGGAGAGCACGCTGCTGACGCTGCGCGGCCTGAAGTACCACGGCATCGTGGAGGTCAGGACGGGCAGCGGCACCGTGAAGAAGGCGCTCAAGTTCACGGCGTCCGAGGTGGACATCAAGGACCTGCACCAGATCACGGTCCACAGCGAGGGCCGCAAGGCCCACGTGGAGTCCCGACCGGGCTCCACGTCCACCCTGCGCAACGGCACGGTGACCATGTACACGGAGGAGCTGAAGGGCAACCTCTTCGGCATCATCCCGATCACCTTCAGCCCGGACTCCCCGCCGCCGCTGGACGTGCCCTTCGCGTTCTTCACCCAGGCACGGGTCGTCCAGGCCGGCCAGTTCGGCGGCACGCTCACCGTGCCGGGCCTGCACAACCACATCGAGGGCTGACCCGCGGCGCTTCGGCCCGCACGGGCCCGGCCCCCGCGCGCCGGTGCCCCGTATGCACGCGGTGGGCCGCACCCCGGCAAGGGGTGCGGCCCACACGCGTGTCGAGGGGTGCGCGTCAGGAGGTGCTGCTGCCCAGGTGGTGGACGCGGACCATGTTCGTGGTGCCCGGGACGCCGGGTGGCGAGCCGGCCGTGATGATCATGACGTCGCCGGAGCCGTAGCGCTGGAGCTTCAGCAGCTCGGCGTCGACCAGCTCCACCATCGCGTCCGTGTTGTCCACGTGCGGGACGACGAAGGACTCGACGCCCCAGCTCAGCGTGAGCTGGTTGCAGGTGTCGTCCTCGGTGGTGAAGGCCAGGATCGGCTGCTCCGCGCGGTAGCGGGACAGGCGGCGGGCCGTGTCACCGGACTTGGTGAAGGCGATCAGCGCCTTGCCGCTCAGGAAGTCCGCGATCTCGCAGGCCGCCCGGGCCACCGAACCGCCCTGCGTGCGGGGCTTCTTGCCCTGCACCAGCGGCTGGAGGCCCTTGGCGAGGAGCTCCTCCTCGGCCGCCGTGACGATCTTCGACATGGTCTTGACCGTCTCGATCGGGTACGCGCCGACGGACGACTCCGCCGACAGCATGACCGCGTCCGCGCCGTCCAGGATCGCGTTGGCGACGTCGGACGCCTCGGCGCGGGTGGGGCGGGAGTTGGTGATCATCGACTCCATCATCTGGGTCGCCACGATCACCGGCTTGGCGTTGCGGCGGCACAGCTCGACGAGCCGCTTCTGCACCATCGGGACCTTCTCCAGCGGGTACTCGACCGCCAGGTCGCCGCGGGCCACCATGACACCGTCGAACGCCATCACGACGGCCTGCATGTTGGCCACCGCCTGCGGCTTCTCCACCTTCGCGATGACGGGGACGCGGCGGCCCACCTCGTCCATCACCCGGTGGACGTCCTTGACGTCGTCCGCGTCCCGCACGAAGGACAGGGCCACCATGTCGCAGCCCATGCGCAGTGCGAAGCGCAGGTCCTCGATGTCCTTCTCGGAGAGCGCGGGCACGTTGACCGCCGCGCCGGGCAGGTTGATGCCCTTGTGGTCGGAGACGACGCCGCCCTCGATGACGATGGTCCGGACGCGGGGGCCCTCCACCTCCAGGACCTTCAGCTCGACGTTGCCGTCGTTGATCAGGACCTGGTCGCCCTTGGCGACGTCTCCGGGCAGGCCCTTGTAGGTGGTGCCGCAGATGGACTTGTCACCGAGGACGTCCTCGGTGGTGATGGTGAACTCGTCGCCGCGGACCAGCTCGACCGGCCCCTCGGCGAAGGTCTCCAGGCGGATCTTCGGCCCCTGGAGGTCGGCGAGCACGCCCACGGCGCGCCCGGAGTCCGCGGCCGCCTTGCGGAGGCGGTGGTACCGCTCCTCGTGCTCCGTGTGGGTGCCGTGGCTCATGTTGAAGCGGGCCACGTTCATGCCGGCCTCGATGAGCGCTTTCAGCTGCTCGTAGGAGTCGACGGCGGGGCCCAGTGTGCAGACGATTTTGGAACGGCGCATAAGGCGGATCCTATCGGTTTGTTTCTGTGCGGAATATTCCGGCTGGCGGAATGTACAAATGGGCGGGGGGCCGCTCAGCCGAGTTCTTCTGAGCTTCTCTTCCCGTCGTCGTTTTTCCTGTTTTCAGTTGTTTACCAGCGAGTACGTCTGGCGGGCGATCTCCAGTTCCTCGTCCGTCGGCACGACCGCCACCGCCACGCGCGCACCCTCCGGTGAGATCAGCCGCGGCTCACCGGACCGTACGGCGTTGCGCTCCGCGTCGACCGCCAGGCCCAGCGGCTCCAGGCCCTCCACAGCAGCTTCCCGCACCGGCGCCGCGTTCTCACCCACACCCGCCGTGAAGGCCACCGCGTCCACCCGGCCGAGCACCGCGCAGTAGGCGCCGATGTACTTCTTCAGCCGGTGCACGTACACGTCGAAGGCCAGGCGGGCGCGCTCGTCGCCCTCGTCGACGCGGCGGCGGATCTCCCGCATGTCGTTGTCGCCGCACAGGCCGATCAACCCGCTGCGCTTGTTCAGCAGCGCGTCGACCTCGTCCACCGACATGCCGGCCACCCGCTTCAGGTGGAACACCACCGCCGGGTCCACGTCCCCGGACCGGGTGCCCATCACCAGTCCCTCCAGCGGCGTCAGCCCCATGGACGTCTCCACGCACCGGCCGCCCGCCACCGCGGAGGCCGAGGCGCCGTTGCCCAGGTGCAGCACGATCACGTTCACCTCGGACGGGTCCTTGCCCAGCAGCCGGGCCGTCTCCCGGGACACGTACGCGTGCGACGTGCCGTGGAAGCCGTAGCGGCGGATGCGGTGGGCGTCCGCCACCTCGGTGTCGATGGCGTACCGCGCCGCGTACTCCGGCATCGTCGTGTGGAACGCCGTGTCGAACACGGCGACCTGCGGCAGGTCCGGGCGCAGCGCCTGCGCGGTGCGGATGCCCGTGATGTTCGCCGGGTTGTGCAGCGGCGCCACCGGCACCAGCCGCTCGATCTCCGCCAGCACCTCGTCCGTGACCACGGTGGGCTCGGTGAACCGCAGGCCGCCGTGCACCACCCGGTGGCCGATGGCCGCCAGTTCGGGCGAGTCCAGGCCGAGCCCGTCGGCGGCCAGCTCCTCCGCGACGGCCTTCAGGGCCGCCGCGTGGTCCGGCACCGCCCCGGTGCGCTCGCGGCGCTCCCCGCCGCCCGCGAGCGGACTGTGGACGAGCCGCGAGGCGGGCTCGCCGATGCGCTCGACGAGGCCGGCGGCCAGCCGGGAGTCGTCGGCCATGTCGAGGAGCTGGTACTTCACCGACGAGGAGCCGGAGTTGAGGACGAGGACGCGGGTGGCGCTGGTCACGGGTGCGGGGCTTTCTGTCGGAGGGGAGGGTGCGGGAAGGCGGTCACGCGGAGGGCGCGGACTGGGCCTGGATCGCGGTGATCGCGACGGTGTTCACGATGTCGCTGACGAGGGCGCCTCGCGACAGGTCGTTCACCGGCTTGCGCAGGCCCTGGAGCACCGGGCCGACCGCCACGGCCCCGGCGGAGCGCTGCACCGCCTTGTACGTGTTGTTGCCGGTGTTCAGGTCCGGGAAGATCAGCACGGTCGCCCGGCCCGCCACCTCCGAGTCCGGCAGCTTGGTCGCCGCGACCGACGGCTCGACGGCCGCGTCGTACTGGATCGGACCCTCGATCATCAGTTCGGGCCGGGCCGCGCGCACGAGCTTCGTCGCCTCCCGGACCTTGTCCACGTCGGCACCCGAGCCGGAGCTGCCCGTCGAGTACGACAGCATCGCGATCCGCGGCTCCACGCCGAAGCGGGCCGCGGTGGCCGCCGACTGCACGGCGATGTCGGCGAGCTGCTCGGCGTCCGGGTCCGGGTTGACCGCGCAGTCCCCGTACACGAGTACCCGGTCGGCCAGGCACATGAAGAACACCGACGACACGATCGAGGCCCCCGGCTTGGTCTTGATGATCTCGAACGCGGGGCGGATGGTGGCGGCGGTCGAGTGCACCGAGCCGGACACCATGCCGTCCGCGAGGCCCTCCTGCACCATCAGCGTGCCGAAGTAGTTCACGTCCGACACCACGTCGTACGCCAGCTCCACCGTCACGCCCCGGTGGGCCCGCAGCGCGGCGTACCGCTCGGCGAACCGCTGCCGCAGCTCGGACGCGGACGGGTCGACGAGCAGGCTCCCGCCCAGGTCGATGCTCAGGTCCGCGGCCTTCCTGCGGATCAGCTCGGGGTCCCCGAGCAGCGTCAGGTCGCACACGTCCCGGCGGACGAGGACGTCGGCGGCGCGCAGCACGCGCTCCTCCAGGCCCTCCGGCAGCACCACCCGGCGTCGGCCGGCCCGGGCCTGCTCCAGCAGCTCGTGCTCGAACATCATCGGGGTGACCCGGCCGCTGCGCGCCACGGACAGCCGCTTCACCAGGTCGGCGGTGTCCACGTGCCGCTCGAACAGGCCGAGCGCGGTCTCGGCCTTGCGCGGGGTCGCCGCGTTCAGCTTGCCCTCCAGCGCGAACAGTTCGGCGGCCGTCGGGAAGCTGTTGCCCGGCACCGAGATGACCGGCGTGCCCGGGGCGAGCCGGGAGGCCAGCGTGAGGATCTCCTCGCCGGGCTGCTCGTTCAGCGTCAGCAGCACCCCCGCGATGGGTGGCGTCCCCGCCGAGTGGGCGGCCAGCGCGCCCACCACCAGGTCGGCGCGGTCGCCGGGGGTGACGACGAGGCACCCGGGGGTCAGGGCGTGCAGGAAGTTCGGCAGCGTCGCCCCGCCGAAGACGAAGTCGAGGGCGTCCCGCGCCAGCCCCGAACCGTCGCCCAGCACCACCTTCGCGCCCAGCGCCTGGGTGATCTGCGCGACCGTCGGCGCGGCGAGGGAAGCGTCGTCGGGCAGTACGTAGCAGGGCACGGGCAGGCGGGCCGACAGCCGCTCGGATATGACCTCGCGGTCCTCGGGCGCCACCCGGTTGGTGATCATCGCGAGGACGTCGCAGCCCAGCCCCTCGTACGCGCGGAACGCGTTGCGGGTCTCGGCGCGCACCTGCTCGGCCGGCAACCCCTTGCCGCCCACGACGGGGATGACAGCCGCGCCGAACTCGTTGGCCAGGCGCGCGTTCAGCGCGAGCTCGTCCGGCAGCTGAGTGTCGGCGAAGTCGGTGCCCAGGACGAGCACGGCCTCGTAGTCCCGCGCCACCGCGTGGTACCGCTCCACCACGCGCGACACCAGTGCGTCCGTGCCCTGCTCCGCCTGGAGGTCGGAAGCCGTCACGTAGTCCATGCCGTACACGGACGCCGGGTCCTGCGCGAGCCGGTAGCGGGCGCGCAGCAGGTCGAAGAGGCGGTCGGGGCCGCCGTGCACCAGCGGGCGGAACACCCCCACCCGGTCCACCTGGCGGGTCAGGAGTTCCATGACCCCCAGCTCCACGACCTGGCGGCCGTCCCCGCGGTCGATCCCGGTCACGTACACGCTGCGCGCCACGCCCTGCTCCCCTGTCTTCGCCGTGTCGGTCCGTGGCTCCGTACGGGCGGAAAACACCCCGAAGAGGCAGCCATACCCTCTTGACAATACCCCTCCGAATGGGTAGAGCGCTTGCCGGGTGTTCGGGTGGGGAACGCAAGGCCGTATGGTCCACGCCGGCCGGGACCAGGGGCCCGCACCGCCCGCTGCGAGCACCCCGGGTCCATGCACCGTGGGACAATCCGGGAAGCCCCCCGACGTCCGACTACGAGCAGGAGACACAGCACGATGCGTATCGGAGTTCTCACCGCAGGCGGCGACTGCCCCGGCCTGAACGCCGTCATCCGGTCGGTCGTGCACCGGGCGCTCACCGGCCACGGCGACGAGGTCATCGGCTTCGAGGACGGCTTCAAGGGCCTCCTCGACGGCCACTACCGCCCGCTCGACCTCAACGAGGTCAGCGGCATCCTCGCCCGCGGCGGCACCATCCTCGGCTCCTCCCGCCTGGAGCGGTCCCGGCTCGCCGAGGCGGCCGAGAACTGCGGCGAACTTCAGCGGCGGTACGGTCTCGACGTCCTCATCCCGATCGGCGGCGAGGGCACCCTCACCGCGGCCCGCATCCTGTCCGACGCCGGCATGCCGGTCGTCGGCGTGCCGAAGACCATCGACAACGACATCTCCTCCACGGACCGCACCTTCGGCTTCGACACCGCCGTCATGGTCGCGACCGAGGCCATGGACCGCCTCAAGACCACCGCCGAGTCCCACCAGCGGGTCATGGTCGTCGAGGTCATGGGCCGTCACGCGGGCTGGATCGCGCTGGAGTCCGGCATGGCGGCCGGCGCGCACGGCATCTGCCTGCCCGAGCGGGCCTTCGACCCCGCCGACCTCGTGAAGATGGTCGAGGAGCGGTTCGCCCGCGGCAAGAAGTTCGCCGTGGTCTGCGTCGCCGAGGGCGCGCACCCCGCCGACGGCACCATGGACTACGCCAAGGGCGAGATCGACCAGTACGGCCACGAACGCTTCCAGGGCATCGGCACCCGGCTCGCGAAGGAACTGGAGCGGCGCCTCGGCAAGGAGGCCCGCCCGGTCATCCTCGGCCACGTCCAGCGCGGCGGCACCCCGACCGCGTACGACCGGGTCCTCGCCACCCGCTTCGGCTGGCACGCGGTGGAGGCCGCGCACCGCGGCGACTACGGCAGGATGACGGCCCTGCGCGGGACGGCCATCGAGATGGTGCCGCTGGCGGAGGCCACGACCGAGCTGAAGCGGGTCCCGGAGGACCGCATGGCGGAAGCCGAGTCCGTCTTCTGACGCAGGCGCGGCGGCCCACCGCGTGCAGGGCCGGCCGCCGGGCGCGGGTGTCCGGCGGCCGGCGCTCCGCGTGCGTGCCCGCCGATCCGGGAGGGACCGGCCGGACGGCCCGGCTCGGTGGCCCCGTGTGTGCCGCCGCCGTCCCGGGCGTACCCGGGAGGCGGTCACCGCCTGCCGGCCCTGCCGGGAGGCGCAGTCCGGCGGGCCCGCGTGCCGCCACCCGCCGGGCGTCCCGGCTACGGCCCGGCCAGCGCCCAGAAGTGGTCGACGATCCGCTCCAGGTAGTCCCGCCCGGCCTCGCCGCCGCTGCCGCCGGAGTCGCCCCAGCTGTACGTGGCGACCATGCGCGCCTGGTAGTCCGCGTGCAACCGCTGGAGCACCTCCTCCAGGTGCGGGCGGTCCATCGGCAGCAGCCGGGCCGCCGGCTTCACGTACGCCTGCCAGCGGGTCGTCGCCGCGTCCCGCAGCACCTCGGCCAGTTCGGCGTCCTTCCCCGTCGCTGCCAGCAGTTCGCGCGGGCCGAGCCCCAGCACCTCGGCGAGCGCGGCCGTCTGCCGCTCGTTGCCCCGCCAGCGGCCGGTCTCCTCCATCCTCAGGTACGCCCGGGACTCCACCCCGACCCTGCGCGCCAGCTCGTCCGGGGCCAGCCCGCGGGCGATGCGGTGCTCCCGCAGCGTGGTGGCGGTGGCGATCAGGTCGCCGGGCGAGCACCACAGCACCCCCGCGAGGGCGGTGAGCTCCCGGGTGTCGGGGCGGGCCAGCCCGCGCTCCCACGCGACGACGGTGTCGGGCGGCACGTGCAGCCCGTACTGGGCGCGCAGCCCGTACGCCACGTGGCCGGGCAGCATGCCGAGGCCCTCGCGCAGGCGGCGCGCGGCCAGGGCGTTGAACGGGGGAGTCGGGGAGGAAGGGGGAGACGGGTGCACGCGCACAAGCTAGGTGCGCAGGGTGACGGCTGGCTACGGTGCGTTCGGACAACGCGGAACGTTGGAGGAACGTCCAGAAGGCCCGGCTCGTGCGGCTCGCACGACTCGTGGCCACGCGTGCGTCACGACCCTAACCGGGCCGGATCGTGCCCCGGATCCAGCGGTACTGCAGCTCCGGCCGCCCGACCTGCCCGTACTGCGGCGTGCGCGCGGCACGGCCCGCCGTGACGAGGTGCTCCAGGTAGCGGCGCGCAGTGATCCGCGAGACGCCCACCTCCGAGCCCACCTCGGCTGCCGTCAGCCCCTCCGGGGCCTCGCGCAGACTGTGCGTGACCGCCGCCAGGGTCGGCGCGCTCAGCCCCTTGGGCAGGGCGGCGGGCTGCGGGGCGCGCAGCGCGGCGAGCGCCCGGTCCACCTCGTCCTGGCCCGCGGCCTCCCCGGCCGCGCCGCGGAACTCCGCGTACCGGCCCAACCGGTCCCGAAGCGTCGCGAAGGCGAACGGCTTCAGCACGTACTGCACGACGCCCAGCGCCACGCCCTCCCGTACGACGGCCAGGTCCCGCGCCGAGGTCACCGCGATGACGTCCGCCATGTGCCCGCCGGCGCGCAGCGCCCGCAGCAGTTGCAGGCCGTGCCCGTCCGGCAGGTACAGGTCCAGCAGGATCAGGTCGACGGCGGTGCGCTCCAGCAGCCGGAACGCGGCGGCCCGCGAGTGGGCCGTGCCGACCACGCGGAACCCGGGCACCCGGCCCACGTACAGCGCATGGGCGTCCGCCGCGACCGGGTCGTCCTCCACGACGAGCACACGGATCCCCGCGGCGGGGCCGCTCGCCCCGCTCACCGCCCGGCCTCCGCGCCCGCCCCGGCCGGACCCTTCGGACGGCCCCGCGCCGGGGCGTCCCCGACCCCGTCCGCCGCGCCCCCGCGGCCCCTGCCCACCGGCTCTCCGACGTCCGCGCGAGCCGCGCGCGGGGGACGCGCTCCGGCCGCGTGTGACGCGTCCGGACCGGCCGGGCGCCCGGCCGACAGCGGCAGCCGCACGGTGAACGCGGCGCCGCCGTCCGGTCCCCGCCCCAGCTCCACCGTGCCACCCGCCCGGTGCGCGGCCTGCCGGACCAGCGCGAGGCCGATGCCCCGCCCGTCGCCCCGCGTCGACCAGCCGCGCCGGAACACCGCCTCGGTGTCCTCGTCGGCGACGCCGGGACCGCTGTCGCACACCCGCAGCAGCAGCACGTCGTCCGTCACCCGCGCCGTCACCTCCACCCGCGGCGCTTCCGAACCCTGCGCCGCCTCCACCGCGTTGTCGACCAGATTGCCGAGGACCGTCACCAGGTCGCGGGACGGCAGCCCCTCCGGCAGCACCCCGTCGTCGATCCGGCTCTCCTCGGTCAGGACCAGCTCCACACCACGCTCGCTCGCCTGCGCCGACTTGCCCAGCAGCAGCGCCGCGAGCACCGGTTCGCCCACCGCCGCGACCACCCGGTCCGTCAGCACCTGCGCCAGCTCCAGCTCCGCCGTGGCGAACCCGACGGCCTCGTCCGCCCGCCCCAGTTCGATGAGCGACACCACCGTGTGCAGCCGGTTCGCCGCCTCGTGGGCCTGCGCCCGCAGCGCCTTGGTGAACCCGCGCTCCGAGTCCAACTCGCCAGACAAAGCCTGAAGTTCGGTGTGGTCGCGGAGGGTCGCGACCGTGCCCCTGCGCCGCCCTCCGACCACCGGACGGGTGGACACCACGAGCACCCGGTCGGCCGTCAGGTGCAGTTCGTCCTGGCGCGGAGCGTCGTCGAGCAGCGCACCCGTCAGGGAGGCCGGCAGCCCCAGCGCCGTCACGGGCTCACCGACCACGTCCCGGTCGGCGAGCCCGAGAAGCTCACGGGCCCCGTCGTTGACCAGCGCGACCCGCCGCCGCGCGTCGAGCATCACCAGGCCCTCGCGCACCGCGTGCAGTGCGGCCTCGTGGTAGTCGTGCATCGCGCTCAGCTCGGCCGCGTTCATGCCGTGGGTGTGCCGGCGCAGCCGCGCGTTGATCACGTACGTGCCGGCGCCGCCCAGCGCGAGCGCGCCCCCCGCCACCCCGAGCAGCGCCGCCACCTGCCGGCGCACCTGTGCGCTGATCCGGTCGATGGTGATGCCGGCGCTCACCAGGCCGACGATCCGGTCCCGGCTCCACACCGGTGTGACCGTCCGCACGGACGGGCCGAGCGTCCCCTCGTACGTCTCCGTCAGCGTCCCGCCCCGCTGGGCGGCGCCGATGTGGCCGAGGTACGTCCCGCCGATCCGGTCCGGTTCGGGATGGGTCCAGCGGGTCCCGTCCGGCGCCATGATCACCACGAAGGTGACGCCGCCCTCGCGGGTCAGGGCATCGGCGTACGGCTGGAGGAGGGCCGTCGGCTGCTCGGAGCGGGCCGCAGCGACCACCGAGGGGGAGCGCGCCACGGCCAGCGCCGTCGCCGTCACCTGCCGCCGCGCGGTCTCCTCCGCCTGCCCGCGGTCCGTGACGTACACGAACACCGCGTACCCGGCCACGATCGCGGCCACCAGCACCACCTGCATCGCGAAGAGCTGCCCGGCGAGGCTGCGCGGCCGCGCCGGCGGCACCCGGAAGGGGAGGGGGAGGCACCCGCGGGCGGTATGGGGTATGCGGGGTCTGCGCATGCGGCAAGTGTGCCTGGTCCGCCATCGCGTGAACGAAACGTACGCAACGGTGACCGGCGTCACAGCGCTGGTGGATAGTCGCGGGGCATCCACCGGGACGACGTGGAGCGCACGCGACGAGGAGGACACCGTGGCCGCACGGCGGGAACGCACGCACTATCTCTATCTGGCCGTCATCGCGGCGGTCGTGCTCGGCATCGCCGTGGGGTTCGCGGCCCCCGGCGCGGCCCGGGAACTCAAGCCGCTCGGCACCGGCTTCGTGAACCTGATCAAGATGATGATCTCTCCGGTGATCTTCTGCACCATCGTGCTCGGCGTGGGCTCGGTCCGGAAGGCCGCGAAGGTCGGGGCCGTCGGCGGTCTCGCACTCGGCTACTTCATGGTGATGTCCACGGTGGCCCTGGCCATCGGCCTGGTGGTCGGCAACCTGCTGGAGCCCGGCTCCGGACTGCACCTCACCGAGGAGGCGCGGTCGGCGGGCAGTGCCCAGGCGGAGGGGGCGAGCGAGGGCACGGTCGACTTCCTCCTCGGGATCATCCCCAAGACGCTGGTCTCCGCGTTCACGGAGGGCGAGGTCCTCCAGACGCTGCTGGTGGCGCTGCTGGCAGGCTTCGCGCTCCAGGCCTTGGGCCGCAGCGGTGAGCCCGTCCTGCGCGGCATCGGCCACCTCCAGCGCCTGGTCTTCCGCATCCTGGCGATGATCATGTGGGTGGCGCCGGTCGGCGCGTTCGGCGCCATCGCGGCGGTCGTCGGCTCCACCGGACTGGACGCGCTGAAGTCGCTGGCCGTGATCATGCTGGGCTTCTACGCCACCTGCGTGGTCTTCGTCTTCGTCGTGCTGGGCGCGCTGCTGCGGCTGGTGGCGGGCCTCAGCATCTTCTCCCTCTTCCGCTACCTGGGCCGCGAGTTCCTGTTGATCCTCTCGACCTCGTCCTCCGAGTCCGCGCTGCCGAGGCTGATCGCGAAGATGGAGCACATGGGCGTCAGCAAGCCCGTCGTCGGCATCACCGTGCCGACCGGGTACTCCTTCAACCTGGACGGCACCGCGATCTACCTGACGATGGCCTCCCTCTTCGTCGCCGAGGCGATGGGGCAGCCGCTGTCCGTCGGCGAGCAGGTCTCGCTCCTCGTCTTCATGGTCATCGCGTCGAAGGGCGCCGCGGGGGTGACCGGCGCCGGGCTCGCCACGCTGGCGGGCGGCCTCCAGTCGCACAAGCCCGCGCTGGTCGACGGCGTCGGCCTGATCGTCGGCATCGACCGGTTCATGAGCGAGGCCCGCGCCCTGACCAACTTCGCGGGCAACGCGGTCGCCACGGTCCTCGTCGGGACGTGGACGAAGGAGATCGACAAGGCCCGCGCGGCGGAGGTGCTGGCCGGAAGGGTGCCGTTCGACGAGCGCACGCTGGTCGACGACGGCCACGGCGCGGCGGCCCCCGCCGACGCCGAGGAGCGGGAGGCCCCGCGGGACGAGGCGAAGGAGCCCGCCCGCGTCTGAGGCCCCGCAGGGGTGCGAGGGCAACCGCGCGGGGGCCGGTCGGCGGCCTCCGCGCGGTGCGCGCGTGCGGGGCGCGCCCGGGTGGGGAACGTTCGCGTCTGCGTGGCGCTTTCGGGGCGTACCGCCGGTAACATGCTCGTGCCGGCATGCACGTTGCCTTCGGCTGGCATGTCCGCGCCGCCCGGCCCGCCGCCGCCCGCCGCCTCCGGCCGCAGCCCGCTCCCGACGGCCCCGACCGATCGAAGGGACGCCCCCATGACCCGTACGGTCCGCTCCACGGCAGTGCTCGCCCTCGCCCTGACGCTCACCTTCGGCGCCGCGACCGCCTCCACGGCGGACGGGTCCGCGCCGGACGGGTCCGCGACACGCGGAGGGTCCGCCGCGACCGGCCTCCGCGACGTCGTCCTCGTCGGCAACAGCGCCGACGGCACCGTCAGCTTCCTCGACGCCCGGACCTACCGGAACCTCGGCATCCTGAACGTCGTCCCCGACCTGGACGAGGTCCTGTCCGGCATGGGCCCGATCCGCCGGGCCGCGTACGAGATCGTCCGGCAGCAGGCCGGCGGCGACAAGTTCGTCGACGACGCGCACCTCTCGCCCGACGGCCGCACCCTCTACGTCTCGCGCGGCAACCTCGGCGACGCCGCCGCCTACGACGTGGCGACCGGCCGCCAGGTGTGGCGCACCCACCTGGCGGGCTTCAAGGCCGACCACGCGGCGCTGTCCGCCGACGGGCGGACCCTCGTCGTCTCGGCGATCAGCGCGGCCAAGGCACAGACCCTGGACACCGCCACCGGAGCGATCACCGGCGAGTTCCCGACCGGCACCTACCCGCACGAGAACATCTACTCCGCCGACGGGAAGCTGATCTACAACATGTCCATCGGCGTCACGTCGATGCCGTACGCGCTCGACTTCCTCAAGGGCACCAAGCAGGTCACCGTCGTCGACGCGGCGACGCTCAAGGTGGTCCGGACCTACGGCTTCGACAAGGGCGTCCGCCCCGCCGTCATCACCCGGGACGGGCGCACGATGTACGCCCAGCTGTCCTACCTCAACGGCTTCGTCGAGTACGACCTGGAGGCGGGCCGGACCGTGCGGACCGTCGAGATGCCCTACAGCGAGGCGGCCGCGGCGATGCGCCGCGACGACTACCCGCAGAACTCCGCCCACCACGGCATGGCCGCCGACGCGGCGGAGGAGAAGCTGTGTGTGGCCGGGACCATCGACGACTACACCGCCGTCGTCTCCCGCCCCGGCCTCACGGTCGACGGCTACGTCCACTACCCGCAGGGCTCCCTGCCGTACTGGGCGGTGACCGGCCCCGGCGGCGACCACTGCTGGGTGACGCTCTCCGAGCGGGACGAGGTGTCCGTCGTGGACTACCGCACCGCCGAGGAGGTGGCGCGGGTGAAGGTGGGCGACTTCCCGCAACGGGAGCGGGCCGGCCGCGTCGCCGAGGACGCCCTGGGCGGCCTCCGCCCCCAGGACTGACCGCGCCGCGGGGACGGGGCGGGCGGGACCGCCGCCCCGGCTCCTCCGCACCACGGCGACGGCCCCCTGCCCGGGCCGTGAGCCGTGCGCTTCCACGACGCGGGAGGCGCCCCACCGGCCCGCCCGACGCCCGTCCGGCCCGACGGCCCCCAGCGGCAGGCGGGCACGTACGGCCGGCGGGTCCGGCCCACACGGCCCACACGGGCCGGGTCCGCACGGCCGGCCGGCGCCCGGTCGGCCCCGGCCCAGCACCCGGTGGACGTCCTGCCGGGCCGCCTCCGGCAGGAGCGGCCCCAGCCGGGTCGGCAGGGAAAGGAGATCGGGGCCCCACCGCGCGCGGAACTCGGGGCTCACCGCCGCGATGTCGAGTGCATTGGCCGCGGTCGGCCCGGCGAATTCCCTGCGCATACCGGTCGACGGCACGGACGACTCGCCGGTGAAGCGGTCCAGGAACGGCGCCCCCGGGCGGTGCAGTTCCGGAGAGGACGCCGCGCGGTCGCAGCTCGCGTAGAAGTAGACCAGCTCCTCCGCCTCGTCCCCGACCGCGGCCCGCACCTCGTGCCGCCGCGCCGGGGGAGCAGCCCGTCCGGGAAGCCGTCCGTGCCGTAGAAGGCGTGGCACAGGCCCGCGAGCTGCAGTTCCGGGCGGGCGCCCCAGGCTGCGAGCCGCTCCCTGACGCGCAGGAGGTGGGCGAGCAGTGTCCCGCCCGGGTGCTCCGAGTCCGCGGCCCCGCACCGCTCCAGCAGGGCGAGTGCCGCCTCGGTCCTGTCCGTCACGGCCTTCCCCCCGGTCGACCTGTTCCACCGCACGAAAAACCCCGGCTCAATTGACGGCCGGGGTGTCTGTGCGGGTATATTCGATGTTTCGTGTGTGCTCAGAAAGCTGGCGTACACACGGACCAATAAACGGACTGTATCGCGCCTGGAGTGGAATTGTCAATCGGGGGCATCGCGGAAATCCCGGAATCCGGTGCACTGCGGGAGGAGCGGCATTTCGTCGCCCGGCTGTACGCCCGGCTGGACGCCCTGCGCGAACGCGCCGAGACCGCGAGGCGGGACGCGCTCAGGGACGCCGGCACCACCTTCCAGGCGCGCCTGGAAAGGGACGTCCTCGTCGCCGAGCAGTCGGGGCTGCTCGCCGCCTACGACGCCGCGGACAACGGGCTGTGCTTCGGACGGCTCGTCTTCCGCGACGGCCGCGACCACCACATCGGGCGCATCGGCCTGCGCGACGACGACCCGCAGCGCACCCCGCTCGTCGTCGACTGGCGGGCCGACGCGGCCCGGCCGTTCTACCTCGCCACCGGCCACGCACGCATGGGCCTCGCACGCCGCCGGCACCTCAGCACCCGGGGGCGGACCGTCACCGGCCTGCACGACGAGATCCTGGACCTGCGCGACACCACCCGCAGCGGGCACGAGGGCCACGATGCGGACGAGGTGCTGCTCGCCGCGCTCGACGCGGCCCGCACCGGCCGCATGCACGACATCGTGCAGACCATCCAGGCCGAGCAGGACCGCATCATCCGGGCCCCGCACCAGGGCGTCCTCGTCGTCGAGGGCGGCCCCGGCACCGGCAAGACCGCCGTCGCCCTGCACCGCGCCGCGTACCTGCTCTACGCGCACCGCGAGCAGCTCGCCCGGCGCGCCGTGCTCGTCGTGGGCCCGAACCCGGCGTTCCTCGGCTACATCGGCGAGGTGCTGCCCAGCCTCGGGGAGACCGGTGTGCTGCTCGCCACCGTCGGCGAGCTGTTCCCCGGTGTCCGGGCCACCGCCGCCGACACCCCGGAGGCCGCCGAGATCAAGGGCCGCGCCGCGATGGCCGACGTGCTCGCCGCGTACCTCCGCGACCGGCAGACCGTCCCCGGCACGCACGAACCCCTGGAGGTCGAACACGACGACTACGGCACGCTGCTGCTCGACCGCGCGACGGCCGAGGACGCCCGCGCCGACGCCCGCGCCACCGGCCTGCCGCACAACCTGGCCCGTCCCCGGTTCGCCACCCGCGTCATCGACGCCCTGACCGCGCAGCTCGCCGAACGGCTCGGCGCCGACCCCTTCGGCGGGCCGAACCTCCTCGACGCCTCCGACGTCGCCCAGATCGGCAAGGACGTCGCCGCGAGCGCCGAGGTGCACGCCGCGATCGACCGGTTGTGGCCCGTGCTCACGCCGCAGCGGCTCGTGGCGGACTTCCTGGCCGACCCGTACGGCTACCTCCCGGACGGCGAGGCGGAGTTCGTCCGGCGCGCGACCGGCCCGTGGACGGAGGCGGACGTGCCGCTGCTGGACGAGGCCGCCGAACTCCTCGGCCACGACGACGCGGCGGAGCGGGCCGCCGCGGCCCGCGAGCGCGCCGCGCGCGTCGCGTACGCGCAGGGCGTCCTCGACGTGTCGTACGCGTCGCGCACCTACGAGTTCGAGGACGAGGAGTCGGAGGTGCTGGGAGCGCACGACGTCATCGACGCGGAGCGGTTCGCGGAGCGCCACGAGGAGGCCGACCACCGCACCGCGGCCGAGCGCGCCGCCGCCGACCGCACCTGGGCCTTCGGGCACATCATCGTCGACGAAGCGCAGGAGCTGTCCGCGATGGCGTGGCGGCTGCTGATGCGCCGCATCCCGACCCGTTCCCTGACCCTGGTGGGCGACCCCGCCCAGACCGGGGATCCCGCGGGCTGCGGTGCCTGGGACGCGATCCTCGGCCCGTACGTGGGGGACCGCTACGAGCACGTCAGGCTCGGCGTCAACTACCGCACTCCCGCCGAGGTCATGGAGGTCGCGGCGGAGCTGCGGCGCACCGAGGAGCCCGGGTTCACGCCGCCGCGCTCGGTGCGTTCCACGGGCGTGCCGCCCTGGGAGGTGGTGGCGGACGACCTGCCCGCGGCCGTGGCGGAGGCGGTCGCCCGCGAGATGCCCGCCGAGGGCCGCCTCGCCGTCGTGGCCCCCGCGGACCGGCTCCCGGCGCTGGCCGCCGCGCTCCCGGACGCCGCCCGCGGCCCGGACCCCGACCTGACGCGGCCGGTGGTGCTGCTGGACCCCCGCCAGGTGAAGGGCCTGGAGTTCGACACGGTCCTCGTCGCGGACCCGGACGCGATCCGCGCGGGCACCCCCCACGGGGTGAACGACCTGTACGTCGCCCTCACCCGGGCGACCCAGCGCCTCGGCCTGATCCGGCCCGCCAACCGCAGCCTGAGCCCCGGGCCCTGAGCCCCGGGCCCTGAGCCCCGGGCCCTGAGCCCCGGGCCCTGAGCCCCGTGGGCGGGGCCGGGGCCGGGCGGAGGAGCGGCACGGCCACCGGCTCGCCGCCCGCTCCGGGCCGCCCGTGCCGCTACGACAGGACCCGGCGGCGCCCTCAATCCCGGGGGCGCCGCCGGGTCCCGCGAGAGCCTCAGGAGCGGGCCCCGCCCGGCCTCACGCCGGGGTCAGCCACACCGTGGCCAGCGGCGGCAGCGTCAGGCGGATGCCGTCCGCCTCGCGCTTCACCGGCTCGGCGTTCCGCACGCCGCCGCCGCCGTACCGGACGGCGTCCGTGTTGAGGACCTCCGTCCACGCGGCGACGCCGTCCGGCGCCCACAGCCGGTAGTCCTCGCGCACCACGGGCGAGAAGTTGCTCACCGCCAGCAGCGGGGCGCCGGCCGCGTCGTACCGCAGGAACGCGAACACGTTGTCCTCTGCGGCGTCCCCCAGCGCCCACTGGAAGCCCTCCGGCGAGGTGTCGCGCTCCCACAGCGCCGGGGTCGCCGCGTACACCCGGTTCAGGTCACGCACCAGCTCCCGCACGCCGCGGTGGTCGCCCGCCGAGTGGTAGCCCTCGTCCAGCAGCCACCACTCCGGGCCCTGGGCCTCCGACCACTCGGCGCCCTGCGCGAACTCCTGTCCCATGAAGAGCAGTTGCTTGCCCGGGTGGGACCACATGAAACCGAGGTACGCGCGGTGACTGGCGCGCCGCTGCCACCAGTCGCCCGGCATCTTCGACACCAGCGCCTGCTTGCCGTGCACCACCTCGTCGTGCGAGATCGGCAGCACGTAGTTCTCGCTGTAGGCGTACACCATCGAGAACGTCATCTCGTTGTGGTGGTACTGGCGGTGCACCGGGTCCTTCGACACGTACACGAGCGAGTCGTGCATCCAGCCCATGTTCCACTTCAGCCCGAAGCCGAGCCCGCCCTGGTCCGTGGGGCGGGTCACGCCGGTCCAGGCCGTGGACTCCTCCGCGATGGTCACCACGCCGGGGCAGCGGCGGTACACCGTCGCGTTCATCTCCTGGAGGAAGCGGACCGCGTCGAAGTTCTCCCGGCCGCCGTGCTCGTTGGGCGCCCAGTCGCCGTACTCGCGGGAGTAGTCCAGGTACAGCATCGACGCCACGGCGTCGACCCGCAGCCCGTCGATGTGGAACTCCTCGCACCAGTAGACCGCGTTCGCCACGAGGAAGTTGCGGACCTCGGTCCGCCCGTAGTCGAACTCCAGCGTGCCCCAGTCCGGGTGCTCCGCCCTGCGCGGGTCCGGGTGCTCGTACAGCGGCGTCCCGTCGAACCGCGCCAGCGCCCAGTCGTCCTTCGGGAAGTGCGCCGGCACCCAGTCGACGATCACGCCGATCCCGGCCCGGTGCAGGCTGTCCACGAGGTACCGGAAGTCGTCGGGGCCGCCGAGGCGGGCCGTCGGCGCGTAGTACGAGGTGACCTGGTAGCCCCAGGAGGGGCTGTACGGGTGCTCGGACACGGGCATCAGCTCGACGTGGGTGAAGCCCAGGTCCTTCACGTACGCGGGCAGTTCCTCGGCCAGCTCCCGGTACGTCAGCCCGGGCCGCCACGACGCCAGGTGCACCTCGTACACCGAGAACGGCGCCGTGTGCACGGGCCGGTCGCCGCGGTGCGCCATCCAGTCCGCGTCGCCCCACCGGTACGCGGACGACGTCACGACCGACGCGGTCTCCGGCGGGCACTGGGTGCGGCGGGCCATCGGGTCCGCCCGCAGCGAGTGGCCGCCGTCGGGGCCGACGACCTCGAACTTGTACTGGGTGCCCTCGGCGATGCCGGGCACGAACAGCTCCCACACGCCGCTCGCGCCCAGGGACCGCATCGGCAGGCCCCGGCCGTCCCAGAACGTCCAGTCGCCGGCCAGCCGCACCCCGCGGGCGTTCGGCGCCCACACCGTGAAGCGGGTGCCGGTGACGCCCTGGTGCTCCATCACGTGCGCACCGAGCGCCCGCCACAACTCCTCGTGCCGGCCCTCCCTGATCAGGTGCAGGTCCAGCTCGCCGAGCGCCGGCAGGAAGCGGTACGGGTCGCGCACCTCCAGCTCGGCGTCCTCGTAGGTGACGAGCAGCCGGTAGTCGTCCGGCACGGCCGCCAGCGGCAGCACGCCCGAGAACAGGCCGTCCCCGTCGTCGTGCAGCGCCATCCGCTCACCGTCGGCCGGCACCACGGCCACCGCGCGGGCGTGCGGGCGCAGCGCGCGGAACGCCACGCCGCCCTCGGGGAGCGGGTGCGCGCCCAGCAGGCCGTGCGGGTCGTGGTGTTCCCCGGCGAGCAGCCGGTCCCGGTCGGCGCCCTCGACGGGGTGCGCGGGCACCCCGTCGGCGCTGACGCGCGGCCGCGGCGGTCCGGCGGCGGCCGGGGCGGCGGCGGTGGGGGCGACAGCGGCGGGGGCGGCGGGCACCGGTGCGTCGGGCGCGG
>NZ_MKXB01000192.1 GCF_001865245.1 Streptomyces sp. CC53 | reverse complement strand
CGGGGCCGTACGGACCGGGCATCCCGGGTGGACCGGACGACGCCGGCGGAGGCGACGCGGCCGAGGAGCCGCCGGTCGCGGGGTGCGGCTCCGGGCCGAAGCGCTGCCGGTACGCCGAGGGCGTGAGGCCCGTCTCGCGGCGCAGCAGGATGCGGAGGTTGGCCGGTGTGCCGAGCCCGCTGTGGCGGGCGACGGCGTCGATGCCGGTGTCTCCGCGTTCCAGGAGCCGGCGGGCGAGGGTGACGCGCTGGGTGGTCAGCCAGCCGAGCGGCGTGGTGCCCAGCTGGGTGCGGAAGCGCCGGTACAGGGTGGTGGTGCTGACGGCCGCCTCGGCCGCCAGGTCCGCGACGGTGAGCGGGGCGTCGAGGCGTTCCTGGGCCCAGGCCAGCACGGGTGCCAGGGACTCGTCGGGCAGGTCGGGCATGGGCCGCTCGATGAACTGCCGCTGGCCGCCGTCGCGGTTGGCGGGGAAGACGAGGCGGCGGCTGATGGTGTTGGCGGTCTCCGCGCCGTGGTCGCGGCGGATGATGTGCAGGCCGAGGTCGAGCGCGGCGGCGCTGCCGGCGGAGGTGAGGACGCTGCCGTCGTCGACGAAGAGGACGTCGGGTTCCACGTGGACGGCGGGGTAGCGGGAGCGCAGGAGCTCCGCGCACTGCCAGTGCGTGGTGGCCCGGCGCCCGTCGAGCACACCGGCCTCGGCCAGGGCGAACGCGCCGGTGCAGAAGGAGACCAGCCGGGCGCCCCTGCGGTGGGCGCGGCGTATGGCGTCCAGTACGTCGGGACGGCGTGGACGGGTGACGTCCGGCCTGCTCGGGACGACCAGGGTGTCGGCGGCCTCGGCGGCTTCGAGGCCGGCCGTCCCGGTGAGGGTGAAGAAACGGTTGCGCATGGCCGTGCGGTCACCCGGGGCACACAGCACGAACTCGTACAGCTGATGGTCGAGTTCGGGTCGGGGCAGACCGAAGAGCTCCGTGGCGCAGCCCAGTTCGAACGGGTTGGTGTTCTCGTCCACAAGGACCGCCACACGGTGCGGGCCGGGCCCCTGACGGACGGCGTGGAAGGATTCTTGCGGCATCCGCCACTTCTACCACTCACCCGCGGGCGTGACAGTGCGTCAGAGTGGTCGCCGGGCCGGCCCGCCGCAGCCACCACCTGCGCACCCAGCGCCTGGCCCGCCCTTTCTTCGACCACACGACCCGCAAGGGAGCACACGCATGCCCACAGTGCGACGGGGACCGGTCCTGGCCGGGATCGCGGCCGGGATGCTCGCCCTGACCTCTTCACCGGCCGTGGCGGCGGACAACCGCACGCTCACGCTGGACGCCTCCGACCCCCTGGCGGCCAAGGCCCTGCAGATCTGCTACGACGTGCACCTCATCTCCGAGGTTCCCTACGTGAACAACGACTGCAAGGTCACCTACGACCCGACCGCGTACCGGGCCGCGCCCGGGCCGGAGCACCCGGTGGGCGACCGCGTCCTCAACTACGCCTCCACGACGGTCACTCACACCCTGGCCTGGACGGACACCGTCACGAGCTCGGACAGCTTCGAGGTGAGCTCGTCGGTGAAGTCCACCATCTGGGGCGCGGCGGAGGTCGCGGTGACCGCCAAGTACACCAAGACGTGGACGCGGTCGAGCACCGTCTCGCAGACGAACAGCCTGCCGGTTCCGGCCTGCAACGCCGGCTGGTTCAGCAGGGCCGCGGAGATGGGGACCGCCACCGGTGACCTGCGCGTCGACTTCGACCGGAGCGTCAAGATCAGGAGCGGCACGAAGAAGAGGTACAAGCACGTCGTCATCAAGAACAGCACGTTCAGCGCGCCCACCGGGAAGAACGACCTCCTCATCGCCCGCTCCCGTCCGATGACGGCCGAGGAACGCGGCGCCTGCCCCTCCTGAGCCCGCCCGCCCCGCCGGCGCAGGGCGCGGTCCCGGGGCGCGGCCCCGGCGCGCCCTGCGTCCGGCACGGCGGAACACGTCCCGATCCCGATCCCACGAGAGCACCTTCCATGACCACGACGACCGCGGCCTGCGCGCCGCCCCCGGCGCCGGCCCGGTGCGGCGCCCCGACCGCCGCCACCGTGCTGATCGACGACCAGGCACTCGGAGCGTTCCTGACCGTCGCGGTCGGCGCGTACCGGCGCCTCACCGCCGAAACCCCCCTGCCCTGCTTCGCGCTGCTCCTCGGCCAGGCGGAGGCGGCGACGTTCCACGTGCGCCGCGTCGTCTTCGGCCGCAACGCCCGCACCAGCGACCCGGCGGCCCGGCAGGAGTTCTCCGAGACCATCGTGCCGCGGTTCGGGCCGGCCTACGAGAACGAGCACCGCGGCTGGTGGATGGACTCCGCCGACCTCCTCAAGGCGGCCCGCCAGGCCGAAGAGGCCGGCCTGGACCTGCTCGGCTCCATCCACATGCACCCGGACTGGCACCGCATAGGGCCGCCGTCGGCACGCGCCCACGTGCTCAGCGAGCGCCCCACACCCATGGACCACCACCTCTTCGAGCAGGCGGGCTGGCCCCTCAACCTGATCTGCTACCTCGAACGCCGGGCCGGCGCCTTCTTCCACTCCCTCGCGGCCTGGACACCGTCCCCGCCGGGCGCGCCCGAGGGCGCCGGGTGCACCGGGCTCGACCTGCGCGTCCGCACGAGCACACGGCCCGGGACGTGACGGGCACGCGCGCGTCCGCGCCACCCGCGGGCGCCGGTGGCCAGGGGGACGCCGGTGCGATCCGGGCCCTGTGGGACGCGATGGCCCGCGGCTGGGCGGAGGGCGACGCCGCGCGGTTCGCCGCGAGCTTCGCGGAGGACTGCGACTTCACGACCGTGCGGGGCGACAAGCCGGCCGGCCGGCCCGGCATCGAAGCCGGCCACGCGGACCTCTTCCGCGGGCTGTACGCGGGGACCGTACTCGCGACGGACGTCACGAACATCCGCTTCCTCGGTCCCGGCCTCGCCGCGGTCGACGCGGAGTCGACCGTCAGCAGACCCGGCGGCGCGGTGCTGGCCCGCACCCACGCGCTGGCGATCGTGGCGCGGACGGCCGGACACCGCTGGCTCATCCACACGTTCCACAACATGATCCCCGCCGCCCGCACCCCGCAGCAGACACCCCGACCCCAGGAGCCGACGGTGACCGACCCCAGCCCCCGGCCGAAGCTGCGCCATCTGGCCCTCGTGGCCCGCGAACCCGAGAAGCTCGCCGCGTTCTACTCCTCCGTCTTCGCGATGGAGCTCTTCCACCGGGACCCGGACGGCAGCTGCTTCCTCTCCGACGGCTACCTGACGCTGGCCCTGGTCAAGCACCGGCTCGACGGCGAGACCCCGGTGGGGATGAACCACTTCGGCTTCCACGTCGGAGACACCGCCGAGGTGTCCGCCGCCCTGGTCGCCGCCGGCGTCCCGGAGCCGGCGGAGCGCGCGACCGGCCGGCCCTTCGCCGAGTACCGGGCGATCGACCCCGAGGGCAACTGGTTCGACCTGTCCGCGCACGGCTTCGGCGGCCCGTCCGCCTGACCCCCCGCGGGCAGCGGGACCCGCCGCCTTCCCGGGCGCCCCGCCCCGGGGACACCCCGCCGGGGCGGGCCGGCACCTGGCCGGCCCGCGCCCGCGTACCGGCGCGGTGCGTCCCGGGGCCGCGACCGGTGCGGGCCCCGCGGCTCCGCGCGCCCCCGCTACGGCAGCAGCAGCCAGTCCGCCGCGAGCGCCGCGGCCAAACCCGTGCCGAGGAGCCAGATGCCGAGGCGGGTGCGGCCGTGGCGGCTCAGTTCGATCACCACGCCGCAGAGGATCATGGCCAGCCCGTACACCCCGACGACCAGCACCGAGCCCCGGCTCGCCAGCCGCAGCGCCAGGACGACCGCCAGCGCCACCAGCAGCACGGTCGCCACGACCACACCCAGGCGGCGTGCCTGACGGGGGGTCAGGCCGCCGTCCGGCTCGCGGACGTCCGCCTCCGGCTCGACGCGGTCCTGGATATCGCGGTCGTCGGCTGTGGTCATGCCCGGAGCGTAACGGACCGGCGCACCCGAGGCCGTTCGAGGGAGGCGGTTAGGCTGTCCGCATGACGACCGGGGTGCGCAGACGGATGGGCGTCGAGGAGCGCAGGCAGCAGCTCATCGGCGTGGCGCTGGAGTTGTTCAGCCACCGCTCCCCCGACGAGGTGTCGATCGACGAGATCGCCGCCGCCGCGGGCATCTCCCGGCCGCTCGTCTACCACTACTTCCCGGGCAAGCAGAGCCTGTACGAGGCGGCGCTGCGGCGCGCCGCCGAGGAGCTGCGGGCGCGGTTCGTCGAACCGCACGAGGGGCCTCTGGGGGCCCGGCTGCTGCGGGTGATGCACCGGTTCTTCGACTTCGTGGAGGACCACGGGCCGGGCTTCTCCGCGCTGATGCGGGGCGGCCCGGCGGCCGGGTCGGCGCCGGAGGGGGCGCCGTCGGCGACGAACGTGATGATCGACGAGGTGCGGCAGGCCGCGTACGAGCAGATCCTCAGCCACCTGGGCGTGCCGGTGCCGCCGCCGGCCCGGCTGGACCTGGTCGTGCGGTCGTGGGTGGCGCTCGCCGAGTCGACGGCGCTGATCTGGCTGGACGGCCGCCGTGTGCCGCGCGCCGAGCTGGAGGTGCAGCTCGTGCACGACTTCGCGGCGCTGGCCGCGGTGAGCGCCGCCCACGACGACGAGATGGCCGCGCTGGTGGTGCGGATGCTGGCGGAGGAGCCCGCCGACGGGCCGTTCGGCGGGCTCCTCGACCGGCTGGGTGCCCTGCTGGCGCGGGTGCCGGCCGTGCCGGCTCAGCCGGCCCGGTAGGACACGTCGAGGTCCCGCACCTCGGCCGAGACGTGGACGGTCACGCCGTCCACGGGGGTGAGGAAGTCCCGCACGAGCCCGACCGCGGCCTCGCTCAGCCGGGCCTTCGCCTCCGGCGCGCGTCCGGGGAGCAGGGCGATCTCGACGTGGACGGCGGCGTGGCGGCCGGTGCCGTCGCCGACGGTGGTGTCCCCGGTCGCGCGGGTGCGGGTCGTGTAGGCGGCGAGCCGGGCGGAGACGGTCTCGGCGACGACGGGATGCAGGGCGGCGGCGTAGCCGCGGCGGTCGAAGGCACCGCCGAGGGCGTCCGAGTAGTCGATGGTGATCTGCGGCATGCGCCCACTCTCGCCCGCGTCCGCGCGGGCGCACAAACCGCGACCGGATGGCGGACGCCCCCGCTCCGGCGGACCGGGGCGGGGGCGTGCGCGGTGTGCGGGGGCCGGCTCAGCGGGCGGTGAACACCGCCACTGTGCGGGCCGGGGCCGTGAAGGTGCCGGAGTCCGCGTCGTACGCGGCGGCCTTCACGGCGGCGTCGGAGCCCGACGCCTGCACGGGGTGCAGGGCGTAGTCCGTGCCGGACAGGGCCGGGACGGTCTGCTTCTGCTGCTCCGGCGTGGCGTTGAACACCACGACGAGGTCGCCGAGGCGCATGGTGATCACGCCGGGCGTCTCGTCCTTGCCGGAGAGCGGGAAGGACAGCTCCTCCTGCACCCGGCCTGCGGTGGTCAGGCTGAACGCCTCCTCCGTGGTGCGGATCTTCAGCAGGTCCCGGTAGGCCGCCGAGGCGCCGTCGATCTGCGCGCAGCCCGCCTTCAGGGACGGGGCGGTGAGCAGCGGCTTCGCGTACGGCCACTTGTCCTGGTTGTCGGCGGCGGGCGGCAGGCCGCGGCCGAAGCCGTTGCCGAGGCGGCAGTCCCAGTGCAGGGCGTTGAACCAGTCGCCGCTGTCGTACGAGTTGCGGTCGAGGGACTTGGAGCGCAGCAGGTCCGAGCCGGCCTGGGACAGGGCGGGGCCCTGGGAGAGCGCGGCGGTCGCCATGGCGAGGACCTGCATCCTGGCCCGGTCGGCCGGGGACGTGCCGGCGGGCAGCTTGAAGGCCAGCGCGTCGTACAGGGTCTCGTTGTCGTGGGCGTCGGCGTAGGCGAGGGCCTCACCGGGAGCGGCGGCGTAGCCGGCGGGCCGGCCGTTGTAGTCGACCTGCGCGCCCTTCACCTGCTTGCCGGACGTGTCGGTGAAGGTGAAGTCCGCGAGGTTTCCCGACAGGCCGACCTTGATCAGGTCCTGATAGTGGAGGAGTCGGGCCTTCTGCTCGGCCGGGGTGCCGTTGGCGGCGGAGCCGTTGGGCTCGGTGTACAGGCCGGAGGCGAAGCCCTGGACGCCGGGGTCGGCGTCGAAGGGGCCGCCGCCGCGCACCGCGTCGCGGGCCCGGTCGGAGAACGTGGCGATGCCGGTGCCCGCCATGTTCTTCTGCGTGGCCTGGACGAAGCGGGCGTCGTCGGCGACCTCGCCGAAGTTCCAGCCCTCGCCGTACAGGATGATCTTCTTGCCGTCCACGCCGTCCTTCGCGACGGTGAGGGCGTCGAGCGCCTCACGGACGGCGAGCATGTTCTCCTTCGGGTGGTGGCCCATGAGGTCGAAGCGGAAACCGTCGACCTTGTACTCCCTGGCCCAGGTGACGACCGAGTCCACGACGAGCTTGCCCATCATGGTGTTCTCGGGCGCGGTGTTGGCGCAGCAGGTGGAGGTGGCGACGGAGCCGTCGGCGAGGAGCCGCTGGTAGTAGCCGGGCACGATCCGGTCCAGGACGGACTTGTCGTCCTGGCCGCTCGCCACGGTGTGGTTGTAGACCACGTCCATGACGGTGCGCAGGCCGGAGTCGTTCAGCGCCTTGACCATCTGCCGGAACTCGACGGTGCGGCGGGTCCCTTCGGGGTCGGAGGCGTACGAGCCCTCGGGCACGGTGTAGTGCAGCGGGTCGTAGCCCCAGTTGAAGGCGTCCTGGCCGGCGGCGGCCGCGACGCACTCCGCCTGCGCCTCGGAGTCCGGGGCGTGGGAGGGCAGGTCGCAGTCGGGGGTGGCCTGGTCGGACTTCTTCTCGGGGATGGTGCCGATGTCGAAGGCCGGCAGCAGGTGGACGTAGGAGGTGCCGCTGTCCGCCAGCTTCCCGAGGTGCTTCATGCCGTCCGAGTCGCGGTCGGTGAAGGCGAGGAAGCCGCCGGGGTGCCGGTTCGTCGGGTCGGAGGCGGAGAAGTCGCGGATGTGCAGTTCCTGGATCTGCGCGTCGCGCAGCGGGACGGCGTCCGGCTTCTTCAGGGTCTTCCAGCCCTTGGGGGCCAGCTTCGGGTCGGCGAGGTCGACGACGAGGCTGCGGGCGGAGTCGGTGGTGAGGGCGGTGGAGTAGGGGTCGGTGACCTTGTTGGTGACGACCTTCTGGACGCTGGGCGCCCACACCTTCACCACGTACCGGTAGGGCTTGCCGTTCCACGACCTGCCGCCCCTGGCGGACCAGACGCCGGTGGCGTCGTCCCGCTTCATGCGGACGGTGCGGCCGCCGAGTTCGAGGGAGACCGACTGCGCGGTGGGGGCCCACACGGACAGGGTGGGCCGGCCCTTGTGGAAGACCGGGCCGAGCGCCCTGGTCTTGGCCTTCTCGCCGTACAGGTCGTCGAGGACGCCGGCGATCTGCACACCGGTGGCGCTCAGCAGGGCGCCGTTGGCGGCGTACTGGGTGGCGACGACCTGGCCGCGCAGGGCGGTGCGGATCCGGTCGCGGTCGCGCGGGTCGACCGAGTACGCGGTGTACTTCGCGAGGTGCGGGTACCGGGCCTTCTGCGCGTCGGTGAGGCTCGTCCTGCCCAGCCGCAGCCAGGCCGTGTCCGTTCCGCCGGTCAGCGCGCCGCCCTTGACGGCGAGGGAGCCGGACGGGGAGTACTGGAGCTGGCTGGACGCGGCGGCGGAGGAGCCGTTCCAGGCGAGGGTGGTCTCGTCGATCCACACGGCCGCGGACTGCGTGAGGTCCAGGGCCGCGCCGCCGCCCTTGGGCTGCGGCAGCAGGTGCTTCTCCTGTCCGCCGAGCAGCCACACCTCGTGGCCGGTCGCCTTCAGGTCCAGGGACTGGTCGGTGGGCAGGTCCTTCTCGTCGCCCTTGTGGATGATGTAGCTGAGGGAGGTGGCGCCTTCGGCGAGCGGCACCTCGTAGACCGCGCCGTACGGGTCGGTGCGGACCGGCATGAGCGGCTTGGACCAGTCGGTGGGCTCGGCGGCGCCGGTCCAGACGTGCAGGCCCCAGCCGTCGTAGTCGCCGTCGGCGCGCTGGTAGTGCAGGACGGCCTTGCTGGTGTCCTGCGGCGGGTAGGCGCCGTCGGGCGCCTGGTCCAGGGACTGCTCCTTGCCCTGCTCGATCCATACCTCGCCGGTCTTGGACAGGTCGACGGTGCGGTCGGCGGAGACGTCCTTGTTGCCGTTCTCGTCGATGACGAGGTAGCCGACGCTGGAGGCGCCCGGCTTCAGCTTGACGTGGGCGAAGGCGCCGTAGGCGTCGCGGCCGGTGAAGGCGTGGCCCTCGGGCCACGGGGTGGCCTCGCCCTCGGCGATGTCGCCCCAGGCGTAGAGGCGCCAGCCGTCGTAGTCCCCGTCGGGGCGCTTGTAGTGGACGACCGCGTAGTCCCGCTGGGTCGCGGTCGGCACCTCGGGCGCGGGGGCCTGGCCCGCGGTGGTCTGCGCGAGGTCGCTCGCGGTGCGTCCGCGGGCGTCGACGACGACGGCCTTGTAGCGGACGGTGGCGCCCTCCGGGGCGGTGATGGTGTGGCTGACCCGGTAGGGGGCGTGGTCGGCGGAGCCGAGGACCTGCCACCTGCCGTTGCCCTGCTGAGCGGCGAAGACGACCCGGTTGAGGGCGCCCCCGCCGCTGACGTCGGCGGTGACCTCGACGGTGCCGGTGGCGCCCGCGGCGGGGGCCTTCAGCTCGACGGTGGGCGCGGACGCGGGTGCGGTGACGGCCCGGCCGGCCTTCAGCACGACGGACGACAGGGCGGGCACGGTGACGGTGAGCTTGCCGTCGCCGCCGCTGGTGGCGGTGGCCGCCTCGCCGTAGACGGTGCGGAAGGCGGTGCCGGCGGGGGTGTCGGTGGCGAGTTCGACGGTGCGGGCCTCGGTGGCGTTGTTGACGGCGGCGACGTACTCGGTCTTCTTCCGCGTGTCGATGCGGGAGAAGGCGTAGACGCCCGCGCCGTCGTCGGCGTGCCGCTCGATCTGGACGCCGTCGGCGAGCGCCGGATGGTCCGCGCGGAGTGCGGCGAGCGCGGCGATCTGCCGGTAGAGCGGGTGCGCCGGGTCGTAGGCGTCCCGGTCGTGGCCGCGTGCGGTGCCGAGCTGGTCGTCGTCCAGGTAGTCGGCGGTCTTGGAGGCGAACAGGGTCTGGCGGGCGTCCTTGTCCCCGCCGGCGCCGGTGAAGCCCTGCTCGTCGCCGTAGTAGACGACGGCGTTGCCGCGGCTGAGGAACATCAGCTCGTTGGCGAGGCCGTACCGCTTGACCAGTTCGGCGTCGCCGGCCTTGGCGTTGTCCTGCTGGAGGAACGTGCCGAAGCGGCCCATGTCGTGGTTGCCGAGGAAGTTGACCGTCTCGTAGGCGTTGGCCTTGTCGGTCGTGTACTTGTGGTCGTCGGCGAAGAGCCGGGCGAGCTTCTGTGCGGAGCCGCCCTGGGAGGCGAAGTTCCGGGCGGCTTCCTGGAACGGGAAGTCGAGGGTGGCGTCCAGCCGCCCCTCGCGCACGTAGTGCGAGGTGAGGGAGGTGTCGGAGGAGTACACCTCGCCGAACATGAAGAAGTCCGGCCGGCCCTTCTTCTTCGCGTACGCGTCGAGCGCGGTGGCCCACCGGGTCCAGAACTCGGTGTTGACGTGCTTGACGGTGTCGATGCGGAAGCCGTCGATGTCGAAGTCGCGCACCCACCGCTGGTAGATCTTCTCCATGCCCTCGACGACCTCGGGACGCTCGGTCCACAGGTCGTCCAGGCCCACGAAGTCACCGTGGGTGGAGGACTCGCCGGCGAAGGTGGAGTCGCCGCGGTTGTGGTACATCGCGGGGTCGTTGAGCCACGCCGGGACCTTCAGGTCCTTCTTGTCGGGGGCGACGACCGGCTTGCGGGGGAAGGAGCCCGGGCCGGTCTTCGGGAAGCGGCGCGTCCCGTCGGCGTAGTCCGCGTCGTCGAAGGGCTTCCCGTCCTTGGTCAGGTAGGGGAAGGCGCCCTTCGAGAGGTACTCGTAGGACTTCTCCTCGTAGTCGACGACATCGGCGGTGTGGTTGGTGATGACGTCGAAGAAGACCTTCATGCCCTTGCCGTGGGCCTGCTTGATCAGCTTCTTCAGGTCGTCGTTGGTGCCGAAGTGCGGGTCGACCTGGGTGAAGTCGGTGATCCAGTAGCCGTGGTAGCCGGCGGAGGCGTTCTCGCCCTGGCCCTGCACGGGCTGGTTCTTGAAGATCGGGGCGAGCCAGATGGCGGTGGTGCCGAGGCCCTTGATGTAGTCGAGCCGCTCCGTGAGGCCCTTGAGGTCTCCGCCCTGGTAGAAGCCCTTGTCGGTGGGGTCGTACCCGTGCTGGAGCCGGGTGCCGGTGAGTCCGCCGCGGTCGTTGCCGCGGTCGCCGTTGGCGAACCGGTCGGGCAGCACGAAGTAGAACTGCTCGCGGGTCAGGTCGTGCCGGGCGGGCTCGGCGGCCAGCTTCCGGTCCGACGGCGGGGCGGGCGGCCGGGGTGCGGCGTTCGCCGGGACGACGGCCGGGACGACGAGCGCCGTCACGGTCGCGGCGGCGAGGACGGCCGCCGATCTGCGCCGCGTGGCGCGCAGCCGCGGGGGCTGGAGCCGCGGGAGGCGAGGGCGTGTCAAGACGTTCTCCTCGTTGAGGGTCCTACGGGAGGAGGCCCCGCACCCGGGCGGGTGCGGGGCCCGGTCGGTGCGGGATCAGTTGCGCCAGGTGTCGTTCAGGACGACCTTGCCGTCGGCGGGGACGGTGGCGGTGCGGTTGGCGCCGCTCTCCCAGGTGACGTTTCCGGCGGCGTCCTTGCGGATGTACTTGTACTCGAAGGCGGTGCCGGCGGGCAGGTCGACGTCGAGCTTCCAGACGGGGTACGCGGCGGGGTCGAGCTTCAGGGCACCGGACGGGCTCCAGTTGCCGAGGGCGGCCTGGTTGCCGGTGACGTAGATGTCCTGGCCCCAGCTGGTGGTGGCGTCGACGTTGAAGGAGGCGCCGGTGGCGCCGACGGGCGGCGGGTCGGTCACGTCGCCGCAGTCCCTGGCGCCGACGTGCAGGGCGAGGGCCGTGCCGGCGCCGAGGGTGGCGGTGAACCGGCCCGCGGAGTCGACGGTGACGGCGGTGCCGTTCTGGACGTTGCAGTAGCTGCCGGCGGCGAGGGATGTCTGGAACGTCCGCGTGATCGCGCCGCCCTCGTGGTTGATGGCCACGTAGGCCTTGTCGCCGCGCCCGAAGGCGATGGCGTCGTTGCCGTTGTCCCACCAGTTCGTGACGCCCTGACCGCGGGCCACGTTCCGGAAGGCGACCATGGACTTGATCTCGCGCCAGTCGTGCTGGCACTTCCAGCCGTCGCTGTAGCAGGCGTTCACCTGGCCGCCGTTCGGCGGGCCGGCGTCCTTGTGCGACCACTCGTAGCCGGAGTGGACGTCCGGGGAGCCGTACGGCCAGGCCAGCATGAAGACGCTGGCGAGGGTGTAGGCGGAGCCGCTCTTGTAACTGAGGGTGTCGCCGACGCGCTCGGTGTCGTGGTTGTCGACGAAGACGCCGGACTGGCCGGAGGACATGAAGCCCCAGCCCTCGCCGAAGTTCTTCAGGTAGGCGAGCTTGTCGTTCTGGAACGCCTGCTTCAGCCCGCGGGCGTAGCGGAACTCCTGCACGTCGCCGTTCTGGAGGTACTCGCTGGGGTCGACGGCCTCGCCGGCCCCGTGGATGGCCTCCTGCTTCCAGTACACGTTCGGGTCGGTGAGCTGGGCCTTGATGGCGGCGAGGTCACCGGTGGGCATGTGCTTGGCCGCGTCGATGCGGAAGCCGTCGACGCCGAGCGACAGCAGGTCGTTCATGTACGCGGCGATGCGCTGGCGCGGCCAGGACTCGGAGGTGTCGAGGTCGGAGAGCCCGACGAGCTCGCACTGCTGGACGTTCCAGCGGTCCTGGTAGTTGGTGACGTTGGTGGTGCAGTTGTCGAAGTCGGCGGCGGAGTAGATGCCGGGGTAGTGGTACTTGGTGTACGACGACCCGCCGGTGCCGACGCCGTCGCCCGCGGCCATGTGGTTGATGACGGTGTCGGCGACGACCTTGACGCCTGCCGCGTGGCAGGTGTCGATCATGCTCTTGAAGGCGGCGCGGTCACCGAGGCGACCGGCGATCTTGTAGCTGACGGGCTGGTACGAGGTCCACCACTGGGAGCCCTGGATGTGCTCCTGAGGGGGCGAGACCTGCACGTAGCCGTACCCGGCGGGCCCGAGCGAGTCCGTGCACGCCTTGGCGACGGAGTCGAACTTCCACTCGAACATCACTGCGGTGACGTCCTTGTCGCCCGGCGCGGCGGCCTGCGCCTGGGTGACGGGCGCCGTGACGCCGACTGCGGCTCCCGCCACGACGGCGAGTGCGGCGGCCACGGTTCTTCTGGCCATGTTTCCTCCTGGGGAGGGGAGGTGCGGATGCAGTGGAGGCAGCCTCGTACGACAACGCGCCGTGCCCGCAAGGCCGATGTGGGGGTGAAGCCTCTTGCTGCAAGAAGGCAGCAAAGGTTTTCGGACGTGACCGTACGAGCCACCGGCGGGGGAGGTCAACCCCTTCGACACACTCCTCTTACGCCCGGGTCACATCCCGGAAACCCCGGCAATGAAGGGGTTGCAAGCTCTTTCGCAAGGAATTGCAGTGGGGCTACGTTCAACGACGACTCCGGTCCGGCCGGCCGAGGGTACCGGCCCCATACGCCGGCCCCACGCGCCCGGCCGGCCGGGCCGGTCACCAACCGGGAGGCCCGGGGCTCGAAGAAGACCCCGCCGCCCCTGACACCAGGGCGGGCCCCGGGCCTCCCTGCCATCCCACCGGGCGCCTACGGCAACGCGCGCGCAGTCGCGCCGGTGTGCGGCCCCCCTTTCAGTGGCCACTCGCCCCAACGGTCCGACGGCCGATTCACGCAGCCTCGGCCGCGCGACCTGCGCGCCCCTCCCCCACCTCGCGTACGACCCCCGGCTCCGGCAGTCGGGCAGCGCTGCCGCCAGTGGGGCGTCACCGCGGGCGCAGGACGGCCCCGCCGACTGCATGGCCCCCGGCGGGTGGGCGGGCCGCGTTCGCCGTGCCGCGCCACTTCCGGCCCGCCGCCCCCCGCCCTCTGCCCTGATGCGGGGCAGGTCGGCTGACACCTCGTCCCGGACCGGCTCGGGCAGCGCCGAAGCAGCACCGCGGTCCGCGTACGGCCCGCCCAGGCCACAAGGCGTCTACCGGGGACCGGAATCGGGCCGGCCCGTGTAGTCCTTGAGTTCTTCGGTATCGAGGGTGATGCCCAGGCCGGGGATCTCCACCTGGTCGCCGTAGTCGTAGCACGGAGCGCTCTGGTACTTGCCGTCCACGGGATTGCAGTAGACGGTGATGCTCTCCTCGTCCCGGTCGATCAGGACGTACACCGGGATACCGGACTCCGCGTACGCGCGGGGCTTCTCCTTCCGGTCCCGGACCTCTGTGTCGTAGTCGAACGAGGTGATCTCCGCGACCAGGAGGACCGGATCAGGGTCGCTCCACTCCCCCGCGCCCACGAAGGCCTTGAGCGGCGCGAGCGTTCCGTCCGGCCGGGCGTAGCCCTTGCGGTAGGTCTCCACCTTGAGCCCCTTGCCGGTGAACAAGCCGAGGTCAGGGCGGTGCTGTAGGCACTGCCTCGTGAGCCAGACGGCGACCGTCTCGTGGTTCCCGTCCCCCGCCGGCCTGACCCGCACCCTTCCGTCGATGAACTCCATCGTCACGTCCTCGCGGGCCCCGAATGCAGCGATGCACTCGAACTGCTCCGGTCGCATCTGCGCGCGCGGAGCGGACACGTCGCGCAGGACGCCGCGCTCTCGGCGGGGACCACGGTCCGCAGGGCCGTATCCGATGGGCTGCTCTGTCACAGCGTCCACCTCTCCCCGTCCGTCCGACGACATAGTCGGAAGCCATACGCCGACGCACTCCGGGCGATACAAGGCAACGGTACCGACGCTGAGCGTGACGCCGGGCCGTCGGCAGGCGCCTTCTTCCAGGGAGCCTCTCGCCCCCATGATTCGCCGACGGGCTCACGCCGCCTTGGCCGCGGCGACCTGCCGTGCCCGCTCCTCCAACTCCCGTACGGCTCCCAGGCCCCGGTAGGCGGGCAGGGCGCGCAGCATGGCCGCCAGGTGGGCGTCGCCGCGGGCCGAGGACAGCCCCGCGTGCCCGTCCAGGAAGGCGTGCCAGGTGGCGCAGGCGGCTTCCACATGGCGCATCCGGAACTGGCGCTCGGCGATCACCCCCAGGCAGTGCAGCCGTCCCTGGCGCTCCTGCGGCGACCGGGCCGCGTTGGACCGGCGCAGACTCCTGACCGATCCCTCACCGTCGCCCAGGCACCAGCGGACATGTGCCTCGTGGAAGAAGTACGCCGCCTCGTCGTAACCGCCCACCGCGTCCCGCCGGTTGTCCGCACGCTCCAGTGCCGCCTCGGTCTCCCGGAGCCGTGACAGCGCCGCCCGCCGGTCGCCGGTCATGGCCGAGGCGTGCGCCTGCTGGCCGCGCAGGAACGCCACCAGGCGCGGCCCGGCCGCCGGGGCGGCCTCCGCCGCCGCGTCCGCCAGCTCCAGGGCCCGTGCCCCGTAGCCCAGATGCGATGCCTGAAGGCTCATGCCGCGCAGTGTGCGGCAGTACGTGACGTGGTCCCCGGCCTCCCCGGCCAGTGCGAGCGCCTTCAGGTAGTACCGCTGGCCGAGCCCCTGCTGCTCCTCGTACATGGCCATCCAGCCCGTCAGGTACACCAGGTCGGCTGCGGCGCCCCTCATCTGCTGCCGCACCCGCTCCGGTCCCGACGCCCTCAGGTACGGACCGACCGTGTTGGCCAGGAACGCGGCGGCCATCGGCCGGGCATGGCCCGCGCCGATCTCGTCGAGGATCTCCGCGACCTTGTCCGTCATCCGCCGCACGGTCGCGACATCGCTCGCGCCGATCCGCACGGTACGCGCCGCCTGCGCCGCCTCCGCCCGTCCCGCCAGCACCTCCTGGAACGACGGCACCAGCAGTGTCGCGCTGTACAGCCCCGCTCCCAGCACCCGACGGCGGGAGGGGTCCATGTCGGCCCGGCTGAGCTCGACCACCCCCGACACGACGTCCTGCCCCCCGGCACGGGCGGCGGGCCAGCCGAGCTCGGCCGCCGTCACGGGCCGCCCCGCCAGTCGCGACAACGCCTCCGTGACCGCCGGACGCGCCTCGGCCTTCGGCACGCTGCCCCGCAACCAGTGCGAGACGGTGGACTTGTCGTAGTGCAACCGCAGCCCCAGCTCACCACCCACCGCGTTCACCCGGCGCGCGAGCTGTGCGTTGCCGACCCCCGCCTCGGCCATCAGCCGGGTCAGCGCCTCGTTGGGCATCCGTGTCCGTACCTGTGCCGCCATGGGGCACCCCCAAGCGTTCAACGCGTTCAACCGGACCTCCAGAGTCCCTGGTTCTCCACCGGCGCGTATCCGCGTTGGATGAATGTCAGCCGCACGGAACCGCCGCGTGGCGAGACCTTCCCCAGCCATCCGAGGTGAACGACCATGGCATCCGTCCAGCGCCGGCATGCGGCGCCACCGCCGGCAGACGACTCCGAGGATCTGCAAGTCCTCCAGGATGTCGACCTGGCCCTGCACGCGGCCTCCCTGCGGCCGACCCGCGAGGCGGCCGACGCTCTCCGGGAACGGCTCCGCAGCGTCCTGCTCACCCACGCGGACCGCGTCGCCACCCACGCCCGGGGACTCTCCGACGGGCGGGCCCGAGGCATCGCCCTCAGCGTCGCGGCCCATGCCCGTGCCGTGACCGCCGACCCCGTCCACGACCCGGCGGCACACCTCCGCCTCCTCGCCCGCGGGGCGCAGATGCTGCTCCGGTACACCGCAGCCCTGAGGGCGGAGTCCGCATGACGGAAACAACGGGGCCCGGTACCGAAGTGCGTGTCCTTTCCGGGGCCCGTCCCGGGGACAAGACGTGCATCCTGATCACCGACGGCGGCAGCGGGCCGCTCTCCCGTCACGCCGACGCCGTCGAGACCATCCGGCTCGACCACGCGGCGCACACGCTCGCGCGCGCCCGCAGCCTGCCTGCATCCGTGTCCGTCGCGGAACTGCGCAGATACGTACACCACCTGGCCGACCACCTGGAAGAGGTCCTGCTCGTGGCACGCAGCCGCGGCCGTCGGCTGCCTCTCTGACGGGCACACACCCGGGCGGCCGCCCGGCCGAGGCGCCGGGGCGGGGGCACGGGCATGCCGGGCCGGTCAGCCCGCCGAGGGGGACACCAGCATGCGGAAACCGGGCCGGTTCGGCAGCTCGGGCAGCGGGTGCGCCACCCAGCCGCGGGCGAACTCCGGTGCGGGTCTCCCTCCGGACAGCAGCACGGCGACCGGGCGGCGCTCCGCGAGCCGCGCCAGGCCGGCCGGGGTGATGCTGGCGTCGTGGCCGCCGGGCTGGCGGGACGCGCAGCCCGCCCGGTACGCGATGCGGACGGCGTCCTCCCCGCTGACGACGCACGGCGGGCGCACCCCGCGGGCGTGGAGCTGCTCGGCGATCCGCGTGAGGGTGACGGTGTCGGTGCGCACCCTCCGGGTCACCGAGTCGAGGACCTTGTACTGGATCGCCAGGTGGGCGAGCAGCGCGAGCGCGCACACGCCGAGCAGGGCGCGGCGGCGCCGGGTCCGGGCGTCCGCCACGCGCAGGAGGAGCAGCGCGACCGGCACGGCGAGCAGGACGTACGCCGGGAACAGGAAGCGCGGGGCGGCGTAGTCGACGGTGAAGAGGTACGGGAGCGCGAGTGCGGTCCCGGCGGCCGTGGCCAGGACCGCGGGCGTCCGGTGCGGGGTGCCCGCGGCGACCCGTACGCCGCCGGCGACGCACAGCGGCAGGGCGAGGAACCACAGGCCGGTGACCGGGTTGCGCCAGGGCACGTCGCAGGGGCGGCACAGCGTGCGGCCGGCCAGGGCGCGGACGTGGTCGTCGACCGCGACGTACAGGCCGAGTTCGCCCTGGATCTCGCTGGCCCGGTCCAGCCGTGCGGCCAGGCCGCCGTAGCGGACGTACGCCTCGACGACCCACTCGGCGCCGCCGGCGGCGGCCCCCGCGGCGAGTGCGCCCCACAGCACCGGCCGCCGCCACGCCGGGACCAGCAGCGACGCTGCGGCCAGCACCAGGACGAGCGGCACCGCGTCGGGCGGCCGCATCAGCGCGACGAACGCGACGGCCGCGCCGAGGCCCAGCAGCGGCCGGGGCTCTCCGGGGGCGCGGGCGGCGCGCAGGAAGAAGCCGACGGCGGCGAAAGCGCCGTACGCCACCCACAGGTTGGGCATGACCTGCGGCCCGTAGTACAGCACCGTCCACAGGGTCGCGAACAGGGCGCCCGCCAGGGCGAGCACCCGCGGCGGCAGCAGGGTCAGCCAGGTGCGCAGGGCGAGGAAGAGACCGAGGCCGGACAGCAGGGCAAGCCAGACCCGCAGCGCCGCGACGGAGGCCGTGAGGGCCGCGACGGGCGCGGCGAGGAAGGAGACGCCCCGGGCGCGGGGGGCGCTCAGGAACGCGGCCGGTCCCTGCCGGCCGACCTGACTGACGTACACGGTCTCGTCCCAGCCGAGTCCCAGGCCGGGGGCGACCAGGGTCAGCTGGGCGAGGACGAAGGCCGCGGCGACGGCCGCCGGCCAGAGCACCGCACGGTCCGGTCGGCCCTCCGCGGCAGCGGCGCGCGGCGGCCCGGCCGGAGCCGGTTCGGAGGCGGGGGGCTCGTCACGGGAGCCCGACAGCAGGTGCGGTTCCCGCATGGAGACCTCGTCGGTAGGGGCCGGGCAGGTCCCGGCCTGCCTCTCCACGCTGGGCGCGGCCGTGGGGGCGCGCACAGCGACGCGGCGGCGGGCCGGGGCAGCAGCGCCCGATGAGGTGAGGGCGCTGCGCCATCCGCCGCAGGGCCCGCGGGGCTGCGGGTCCCGGTCCGGCGGCGGAGCGGTCCGGCGTGCCGTCGGGTCCCCGTGCGACCGCCCGCACCCGAGCTGCGCGCCCCCGCAGGGCAGCGGGCACACGGGCACCAGGCGGGCGAGGCGGCGACGCCCCCGTCCGGGAAGGGCGGGGGCGTCGCGGGGCCGGGGGACCCGGCCGCAGGAGCGGCTACCGCGGCGGGGCCGCCGTGGAGCCGCGGACGACCAGTTCCGGCTGGAAGACGTACTCGGTGCGCTGCACCGGGTTGCCGTCGATCTCTTCCAGCAGGGCGTCGACCGCCGCCGTCGCCATCGCCCGCACCGGCTGCCGGACCGTCGTCAGCGGCGGGTCGGTGAAGGGGATGAGCGGCGAGTCGTCGAAGCCGACGACGGACACGTCCCGCGGCACGTCCAGGCCCCGTGCCCGGACCGCGCGGACCGCGCCCAGGGCCATCAGGTCGCTGCCGCAGATGATGGCCGTGCAGCCCTGGTCGAGCAGAGTGCCGGCCGCCGCGTAACCGCCCTCCACGCCGAACAGCGTGGACTGGATGTACGCCGCGCCCTCCTCGCGCGGCACGTCCAGGGTGCGGTGCAGCGCCGACACGAAGCCCTCCGCCTTGCGGCGGGACGGGACGTAGCGGGTCGGGCCGATCGCGAGTCCGATCCGCTCGTGGCCGAGGTCGGCGAGGTGACCGACCGCCATGCGGGCGGCGGCCCGGTCGTCCGGGGACACGAAGGGGGCGTCGATGCGGTCGTTGTAGCCGTTGATGAGGACGTACGGCACGCCCCGCGACGCCAGCCGCTCGTAGCGCGACGGGTCCGCGGTCGCGTCGGCGTGCAGGCCGGACAGGAAGACGATGCCGGTGACGCCCCGCTCCTCCAGCTGCTCGACGAGCTCGTCCTCGGTCGCGCCGCCCGGCATCTGGGTGCACAGGACCGGGGTGTAGCCGTGGCCGGCCAGGGTCTGCTCGATGACCTGGGCGAACGCCGGGAAGATGGGGTTGGTGAGCTCCGGGATGACCAGACCGACGAGGCCCGCGCTGCGCTGGCGCAGCCGTACGGGGCGCTCGTAGCCGAGCAGGTCGAGCGCGGCCAGCACCCGGTGGCGGGTCGCCGCCGCCACGCCCGCCTTGCCGTTCAGCACCCGGCTGACCGTCGCCTCGCTCACCCCGGCCTGTGCGGCGATGTCCGCCAGCCGCGGGGCGCCTGCGGCCAGGTCGCCCCGCGGTGACGGCACCGCCTGCTGGAGGGTCACACCGCCCACCAGACCGTGGTGTCGGCGGGCAGCTCGGCCGTGCCGTCGACGCTCGTGCGGACCTGCTCGTTGGCGAGCAGCATGCGGCCGGGGACGGCGACGCGGACCGGCTCGGAGGTGGTGTTGGCCGTGCAGACGAAGCCGCCCCGGCGGAACGCCAGGACGCCGTCCTCGGCGTCCAGCCACTGCACCGACTCGCCCGCGCCGAGGTCGGGCTGCTCGCGGCGGATGCGCAGGGCCGTGCGGTACAGCTCCAGGGTGGAGCCGGCCACGCCCGTCTGGGCCTCGACCGACAGGGCGCCCCAGGTGGCGGGCTGGGGGAGCCAGCTGCCGCCGGAGCCGAAGCCGTACGACGAGCCCTCCACGGTCCAGGGGATCGGCACGCGGCAGCCGTCGCGGAAGCCGTCCTGTCCGCTGGCGCGGAAGAACGACGGGTCCTGGCGCACCTCGTCGGGCAGGTCGGTGACGTCCGGCAGGCCGAGCTCCTCGCCCTGGTAGACGTACGCCGAGCCGGGCAGGGCCAGCATCAGCAGGGTGGCGGCGCGGGCGCGGCGCAGGCCCAGCTCGCGGTCGCCGGCCTCGCGCAGCTGCGTGCCGAGGCCCGCCGGGTTGGCGAACCGGGTGGCGTGGCGGGTCACGTCGTGGTTCGACAGCACCCAGGTGGTGGGGGCGGCGACCGGGGCCATCGCGGCGAGGGAGGCGTCGATGACCTTGCGGAGCTCCGCGGCGTTCCAGTGGGTGCCGAGGTACTGGAAGTTGAACGCCTGGTGCATCTCGTCGGCGCGCACGTAGTTGGCGGTGCGCTCGACGGTCGGGGTCCACGCCTCGGCGACGAGGATGCGCTCGCCGTCGTACTCGGACAGCACCTGGCGCCAGCTGCGGTAGATCTCGTGGACGCCGTCCTGGTCGAAGAACGGCATGACGTCGTTGCCGAGGAGCTTCAGCTGGTCGTGGCCGCCGATGTCGGGCAGCCCGTCCGCCTTGATGAGGCCGTGGGCGACATCGACGCGGAAGCCGTCCACGCCCATGTCGAGCCAGAAGCGCAGGATGGAGCGGAACTCGTCCCGTACGGCGGGGTGCTCCCAGTTGAAGTCGGGCTGCTCCGGGGCGAAGAGGTGGAGGTACCACTCGCCGGGGGTGCCGTCGAGCTCGGTGATGCGGGTCCAGGCGGGGCCGCCGAAGATGGACTCCCAGTCGTTGGGCGGGAGTTCGCCGTCGGTGCCCTTGCCGGGGCGGAAGTGGTAGCGGTCGCGCAGCGGGGAGCCGGGGCCCTCCTTCAGTGCGCGCTGGAACCACTCGTGCTGGTCCGAGGAGTGGTTGGGCACCAGGTCGACGATGATCCGCAGGCCCAGTGCGTGGGCCTCGCGGACGAGGGCGTCGGCGTCGAGCAGGGTGCCGAACATCGGGTCGATGGCGCGGTAGTCGGCGACGTCGTAGCCCGCGTCGGCCTGCGGCGAGGCGTAGAACGGGCTGAGCCACACGGCGTCGACGCCGAGGTCCCGCAGGTACGGGAGGCGGCTGCGGATGCCTTCCAGGTCGCCCATGCCGTCGCCGTTGCCGTCGGCGAAGCTGCGCGGGTACACCTGGTAGATCACCGCGTCTCTCCACCAGCCGGTGTCCGTGCCGGTGGTCGGGGCGGCGGGGGCGGCGGCAAGGTGCTGGGTCATGTCTTCCCTGATGTGGATTAGGGGATGGAGGGGCGGTGCCGAGCCGGGGACAGGCCGGTTCGGCACCGCCGCCGTGGGCGCGTGGGGTCCGGGCGCCGGGGCGCCGGGGCCCGCACGGCGTCACGGGCCTGCGGGGGTCCGAAGGGCGTCAGCCCTTCGTGCCGCCCGCGGTGAGGCCGGCGACGAGGTTCCGCTGGACCAGGAGGAACACCAGGCCCGCGGGGACCGTGATGATCACCGCGCAGGCGGTGAGGTAGCCCCACTCCGCCTTGTGCTGGCCGATGAAGCTCTGGAGGCCGACGGAGAGGGTGAGCATCGAGTCGCTGGACAGGAAGGCGCGGGCGAAGGCGACCTCGCCCCACGCGGTGAGGAAGGAGTAGAACGCGGTGACCGCCAGGCCGGGCTTGGCCAGCGGCAGGATCAGCCGGTAGAAGGTGCCGAAGGGGGTGAGCCCGTCGACGCGGCCCGCCTCGTCGATCTCGTGCGGGATCGTGTCGAAGTAGCCCTTCATCATCCACGCGCAGAACGGCACGGAGACCGAGCAGTACGTGAGGATGAGGCCGAGGTACGAGTCGAGCAGGCCGAGGCCGCCGAGGATGTTGTAGAGGGCGACGATGAGCACCGCCACCGGGAACATCTGGGTGATGAGCAGCACCCACATCAGCGACCTGTGGCCGGGGAAACGCATCCGGGAGATGGCATACCCGGTGGAGGCGGCGACGAACACGCCGACCAGGGTGGTGCCGGCGGCCACGAGGACGGAGTTGGCGAACCAGCGGGGGAACTCGGTCTCCGTGAGGACGTACGCGTAGTTGCTGATCTCCAGGCCGCCCTCGGCGCTGGTCGGCTTGGTCCAGCCGCTGCGCCCGCGCAGCGAGATGAAGACCATGTAGACGATCGGGAAGACCGCGACGACGCTCGCCGTGACGAGCGCGGCGTGCAGGCCGAGGGACGCCAGCGGGGAGCGCTCCTCGCGGCCCCGGACCTTGCGGGCCTTGCGGGTGCCGGGGGCGGCGTGGGCGGGTGCCGCGCCGGCGGGCTTGTTCCGGGGAGCGGTGACCGTGCTCATCGGGCGGTCTCCTGACGGTTGAGCATGCGCCGGTAGAAGGCGGCGAAGACGAGGAGCATGGAGAGGATGATGATCCCGTAGGTCGCGGCGCCGGCGTAGTCGCGCACCGACCCGAAGGCCAGCCGGTAGGCGTACGTCACGAGGATCTCGCTGTGCAGGGCGTTGGCCTCCCCGAGCATCAGGTAGATGATCGGGAACATGTTGAACGTCCAGATGGTGCCGAGCAGGATCACCGTGGCGCTGACCGGGCGCAGCCCCGGCAGGGTGACGTGGCGGAAGCGCTGCCAGGCGCTGGCCCCGTCCATCTCGGCGGCCTCGTACTGCTCGCTGGAGATGGACTGGAGGCCGCCGAGGACGGCGACCATCATGAAGGGCACGCCGAGCCAGACGTTGACGCCGATGACGGCGACCTTCTGCATGAAGGTGTCGCCGAGCCAGTCGACGGGGCCGAAACCGAGCGAGCCGAGCACGGCGTTGAAGACACCGGACTCGGAGTTGTACATCATGCGCCAGATGTAGGTGGCGACGAACGCGGGCACGGCCCACGGCAGGATGAGCAGCACCCGGTAGAGGGAGCGGCCCTTGACCTTGCGGTTGAGCAGCAGGGCGAGGCCGAGGCCGATGGTGTAGTGGAAGAACACGCAGGACGCGGTCCACACCACGGTCCACCACAGCTTGGGGTAGAACTCGCCGTCGGCGCCCGACAGCACCCGCCAGTAGTTGTCGAAGCCGACGAACTGGTAGGTGGCGGGGATCTCGGCGGCACCGAGTTGCTTGGCGACGTTGAGCTCGTTGGCGTCGGTGAACGACAGGTAGACCCCCCGGCCCAGGGGGTACGCGACGAGCACGCCGATGACCAGGACCACCGGCAGCACCATGGCCCAGGCGTACCAGTGCCGGTCGAAGGAGCGCTTCATGCGCGTGAGCAGCCCGGCCCGGGCAGGCCGCTGGGCCTTGGCGGGGTCTGCGGTGGCTGTGTTCATGGGCGTTCTTTTCCCTCGGGTCCCTCAGTGGCTACGGGTCCGGCCCGGACCGGCGCCCCTGTCGGGGAGGCTGCCGGTCCGGGCCGAAGGGGGCTTACTCGACCGAGTACTCCTTGAGGGAGTTGATGTTGGTCTTCCACTTCTCGGCGGTGGCGTCGAGGCCCTCCTCGACGGAGGCGTTGCCCTTGAGGATTTCGACGTACTGCTTGGTCCACTCGGCGAACATGTCGCTCACGCCGGCGACCGCGGGACGCGGGGTGGAGTCGGCGAGCACGTTCTTGAAGGCGGCGCGGATCGGGTCGGCGACGACCTTGACGGTGTAGGCGTCGTCACGGGTCGGGAGGACGCCGGTCTCCAGGGACGCGGCCTCCTGCGACTCGGCGGAGGTCATGAACGCGACGAACTTCGCGGCCGCGTCCTTGCGTGCCGCGTCGGCACCGTTGTAGACGACCAGGTTGTGGCCGCCGGTGGGCGTGCCCGCGTCGCCGGAGGAGCCGGCCGGCATGGCGGCGACACCGAGGTTGTCCTTGTTCTTGAACGCCTTGCCGGTCAGGTCGTCGGCCGTGGACCAGGGGCCGTTGACGACCATGGCGACCTTGCCGTCCTTGAAGGCGGCCTGCATGTTGTTGTAGCCGTCGGTGTAGTCCGGCTTGACCGCGACACCGCTCTTGATCAGGTCGACGACGGTCTGGACGGCCTTCTTGCCGCGCTCGTCGTTGACGGTGATCTTCTTGTTGTCGGTGTCGACCATCAGGCCGCCCTCGCCGTACAGGAACGGCAGGGCGAAGTAGCTGTCCGGGTTGCGGTAGATGCCGTCGACGCCGGTCTTGTCCTTGATGGTCTTCGCGGCCGTGGACAGCTCGGCCCAGGTCTTCGGCGGCTGGACGCCGGCCTTCGCGAAGACCTCCTTGTTGTATAGGAGGGCGAGGGCATCGGTGACCTGCGGGACGCCGTAGAGCTTGCCGTCGACCTTGGCGCCGTCGACCAGGCTCGGGTTGAAGGAGCCGATCTCCTTGACGGCGGGGGTGCCGTCGAGCGGGGCGAGGTACTGGAGTTCGGCGAGGCCGGCGGTCCAGCCGACGTCGGCGCGCAGGACCTCCGGGGCGTTGCCGGCCTGGGCGGCGGTCTTGTACTTCTGCTCGGCCTCGGCGAACGGGACGTTCTGGTACTTGACCTTGATGTCCTTGTGGGCCGCCTCGAACTTCTCGATCAGCTTCTTGTACGTCGGCGCCTCGTTCGTGGCGTCCGACGTGTCCCACCACGTGATGGTGACCGGACCGTCGGCCGCCTTCTTGTCCCCGTCGCCACTTCCGCCGCCGCACGCCGTCGCCGCGAGGGCCAGGCTCGCAACGAGCGCGGTGGCTGCTATGCCACGCCGCATGTGAACTCCTTCGAACGATCCCGGGTTGCTGCAGACCGCTCCTTCGCGGGGCGCCGGGTTGCCAGGAACGTAACAGGGATGAAAACGAGCCGAAAGAGCTTGCGGAGGATTTCTGCAAGGAGCGGGGATCGTTACATCGGTGTGTCCCTACGGTTGCCGTCGCATCGCTTGACACCCCAGGCGCAGCCGCCCCTTGGCTGCCCGCGGGCAGCCTTGCGGCTGCTCTTGCACCGCGCTGTCCGGCTCTGCAAGCCTTTGCACGACTCTTGCAGAAGGGTCGCATACCGGCCGCCCGTGAACGGTGGGCACGACGCGCCCGAGTGCCCTCAGCCAGTCCCACCTCGGGGAACGTGCCGCGATCCGCAGTCCGCTCCGCCCGCGCGGGCAGCGGTCACGGGCCGGCCCGTGTGCGGCGCACCGGGACCGCGCCGCCGCCTGCGGGCCCTCGGGTCACCGCGCCGCGTCATCGATCATGTACGCCCGGCGACGGTCACGGTGGTGCGAACCGCCCGTTCAGGGCGCCGCGCGGCGGGCCCGCGTGCGGAGCACGGCACGTCCCGAGGCGCAGGGGCGGCGGGTACGGAGTGCGGGACGGCGCTCGCGCCGGAGGCCCTCCACGTGGTGGGCAATCCGACGCCCGCCCGGTACAGTCCCATCCCATGACCGCGCGGCTCGCCGACATCGCAGCCCAGGCGGGGGTCAGTGAGGCCACAGTCAGCCGCGTGCTCAACGGCAAGCCCGGCGTGGCCTCGGCCACCCGCCAGTCCGTGCTGGCCGCACTGGACGTGCTCGGCTACGAACGGCCCGTGCGGCTGCGGCAGCGCAGCGCCGGCCTCGTCGGCCTGATCACCCCCGAGCTGGAGAACCCGATCTTCCCCGCGCTGGCGCAGGTGATCGGCCAGGCCCTGACCCGGCAGGGGTACACCCCGGTGCTGGCCACGCAGACGCCGGGCGGCTCCACCGAGGACGAGCTCACCGAGATGCTCGTGGACCGCGGGGTCGCCGGGATCATCTTCGTGTCGGGACTGCACGCCGACACCACCGCCGACACCCGGCGCTACGACCAGCTGCGCGGCAAGGGCGTCCCGTTCGTCCTCATCAACGGCTTCTCCCCGCACGTCCAGGCGGCGTTCGTGTCGCCCGACGACCGGGCGGCGATGAAGCTGGCCGTCACCCACCTCGCGTCCCTCGGCCACAGCCGGATCGGGCTGGCCGTCGGCCCGAAGCGGTTCGTGCCGGTGCTGCGCAAGATCGAGGGGTTCCACGCCGGCATGCAGGAACGGCTCGGACTGGCCCCGGAGGAGACCGAGGAACTCGTCCAGCACTCCCTGTACACGCTCGAAGGCGGGCAGGCAGCGGCGGCGGCGCTCATCGACCGCGGCTGCACGGCCGTGGTGTGCGCCAGCGACATGATGGCGCTGGGCGCGATCCGGGCCGCCCGGCAGAAGGGGCTGCACGTGCCCCGGGACGTGTCTGTGGTGGGCTTCGACGACTCCCCCCTCATCGCTTTCACGGACCCGCCGCTCACCACGATCCGGCAGCCCGTGCAGGCCATGGGGCAGGCGGCGGTCAGGGCGCTGCTGGAGGAGATCGGCGGCACCCCGGCGCCGCACGGCGAGTTCGTCTTCATGCCCGAGCTGGTCGTTCGCGGTTCCACGGCCTCCGGCCCCCAGGGGTCGAGGTCCCCCGAGAGGCGTACGGCTGGCGACGGGAATCCGTTTGAAGGATGATCGAACAGATGGAGCTTTCTGGCAGACTCTTCCCTCATGGGTGACGGGACATTGACGACGTTGGACGGCCGCGCGGCGGCCCCGACAACCCCTGTGGAGGAGGCCCGGACAGGCCGCCCGGAGGAGCAGCCGACCGCTTGGCAGCGGCTGCGCGCGCCCCGCCGCCCGACCATCTGGTTCGAGATCCTCCTCCTCGGGGCCAGCTACGCCGTGTACTCGCTCATCCGCAACGCCGTACCGGAGCAGAAGGCCCAGGCCATGCGGAACGCCGACTGGATCTGGGAGTTCGAGCGCAGCCTGGGGCTGGCCTTCGAGAAGTCCGTCAACCACGCCGTGGACTCCGTGACGTGGCTCGTCGTGTCGATGAACTACTACTACGCCACCCTGCACTTCGTGGTGACCATCGGCGTCCTGGTGTGGCTCTACCGCAGGCACCCCGGCCGCTACGCCGCCGTACGCGCGGTGCTGTTCTGCATGACGGCCGTCGCCCTGCTCGGCTACTACCTGTACCCGCTGGCGCCGCCCCGCCTGATGCAGGGCGAGAACTTCGTCGACACCGTGATCAAGCACGGCACGTGGGGGTCGATGGCGTCCGGCGACCTGAAGAACATGTCGAACCAGTTCGCCGCGATGCCGTCGATGCACATCGGCTGGTCGCTGTGGTGCGGTCTGGCGCTCTTCGCCCTGGCGAAGGCCCCGTGGGCGCGGATCCTCGGGGTGCTGTACCCGGTGCTGACGCTGGTCGTCATCGTCGCGACCGCCAACCACTTCTGGATGGACGCCGTCGGCGGCGTCCTCTGCCTGGGCTTCGGCCTCGGTGTCGCCTACGCCTGGTACGGCGCGCTCCCCCAGCGGCTGCCGCGCGACGTGGAGCCGCCCCGGGGGCCCTCCGGAGGGGGCGGGGCCACCGCGATGCGGCTGGCACCGCGCGGCTCGCTGGAGGCGTAGCACCCACGCGTCCCGGCGGGGCGCGGTCGGCGGCGGGCACCTGCCCGGGCCGGCCGCGCCCCGCCGTTCGCGTGCCGCCGGCGCGGCCCCCGGGGCGGTCGGCGGCCGGGCGTCAGGACCCGTAGAACAGGTCCTCCGCCACGGCGCGGGCACGGCGGGTGGTGCGCCGGTAGCCGTCGACCATCTCCCCCACGTGACCGGGGCCGTACCCGAGGTAGCGGCCCACGGCGGCCAGCTCGCGGGTGTCCGACGGGAAGGTGTCCCCGGCCCGCCCGCGGACCAGCATCACGCCGTTGCGGACCCGGGTGGCCAGTACCCACGCCTCGTCCAGCGTCCGCGCGTACCGCTCGCTGATCAGCCCCGCCTCCAGGGCCGCGGCGAGGGCCGTGCGGGTGCGCGTGGTGCGCAGCCCCGGCACCTCGTGGCCGTGCCGCAGCTGCAGCAGTTGCACCGTCCACTCGACGTCGGACAGGCCGCCGCGGCCCAGCTTGGCGTGCAGGGTCGGGTCGGCGCCGCGCGGCAGCCGCTCGTTCTCCATGCGGGCCTTCAAGCGCCGGATCTCCAGCACCGCGGCGTCGTCGAGGCCCTTGGCGGGGTAGCGCAGCGGGTCGATCAGCTCGACGAAGCGCCGCCCGAGGTCCTCGTCGCCGGCCATCGGCTCGGCCCGTAGCAGGGCGTGGCTCTCCCACACCCGGGACCAGCGCCGGTAGTAGGCCGCGTACGAGGTGAGGGTGCGCACGAGGGGGCCGTTGCGGCCCTCCGGGCGCAGGTCGGCGTCGATGAGGAGCGGCGGGTCGGCGGTGGGCAGCTGCAACAGCCGCCGCATCTCCGCGACGACCCGGTTCGCGGCGCGGGCGGCCTCCTGCTCGTCGACGCCGTCGCGGGGCTCGTGGACGAAGAGGACGTCGGCGTCGGAGCCGTAGCCGAGTTCGTGGCCGCCGAAGCGGCCCATGCCGATGACGGCGAACCGGGTGGGCAGGGTGTCGCCCCACTCGTCGCGGACGGCGGCCCGCAGGGCGCCGGCGAGGGTGGCGGCGTTCAGGTCGGTGACGGCCTGACCGACCCGGTCGACGAGCGCGTCGGCGTCGACTGGGGTGGGCGCGTCCTCCGTTCCGTACGAGTCGATGAGGTCCGCCGCCGCCGTGCGGAACAGTTCCCGGCGCCGCACGCCGCGGGCCGCCGCGACCGCCTGCTCGGCGCTGCCCGCGCGGTTGACGGCCGCGATGATCTCCGGTTCCAGCTGGGCGCGGTCGCGCGGGGTGAGCCCTTCGGCGGCGCCCAGGATGGCGACCGCCTCCGGGGCCCGCAGCAGCAGGTCGGGGGCGAGCCGGCCGGCGGACAGGACGCGGGCCAGGTTCTGCGCGGCGGCGCCCTCGTCGCGCAGCAGCCGCAGGTACCAGGGGGTCTTGCCGAGCGCGTCGGACACCTTCCGGAAGCCGAGGAGGCCGGCGTCCGGGTCGGCGGAGTCGGCGAACCAGCCGAGCAGCACCGGCAGCAGGGTCCGTTGGATGGCGGCCTTGCGGGTGACGCCGGAGGCCAGGGCCTCCAGGTGGCGCAGCGCGGCCGCGGGGTCGCTGTACCCGAGCGCTTCGAGGCGCTCGCCGGCGGCCTCCGCGCTGAGCCGGGCCTCGCCGGGCGCGAGCCGGGCGGCCGCGTCGAGGAGCGGCCGGTAGAAAAGCTTCTCGTGCAGCCGGCGCACCACGGAGGCGTGCCGGCGCCACTCGCGGCCCAGGTCCGCGACCGGGTCGGTGCGCAGGCCCAGGGACCGGCCGAGCCGCCGCAGGTCCGCCTCCCCCTCCGGTACGAGGTGGGTGCGGCGCAGCCGGTACAGCTGGATGCGGTGCTCCATGGCCCGCAGGAAGCGGTACGCCTCGTCGAGCTGGGCGGCGTCGGCGCGGCCCACGTACCCGCCGGCGGCGAGGGCGGCCAGGGCGTCGAGGGTGGTGCCGCTGCGCAGGGCGGGGTCGCTGCGGCCGTGCACGAGCTGGAGGAGCTGCACGGCGAACTCTACGTCCCGCAGGCCGCCGGGGCCGAGCTTCAGCTCCCGGTCCACGTGGGCGACGGGAATGTTGTCGACGACGCGGCGGCGCATCTTCTGGACGTCGGCGACGAAGTTGTCGCGTTCCGCGGCCTGCCAGACGAGCGGGGCGAGCGCGGCGACGTAGGCGGCGCCCAGCTCGGGGTCGCCCGCCACGGGGCGCGCCTTCAGCAGCGCCTGGAACTCCCACGTCTTCGCCCACCGCTGGTAGTAGGCGACGTGGGAGGCGAGGGTGCGGACCAGCGGCCCGTTGCGGCCCTCGGGCCGCAGGTTCGCGTCGACGGGCCAGATGGTGCCCTCGACGGTGGTTTCTGAGCAGATCCGCATCAGGTGGGAGGCGAGCCGGGTGGCGGCCTGGAGGGCCCGCCGCTCCTCGGTGCCGTCGACCGCCTCCGCGACGAAGATGACGTCGACGTCGGAGACGTAGTTCAGTTCGTGGCCGCCGCACTTGCCCATGCCGATGACGGCGAGCCGGCACAGGGCGGCGTCGTCGGGGGCGGCGGCGCGGGCGATGGCGAGGGCGGCGCGGAGGGTGGCGGTGGCGAGGTCGGCGAGCTCCGCCGCGGTCTCGGCGACGTCGGTGGTGCCGCACACGTCGCGGGCCGCTATGGCGATCAGGCACCGGCGGTAGGCGACGCGCAGCGCGACCGGGTCGGTGGCGGAGGCGAGGTCCCGCTCGAACTCCGCCACGCCGGGGTGGAGGTCGTCCGCCTCGTACGTGACGAGCGCCTGCCAGTCCAGGGGGTGCCGCGCCAGGTGGTCGCCGAGCGCCTCGGACGCGCCGAGCACCCCGAGGAGCCGGTCCCGCAGCGGCTTGGCGCGCAGCAGCGTGGACAGCAGGGCCTGCGGTCCGGGGTCGTCGGGCTGCGCCTCGGCGACCCGTACGAGGCTGCGCAGGGCGAGGTCCGGGTCGGCGGTGGCGCCCAGGGCGTCGAGGAGCACGGGGTCCGTACGGACCGCGGCCATCGCGGGGGTGTCGAGGAGCCGCTCGGCGGCGGACGGGTCGGTGAACCCGTGCCGCAGCAGCCGCGTGAAGGTACTGCTCCGCCGCCCAGGCGCCGGCACCACCATGCCCAGCTCCCCTTCCACGTCCGTCCCTTCCCCGAGCTTAACGGCCGGGTGTGCGAACCGGTCGGGGGCGGCGCGCCGCGCGGGCGGGGGGCAGGGCGCGCCCTCGGGCGCGGCGGACGGCCCGGTGCGGGGCCGGCGGGGCCGACCCCCGGAGCGGGGCGCTCCGACGGGGGATGTACCGTACGTCGACCCTGTGCCCGGTTGGCACCCGGATGTGAGAAGAGGAGCGGCGGCGGCATGAAGACCCGGCGTACGTGGCGCAAGGCGCCCAGGAAGTCGGAGACCGGCGGCGCGGTCGCCACCGGTGTGGCCCGGCTGCTGAGGACACCGGGGGCGTTCCGCGGCCGGTGGGCGTGGGTGGCGGGCAGCACGGGCGTGCTGGTGCTCGGGCTGCTGGCGGCCTGGCTGCTGGCCGGCGAGCAGAAGCCGACGCCGCCGGACCCGCGGGCCCGCCAGTACAAGGACTTCAACGCCTGCCTGCTGACGGACGACAAGGGCATCACGTCCGGCACGACCGCGGCCACCGTGTGGGAGGGCATGCAGGAGGCGTCGGGCGACACCCGGGTGCGGGTCACCTATGTGCCGGTGACGGGTCCGCAGACCGTCGACAACGCCCTGCCGTTCGTGAACGGGCTGCTCCAGCGCAAGTGCGCGGTCGTCCTCGCGGTGGGCGAGGCGCAGGTGAAGGCCGCGGAGCAGCAGGCGGACACGCACGAAGAGGTACGTTTCGTCACCGTGGACGGCACGAAGAAGGCGGCGAACATCACCGCTGCCCGCACCGGCGACGGACTGAGGGACACGGTCGCCGACACCCTTCGGGACGTCGTCGAAGCGGCCGGCATGTGACGACCGGGCAGCCGGTTCCCCCCAACGGGTAAAGGCACGGTAAAGCACCACCACCCGAGTGGAACTGACGTACGGCCATCGGGCAGGCTCACGAGGCTTCTGTAAGCAACGTGTAAAGTTGAGGCCTGACCGATGCATAATCGTTGGGTCCGCGGCTCTCGCCTGTTCCCACCGGGTCGTACCGGTAGACGCAGGGTGAGGGCGACCGCGGTCACCACACTCATATCCCTGTCCCTGCTGCTCAGTACCGAGCAGGCGATGGCCAACGGGGTGTCCCTTCCGCCGCTTTCGATGCCGAAGATGTCCTTGTCGGGGGTGTGGGAGTGGCTGAACACCAAGCCGCTGGACACGCCTGACCAGGAGGGCGGCACCGCTCGCGGGAAGAGCCACAAGGCGTCCGCGGACGACACGAGCGCGGAGGGTGGTGTCGGCCGCAAGCCCGGTAAGGGCAAGGGCGAGCTCGACCCGTTCGAGCGCCCGGTGGACGGCGTGGAGAAGGCGACGACGGGCAAGGCGCCCGGCGACGCCGACAGCTTCGACCCCAAGACCAGCAAGCGTGACGCGAAGAAGTCCACGGAGACCTCGGACTTCTTCGTCAACGCCGACGGCTCGACCACGATCAAGCACTACTCGGGCCCGGCCAACTTCAAGGCTGAGGACGGGTCGTGGAAGCCGATCGACACGCGTCTGGTGGAGGAGTCCGACGGGCGCCTGTCGCAGCGGGCGAACTCCCTGGACGTGGAGTTCGCCGGTGACGCCGCCGACCAGCAGCTCGCCTCGGTGGACTTCGGCGACGGCCGTTCCCTGGCGTACTCGCTGCGGGGCACGGCGAAGGCCGAGCCGGTGGTCGACGAGCAGAAGATCGTCACCTACCCCTCGGTGCTCCCTGACACCGATCTGCGGCTGGTGCCGCTGGCGGAGGGCTTCAAGGAGCTGCTGGTCCTGCACTCGCCGGACGCCCCGAACTCGTGGCTGTTCCCGCTGGAGCTGAAGGGCCTGACCCCGCGCGTGACCGACGCCGGTGACGTGGAGTTCACCGACGGGGAGGGGAAGGTCGCCGCGCGGATCCCCCATGCCTTCATGGAGGACGCGAAGATCGACCCGCGGTCCGGTGACGCGACCCGTTCCCAGGCCGTCAGCTACGAGCTGGTGGAAGAGGGCGGGAAGCCGGCGCTGCGGATGACGGCGGACGAGGAGTGGCTGAAGGACCCCGAGCGGGTCTACCCGGTCACCGTCGACCCGACCGTCACGACGAGCAACAGCACCTACGTCCAGTCCAACTACAGCGCGGACCGGTCCACCGAGAACCAGATCAAGGTCGGCTCGTACGACTCGGGCACGAACAAGGCGAACTCGTTCCTGCAGTTCTCCTCGCTCGGCACGACCCTGAAGGGCCAGCGCGTCACCTCGGCGAAGCTGAACGTGTACGCCTCCTGGTCCTCCACCTGCACCGCCACGGTGTTCTACGCCCACCCGGTGACCCAGTCCTGGTCGCCGTCGACGACGACGACCTACCCGGGTCCCTCGCGCGGTGCGGCGATCGGGTCGGCCACCGTCAACCCGGGCGCCTCCTGCACCAACACCAGCGCGTCCACGAGTGTCGGCGTGAAGATGCCGGTCACCCTGGACACCGGCTGGTTCGACTGGGTGGCCACGGGCGGCGCCAACTACGGTCTGGCGCTGACCGCGCCGACCAACGACGGCCTGCACTGGAAGAAGTTCCACTCCGACAACGCCACCACGTCCGGCTTCCGGCCGGCGCTGGAGCTGACGTATTCGGCGAACACCAAGCCGCAGGTCACCGCGCAGTACCCGCCGGTGAACTTCCAGGCGAACACGCTCCAGCCGGAGCTGCTGGTCTACGCCTCCGACGCCGACAAGTGGCCGTCCGCGCTGAGCTACACCTTCGAGGTGTACGACGCGGACAGTTCCAGCACGACGCCGGTGGCCACCTCGGGTGCGCTGACGCGCGGGGCGTGGAAGATCCCGTCGGGCAAGCTGAAGTGGAGCAAGAACTACGCCTGGTACGTGGCCGTCTCCGACGGCTACGAGGAGGTCGTGCACTCCAGCCGGTTCACCACAGCGGTGCCGCAGCCGCCGATCACCTCGGGGCTGGCGCAGAACACCGACGGCCACGAGTTCGACCCGTCCGACGGCAACTACACCACGGAGGACACCGACGCCGAAGTGTCGGTGGTCGGCCCGTCCCTGGAGATCGACCGGTCCTACAACAGCCTCGACCCGCGCATCGACAACGCGTTCGGCGCGGGCTGGTCGACGGTCGTGGACATGAAGGCCGCCGAGTTCAAGGACCCCTCCGGCACGGTCACGCACGTCGAGATCACCTACCCCGGCGGTGAGCAGGTCGCCTTCGGCCGCAACTCCGACGGCACGTTCGTGCCGCCGCTGGGCCGCTACGCCCGCCTCCAGGCGGTCACCGGCGGCTATACGCTGACGGACAAGGACTTCACCGAGTACCGCTTCACGCAGGCGGTGTCGGGGAAGGCCGGGACGTACGCGATCAGCGCGATCAAGGACTACTCGGGCCGCACGGAGACCTTCGCCTACACCTCCGGCAAGCTCACCAAGATCACGAACGAGGTGTCGAAGCGGTCGCTGACCCTGACGTGGTCGACACCGGCCGGCGCCACCGCCGCGCACGTGGCGACCGTGACGACGGACCCGGCGACCGCCGGTGACGCCGCCACGGCCCAGACGTGGACGTACGGCTACGCCGCTGACCAGCTCACCAAGGTCTGCACCCCGGCCGACCCGCTGAAGTGCACCACCTACGGCTACACCACCGGCAACCACTACCGCACGACGGTGCTGGACGCCGACCCGTTCGCGTACTGGCGGCTGGGTGAGGCGGCGGGTGCGACGGTGGCCAAGGACAGCGTCGACATCAACCAGGGCAAGTACAACGGCCTGTACCACGATGTGACGCTGGGTTCGGCCGGTCCGCTGGCCGGGTCGACGCAGAAGGCCGCCGCGTTCAACGGCACCAGCTCCTACGTGGAGATGCCCTCCGCGCCGGGCGCGACCCCGTCGTACATGTCGGTGTCGCTGTGGTTCAAGACCACGGACGCGGGCGGTGTGCTGTTCTACTACGGCGACAAGCCGCTCAGCGGCACCGACCCGGTGAACAACACCACGAAGAACACCCCCGCGGTGTACGTGGGCACGGACGGCAAGCTGCGCGGCTGCCTGGCGATGTCTCCGAGTTGCAGCCCGAACATCGTCTCCACCCAGACCGTCACCGACGGCAAGTGGCACCAGGCGGTGCTGACCGGTCAGGCCAACAGCCAGACGCTGTACCTGGACGGTACGGTCGTCGGTTCGCTGACCGGCATGATCAACGACTGGAACCAGCCCTACATCAGCCTGGGCGCCGGCGTGAACAACCAGGGCTGGCCGGCGATGGACCCGAACGACAAGCTCGGGCACTACACCGGCGAGCTGGCCGAAGTGGCGATCTACTCCGAGCCGCTCACCCCGGCCGTGATCACCGCCCAGTACAAGGCCGCCAAGAACCCGGCCGGACTGCTGAACAAGATCACCACACCGGAGGGCAAGGTCCGCGCCTCGGTCGTCTACGGCACCACCGACGACCAGGTCCTTGAGGCCACCGACGGCGACGGCGGCACGTGGAAGCTCCACACGCCGACCATCACCGGCTCCTCCGAGGTGTACCGCTCGGCGGTCATGGGCTCCGCCCCGACCGGCTACTGGCGCCTGGACGACACCGGCGGTGCCCCGCAGGCCGCCAACGAGGTCAACACCGGCTTCGGCACCTACAACACCGTCACCCAGGGCGTGACCGGCCCGTTCGGCACCGGTGACGCCACAGCGGTGTCCTTCAACGGCACGTCCTCCTACGCGGAGGTGCCCTTCACGCCGTGGCACGGCTCCTCGGAGCGCGCGGTGGAGCTGTGGTTCAAGACCGGGTCGCCCGGCGTGATCCTGTCCGACCAGTCGCAGCCGCCCACCGGCGCCACACCGACCGGCTCGTGGAACCCGCTGCTGTACGTGGGCGCCGACGGCAAGCTGCACGGCCACTGGTGGAGCGTGTCCGGCTCCGGCAGCACCGCCTTCGGCTCGGCCAAGACCGTCAACGACAACAAGTGGCACCACGCCGTCCTGTCCGCGTCCGGCACCAAGCAGACGCTGTACCTGGACGGGGTCAAGCAGGGCGAGTACAGCGGCGAGGCCAAGGACCAGGTCAACACCCGCACCTTCCTCGGCGCGGGCTTCGGCAAGTACTGGTACCAGTCGCCCGGCGACGTGAGCTTCTTCAACGGCTCCATCGCCGAGTTCGCCGCCTACGGCCACCCGCTCTCCGCCGAACAGGTCGAAGCGCACTGGAAGGCCTACAAGGCATCCTCCGGCGTCGCACCGGTCAAGACGGTCAAGCTGACCGACCCCGGCAACAAGACGCTGACCTACATGTACGACGCGGAGATGGGCAACCGCCTGCTCGCCGCGATCGACACCAACGGCAAGCGCACCACCTACGGCTACGACACCGGCGGCTTCCTGCACACGGTGACCGACGCCAACGGCAACCGCAGCATCAACGGCCACGACGTCCGCGGCAACACGGTCTCCACGACCACCTGCCAGGACACCGCGGCCGACAAGTGCTCCACCGAGTACTACACGTACTACCCGGACGCCACGACCGCGTTCCCGCCGATGGACCTGCGCAACGACCTGCTCCTCACCGAGCGGGACGGGCGCTCGTCCGGGCCGACGGACGACCGGTACCTCACGTCGTACACGTACGACACCTCCGGTCAGCTCACGTCGGTGACGACGCCGCCGGTGGCCGGGCACCCGAACGGGCGCACGGCGACGACGACGTACACCACGGCCTCCACCCCCGCGGCGGAGGGCGGCACGGCGACGGCGCCGGCCGGTCTGCTGGACACGGTGACGACGGCGGGCGGCAAGAAGACCCGGCACGTCTACTACGCCAACGGCGACCTCGCGGAGGTCATCGACGCCAACGGCGCCAAGGTGACCTACACCTACGACAACTTGGGCCGCCAGGTGTCGAAGAAGGAGGTCTCCGACGCGACCCCGGACGGTCTGACGACGACCTACACGTACGACAAGAACGACCAGATCGTCACGGAGACCGGTGAGAAGGTCACCAACCGGGTCACCGGCGCGGTGCACCAGGCGCGGACGACGACCGGCTACGACGCGGACGGCAACATCCTGTCGCAGACGGTGTCCGACCTGACCGGCGGCGACGCGGCGCGCACCACGTCGATGACGTACGACGCGTACAACCGCATGGCCTCGCGGACGGACCCGGGCGGCGACACCACGTCGTTCGAGTACGACGGCTACGGCAACAAGGTCAAGGAGACCGACCCCGACGGCTCGGTCATGACCTTCACCTACGACGGGGAGGGACGGCCGCTCACCACGAACCTGCTGGACTTCGTGGGCGACCCGAACAACCCCTCCGCCCCCACCACCCTGGTGACGGAGTCCCGGGCGTACGACCCCGCGGGCCGGCTCGCGTCGATCACGGACGCGATGGGCTGGGTCACGGAGTACACCTACACGGACGACGGCCTGTCGGCGTCGGTGGTCCGCAAGGACCCGGCGAACAACAAGTCGTTCACCGAGCAGGCGAACACCTATGACGCCGCCGGGAACCTGATCAAGCAGGTCACCAACGACGGCCGGACGACGACCACCTTCACGGTGGACGCCTCCGACCGCGTGGTCTCCTCGATCCTGGACCCGAACGGCCTGCGCCACACGACGTCCGTGTCGTACGACCCGGACGACAACGTGGTGACGGAGTCCGAGTACGACCCGGCCACGGGTGACCGCAGCACGGTCGACCGGCTCTACGACAACCTGGGCAACATCACCGGCACCACCGTCCACGACGGCACGGTCGCCCCGGTGGCCCGCTACAAGCTGGACGAGACCACCGGCTACTCGGTCGGCGACTCCTCCGGCGCCAACCACACCGCCACCCACGGCACCGGCTTCCACTGGCACAGCGACCGCGGCGGCAGCGCCGCCTTCGACGGCAACGCCGAGTCGTACGCGCAGACGGACGGGCCGGTGGTCAACACCAGCGGCAGCTTCACCGTGTCCACGTGGGCGAAGATCTCCGACAAGACGATCGACCACGGCCTGGTCTCGCAGAACAGCCAGAACGTCTACGGCTTCGTCCTGTACTACTCCCGGGGCTCCGGCTGGACGTTCCTGCGGCGCGTCGCGGACAGCACGAGCGCCTCGTACGTGAAGGCCTCTTCCGGTACGGCCGCGGTCACCGCGAACACCTGGACGCACCTGACGGGTGTCTACGACGCTGAGGCGGCCATGCTCCGCCTGTACGTCAACGGCACCCTCGCGCAGGAGACGCCGTTCACCACCCCGTGGGAGGCGACCGGCGCACTCCAGCTCGGCCGCTGGCAGATCGGCACGGGTTACGACGGCGAGTTCACGGGCGGTCTCGACGACGTCCAGGTCTACGGCGAGGCACTGACCGCAGCGCAGGTCTCGGCGGTCAAGGGCGGCACCCTGCCGGCCCCGGGCAGCTCGGTCCGCTCCGCCACGTGGAAGCTGGACCAGCGCGGCCTGCCCGTGTCCGCGACCGACGCCAACGGGTACACCACCGACTACGGCTACGACGAGGGGGGCCAGCAGTCCACGGTCACCGAGCCCGCCGTCCAGGCCGAGCAGGAGGGCGGGGCCCCGGTCACCGTCCGCCCGGTCACGATGATGGGCTACAACACCTTCGGCGAGCAGACCGAGGTCTCGGACCCCCTGGGCAACGTGACGGTGACGGCGTACGACGCCGAGGGCCAGGAATCCTCGGTGACGATGCCGAACTACACCCCGCCGGGTTCCACGACCCCGATCACGGCCACGGCCTGGACGGAGTACAACAGCCTGGGCCAGGTCACGGCCGAGGTGGACCCGCTGGGCAACCGCACCACGTACACCTACACGCAGCTGGGAGCCGTGGCCTCGGTCACCGAGCCGGGCGGCGGTACGACGAAGTACACGTACTCCCGCAGCGGCGACCAGCTGTCGGCGACCCGGCCGAACGGTGCACGGCAGGAGATGACCTGGGACTACCTGGGCCGTCAGCTGACCGACACCACGATCGTGCGCCAGCCGACGCAGCGCGCCTACACGGCGATCAACGAGTACGACGCGCCGGGCGGCGAGCTGTCCCGGTCCGTGAGCCCGACCGGGGTCGCGGAGTCGTACACGTACGACGTGCTGGGTGAGATGACCGAGCTGACCGACTCGGCCGGCCAGGTGACGAAGTTCGTCTACAACATGGACGGCGAGGTCACCAAGACCATCGAACCGGACGGCACCAGCTCCACAGTCGAGTACGACGGCTTCGGTCTGCCGGTGTCCACCAGCGACCTGGCGGCCGACGGCACGGTCATCCGCACCGCGCGGGCCACCTTCGACCGTGCGGGCAACCCCGTCTCCTCCACCGACTACCGGGGCCACACCACCACCTTCACGCTGGACCCGACGGGTCTGGTGACGAAGGCGGTGCAGCCGGTCTCGGCGACGGAATCGATCACCACGACCTTCGGCTACGACGCGGCGGGCAACCGCACGCGCTTCACCGACGGCCGCGGCAACACGTTCCTGACCACCTACAACACCTGGGGGATGCCGGAGAAGCTCATCGAGCCCTCCACCCCGTCCCACCCGGACCTCGCCGACCGCACCTTCACCACGGTGTACGACGCGAACGGCCGCGTGGCGGAGCAGCGCGCCCCCGGCAACGTGACCGTGTCCCACGTGTACGACGCCAAGAGCCGCCTGGTCCGCCAGACCGGCACCGGCGCCGAGGTGGAGACGGTCGACCACACCTACACGTACGACTCCGACGACCGCCTGGTCGCGGCAGCCGGTGTGGGTGACACCACCAACACCTTCAGCTACGACGACCGCGGTCTGCTGCTGTCCACGTCCGGCCCGTCGGGTGCGTCGTCCTTCGCCTACAACGGCGACGGCGCGCTGACCTCCCGCACGGACGCCTCCGGCACGTCGACCTTCGGGTACGACTCGGCCGGCCGGCTGAAGACGGTCGACGACGGCGCCACCGGCGCGTCGATGACCTACGGCTACGACGTCAACAGCAACGTCACGTCGATCGACTACGGCGCGGGCAAGGCCAAGCGCAGCTTCGGCTACGACGCCTTGAAGCGCCTGACGAGCGACAAGCTGACCGCCCCGTCCGGCACGGTGCTCTCGCAGATCACCTACGCCTTCGACGCCAACGGCAACGAGACGTCGAAGACGACCGCGGGGGTGATCGGCGCGTCCACGAACACGTACACGTACGACTGGGCGAACCGCATCACGTCCTGGAACAACGGAACTGCCACGGAGGTCTACGGCTACGACGCGTCCGGCAACCGCACGCGCGTCGGCGGCGACACCTACACCTACGACGCCCGCAACCGCCTCACCTCGGACGGGCACAACACCTACGGCTACACCGCCCGCGGCACGATGAGCTCCATCGTGGACGAGGGCGGCACCACCACGGTGGTCAAGGCCGACGCCTTCAACCGCGTGATCAACGAAGGCGACCGCACCTACCAGTACGACGGCTTCGACCGCGTCCTGTCGGCGAGCGTCGCCGGCGGCAGCGGGCCCCTGTACGACTTCCAGTACAGCGGCATGGGCAACGACGTGGCGTCCGACGGCAGCGCGGTCTACAGCCGCAACGCCGACGGCAGCCTGATCGGTGTCAAGACCCCGACGTCGTCGGCGCTGTACATGACGGACCTGCACACCGACGTGGTGGCGCAGTTCACCGACAGCGGCGAGACCCTGACCGGGTCGACGACCTACACGCCGTTCGGCAAGGTCAGCCAGACCACCGGCATGCTGGGCAACCTCGGCTACCAGTCCGGCTGGACCGACCCGCAGACCGCCAAGGTCAACATGGCGGCGCGCTGGTACTCGCCGGAGACCGGCTCGTTCAACAGCCGCGACACGGCGAACCTGAGCCCCCTCCCGGCCTCCGTCACCGGCAACCGGTACGCCTACGCGGACCAGAACCCGATGACGATGACCGACCCGACCGGCCACTGGTCGATCGGCGGCTTCTTCAAGAAGGTCACCAAGAAGGTCAAGAAGGTCGCCAAGTCGGCCTACAAGAAGACCAAGAAGGCCGTCAAGAAGGTCGCGAAGGTCGTCAAGAAGGCGGCCAAGAAGGTCAAGAGGGTCGTCAAGAAGGTCGTCAAGCGAGCGAAGCGAGCCGTTCGGAAGACGGTCCGCTACGTCAAGGACAGCGTCAAGAAGGTCAAGAGATACGTCAAACGGACCTATAAGCGCGTCAAGAAGTACGCCCACAAGGTCGTCAAGAAGGTAAAGAAGACCGTCAGGAAGGTGGCCAAGGCCGCCAAGAGCGTCGCCAAGAAGGTGGTCAAGGCAGCCAAGAAGGTCGGCAGAGCCGTCAAGAAGGCAGCCAAGGCAACCGCCAACTTCGTCAAGAAACACGCCGGGACCATCGCCTCAGTGGCGGTGGGCGTGGCGGTCTTCGCCGGCTGTACCGCATTGACAGCGGGTGTCGGAGCCATCGGCTGTGCCGCCCTGGCAGGCGCGGCAGCCAACGGCGTCGGCTACATGATGAGCGACGGACCCAAGTCCGTCGGCGGATTCCTGGGAGCCGTGGGCGTCGGTGCGCTGACGGGCGCGCTCGGTGGCGCGGCCGGCGGTGCGGTCTCCGGCGCGGTGGGCCGCCTGCTCGCCAACACCGGCGGCAGGGTCGCCCAGGGCGCGGCCATGGGCGCGGCCGGCGGCGCCGCCGAAGGCGCGGTCGGCTACGGCGTGACCTGCGCGGCCAGCGAGGAGGGCTGCAGCGCCAAGGGCGCGGCGACGGCCACGGCCGTGGGCGCAGTGTCGGGCGGCATCTTCGGTGCGGCGGCCGGGCGCTTCGGGCCGAAGTCCAAGCCCCAGCCGGGACAGTCTTCTTCCAACGGCCCCGGTTGCAGGGTGCCGCACAGCTTCACCGGTTCGACCGGTGTGCTGATGGCTGACGGTTCGACCAAGCCGATCTCCGAGGTGAAGGTCGGGGACTACGTCCTGACGGCCGAGCCCGGCAAGAAGGAGAAGGAGAAGCGCAAGGTCAGGGAGGTGATCGTCACCACGACCGACCGCAACTACGTCGACATCCTCGTTGACACCAAGGCCGGTCCCAAGACGATCCAGAGCACGAAGCACCACCAGTTCTACGAAGCGACCCGCAACTCCTGGACCCAGGCCGGCGATCTCAAGACCGGCCAGAAGCTCCAGAACGCGGACGCCAGGCTGACCACGATCCTCGCCCTCACGTCGTACGAGGCCCAGCGCGTCACGTACGACCTGAGCGTCGAGGGCCTGCACACCTACCATGTGCTGGCAGGGGCCACCCCGATCCTGGTTCACAACTGTGGCAACGCAAGCCCGAATGCCGCAGACCACGTGCAATGGGTCCGCGAGGGTGGCGACATGCGCGCGGGTCCGCGAGTGAGGCCTGCGGCGCAGCGTGCGTACGAGTACGAGTCAGGCGTGACAGGGGCACATTCTGACGTCGCTTCCGGAAGGGCGATGGTCCCGCGGCTGTCAATGCCCGGACGGAACGGAGACGTTACGGCCAAGTTCGATGGACTCGAGGGTGACACACTCATCGACCGCAAGAACGGAGTGCTTCCTTTCACCTCGAAGTCCATGGTTGACGAGGCCAGGCGACAGGCCGGCACGGCTGCGTACCACGGCCTTCGGGTAATGTGGGAGGTCCCAGACGCTGCGGTGCTGAGTCGGGCGCAGCGATGGCTCAATGACGCCGGCGTGACAACCATCGGAGTGAGGGTGGCACCGCGATGAATCTGGATCCGATCATCATGGCGATGGTCAGTTGCATCGATATGCTCGACGCCGCTGAACCTGACGAGGTGGAGCCGAGTTACGCCGTGAAGGTGCAGCAGGTCATGGGTGAATATCTGCAGGCCATTCCCCCGTCGGACGAACCGGAGCTGCGTACGATGTTGTTGCGCATCGCAGGCGATGTCTCAGAGGAAGAGCCGACGATCGCCGCGTACCTCAGGCAATGGGCCGGCAATCTCGGCGAGTGACAAGGAGGGCCCAAATCCCCCGCGAGCCGATAGATGGCTTCAGTGCCTTAGATAAGGCCGCAATGGGTGCAGGTCCGTGAAACCCGAAGCCCCACCAGGCTCGTCCTGGTGGGGCTTCGGCGTGGGTGGGCCGCGCCCGCCCCGCCCGGTGTTTCGGATCTGACCCCTAACGCACCACCCCGTACCGCAGATGCGTGACATCAGGGGCGTCCACGACCTGCGTGATCTCCAGGTGTACGGACGGGTCCACGCCGTCCAGGAGGCGGATGCCGTCGCCCAGGAGGACGGGGGCCAGGTGGAGCAGGAGTTCGTCCACCAGGCCCGCGTTCAGGGCCTCGCGGACCGTGTGGGCGCCGCCGCAGACCTGCACGTCCTTGTCGCCGGCCGAGCGGCTCGCCTGGGCCAGCGCCGCCTCCACGCCCTCCGTCACGTACGTGAAGACCGTCCCGCCGGCCCGGACCCACGGTTCCCGCGCGGTGGTCGTCAGGACGTACACCGGGGCCCGGAACGGCGGCGGGTCCGGCCAGGCCGCCTCGCCCTCGTCGAACATGCGGCGGCCCATGACGTACGCGCCCGTGCGGTCGAAGGTCTCCGCCATCAGCAGCGCGGAACGGCTCTGCTCGCCGCCCTCCATGCCGTGCCGCTCCCGCCACGGCCGGATGCGGTACATCCACTCGTGCAGGCGGCTGCCCCCGTCGCCCAGCGGGTTCCCGGGGCGGGCGTGAGGGCCGGCGACGTAGCCGTCCAGGGACATGGCCAGGTTCGCGAAGACCTTGCTCATGTCCCCCATGCTGGCGCCGCCGGGTGCACCGCGCACCCGGGTGCGGCCCGGAACGGGCGAGGCGCGGTCAGCCGCGGCCGGGGATCGGCCCGTCGCCCGCCCGGTCGCGGGCGACGGCCTCCATCAGCCGCCGGGCGTTGGCGGGGGAACGAAGCAGGTGGACGGTCTCCTGCCAGGACGCGTAGTCGGCGGCGGACATCAGCACCGCGTCGCCGCTCTCGGAGCTGATGCGCACCGGCACGTGGTCGTCGTTGACCCGCTTGATCAGCCCGAGCAGGTCCCGCCGGGCGTCCGAGGCGCTCATCGTCATGGGCGCGCTCCCTTCAGGGGTACGGGCAGGACCGCCCACGCCCGCACCGTGGACGGGCCGCAGACGGCCCAGGGCGAGTGCTACGGGTCCCGGGGTGGCGGTCGTCGACCGCCACCCCGGGACGTCGTGCAACGGCGAAACCTGCGCTGGCCTGCGCTTACAGCACCGGCAGGTTCTTGCGCAGCTCGAAGGCGGTGACCTCCGACCTGTACTCCTCCCACTCCTGCTTCTTGTTGCGGAGGAAGAAGTCGAAGACGTGTTCCCCCAGCGTCTCCGCGACGAGTTCGCTGCGCTCCATGAGGGAGATCGCCTCGCCGAGGTTCTGCGGCAGCGGCTCGATGCCCATGGCGCGGCGTTCCGCGTCGGAGAGGGCCCACACGTCGTCGTCGGCGCCGGGGCCGAGCTCGTAGTCCTCCTCGATGCCCTTGAGGCCGGCGGCGAGCAGGAGGGCGTACGCGAGGTAGGGGTTGCAGCCGGAGTCCAGGGAGCGGACCTCGATGCGGGAGGAGCCGGTCTTGCCGGGCTTGTACATGGGGACGCGGATCAGCGCGGAGCGGTTGTTGTGGCCCCAGCAGATGTAGGAGGGGGCCTCGCCGCCCGCGCCCGCGCTGCGGGTGGAGCCGCCCCAGATGCGCTTGTACGAGTTGACCCACTGGTTGGTGACCGCGGAGATCTCCGCGGCGTGGCGCAGCAGGCCCGCGATGAAGGAGCGGCCGACCTTGGAGAGCTGGTACTCGGAGCCCGACTCGTAGAAGGCGTTCCGGTCGCCCTCGAAGAGGGAGAGGTGGGTGTGCATGCCGGAGCCGGGGTGCTGGGAGAACGGCTTCGGCATGAAGGTGGCCTGGACGCCCTGCTCCAGCGCGACCTGCTTCATGACGAGGCGGAACGTCATGATGTTGTCGGCGGTCGACAGGGCGTCGGCGTAGCGCAGGTCGATCTCCTGCTGCCCGGGGGCGCCCTCGTGGTGGGAGAACTCCACCGAGATGCCCATGTTCTCCAGCATGGTGATGGCCTGGCGGCGGAAGTCCATGCCGACGTTCTGCGGGGTGTGGTCGAAGTAGCCGGAACTGTCGGCGGGCACCGGCGGGGTGCCGTCGACCGGCTTGTCCTTCAGCAGGAAGAACTCGATCTCCGGGTGGGTGTAGCAGGTGAAGCCCAGGTCGGAGGTCTTGGTGAGGGTGCGCTTGAGGACGTAGCGGGGGTCCGCGAAGGAGGGCGAGCCGTCCGGCATGAGGATGTCGCAGAACATGCGCGCGGTGCCCGGGGCCTCGGCGCGCCACGGCAGGATCTGGAACGTCGCCGGGTCGGGCTTGGCGATCATGTCGGATTCGTACACGCGGGCGAAGCCCTCGATGGCCGAGCCGTCGAAGCCGATGCCTTCGTCGAACGCCTGCTCCAGTTCGGCGGGGGCCACGGCCACCGACTTGAGGAAGCCGAGCACGTCGGTGAACCACAGGCGCACGAAGCGGATGTCGCGCTCCTCCAGGGTCCGGAGCACGAATTCCTGCTGCTTGTCCATATCCACACCCATCCTCGCTGATCAAGGCCAGCATGCCACCACACGGTTTCGTGCGCGTTGCGGATCCATACTGCATGCCGGGGTGTGGCGTACGTAACGCGGGGAAGGCGCGCGGACGACGGTGCGCGCAGACTGGGGCCATGGACCGTGCCGGGCTCCAGCTTGCCGGGACGCGGCCGCGGCTGTGGGTGCGGCTGCTGCCGTGGGTGCTGCTCGTCGCCGTGGTCGTCGCACAGCTCGCGACCCCGGAGACGGTGCAGCTGGGCTTCGCCTTCGCCGTCGTCGCGCCGCTGACGTCGCTGGTGTACGGGGTGCTGGGGACGTCCGTGATCGCGGTGGCCATCGCGACGGTGCTGGCCGTGCCCGGAGTGCGGGCGGAGCACCTGTCGGACGGCGACCTCGTGGCGTTCGGGCTGATCGGCGGGGTGAGCGCGTTCCTGGCGTGGGCGCGGGCGCGGCGAGACGCCCAGCTGGTGTCGGTACGGACGGTGGCGGAGGCCGCGCAGCTCGCGGTGCTGCCGCCGCTGCCGGAGCGGGTGGGGCGGGTGCGGTGCGGGGCGCTGTACCGGGCGGCGGAGCGGGGCGCGCTGGTGGGCGGGGACCTGTACGACGTGCAGGCCGGGCCGTACGGCGTGCGGGCGGTGGTGGCGGACGTGCAGGGGCACGGGCTGTCGGCGGTCGCGACGGTGGCGTCGCTGCTGGGGACGTTCCGGGAGGCGGTGCTGGACGAGCGGGAGTTGGCGGGGGTGGCAGCGCGGCTGGACCGGCGGCTGGTGGTGGACGCGGAGCGGGCCGAGGAGGCGGCGGAGCTGTTCGCGACGGCCGTGCTGCTGGAGTTCCCGGAGACCGGTGGGGACGAGTCGTGTGTGCGGGTGCTGAGCTGCGGGCATCCGCCGCCGGTGGTGGTGGACGGTCACGGCGGCCGCGAGGTCGCCCTGGAGCCTGGGCCGCCGCTGGGTCTCGGGCTCGCGGAGTTCCAGCCGCCGAAGGCCGTCACCGTGCCGCTCGGGCCGTCCGAGGTGCTGCTCGCGCACACCGACGGGGTGACGGAGGCCCGGGACGGCAGCGGGGACTTCTACCCGTTGACGTCCCGCGTGCCGTCGGAGCGGGATCCGATGGCGCTGGTGCAGGCCGTGTGGCGGGACGTGTCGTCGTACGCGGGCGAGGTGGCCGACGATGTGGCGCTGCTGGCGCTGAGCGTCTCCCCGGGCGGGTGACCCCCGGCAGGTGGCCTACGATGCGGCCTCCCGGAGCTGCGCGCCCCCGGGGAGGTGACCGCGTCGCACAGCGACGCTGCGGCGCTGGCCGGCCCTGCGCGTCCCCCCGGGCGAGCAGCCCCCGGCGCCGAGCATCACCCCGGGCGGTAGCAGCGGCGCGCAGCCGGCGATGCGGCCCCTGCCTGCGCTGAGCGTCTCCCCGGGCGGGTGGCCCCTGCACTACGATCAGCGCCCATGGAGGGCCTGCGGCTCATACGCCTCGCGCGCCCCGCGCGCGCCTCGCGTCCCATGGCCCTGCTGGGTGCCGTGGCGACGCTCCTCGCCGCGCTCTTCCTGTGCCTCGGCCCTTCGGGCCACGCCGCGGACGCCGACGGCCACCCCGGGGCGCTGTCCGCACGCGCGGGCGCTCCGGCCGCGCCCTCCCTCCCGGCAGCCGGGGCACCGCGGCCGTTCGAGGCGTACGAGGCGTACGAGGCGCTGCACGACGGGGTCGGCGGGCGGTACACCTGCCCCCTGGACGGGCGGGACTGCGGGCTGCTGCCGTCGCTGACGCCCGCGGTGCTGACCGCGCCGCCGCTCGACCCTCCCCTGCACGCCCACGGCGCCGCCGTGGCCGCGCGTGCCCCGGCCCCGGTGCTGCCGTCCGCCGCGTGGAGCGTTCCGCGCGCGCCCGACCTGCACGTCCTTCAGGTGCTGCGGACCTAGGCCGACGCGCCGCGGCCCCTCGTCCGGGCCGCCCGCTCGCCCCGGGCCCGCAGCGCGCGGGCCCGCGCCCCGTACCGCGCCGTACCAGGTTCCTCGACGTACCAGCACCCCGTGCTCCGCAGCACCAGGGTGCTCGCCGTACCCATACGCGTACCACCGCGTACCTCGCACCTCGTACCTCGCCGTACCTCCGTCGACCCACAGAAGGACCTCGGATCACCATGACTTCCCACACCTCCCAGTCCGCCGAGCGCCGCGCCCGAATAGAGCAGATGCGGCAGGCCGAGCGGGCCCGTGAGCGCCGGGTCAGGATCATCACCATCTCCGTCAGCGTCGCCGTCGTCGCCGGCCTCGTCGGCTTCGGCGGCTACGTGCTGAGCCGCGAGCAGGACAAGAAGGAGCAGCAGGAGGCCCTCGCCGCGGCGCCTGTCGGCGAGGAGAAGACCTGGGACAAGCTCACCCAGAACCACGTGGACCCGAAGCCGGTCTCGTACCCGATGAACCCGCCGGTGGGCGGTGACCACCACCGGGCGTGGATGGACTGCAACGGCGACGTCTACAAGGAGGAGATCCCCAAGGAGAACGCCGTGCACTCCCTGGAGCACGGCGCGGTCTGGGTCACGTACAACGACAAGGCCCCCGCCGAGGACGTGAAGAAGCTGGCGGAGAAGGTCTCCAAGACGCCGTACTCGCTGATGAGTCCGGTGAAGGACCAGGCCGGCGCGATCATGCTGTCCGCCTGGGGCAAGCAGGTCACCGTCGACGGCGCCGACGACGAACGCGTCAACCAGTTCTTCACGAAGTACGTGCAGGGCCCGCAGACCCCCGAGCCGGGTGCGGCGTGCACCGGCGGCCTGGCCGGGATGGACAAGTGAGCCGGGCACTGGTCCGCACGATCGGGCTGGCGGCGGGTGCCGTCCTGCTGGCGCTGGTCTTCGCCGGGTGGGCCGCGGTCACGGCGCTGGGGCGCGACGGCGGTGCCGGTTCCGGTGGCGCCTCGGCGACGCCCTCCGACACCTCGGCGGACGCCGGGTTCGCGCGGGACATGGCGGTGCACCACCAGCAGGCCGTCGAGATGTCGTTCATCGTGCGGGACCGTACGCAGGACGGGGAGGTGCGCCGCCTCGCGTACGACATCGCGAACACCCAGGCCAACCAGCGCGGCATGATGCTGGGCTGGCTGGACCTGTGGGGGCTGCCGAAGACGGTGGCGGACCGCGAGCCGATGTCGTGGATGGAGCACGGGAAGGACGGCGCTGCGCACGGCGGCGGCCACGGCGGCTCCGCGGGCGCCTCCGCCGGGAGCGGGGACGACCAGCCGATCATGGCGGGTATGGCCACCCGTGCCGAGATGAAGCGGCTGGGCACCCTCAGCGGCAAGGAGGCCGAGGTGTTCTTCCTCCAGCTGATGATCGACCACCACGTGGGCGGGGTGCACATGGCGCAGGGCTGCGTCGACGCCTGCGCGGTGCCGGTGCAGAAGGCGCTCGCCCAGGGCATGGTCGACGTCCAGGAGTCGGAGATCGGCCTGATGACGGACATGCTGAGGGAGCGGGGCGCCGAGCCGCGCGGCTGAGCACCTCCCGCCGTACCGTCCCGGGACCCGGGCGGTACGGCCGTCCCGCGGCCCGGGACCGAGGCCGCCGCCCGTCACCTCGGGTGGCGGCCTCACACGTGCGGGGGCAGGTGTGGGCGGCCAGAATGGAGGAACTCGGGGACGACGACGTAAGGCGTTCTACGGAGGTAGGCACTTCATGACCACCGCCCGAGACATCATGCACCCCGGGGCCCACTGGATCCCCCGGCACGAGACCCTCGACCGGGCCGCGCAGCTGATGCGCGAACACAATGTCGGCGCGCTGCCCATCGCCGACGAGAACGCGCGCCTCTGCGGCATCGTGACCGACCGCGACATCGTGCTCAAGTGCGTGGCCACCGGCCACGACCCGTCGCGGGTCACCTGCGGGGACGTCGCCGAGGGCACGCCGCGGTGGATCGACGCGGGCGCCGACATCCGCGACGTGCTGCGCGAGATGCAGAGCCACCAGATCAAGCGCCTGCCGGTCATCGAGAACAAGCGTCTCGTCGGCATCATCAGCGAGGCCGACCTGGCCCGGAACCTGCCGGACGAGAAGGTCGGCGAGTTCGCGCAGGCGGTGTACGGCAGGTCCTGACCGCCGCGCCCGTCATGCTGTCGTGAGGACCGCCCCGGCCACCGCGCCGGGGCGGTCCAGCATGACGAGGTGCCCCGAGTCCGGTACGGCGGTGAAACCGCCGCCGAGGGTCTCCGCCAGGGCGCGCTGGCGTGATGTCCACCGGTCGGTGCCGTCCGGGGAGTCGGGTGCCGCGAGGACGGTGACGGGCGCTCCCGGCGGCAGCGGGTGGCGGGCGCGCAGCGCGAGCAG
>NZ_MKXB01000191.1 GCF_001865245.1 Streptomyces sp. CC53 | reverse complement strand
CTACAGTGGGCGCCCGCCGACCTCGCCGAGGAGACCGGCAACGCACGGCTCGCCCGGGCACGGGAGGGCGGGCCCGGCCTGCCGGACGGACCCGGCGGCGACCTGCGCGCCTGGGGCGTGACCGCCGGGTCGGACATCCTGTGCTGGCTCACCGCCGACCCCGAGCCCGACCGCTGGCCCGTCGTGGTGTGCGGGCGGCACACGCCCGAGCGGTTCACCGTCCACCCGTACGGCATGGCGGAGTTCCTGGCGCGGCTGCTCGGCGACGACTTCGACGAGCCGCCGGTCAGCCCGGTCTTCTGGGACGGGGCGCCCGCACGCTTCGTCCACTGGCGGGAGGAGCAGCGGCGCTACCTCGCGGGCCTCGACCCGGTCACCGGGGAGCCCGACCCGTACGCCGGGCCCGGGCCGGGGTGAGCCGGACCCGTACGCCGGGCCGGGGTGAGCCGGTGCCGCCCGGCCCGCACTGCGGACCCGGACCGGGGCGCCGGGGCGAGCCGGTGCGCATCACCCGGCACGCCGGGGCGCCGGGGCCGCCGGGTGCACCTGAGAGACTGGGCGGGATGAGTACGACACCTCAGCACCGCCGCGCCGATGCCCCCGCCGTCGCCGGGGGGTCCGTGCGCCCCGAGACCGTCCGCGCCTGCGCCGAGATCGACCTCGGTGCGCTGCGCGCCAACGTGCGCGGGCTGCGGGCCCGGGTCGCCCCGCAGGGGGCCCGGGTCATGGCCGTGGTGAAGGCCGACGGCTACGGCCACGGAGCCGTGCCCGTGGCCCGCGCCGCGCTGGCCGCGGGCGCCGCCTGGCTCGGCACGGCCACGCCGTACGAGGCGCTCGCGCTGCGGGCGGCCGGCATCGACGCGCCGCTGCTGTGCTGGCTGTGGACGCCGGGCGGCCCCTGGCGGGCGGCCGTCGACGCGGACGTCGACGTGGCGGTCAGCGGTCTGTGGGCGCTGGACGAGGTGACCGAGGCGGCCCGGGCGGCCGGGCGGCCCGCGCGCATCCAGCTCAAGGCGGACACCGGTCTCGGCCGCAACGGCTGCCTGCCCGCGGACTGGCCGCACCTGGTGGGCGAGGCTCTCCGGGCGCAGGCGGAGGGGCTCGTGCGGATCACCGGCCTGTGGTCGCACTTCGCGTGCGCCGACGAGCCGGGCCACCCGTCCGTGGACGCCCAGCTGGCGCAGTTCCACGACATGCTGGAGTACGCGGAGAAGGCCGGTGTCGAGCCGGAGGTGCGGCACATGGCCAACTCGCCGGCCACGCTCACCCTTCCGGACACGTACTTCGACCTCGTACGGCCCGGGGTCGCCCTCTACGGCATCTCGCCCAGCCCGGAGCTGGGCACTGCCGCCGACTTCGGGCTGCGGCCCGTGATGCGGCTGTCGGCGCACGTCGCGTCCGTGAAGCAGGCCCCGCCCGGCCTCGGCATCAGCTACGGCCACCACTACGTCACCGACCGCGACACGCACCTCGCGCTCGTCCCGGTCGGTTACGCCGACGGCGTGCCGCGCCACGCCTCCGGGCGGGGGCCCGTCCTGCTGGGCGGGAAGGTGCGGACGGTCGCCGGGCGGATCGCGATGGACCAGTTCGTCGTCGACCTCGGGCAGGACACGGTCCGGGTCGGCGACCGCGCCGTCCTGTTCGGCCCCGGCGACGACGGGGAGCCCACCGCCGAGGACTGGGCGCGGGCCGCGGACACCATCGCGTACGAGATCGTGACCCGCGTCGGCACGCGCGTGCCGCGCGTCTACCTGGACGCGGACGAGCACGGGGACGACGACGGGGGCGCGGGCCCGGACGGGCCCGGCGGAGCGGACGCGTAGCGCCGAGGGGGAGCCGTGGGCGGGACGACCGGGAAGGCCGTGGCGGGGGCCGTCGACGCCGCGGCGGAGGGCAGTGGCGGCTGGCGCCGCGCGGGCTTCGCCGGGGCGGCGATAGGGGTCGTCGCCGCGGGTGCGGCGGCCGGTGTCGCGCTGGAGCGGCTCACCGTCGGACGCGGCATGCGCCGCCGGGCCCGGCTCGCACTCGATGCGGCGGGGCCGTTCGGCGGGCTGCGCGGCACGCCGGGCACCGCGCCGGCGGAGGACGGCACGGCGCTGGCGTACGAGGTGGACGAGGCGGAGCCGGGCGGCCCGCCGCTCACCGTCGTCTTCTGCCACGGCTACTGCCTCAACCAGGACGCGTGGCACTTCCAGCGCGCCGCCCTGCGCGGCCGGGTCCGGACGGTGCACTGGGACCAGCGCAGCCACGGCCGGTCGGCCCGCGGCGCCGCGCAGCGCGGCCCGGACCCCGAGCCCGTCACGATCGACCTGCTGGGCCGCGACCTGAAGGCGGTGCTGGACGCGGCCGCGCCCGAGGGGCCGCTGGTGCTGGTGGGGCACTCCATGGGCGGCATGACGATCATGGCGCTGGCCGACCGGTACCCGGAGTTCGTGCGGGAGCGGGTGGCCGGCGTCGCCCTGGTCGGCACGTCGTCGGGTCGGCTCGCCGAGGTCAGCTACGGCCTGCCGGCCGCCGGCGTCGACGCGGTGCGGAAGGTGCTGCCGGGGGTGCTGCGGGCCCTGGGGACGCGCGCGGAGCTGGTGGAGCGGGGGCGGCGGGCCACGGCCGACCTCTTCGCCGGGCTGGTCAAGCGGTACAGCTTCGGGTCGCGGGATGTGGACCCGGTCGTCGCCCGGTTCGCGGAACGCATGATCGAGGCCACGCCCATCGACGTGGTCGCGGAGTTCTACCCCGCGTTCGCGGCGCACGACAAGGCGGAGGCGCTCGCGGTCCTCGCGGACGCGCAGGTGCCGGTGCTGGCTCTGGTCGGCGACCGGGACATGATCACCCCCTGGACCCACACCGAGGCGATGGCCGCGCTGCTGCCGGACGCGGAGCTGGTCGTCGTGCCCGACGGCGGCCATCTGGTGATGCTGGAGCACCCGGAGACGGTCACCGACCGGCTGCTGGCGCTGCTCGCCCGTGCGGGCGCCGACCTGCGCGACCACGGCTGACGGCCGCCCCGCCCCGTGGAGCCCGAGGGGGCGGGGACGAGGGCCACCGGGGGCCGCCCGGGGACGTTCACGACCGGCGCCGCCGGAGCGGTTACCTTGGCAGGCATGGAAGCAGCGCACCCCTCCGCCACCGCACCGCACATCCCCGCCGCCGACGTCGCGGCCACCGCCCGGCTCACCGTGCACGCGCCCGAGGAGATGCAGGACCTCGGGCGCGCCCTCGCCAAGCTGCTGTGCCCGGGCGACCTCGTGATGCTCACCGGTGAGCTGGGCGCCGGGAAGACGACGCTGACGCGCGGCCTCGGCGAGGGACTCGGGGTGCGCGGCGCGGTCACGTCGCCCACCTTCGTCATCGCCCGCGTCCACCCGTCGCTGACCGGTGGCCCCGCCCTGGTGCACGTGGACGCCTACCGCCTGGGCGGCGGCCTCGACGAGATGGAGGACCTGGACCTCGACGTCTCGCTGCCGGACTCCGTGGTGGTCGTGGAGTGGGGCGAGGGGAAGGTGGAGGACCTCACGGAGGACCGCCTGCACGTGGTGATCGACCGGGTCGTCGGCGACACGGACGACGACCGCCGCCAGGTCACCCTGACCGGGGTGGGGGAGCGCTGGTCCGGCGTGGACCTCGCGCTGCTCTGAGCTCCGTACGCACGTGCCGTACGTTCCGACAAGCCGTCGGTAAATTGTTGCGCGGGGCCTCCGAAGCGTGGTCACATGGAGATCAGACCCTGGTTAGGTTCACCTAACTACGCTTGGAGCCGGGAGGCAACCATGCCGCAGCAGCAGCCGAGGCGGCAGCCGGAACGGCCGCCGGGGCACCGGCAGCCGTCGGACGTGTCGATGCGCGACCTGCTCGCGTCCTGCGCCGCCGCCACCGCCGTGTCCACCCCGCCCCGCCCGACCCCCGCCGCGCCCGGCGAGCCGTCCGGCACCGCGCCCGAGGACGACACCCACCGTGAGGCGCCCCGCGCGGCGTAGCGATCCCTCCCCGGGGCTCGGTGCCCGCCCGGGCCACCCACCCGTCCGGCTGCGCCCGGTCCGGTGGCCCCGATGCCCGTCAGCTTCGGCTGTCCGGCGGCCCGGGCCCCGCCCACACGGGTGGCCAGCCCCTCGTCGGCTCCGGCCGCCCCGTCGCCCGGTGACCCCCGCGGCATCCCGCGAGCGCCAGAACCGTCCTGCAGCACAAGCCCTTACGGGGGAACCTCGCACGCTCCGCCGCCGTGCCGGCGAAGCCGCCCACGTGACCGTCACCAGCCGACCCCGTGTGACGGCGGGGGAGCGGCCGGGCGGCTCAGGGGATGACGACGACCTTCGCGTTGACGGTCGCGAACGTCCACATCGCGTCCCCGTCCTCGCGGCTCATCCGCACCCCGCCCGTGCGCCGCGTCGGGTCAGGGCTGGGCGTCGAGCCGTCCACCGCCGCACTGAAGCCGACCGTCACACCGTCCACCGAGGCGAACCGCACCACGTGCTCCACCTGCACCCCGTCGGACCCCTGCACGGCGCCCGAGCGGGACGTCACCTTGTACGAACCGGGCGCCGGGTGCACCGTGCTCGGCATGACCGTGAACGTGCGGGAGACCTCGCCGGACTCCTCCCCCAGCCACACCCGGCGCTCCGCCAGGGCGTACACCACCCGTTCCCCCGAGCCGGACTGCTCGGGCACCGCCGGCACCCGCTGCACCGGGGACGCGGAAGCCCCCGGGGCCGGGGAGGCGCCGGGGGCGGAGGGCGCGGCGGACGCGGACGAGGGGGAGGCGCCGGCCTTGCCGCCCCGCAGGTCGGCCGGGGCGGTCGCGGACGCCTGGTAGGCCAGGAAGCCGACCGCCGCCAGTGCCGCCGCGGTGAGCCCGGCCACGAATCCCGAGCTGCTCCTTGCCACGCTGCCCCACCTCTCGTACGACCTGTCGATGTGACGGTAGCAGCAGCTCCGGGAGGGCACCTGGCCGCCGTACTCCACCCCGTGGGAGCCGTAGGCTGTTCGCGTGCTGTTGCTCGCCATGGATACCGCCACACCCGCCGTCACCGTCGCCCTCCACGACGGGCGGTTCGTCGTCGCCCGGTCGGGCCGGGTCGACGCGCGCCGGCACGGGGAACTGCTGCTGCCCGCCGTGCACCGCGTGCTCGCCGAGGCGGGGCTCGCCCTGGACGCCGTCACCGACCTCGTCGTGGGCGTCGGCCCCGGCCCGTACACCGGGCTGCGCGTCGGCCTGGTCACCGCCGCCACCTTCGGCTCCGCGCTGGGCGTGCCCGTGCACGGGCTGTGCACCCTGGACGGCCTCGCCTACGCCTCCGGGATCGACGAGCCGTTCGTCGTGGCCACGGACGCCCGCCGCAAGGAGGTCTACTGGGCGCGGTACGACGACTGCCGGACCCGGGTGACGGAGCCCGCCGTGGACCGGCCCGCCGACATCGCCGCCGACGTGGCCGGACTGCCCGCGGTGGGCGCGGGCGCACGGCTGTACGGCGAGGTGTTCCCGGACGCCCGCGACCCCGAGCACCAGGCGGCCGAGGCGCTCGCCGCCCTCGCGGCGGAGCGGCTCGCGGCCGGGGAGGAACTGCTGCCGCCCAGGCCGCTGTACCTGCGGCGGCCGGACGCCCAGGTGCCGAAGAACTACAAGGTGGTCACCCCGCAGTGACCGAGGCGGCCCTGCGCGAGATGCGCTGGTGGGACATCCCGCCGGTGCTGGCACTCGAACGCGACCTGTTCCCCGAGGACGCCTGGTCGGAAGGCATGTTCTGGTCGGAGCTCGCGCACGCGCGCGGCCCCGCGGCGACGCGCCGCTACGTGGTGGCGGAGGCCGGCGGCCGGATCGTCGGCTACGCGGGCCTCGCCGCTGCCGGCGGACTCGGCGACGTCCAGACCATCGCCGCCGCCCGCGACCAGTGGGGCACCGGGCTCGGCGCCCGGCTCCTCACCGAGCTGCTGCGCTGCGCCACGGACTTCGAGTGCGAGGAGGTGCTGCTGGAGGTCCGGGTCGACAACGCCCGGGCGCAGCGGCTCTACGAGCGCTTCGGCTTCGAGCCGATCGGCTTCCGGCGCGGCTACTACCAGCCGGGGAACGTGGACGCGCTGGTGATGCGGCTGACCGTGCGGGACGCCGCGGCCCAGGACGCCGCCGCGCCGGAGGACACCGGCCTGGACGCCGCCGCCCCGGACGCGGCCGCTCCCGGGGGCGCCGCCCCGCAGGACGCCGTGCCCGACCAGGCCGTCTCCGACGGGGCCGAGCCGGACGCGACAGCGCCCGGCGAGACCGTGCCCGACGCAGCGGTGCGGCCGGACGCGGTGCCGGAAGCCGCCGCACCGCAGACCCCCACCGCCGTGACGGCAGACGCCCGCGGCCCCCGCGGAGGGGACGGGCACCGCGCGGACGCCGCCCGTGCACCGCGGGCGGGGGCACGAGGCGCCGGTGACGGCGCACAAGACGACGACGTACAGGAAGATCCGATGGAAAGCGCTGAGACACATGGCTGACGAACCCCTCGTCCTCGGAATCGAGACCTCCTGCGACGAGACCGGCGTCGGCATCGTCCGCGGCACGACGCTGCTCGCGAACGCGGTCGCGTCGAGCGTCGACGACCACGCCCGCTTCGGCGGCGTCGTCCCCGAGATCGCGTCCCGCGCCCACCTGGAGGCGATGGTCCCGACCATCGAGCGGGCCCTGAAGGACGCCGGGGTCACGGCCCGCGACCTGGACGGCGTCGCCGTGACGGCGGGCCCCGGCCTCGCGGGCGCGCTGCTGGTCGGCGTCTCGGCGGCGAAGGCGTACGCCTACGCGCTGGGCAAGCCGCTGTACGGGGTGAACCACCTCGCGTCCCACATCTGCGTGGACCAGCTGGAGCACGGCCCGCTGCCCGAGCCGACGATGGCGCTGCTGGTCAGCGGCGGCCACTCGTCCCTGCTGCTGGCGCCCGACATCACCTCGGACGTGCGGCCCATGGGCGCGACGATCGACGACGCGGCGGGCGAGGCATTCGACAAGATCGCCCGCGTGCTGAACCTGGGCTTCCCCGGAGGCCCGGTCATCGACCGGCTCGCCAAGGAGGGCGACCCGGCGGCCATCGCGTTCCCGCGCGGCCTGAGCGGCCCGCGCGACCCGGCGTACGACTTCTCCTTCTCCGGCCTGAAGACGGCCGTGGCCCGCTGGGTCGAGGCCAAGCGCAACGCGGGCGAGGACGTGCCCGTGCGCGACGTGGCCGCCTCCTTCCAGGAGGCCGTCGTGGACGTCCTGACCCGCAAGGCCGTGCGGGCCTGCAAGGACCAGGGCGTCGACCACCTGATGATCGGGGGCGGCGTGGCGGCGAACTCCCGGCTGCGGGCCCTGGCGGAGGAGCGCTGCGAGCGCGCCGGGATCCGCCTGCGCGTGCCGCGCCCGGGGCTGTGCACCGACAACGGCGCGATGGTCGCGGCCCTCGGCTCCGAGATGGTGGCCCGCAACCGCCCGCCCTCCGACCTGGGCCTCTCGGCGGACTCCTCGCTGCCGGTGACGGACCCCCACGTGCCGGGAGACCACTCCCACGCCCACGACCACGACCACCTGCACGAGCTCAGCAAGGAGAACCTGTACTCGTGACGGTGACGCTGATGTGGGAGGCCCGCGCGGTCCCCGGCCGCGGCGCGGAGCTGCTGGCCTGGGCGCGCGCCCAGCGCCTCGACGCCGCACCGCTCCGCCGGGAGACCTTCACCGCCCCCGGGGACCGCGTCCTGGTCCTGACGTGGTGGGAGGGGGACGGCGACGGCGTTCCGGAGCTCCCCGAGCCCCCGGCCGAGCTGCTCACCCGTCCGGTCCACCGCTGGCGCTTCACCTCCCTCGGCGTCGACGCGCCCCCGGGCGGCGCCGGGCCCCTCCTGGGCGACGCCGCCCCCGGCGGCGGCGCACCCCGGGGCGGCGCGTAGGGCGCACCGGCGCGGCGACCGCAGGCCGACCCGCACGGGTGGAGTGGGCGTCCCGCCCGGCGAGGCGGCTCGGCACCCGGCGCTGCCGGCCCGCGGGACGCGCTCGTCGAGCGCACCCGCGGGCGCCCGGACGGGAGCGGCACGGCCCCGCCCGGGACCCCGGCACGTACCGGCTCCTCCGGATGCCGGCCCGGCGACCTGCCGGCCTGCCGGCCCGACTTCCGGTGGGGTGCCGGGTCGGTCTACCCGTCGCGCGCGTCGGCGTGGAGCCGGAAGAGGTGGACGGTGTCCAGCACCACCACGACTTCTGCCACCGGCTCTTCCACGAACCCGGCGGCGCCACCGCCGAGGAACCCGCCACCGCCGCCCGCGACCTGCTCGTCACCTTCCTCACACGAGGCCACGCGGCCGGCGAGTTCGATGTCCCCGACCCCGAGCCCACCGCGGACTTCCTCACCCACGCCTACACCGGGCCCTGCCACCACACCCGGTCCGACACCGACGTCACCGCCGCCGTCCAAGCCCTCCTCCGCCGCGTCGTCACCGCTCGCCCGCCGGGTGACCCGGCCCCCTGAGCAGGGCCGTGAACGCCGTCGTGCCCCGGACCGGTCCGACGGCGACGGCCGGTTCTACGCAGGACGGCCGACGAGCATCGTCGGAGCCCCCGCGACCCGCGTGAGGAACACGGTCGCCGCGTGCGGGCCCTTCGGCTTCACCTTGCGGCGCAGCTCCTCCGGTTCGACCGCGGAGCCGCGCTTCTTCACCGTCAGGACGCCCACCTCGCGCTCCCGCAGCAGCGCCTTCAGCTTCTTCAGGTTGAAGGGCAGCGTGTCGGTGATCTCGTACGCCGTCGCGTACGGCGTGGCCCGCAACTCGTCGGACGTCACGTACGCGATGGTCGGGTCGACGAGCCCGCCCCCGACCGCCCGGGCGACCTCCGCGACCAGGTGGGCCCGGATCACGGCCCCGTCCGGCTCGTACAGGTAGCGTCCCACCGGCCGGACCGGTGCCGCCGGCGGCTGCCCCGCCGCCGCGAGGCCGGCCCCGGAGGGCAGCAGCGTGGCCCGCACGGTTCCGGGGGCCGTGCCGAACCACAGCACCGCCTCCTTCACGTCACCGCCGTCCGAGATCCACTCCGCCTCGGCCTCCTCCGGGACCACCTCGTGCGGGATGCCCGGCGCGACCTTGAGCGCGGCGTGCGGAGCCGTACGGGCCTTGTCGACCGCCCAGGACAGCGGCGGGGAGTACGCCTCCGGGTCGAACACCCTGCCCCGGCCGCCGCGCCGCGCCGGGTCCACGAACACCGCGTCGTACGCGGACGTGTCGACCTCGGCCACGTCGGCGCAGCGCACCTCCACGAGGTCCGCGACGCCCAGCTCCGCGGCGTTGGCGCGGGCCACCGCCGCGGTCAGCGGGTCCCGGTCGACGGCGAGGACCCGGACACCGGCGCGGGCCAGGGCCAGTGCGTCGCCGCCGACGCCGCAGCACAGGTCCGCGACGCTGCGCACGCCCAGCCGGGTGAACGCCGCCGCGCGGTACTCGGCGACGGACCTGCGGGTGGACTGCTCGACGCCGTGCGGCGTGAAGTACATGCGGTGGGCGTCCGCGCCGAACTTCGCCACGGCCCGCTGCCGCAGGCGCGCCTGCCCCAGCGCCGCCGACACCAGCTCGGCGGGGTGCGTGCGGCGCAGCCGGGAGGCGACGGCCAGTTCCCGGGCGGGATCGTAGTCGCGCAGCTCGTCGAGCAGGGCCCGGCCCTCGTCGGTGAGCAGTGCGGAGAAGGCGGCGAGATCGGTCACTCGCCCCATTCTGGGCCACGGGTGACGGGATGCTGTGGGCCGGGCGGGGGATGGTGCGGACCGCGCGGCGGTGTCGGGCCGGTGCGGGCCCGCCGCGCTGACAGGATGCGGCGCCATGCAGCTAGTACGACAAAGAGGGTCACGCGGGGCGTGGGGGGCGTTCTGCGCGGTGTGCCTCGGACGGTTCGGGAAGCCCGGGAAGCCGGGGGGACGCGGGCCGCGCGGCCCCCTGGGGTGGGCGGCACTGCTGACGCGGCTCGTCCGTGCGGCGCTCCTCGGGGGGCTCGTGCCGCCCGGGCGGCTCACCGCGCGGGGGCGCCTCGCGCCACCGCGGCAGCGCGTACCGCTTGCGCCTGGGGCGCGGCACCTGCGCCTCACCCGGCTCGTGGGCACCGCACAACCTGCCCGCCTCGTGCGCCTCCCACGTCCCCCGCGGCAGCGGCGCCCGCGGAGGACCCGGTGCCGGTTCGTGGCCGCCGCGCTGCTGGCCGCGTCGCTCGGTACGGCCTGCGGCGCCCGGGATGCCGGGCCGGGGGCGACGGCCCTGGGCGGGCCGCAACCCGCGGCGGGCCGGCAGGCGCAGCCGCTGACCCCGTCGGGAGCGATCAGCGCGTACGTCGAACGCTACCGCCGGGCGCAGGCCGCCCGGGCGGCCGCGGCGAAGAAGTGGGGCCTCAAGCAGACGCCGCTGACGCCTCCGGCGCCGCCCGCCGTGAAACCGGACATCGCCTTCCGCAAGGGCTTCGAGGTGGGTGACCCCGGCCTGCCGCCGGTCTTCACGACCGTCCCCACCGAGGACCGGGTCGTCTTCCTCACCATCGACGACGGCGCCGAGAAGGACCCGGAGCTGCTGCGGATGATGGCCGAACTGGACATCCCGTACAGCGCCTTCCTCAGCGACTACCTCGTGCGGGAGGACTACGGCTACTTCCGGAGGATGCAGGACAAGGGTGTGGCCCTGCACAACCACACCCTCAACCACCGGTACATGCCGGCGCTGTCGTACGCGGAGCAGAAGCGCGAGATCTGCGGCCAGCAGGACGTCATCGAGAAGCGGTTCGGCACCCGTCCCACGCTGTTCCGCCCGCCGTACGGCAACTACAACCGCGACACCCTGCGGGCCGCCGCCTCCTGCGGCATCACGGCGGTGCCGCTGTGGGCGGCCGAAGCGTTCCCCGACCGGATGGAGTGGCGCGAGTGGGACCGGGACCTGCACCCCGGCGACATCGTGCTGACCCACTTCCGGGGGCGCTCCCACTGGAAGGGCACGATGGCCGACATGGTCCGGCAGGCCATGGACACGATCACCGCCCGCGGCTACGCCGTGGCCCGGCTGGAGGACTACGTCGGCTAGCCCCGCACCCGGCAGGCGCGTAACCGCGCAGCCGTCCACCCCCGGCAGCCGCGAAGCCGCGCGGCCGTCCACCCCCGGCAGCCGCGAAGCCGCGCGGCCGTCCACCCCCGGTGGTGCGGGGCCGGGCGGAGCGGTCCGCGCGCGGTGGTGCGGGGAGTCGCGCGGGCGGACCGCCTGCGGACCGCCGTGGAACCGCCGGGCCGTCCCCTCCCGGCAGCCCGTGGGGACCTGCGGCCGGTGCGCGCCCCGAAACCGCTCACCCGACGCGTGGCAGCGCCCACGCGGCAACCGCCACCGCTGCCTGCATCAGTGCGGTGAGGCGCAGGCCGCGGCGCCGGGTCACGCGGGCGCAGAGGGCCACCGGCGCGGCGGCGGCGCCGCGGGAGGCGAGGGCCACCTCGGTGCCGTACCGCCCGCGGGCGGCGTGGAACGCGCGGGCCTGCGCGCCGACCAGCAGTGCCGTGTCCACGACGAGCAGCAGCGGGGCCACCAGGGAGCCGAGGAGGGCGGGACGGGCGTCAGGACCGGGTCGTCCGGGTGCCCGGGACGGGCCCCTTCGTCCCCCGCAGCGGGCCGGGACGCGAGCACTGCGGCCGCCCCGCCGCGGGGCTGAGGCCGCGTCGGACCGCGACCGGGCCCGGCGGGCATGGGACCCGGACGGCGCGGCGGGGCCTCCGGCTGTCCGCGACCGGGTCGGGGAAGCGGCGGCCATAGGTGGGGCCGAGGGTGGTTCCGTACACGGTCGTCCGATTCCTCGTCCGGTGCGTCGGGCATGCTCGCCCTTTCGTACGGCACCAGCTCGGAGCCCCCGGTGGTGCCGTACCGACACCCAGACCGACACCGGCCCCACCGCCCGCTGACCGTCGCCCGGTGCCTGCCGACCGCTCCCGGGGCGGCGGGTCCCCCGGGGCGGCGGGTCCCGCCCCCCGTCCCGGTGCCCGTCGCGCGGACGGAGGAGCTGTGCGCGGCCCGTGCCGTGCGGCGGAACGGCCCGCCGAAAGTCCCGTCCCCCGGGGGCGGCTCCCGCGCCGCGCCGCGGCGAATTGGCACTCCGCTTGACCGAGTGCTAACCGCGGTCATAGTCTCAGCTCTGGCACTCCCCGAGGGAGAGTGCCAACACAGCGACGGGCAGGTCCGGCACCCGCGACGACGGATCCACCTGGTCGCCACCTCAGACAGTAGACCCCGTGAGATCTCCGAAGGGGGAGGTCGGATCGTGACGACCACCAGCTCCAAGGTTGCCATCAAGCCGCTTGAGGACCGCATCGTGGTCCAGCCGCTCGACGCCGAGCAGACCACGGCCTCTGGCCTGGTTATTCCGGACACTGCCAAGGAGAAGCCCCAGGAGGGCGCTGTCCTGGCCGTGGGCCCGGGCCGCTTCGAGAACGGCGAGCGCCTCCCGCTCGACGTGAAGGTCGGCGACGTCGTGCTCTACAGCAAGTACGGCGGCACCGAGGTCAAGTACAACGGCGAGGAGTACCTCGTCCTCTCGGCCCGCGACGTGCTCGCGGTCATCGAGAAGTAAGACCTCGCATCTGCCTTGATGCCTTGATGCCTTGAGGTCGCGCCCCTGGCCCCCGATGCCGTGCTGCCGCACCCGCGCCGGGCGGCGAGGGGCGCCGCCTTTTTCTCCACCCGAGTACCGAGAGGGCTGAATCGCTCCCATGGCGAAGATCCTGAAGTTCGACGAGGACGCCCGTCGCGCCCTTGAGCGCGGCGTCAACAAGCTTGCCGACACGGTCAAGGTGACGATCGGCCCCAAGGGCCGCAACGTCGTCATCGACAAGAAGTTCGGCGCCCCGACCATCACCAACGACGGTGTCACCATCGCGCGTGAGGTCGAGCTGGAGGACCCGTACGAGAACCTCGGCGCCCAGCTGGTGAAGGAGGTGGCGACCAAGACCAACGACATCGCGGGTGACGGTACGACCACCGCCACCGTGCTGGCCCAGGCCCTCGTCAAGGAGGGTCTGCGCAACGTCGCCGCCGGCGCCTCCCCGGCCGCCCTCAAGAAGGGCATCGACGCCGCCGTCAAGGCCGTCTCCGACGAGCTGCTCGCCACGGCCCGCCCGATCGAGGAGAAGTCCGACATCGCGGCCGTCGCCGCGCTGTCCGCCCAGGACCAGCAGGTCGGCGAGCTCATCGCCGAGGCGATGGACAAGGTCGGCAAGGACGGTGTCATCACCGTCGAGGAGTCCAACACCTTCGGCCTGGAGCTGGACTTCACCGAGGGCATGGCCTTCGACAAGGGCTACCTCTCCCCGTACATGGTGACCGACCAGGAGCGTATGGAGGCCGTCCTCGACGACCCGTACATCCTGATCAACCAGGGCAAGATCGCCTCCATCGCGGACCTCCTGCCGCTGCTGGAGAAGATCATCCAGGCCGGCGCCTCGAAGCCGCTGCTGATCATCGCCGAGGACGTCGAGGGCGAGGCCCTGTCCACCCTGGTCGTCAACAAGATCCGCGGCACCTTCAACGCGGTCGCGGTCAAGGCCCCCGGCTTCGGTGACCGCCGCAAGGCGATGCTGCAGGACATGGCGGTCCTCACCGGCGCCACGGTCATCTCCGAGGAGGTCGGCCTCAAGCTCGACCAGGCCGGTCTGGACGTGCTCGGCTCCGCCCGCCGCGTCACCGTGACCAAGGACGACACCACGATCGTCGAGGGCGCCGGCAAGTCCGAGGACGTCACCGGTCGCGTCGCGCAGATCAAGGCCGAGATCGAGGCCACGGACTCCGACTGGGACCGCGAGAAGCTCCAGGAGCGCCTCGCGAAGCTGGCCGGCGGCGTGTGCGTCATCAAGGTCGGCGCCGCCACCGAGGTGGAGCTGAAGGAGAAGAAGCACCGTCTGGAGGACGCCATCTCCGCGACCCGCGCCGCGGTCGAGGAGGGCATCGTCTCCGGTGGTGGCTCCGCGCTGGTCCACGCCGTCAAGGTCCTGGAGGGCAACCTCGACAAGGACGGCGACGAGGCCACCGGTGTCGCCGTCGTCCGCCGCGCCGCCGTCGAGCCGCTGCGCTGGATCGCGGAGAACGCCGGCCTGGAGGGCTACGTCATCGTCTCCAAGGTCGCCGAGCTGGAGAAGGGCAACGGCTACAACGCCGCCTCCGGCGAGTACGGCGACCTGGTGAAGGCCGGTGTCATCGACCCGGTCAAGGTCACCCGCTCCGCCCTGGAGAACGCCGCCTCCATCGCCTCCCTGCTGCTCACCACCGAGACCCTCGTGGTGGAGAAGAAGGAAGAGGAGGCCGAGGCGGGCCACGGCCACGGCCACGGTCACGGCCACTTCCACTGACGCCTGACGGACGTTCAGCGCGCCGAGGCCCGGTGCCCCGCCGAGGGGCACCGGGCCTCGCCCGTGTGCGGGCACGCGTGCTCCACGCGGGTACGTCGCCCGCCTGCCACAGTTCCTGTCCGTAGAGGTCGGAGCGCGGTTCCCGCGCGTACGGCGGTGGTCTGCGGCAGGACGGCGGGAGCCCCGCCCCGCGGCAGGCCACGACACGGCTCACGCGCCGGGCGCCGGCGCCATCCGCCTTCGCACCACTTCGGCCTGACGGTCCCTCCCCTGCACGGACCGTCCGCCTTCACCTCGTCCCGCCCGCGGACATCCGCCCCGCGGGCCGTCCTTCCAGGCCGTCCCACCGCGAGGCGCCCACCTCGCAGCAGCCCTCCGCAACCGCGGGTGCTCCTCCGCGCCGACCGGCCTCCCCGCCGGTCAACGCCCCGCCCAACGCCCCGGCGCCGGCACGGCCCAACGGTCCTGCCGACATCACGTCACGTACCGAACCCGCGCGTATCCACCCGCGCAAGGGCCCCACGGCGGTCCGGTGCGCGGCTACGCCGGGCCGTACTTGCGGCCCGCCCGTGAGCTCACCCCGCCCAGCAGGCCCCGCGGAGCCAGCTTCACCACGCCCATGAGCGCCTTGTAACGCGGGTCGGGAACGCACAGCGTGCGGCCCCGGGCCAGGTCGGTCAGCGCCTCCGACACCACCTTGTCGGCGTCGAGCCACATCCACCCCGGGATGTTGTCCGTGCCCATGCCGGCCCGCTCGTGGAACTCGGTCCGCACGAAACCCGGGCACAGCGCCATCAGCCGCACCCCGCTGCCCGCCAGGTCGCGCGCCGCGCCCTGCGTGAACTGCACGACCCACGCCTTGGACGCCCCGTACGTGCCGCGCGGCACGAACGCGGCGACGGACGCGACGTTCACCACGCCGCCCCGCCGCCGCTCGCGCATCGCCTCCGTCGCCGCCGACGTCAGCCGCAGCACCGCCTCGCAGTGCACCTTCAGCATCCGCAGCTCGTCCGCCATCGCCACTTCCAGGAAACGGCCCTTGTTGCCGAAGCCGGCGTTGTTGACCAGCAGGTCGACCGGGCGCTTCCGGTCGGCGAGCCGCGCCTCGACGGCGGCGATGCCCTCGTCGGCCGCAAGGTCCGCGGACAGCACCTCCGCCTCCACGCCGTGCCGGTCGTGCAGCTCGGTCGCCTGCTCCCGCAGCCGGTCCGCATCGCGGGCCACCAGGACCACATCGTGGCCATCCGCCGCAAGGCGCCGCGCGAACGCGGCCCCGATCCCCGCGGTCGCGCCAGTAATCAGTGCACTCGTCATACGCGGCACGTTAGTGCCCCGCACCTTCGCGCGGGCGCGCGCCCACCATCCCCGCACAACCCCCGCCAGGCCGCTGCCTGGTCGTTCCGGCAGCCGCCCGGCCCCCGCCGGCGACCCCCCGGGCGAGCTCCGCCTAGACCTGGGCCGCGTACTTCCTTGCCCGCTCCCGGAGTTCGGGATGCGCGGCGTCGCCCGCCGCCAGGACACGGCGCAGCAGCTCCCGCTCCGTCGTCTGCGCGCGGAACACCAGCCCCACCGTCACCTCGTGGTCCGGCCGGTACACGACCTCCACCGGATCGCCCGCCCGCACCTCGCCCGGTTCGACCACCCGCAGGTACGCCCCCGGCGCGGCCCGCTCGGTGAAGCGCTTCACCCAGCCCCGCTCGCCCAGCCAGCTCGCGAACGTGCGGCACGGGATGCGCGAGGTCGTCACCTCGAGCACCACCGACCCGCCGACCCGCCACCGCTCCCCGAGCCGCGCCCCGTCCACGTCGAGCCCCGACGTCGTGAGGTTCTCACCGAACACGCCGTTGGCGAGCGGCCGTCCCAGCTCCTGTTCCCAGAAGTCCAGCTCCTCCCGGGCGAAGGCGTACACCGCCTGGTCCGAGCCACCGTGGTGCCGCAGGTCGCACACCGCGTCCCCGGCCACCCCGCCCCCGCCGGTGCCCTTCGGGCCCGGGTCGCTCACCCGTATCGGCCCCTCCGCCGGGGCCTTGCCGATGCCCGTGGCGCCGCCCGGCGCGTCGGAGTAGCCGACGTTCCTCGGCCGCCCCACGTTCACCGTCAGCAGCCGTCCGCCCACCGTGCCGTCGCTCATCGCGCTGCCCCTCCTGCTTCCCCTCGCGCGGTCTCCTGGGCGGGCACGCTACCGCACGAGCCCAAAGCAAGCAGCGAGTATTCCGGCACCCTCCCAAGGGGCCCTTATAGTCGAGGGGTGATCGAAGCCCGCCACCTCCGCGTCCTGCGCGCCGTGGCCGCCACCGGGTCCTTCTCCGCGGCGGCCCGCGAACTCGGCTGCACCCAGCCGGCGGTCAGCCAGCAGATGAAGGCGCTGGAGTCGACCGCCGGCACCCCGCTGCTCGTCCGCACCGGCCGGGAGATGCGGCTGACCCAGGCGGGCGAGGCGCTCGTGCGGCATGCCGCCGGCATCCTCGCCGGGCTGACCGCCGCCGAGGAGGAGGTGGCGGCCATCGCGGGGCTGCGGGCCGGGCGCGTCCGGCTCGTGTCGTTCCCCAGCGGAAGCTCCACCCTCGTGCCCGCCGCCCTGGCCGCCCTGCGCGCCGCCCACCCGGGGACCCGCGTGTCCCTCGTGGAGGCCGAACCGCCGCGCTCGGTCGAGATGCTGCGCGAGGGCGACTGCGACGTGGCGCTCGCCTTCCGGTACGGCGGCGGCACGGCGGCCGAGGCGGAGTGGCAGGACCTGGTGGTGCGCCCCCTGCTCACCGACCGGCTCGTGGGCCTCGTCCCCGAGGGCCACCGGCTGGCCGGCGCCGACTCCCTCACCATCGGCGAACTGGCGGACGAACCCTGGATCGCCGGCTGCCCCCGCTGCCGCCGCCAGCTGGTGGAGGTCTGCGAGACCGCCGGCTTCGCGCCGCGCATCGACTTCGCGACCGACGACTACCCGGCCGTCGTCGGCCTGGTCGGCGCCGGGCTGGGCGTGGCCGTGCTGCCGGAGCTGGCCATCGCGTCCGTACGGCCCCGGGGCACCCGGACCGTCGCGGTGGAGCCCCGCGTGGAACGGGAGATCGTCGCCCTCACCCTCCCGGACCTCGCGCAGGTCCCGGCCGTGGCCGCCACCCTGGACGAACTCGCAGCCGCCGCCACGCGCGCGTAGCCGCAGCGACGCGGCAGCCCGCCCGTCGGTCCGCCCGGCAGGGCCACCACGTGCGAGCCCGGTCCGCTGCCGGGGCGTGCGGCTCGTGTGCCGGCGGCCTCGTTCGGCGCAGGGGGCAGGCCCGTACGGTTCCGGTACGGGCCTGCTGAAACGTTCCTTCAGTGCTGTCCGAGGTGGTGTTCCCGGGGGTGGCCCCGCCGGCTCCGTCCGGCCTTCCCCGATTCTTGGTGACCGGCCCCGGTCCCCGCTCCTCCCCTGTCCTCGTCGTCGTGGGCACCCCGCGCGGGTGCCGGGCGGTTCACCCCTTGCCGCCCGCCGCGGACGTCGTGATCAACCGGGTGCGCGCCCTGCCCATCAGCTCCTCGCGCTCGTCCTCGGTGAGGCCGCCCCACACGCCGTAGGGCTCGCGCACGGCCAGCGCGTGGGCCGCGCACTCGGCGCGGACCGGGCACCGCATGCAGACCTCCTTCGCCGAGTTCTCACGCGCGCTCCGCGCCGCGCCGCGCTCCCCCTCGGGGTGGAAGAAGAGCGAACTGTCGACCCCGCGGCAGGCAGCCAGCAGCTGCCAGTCCCATAGGTCGGCGTTGGGTCCGGGAAGGCGGGAGAAATCTGCCATAGCGCATGTCCCCTTGTAACCGGTACTGAGTCGGTACTGAGCCCCCGGCGGGGCTCGTTGAGCGGACGTCTTGTCGCAGTAGATGTAAATATGACTCATTGCGAATCTAGCTACAGACACCAGCAAATGGAAGGAAAAGGCGCTAAATGGGGCATAGCTCTGTGTGAGATGGCGGTCAGGTGACAGCGAGACGCCGATGACCTGCGGCGCTCTCCTCCGTAGGCGACTCCTCACGTAGAGTGTTGGAGTCGGTGGCCGAGCCCGTAACTCTTTCGGGTGACCGTCGTTGAGAGAGCGGAGGCGGTTGAAGCAACCGGCCCTCGGGCAGATGTCCGAGGCCGTCAACCGCACAGGTGACGATTCGTAACCAGCCTGGAGGCCCAAGGTGACGCGCATCAGCTGCGGAGGGCGGTCATGACTTCCGTCCTCGTCTGCGACGACTCCCCGCTTGCCCGAGAAGCGCTCCGGCGCGCCGTCGCGACCGTGCCCGGTGTCGAGCGCGTGACCACGGCGGCCAACGGCGAGGAAGTCCTCCGCCGCTGGGGCGCCGACCGCTCCGACCTGATCCTTATGGACGTGCGCATGCCCGGTCTGGGCGGTGTGGAGACCGTCCGCCGGCTGCTGTCCGCGGACCCCGGCGCCCGCATCATCATGCTCACCGTCGCCGAGGACCTCGACGGCGTGGCGCTCGCCGTGGCCGCCGGAGCCCGGGGGTACCTGCACAAGGACGCCTCGCGCGCCGAGCTGCGGGCCACCGTCACCCAGGCGCTCGCCGACCCCACCTGGCGGCTCGCCCCGCGCCGGCTGCGGTCCGCGGAGATGGGCGCCGCGCCCACGCTCACCGCGCGGGAGATCCAGGTGCTCGAAGGCATGAGTCACGGCCGCTCGAACGCCGAGATCGGCCGTGAGCTGTTCCTCTCCGAGGACACGGTCAAGACCCACGCCCGGCGGCTGTTCAAGAAGCTCGGCGCCTCGGACCGGGCCCACGCGGTCGCGCTCGGCTTCCGCTGGGGCCTGGTGCGCTAGGCCGTGTCCGCGGGGTCCCGCCCGCCCGTCGGGCGGATCGCGCAGCCTCCGAGGCACTCCCCGGCGCCGGGGACGGCATGCCCCTGATGTCCCCGTCCGCACCGCCGCGGACGGGGCGGCGCACGCCTGATGTCTGTTTCCGGCGCGATGCCGCATCCTTGAGGGGTGGAGTTCCTCGGGGACGAGTCGATCGAGCGGGAGGGGAGGGCGCAGGGGATGACGTCCGGCGCACCTGCTCATAACGCTTCGGTGCACAAGGCGGGACGCGGTGCCACGGAGCAGACACGGTCAAGGCACCATGGACCGATGCACGACGACCAGACGCCGACGTCTCCCGCGCCCCCCGCGGCGGCCGGGGCGATCGGCGCACTCGTGCACCGCGCGGTGGAGGGCGACGAGCAGGCCACCCACGACCTGCTCGCCCACGTCCACCCGTTGGCCCTGCGGTACTGCCGCACCAAGCTGAACCGGCTCCCCGGCGACGCCCGGCACTTCGTCGAGGACCTCGCCCAGGAGGTCTGCGTCGCCGTCCTCATGGCCCTGCCGCGCTACCGGGACACCGGCCGGCCGTTCGAGGCGTTCGTCTTCGCCATCGCCGGCCACAAGATCGCCGACCTGCAACGGGCAGCCATGCGGCACCCGGGCTCCACCGCCGTGCCGTCCGACGAGATGCCCGAACGGCCCGACGACTCGCTCGGGCCCGAGGAGCGCGCCCTCCTCAGCGACGACGCGGAGTGGGCCCGCAGGCTCCTCGCCAACCTCCCGGAGAACCAGCGCGAACTGCTGCTGCTCCGGGTGGCCGTGGGGCTCACCGCCGAGGAGACGGGGCAGATGCTCGGCATGTCGCCCGGTGCCGTGCGGGTCGCCCAGCACCGCGCGCTCAGCCGGCTCCGGGCGCTGGCCGAGCAGTGAGGACGCCGCCCGACGCCGGCACGTGCCGGACGGGGGCCGTCATCGCGCCCGCCTGAGTCCGGCGGTTTCCTCCACCACCCGGGCCCGGTGTATGGCGCATGTCATACGTGTGAACGTCCAAAGCTTCCGGCTGATCTTGCTCGTGGAATGAGACACCCGCGCAGCCCGTTAGCATGGACATCCGCACCGATCAAGGCCATGGGGAAGGTGTCATGACTGCCAACGTCGACGGAGTGCCCGAGAAATTCGCGACACTCGGGCTGACCTACGACGATGTGCTGCTGCTGCCGGGGGCGTCCGACATGGCGCCCCATGAGATCGACACCTCCACGCAGCTCTCCCGGAACGTCCGGATCAACATCCCGCTGCTGTCGGCCGCCATGGACAAGGTGACCGAGTCCCGCATGGCGATCGCCATGGCGCGGCAGGGCGGCGTCGGTGTCCTGCACCGCAACCTGTCCATCGCGGACCAGGCCAACCAGGTCGACCTCGTGAAGCGCTCCGAGTCCGGCATGGTCACGGACCCGATCACGATCCACCCCGACGCCACGCTCGCCGAGGCCGACGCGCTGTGCGGCAAGTTCCGCATCTCCGGCGTCCCGGTCACGGACCCCGCGGGCAAGCTGCTGGGCATCGTCACCAACCGCGACATGGCCTTCGAGACCGACCGCAGCCGCCGGGTGCGCGAGGTCATGACGCCCATGCCGCTGGTCACCGGCAAGGTCGGCATCTCCGGCGTGGACGCCATGGAGCTGCTGCGCCGCCACAAGATCGAGAAGCTGCCGCTCGTCGACGACGAGGGCCTCCTCAAGGGCCTCATCACCGTCAAGGACTTCGTCAAGGCGGAGCAGTACCCGAACGCGGCGAAGGACAAGGAGGGCCGCCTCCTCGTCGGCGCCGCCGTCGGTGTCGCGGGCGACGCCTACGAGCGCGCCCAGGCCCTGATCGAGGCGGGCGTCGACTTCATCGTCGTCGACACCGCGCACGGCCATTCCAAGCTCGTCGGCGACATGGTCGCCAAGATCAAGTCGAATGCGTCCGTCGACGTGATCGGCGGCAACGTCGCCACCCGCGACGGCGCCCAGGCACTGATCGACGCGGGCGTCGACGCCATCAAGGTCGGCGTCGGCCCGGGCTCCATCTGCACCACCCGCGTGGTCGCCGGCATCGGCGTCCCGCAGGTCACCGCGATCTACGAGGCGTCCGTCGCCGCGAAGGCGGCCGGCGTCCCCGTGATCGGCGACGGCGGCCTCCAGTACTCCGGCGACATCGCCAAGGCGCTGGTCGCAGGTGCCGACAGCGTGATGCTCGGCTCCCTGCTCGCCGGGTGCGAGGAGTCCCCGGGCGAGCTGCTCTTCATCAACGGCAAGCAGTTCAAGTCGTACCGCGGCATGGGTTCCCTCGGCGCCATGCAGTCCCGCGGCGAGCAGCGCTCCTTCTCCAAGGACCGCTACTTCCAGGAGGGCGTCGCCTCCGACGAGAAGATCGTGCCCGAGGGCGTCGAGGGCCAGGTGCCCTACCGCGGCCCGCTGTCCGCGGTCGTCCACCAGCTCGTCGGCGGCCTGCGCCAGTCGATGTTCTACGTCGGCGGCAGGACCGTCCCGCAGCTGCAGGAACGCGGCCGGTTCGTCCGCATCACGTCGGCGGGTCTGAAGGAGAGCCACCCGCACGACGTCCAGATGACGGTCGAGGCCCCGAACTACAGCAACCGCAAGTAACGGCGGTGCGCGCGGGCCGCCACGGCACCCGCGCGCCCCGACCGGCAGCGCCCACCGCACGGAAGGGGCGGCCCGGAACCACCCGAGCCGCCCCTTCCGCATGCGCCGCCCGGTGTGCCGGTCGGCGATACTGGTACGCGCAGACGTAGAGGGAAAGGCCACACATCGTGACTGAGATCGAGATCGGGCGCGGCAAGCGCGGCCGCAGGGCGTACGCGTTCGACGACATCGCCGTCGTACCGAGCCGGCGCACCCGGGACCCGAAGGAGGTCTCGATCGCCTGGCAGATCGACGCCTACCGCTTCGAGCTGCCGTTCCTGGCCGCGCCCATGGACTCCGTGGTCTCCCCGGAGACCGCGATCCGCATCGGCCGGATGGGCGGCCTCGGCGTCCTCAACCTGGAAGGGCTGTGGACCCGCTACGAGGACCCGCAGCCGCTGCTCGACGAGATCACCGAGCTGGACGAGGCCACCGCCACCCGCCGTCTGCAGGAGATCTACGCCGCGCCGATCAAGGAGGAGCTGATCGGGCAGCGCATCAAGGAGGTCCGCGACTCCGGCGTGGTCACCGCCGCCGCGCTCTCCCCGCAGCGCACCGCCCAGTTCTCCAAGGCCGTCGTCGACGCGGGCGTCGACCTCTTCGTCATCCGCGGCACCACCGTCTCCGCCGAACACGTGTCCGGCGCGGCCGAGCCGCTGAACCTGAAGCAGTTCATCTACGAGCTCGACGTCCCCGTCATCGTCGGCGGCTGCGCCACCTACACGGCCGCGCTGCACCTGATGCGCACCGGCGCGGCGGGCGTCCTCGTGGGCTTCGGCGGCGGCGCCGCCCACACCACCCGCAACGTGCTCGGCATCCAGGTCCCCATGGCCACGGCCGTCGCGGACGTGGCCGCCGCCCGCCGCGACTACATGGACGAGTCCGGCGGCCGGTACGTGCACGTCATCGCCGACGGCGGCGTGGGCTGGTCCGGCGACCTGCCGAAGGCCGTCGCGTGCGGCGCCGACGCCGTGATGATCGGCTCCCCGCTGGCCCGTGCCACGGACGCCCCGGGCAAGGGTCACCACTGGGGCATGGAGGCCGTCCACGAGGACGTGCCGCGCGGCAAGCTCGTGGACCTGGGCATCGTCGGCACGACGGAGGAGATCCTCACCGGCCCGTCCCACACGCCTGACGGCTCCATGAACTTCTTCGGCGCCCTGCGCCGCGCGATGGCCACCACCGGCTACAGCGAGCTCAAGGAGTTCCAGCGCGTCGAGGTCACGGTCGCGGAGTCGCAGCACCGGCGGTGAGCCCACCGCGCGGCGCGTGAACCGCGGGAACGGCCCGGTCACCCGAGAGTGGGTGACCGGGCCGTCCGCGTCCTCGGCCGTCCCTGCGGGCCTGCGGTCGTCCGGGGCCGTCCCGGCGCGGCCGCCCGGGTCCGTCGCGGGTCGGCGGTGGGGCCGCCGGGTCCGCGGCGGGACCCGGCACGTCCGCGTCCTCAGAGCCGGTGCGCCGCCCCCGTCGGCGTGGCGCCCCGGGTGTCGAGGAGCAGCTGGGCCTTCACGGAGAGGCCCTGGAGGTCGTACGTGCGGTGGTGCTGGAGCAGGATCGTCAGGTCGGCGCCCGCCGCCGCCTCGTACAGGGAGTCGGCGCGCGGCACGGGCACGTCGGCCACCCGCCACACCGGGACGTACGGGTCGTGGTAGCTGACCGCGGCGCCCATCGCCCTCAGGCGGTGGGCGATCTCGGGTGCGGGGGAGCCCTCCTGGTCGGCGAGGTCGGGCTTGTACGTCACGCCGAGCAGCAGCACGCGGGCGCCGCGCACCGACTTGCCGTGCTCGTTGAGGAGCGTGGCGCAGCGCGAGGTGACGTACTGCGGCATCCGCTCGTTGATCCGGCTCGCCAGTTCCACCAACTGCAGCGGCCGGTGCGCGCCGACCGTGTCGACGGGCACGCCGTGGCCGCCGACGCCCGGGCCGGGGCGGAACGCCTGGAAGCCGAACGGCTTCGTCTCGGCGCAGCGGACGACGTCCCACAGGTCGACGCCGAGCTCGTGGCAGAGCACGGCCATCTCGTTGACGAGGGCGATGTTGACGTGCCGGAAGTTGGTCTCCAGCAGCTTGACCGTCTCCGCCTCGCGGATGCCGCGGGCCCGGACCACCTTGTCCGTGAGGCGGCCGTAGAACGCGGCGGCGGATTCGGTGCAGGCGGGGGTGAGACCGCCGATGACCTTGGGTGTGTGGGCGTAGCCGTGCGCGCGGTTGCCGGGGTCCAGGCGTGCCGGGGAGTACGCGAGGTGGAAGTCCCGCCCGGCGCGCAGCCCGGAGCCCTCCTCCAGCAGTGGGCGCAGCACGTCCTCGGTGGTGCCGGGCGGCACGGGCGACTCCAGCAGCACGGTGGTGTGCGGGCGCAGCCGGGCGGCGAGGGCGCGGGCGGCGTCGGTGACGGCGGACAGGTCGAGGGGGCCGTCGGTGCCGGGCGGTGTCGGGGCGCAGATGACGGCGGTGCGGACCCGGCCCAGCTCGGCCGGGTCCGGGGTGGGGCGGAAGCCGCCCGACAGCATCCTGCGGATCTCGGACGGGGTGAGGGAGCCGTCGACGGGAGGGCGCCCGGCGGCGAGCTCGGCGACCGGTCGCGGGTCGGTGTCGTAGCCGACGGTGCCGATGCCGGCGCCGGTGGCGGCCTGGGCGAGGGGCAGGCCGAGGTGGCCGAGGCCGATGACGGCGAGGTCTGCGGGCATGGAGTGAGCCGTCCTTCCCAGTAGCCGGAGGGGACGAGACGCGCAAGCCCTGTGGACAGAGCGAGCGAACGCAATGTCAGACTAGGCGTAAATATGACCGTTATGCGGCATTGTGGAGGCGTGGTCGAGTGAGTGTTGTCCACAGGTCGGGTGGGGCCGGTGGCCGATGTCGGGCACCGGGGACAGAATCGAGTCTGTGAGCCCGGCCGCACGCCGGACGCGCGCGGCGCCCCGCGGCACGGGGCGGGCGGGTGCGCCGGTCGCGCCGGGCCCGTGGGCGCCGCGCACACCGGGCGTCCGCCAGACACGGGGACGGCGGGGACGGGAGGCAGCGGTGAGGACAGCCAGACTGGGTCCGGCGGAGCGCGCCGAGGCGCTGGCGGCCATGGCCGAGCAGGAACTGGACGTGCTGGTCGTCGGTGGCGGCGTCGTCGGAGCGGGCACCGCGCTCGACGCCGCCACACGCGGGCTCGCCACGGGTCTCGTCGAGGCCCGCGACTGGGCGGCCGGCACGTCCAGCCGCTCCAGCAAGCTCATCCACGGCGGCCTGCGCTACCTGGAGATGCTCGACTTCGCCCTCGTACGGGAGGCGCTCAAGGAGCGGGGCCTGCTGCTGCAGCGGCTGGCCCCGCACCTCGTCAGGCCCGTCCCGTTCCTCTACCCCCTCCAGCACCGGGCCTGGGAGCGGGTCTACGCCGGGTCGGGCGTCGCCCTGTACGACGCGATGTCGGTGTCCTCCGGCCACGGCCGCGGCCTGCCCGTGCACCGCCACCTGTCCCGCCGGCGCGCCCTGCGCGTGGCACCAGCCCTGCGCAGGGACGCCCTCGTCGGCGCACTCCAGTACTACGACGCCCAGGTGGACGACGCCCGTCACGTCGCCACCCTCGTCCGCACGGCCGCGGCCTACGGCGCCCGGGTCGCCAGCCGCGCCCGCGTCACCGGCTTCCTGCGCGAGGGCGAACGGGTCGTCGGCGCCCGCGTGGAGGACGTGGAGTCGGGCGGCACGTACGAGATCCGCGCCCAGCAGGTCGTCAACGCCACCGGCGTGTGGACCGACGACACCCAGGGCCTCATCGCGGAGCGCGGCCAGTTCCACGTCCGCGCCTCCAAGGGCATCCACCTCGTCGTGCCCAAGGACCGGATCCACTCGACGACCGGCCTGATCCTGCGCACGGAGAAGAGCGTCCTCTTCGTGATCCCCTGGGGCCGCCACTGGATCATCGGCACCACCGACACCGACTGGGACCTGGACAAGGCGCACCCGGCGGCGTCCAGCGCCGACATCGACTACCTGCTGGAACGCGTCAACAGCGTCCTCGCCGTGCCGCTCACCCGCGACGACGTGCAGGGCGTCTACGCAGGACTGCGCCCCCTGCTCGCCGGCGAGTCGGACGCCACCAGCAAGCTGTCCCGGGAGCACACCGTCGCCCACCCCGTGCCGGGGCTCGTCGTGGTCGCGGGCGGCAAGTACACGACGTACCGCGTCATGGCCAAGGACGCCGTGGACGAGGCGGTGCACGGGCTGGACCGGCGCGTCGCCGCCTGCGTCACCGAGGACGTGCCCCTGCTCGGCGCCGAGGGCTACCGGGCCCTGTGGAACGCGCGCGCCCGCATCGCCGCCCGCACCGGCCTGCACGTGGCCCGCGTCGAGCACCTGCTCAACCGGTACGGCTCGCTCACCGAGGAACTGCTCGACCTCGTCGCGGAGGACCCCTCCCTCGGCGAGCCCGTCACCGGCGCCGACGACTACCTGCGCGCCGAACTCCTCTACGCCGCCTCGCACGAGGGCGCCCGGCACCTGGACGACGTCCTCACCCGTCGCACCCGCATCTCCATCGAGACCTTCGACCGCGGGACCCGCTGCGCCCGCGAGTGCGCGGAACTGATGGCACGCGTCCTCGGGTGGGGTGAGGACCAGATCGCCAAGGAGGTGGAGCACTACGAGAAACGGGTCGAGGCGGAGCGGGAGTCCCAGCGCCAGCCCGACGACCAGACAGCGGACGCGGCCCGCCTGGGCGCCCCTGACATCGTGCCCCTGTAGGGCGGCGAGTGACGCCCCGTCCGCACCCCGCGAGAACCAACTGAACCGTGAGACACGTCCTCCCCAGCGCCGTGGCGCCGCACCCCGCCCCGCCGTCATGCTGGCCGACGGCGGACCCGGGAGAAGTGCCGGTCCCTGAGTGAGGGACAATGAAGGCTCTTCCAGAGCGGGTTACCGCATCGCGCGGACGCGGCAGGCGCGGGCGAGGAACAGGATCGCAGAGGGGACGCATGTCGGGAGCGGAGCAGTCGCGGAACGCGGCGCGGACACCTCAGCGCGGCGCCGACGGAGAGAGCACGGCGTCGAAGACGGAAGCGGCCACCTCGGACCGGGGAGCGGACGCCGGGCCGCCCGCGGCAACCACCGGACAGGGCCGGGGCCCGACGGCCTCCAAGACGGCCCCCGGCCGCAAGGAGGGTGCCGGAGCGGACCGGTCGGCGCCACCGTCCGGTACCGGCGAGGCCCCGGACGGCGACGTGCCCACCCCCTCGGGCGCGGCCACCGCCGCGCGGACGGAACGGCCCGCCGCGGACGGGGCGGAGCCGCAGGACGACGGCGAGGTCTCCGACGCGCCCGCAGGGAAGACGGCGAACTCCAAGGCGGACGGGCCCCGGCGGACCGCGCAGGAGCCCGTGGGACGCGATGCGGACGAGCCCGCGCGGCACCCTGCGGGCAAGGACCCGGCCGGGCCTGCGCGCGGGACCTCCGCAGGGCCGGCCGAGGCGGCCGACGGCGGGGGCGCGCAGCAGACAGTGCAGGAGCCTGCCGCCAGGGCCGCGGCGGATCTGGTGCAGGAGCCGGCACGCGGCGCCGCCGCGAACCCCGTCGAGCAGGCCCCCGGGACCGTGCGGGCCTCCGGTGGCGAGCCTGCGGGCAGGTCCACCGCCGGGTCGGCCGGGGAACCCGCGCAGGACCCTGCGGGCGAGCCGGCCGAGAAGCCCAGGGGCGAGACCCCGAAGGAGCCCGCGCAGCACGGCGCGGGCGAGCCGGTGGAGGAGGCGGACGAGTCTCCGGAGCCCACCGGGGCGGAGCCCGCCCGCAAGGCCGCGAAGGAGCCCGCGGGCAGGTCGCCGAAGCGGTCCGCGAACGAGGCGGCGGGCAGGGCCGCTTCGGCCACCGCGAGCCGGTCCACAGGCGCGGAGTCGGGTCTGCCGTCCCCCAGGGCCGCGGCCACCACGGCCGGGGCCGAGGCGGCGGCCGCGGAGAACGAGCCGCAGGCCGCGCCGCGTCCCGCGGCGCAGGACGCACCGGCCGCGACCGGCGGCACCGCCCCGGCCCCCGTCGCGGGCAAGGCGGCCGCCGGCGCGGCTTCCGGGACGGCGAAGGCGGAGCGTGGGGCGGCCACCTCCAAGGTCGACGTGCACAAGAAGCCCGCTGCCGGGCGCGGGTCCGGCGGCCGCCTGCTGGCCGGCCGCTACCGGCTCGACGGGGTCCTCGGCCGCGGCGGCATGGGCACCGTGTGGCGCGCCGTCGACGAGACCCTGGGGCGCACCGTCGCCGTCAAGGAACTCCGCTTCCCCAACAGCATCGACGAGGACGAGAAGCGCCGCCTCGTCACCCGTACCCTGCGCGAGGCGAAGGCCATCGCACGGATCCGCAACAACGGCGCCGTGACGGTGTACGACGTGGTCGACGAGGACGACCGCCCGTGGATCGTCATGGAGCTCATCGAGGGCCGCTCGCTGGCCGACGTGGTCCGGGAGGACGGCACGCTCACGCCGCGGCGCGCCGCCGAGGTCGGCCTGGCCGTCCTGGACGTGCTGCGTTCCGCGCACCGGGAGGGCATCCTGCACCGGGACGTGAAGCCGTCCAACGTGCTGATCGCCGACGACGGCCGCGTCGTGCTCACCGACTTCGGCATCGCCCAGGTCGAGGGCGACCCGTCCATCACCTCCACCGGCATGCTCGTCGGGGCGCCCTCGTACATCTCGCCGGAGCGGGCCCGCGGCCAGCGTCCGGGGCCCGCGGCCGACATGTGGTCGCTGGGCGGCCTCCTGTACGCCTCCGTCGAGGGCCACCCGCCGTACGACAAGGGCTCCGCGATCGCGACGCTCACGGCCGTCATGACGGAGCAGCTCGAACCGCCCCGCAACGCGGGGCCGCTGGACAAGGTCATCTACGGCCTGCTCGCCAAGGACCCGGCGCAGCGCCTGGACGACGCCGGCGCGCGCGCCCTGCTGAACGAGGTGCTGGCGGCGCCCGAGCCGTCGGCGCCCGGCGAGCGCCCGGCGGAGCGGACCCGCGTCGTGCCGCTGCCCGCGCCGCCGGCCGGACCGGCCGCGGACGGGAGCGCCGGCACCACCGCCGCCTCGGCGACCGCGCCGGCCGCACCCGGCGACGCCACCGCGGAGCGGCTGCGCGGCGCGCTGCGCGCCGTGCGGAACGCGGCTGCGGGCGGCGCGGCCGCGAAGGCCGCCGCCAAGCCGGAACGTTCCGGTCCGCCCGTGCCGGTACGGGCCCCGCTCACCCACGTGGTGCCCCGCCGCACGCTGGTCGCCATCGCGGTGGTCGCCGTCCTCGCGGTCCTGGCCACCGTGCTCGCCTTCGTGTTCAACGGCGACGGGGACGCGAACGCCCAGGGCGCGGGCGGTACCGCGGGCGGCGACAAGGCCGCCTCCGCGGGGGCGGCCGCAGGCGGTGGGGGCGATCCCGCCGACGGGTCCGCAGGCACGGCCGGTGGCGACAGCAGCAGGCCGGACGGCGAACAGGGCGGCGAGCAGGGGCAGGGCGCCGGGCAGCCGGCCACCGGCAGCGGAGGCAGCGGCACGGAAGGCGGTGACGGCAAGGACGGCGGCGCCGCGCCCTCCGGCTCGCCCGGGTCCGGCACCGGACTGCCCGAGGGGTACAGGACCGTCACCAACGACCGGTTCCGCTTCTCCATGGCCATGCCCGAGGACTTCCGCATGACGGCCATAGCCGGGGAGAACTCGGGCGGCATCTTCAGCGCCGACGGCGGCTTCCCGCGCGTGCAGGTGGACTACACCGGCAGCCCCGGCTCCGACGCCGCCGCCGCCTGGCGGGCCGCCATGACCGCCGTCGCCGCCAGCAGCTCCGGCTACCAGCACCACGGCATCAAGGCCGTCGACTACAACGGTTACCCGACCGCGGCCGATTGGCAGTTCGAGCGCAAACAGAGCGGCAAGCGGGTATGGGTGCTCAACAGGGGGTTCAAGGTCGACGCCACACACGGCTACGCGATCATGATCACGTGTGAGTCCGCCCAGTGGAACGAGCAGGAGTGCAAGACGCTCCGCGAGACCGCGTTCGCGACGTTCCGGCCCACGGACTGACGTTCGGCACGTATCGTGAAACCGTGCGGGCCGTATGAGGCTGAATCCAGCGTGTAACTGGACACGATCCGACCACAGATGACGGCTCCCCGGCTGGAGCCGGGGGTACTGCGCGCGGTGGGGAGGCGTTGTGGAGGACTACGCGGGACGAGTGCTCGCCGACCGCTACCGACTGCCGCTGCCCGAATCCGACGGCGACCCGTACGCCGCGCCGCACGAATCGGGCGCCGAGACGCGTGCCTTCGACACCTACAGCGGCCAGGAGGTCATGGTCCGGCAGGTGCCGCTGCCGGAGACGGTGGACGCCGAAGTCGTCGGACCGGACGGTGCGGACGGGCCGTACGGGTACGGGACGTACGGCGGCGACCGTGCGCGGCACGGCGCCGTACGGACCTCCGCGCGGACGGCGGGCGACCGGGCGGCGGCGCAGGACCCGGCCGTCCAGCGGGCCCTGGACGCCGTGCAGGCGGTCGCGCGCATCCCCGACCACCCGCGGCTGGACCAGGTCTTCGACGTCTTCACGGAGGACGGCTCGCTCTGGATCGTGAGCGAACTGGTCGAGGCGCGGCCGCTCGCCGCGTTCCTCGGGGAGCGGCCGCTCAACCCGTACCGGGCCGCCGAGATCGCCTCCGACCTGCTCACCGCCCTGCGCGCGCTGCACGCCCACGGCTGGACCCACCGGAACATCACCGTGCGGACCGTCCTCGTCTGCGACGACGGCCGCGTCGTGCTGTCGGGTCTCGCCACCGGCGCCGCCGAGGAGGCCCTGTGCGGCTACGCCCCGGTGCCGGTCCCGGAGGAGGACGAGCCCGGCGACGGGCCCGCGGCCGTGGACGGCGAGGCGTGCGGAGCCCCGTACGGTGAGCCGTACGCGGGTACGTACGGCGCGGGGCACGACCGGCCGTACGGCGACGGATACGCCGACGCGCACGGCCCGCACACCGGCGCCGACCACGACACCACGTACGAGCACGACGGCTACGGGAGTGACGCGGACCGGGACGGCCCGTACGGAGGCTACGGCCACGGGAACCGCGCCGAAGGAGCGCGGGCCGTCCCCGCGGACCGCGGTGCGCCGGCCCTGCCGCCGGGCCCGCCCGCCCTGCCCAGCGGGTACGAACCGCAGTGGGTCACCCAGGCCGCCGACCGCATCGCCGACGACCCTGACGAGCCCGACGGCCCCGAAGACAACGACGCCGCCCAGGACGGCGGCAGCGCCCCCCGCGCCCTGCTCACCGGCACATGGCGGGACGGTCCCGTCCCGGCGGGCGGTGGATCCTCCCCGTACGGCGACGTCCCGCCGTACGGAGGCCCCCGCGCCGCCCTGCGGGCTGACGAGCAGCGCCAAGGGACACCCGCCCCGTACGCCCCCGCCCAGAGGCACCCGCACGGCGAGCCCGGCCGCGCCGCCCCGCGCGGCCTCACCCCGGCAGGGCCCCCGCCCTACCGCGGCCCCGGCACGCCGCTCGCCGCCGAGCGGGCCCGCCAGGCCAGGATCGCCGTCGTCGGGCCCGTCACCGAGCGGTGGGCGCCCGAGCAGGCGGGGCCCGTGCACGGCACCTGGCAGCTCGCCCCACCCGTCGGCCCCACCACCGACCTGTGGGCTCTCGGAGTGCTGCTCTTCCGCGTCCTCCAGGGCCACGCACCGTACCCGGAGGACAGCGCCGCCGAACTCGTCCAGATGGTGTGCGCGGAGCCGCCCGCCTTCGCCGAGGAGTGCGGGCCGCTGCGCCCCGTCGTGGAGTCGCTGCTGCGTCAGGACCCGACGGAACGACCCGACTTCGAGGAACTCCGGGGCTGGCTGCGGTCGCTGATCCGCTCCGCGCCCGAGCCCGACGCGGGCATGGCGCTGGTCACCATGCCGTCGGCGGACGAGACCCGGCTGCCGATCGTCCGCCGCCGCGGCGACCTCGAACGCAGGCGCCGGCCCCGCGCCGCCGTCGACGACACTGATCCGGGCGCCGCGCGGCACCGCCACCGCAGGTCACGGGACCACGGCGACCGGAGCCCGCGAGCCCTCGGCCGCATCCTGCTGCTGTTGATCCTGCTGGCACTGGCCGCGGCCGTCGCGTACGCCGCGCTGTTCCTGCCGAAGGCGGGCACCACGGACCGCTCGCAGAGCCCCGCCGGGAGCGCGTCCCGCCCCACGGCCTCCTCCCAGGCCCCCGCGCCCACCGGGCCGGCGCAGCCGGCCCCGGCCGACCCGGCGCCGGACACCGGCCGGGCGCCGTCCACCAACGCGGTCACGCCGAGCGCACCCGACCTCCCGGCCGGCTACGTCCTGCGCGACGACCCCGAGGGCTTCCGCATCGCGGTCGACCGGACGTGGCGCCGCAGCCCCGTCAACGACATCGGCCAGGTCCGTTACGGCAGCGGCGACTTCACCCTCGTCGTCGTCCCCGGCAGGGACTCCGCCGACACGTCGGGATCCGACCCGCTGGAGTACCAGCGGAACAAGGAACGCGAGCTCCAGCCGTGGCGCGACTCCACCTGGGCGACGGCGACCGGGCTGCGCCGGGTAGACGTCGGACGCCAGTCCATGGCGGAGGGCCAGTTCACCTGGCAGGACAGCAACGGCCGGCAGGTGTACGTGCGGAACCTGGCGGTACTCATCGACGGCCGCTACCACGTCATCATGGCCACCGGCCCGGAGTCCGAGCGGGACAAGGTCACGGAGATCCACGAGCAGGCCACCAGGGCGTACCGGACGACCCGTTGAGCCGCCCGCGGCCCGCCCCCGGGCCACGCGGGGTGGCCCCCGGGGCGGCCCGGTCCGGGGCCGGTGCGCGCGCCCGGCGCCGCCCCCGCACGGCCGCCCGGCTCCCGGACCCGCTCGGGGCCGGGGGCCGTGACCGCAGG
>NZ_MKXB01000190.1 GCF_001865245.1 Streptomyces sp. CC53 | reverse complement strand
TCCGGGACGGCGCCCCCGGCCTGACCGCCGCGGCCGCGGCCACCGCCCTGACGACCCATCCGGAGCCGGTGCTCGCGGCGTTCGCGGCCCGGCTGCGGGAGGACAGCGGGGCCGCCGACGTGCTGGAAGCCCTCGCCGCCGTACGGGTCCCGGCCCTGGCGCGGCGGGGCGCCGCACTGGTCCGCGGCTACGCCCGCAGGCACCCCGAAGGCGCCGGGCACGTGGCCGCGTACACGGCCCGGCGGCTGGAGCGGGGCCCGGCGGCCCGCGCGACACTGCTCCCGCTGGTGACGGAGCTGGTCCGGCACGGCGGCCGCGCGGTGCGCGAAGCCGTCGCCGGCGTCCTCACGGCGGAGGAGACCGGCGGCGACGGTCTGCGCGGGGAACTCCTCGCCGTGCTCCTCGACGTCCCGCACCCGGACGACGGCGACCTGGACGCGGCGGAGGCCGTGCTGCGGGCGGCGGCGCTCGGGGCCGCGGGGCGGCCGGAGCGGCTGACCCGCGCGCTGGTGCTGCGCTGCGGGCGGCTGATGCGCCGCGTCCCCGCGGGCGCCGCCCGCTTCGACCGGCGGCTCGCGGGGCACGCCCGGGACGTGCCGGGGTTCGCCGTGCTGCTCAGCGCGTGGCTGGCGCGCGAGCCGCGCCGGTGGGAGGCGCTCGTCTCGGCGGGGGCGCGCCGTGCCGTCGAACGGCTCGCCGCACCCGGACCGGAGTACGCGCACGAGGCGGGGCCCGCGCAGGAGGCGGGCCCCGGCCCCAGGGCGAGCACGGCTGGTGCGTCCGATCCCGTACCCGTACCGGCACTGAGTGCGATGCCGATGCGAGCCGATCGATGCGGGCATGGCACCCTTAGACCTGCGTCATCGGCCATGACGTTCTGACGTAACTGACGTACACGGGTTCGGGCGAGGAGCGGTCACAGTGCAGCGCTGGCGAGGCTTGGAGGAGATTCCCCAGGACTGGGGGCGCAGCGTCGTCACCATCGGTTCCTACGACGGCGTCCACCGCGGACACCAGCTGATCATCGGCAGGGCCGTCGAGCGCGCCCGCGAGCTGGGCGTTCCCGCCGTGGTCGTCACCTTCGACCCGCACCCCTCCGAGGTGGTGCGGCCGGGCAGCCACCCGCCGCTGCTCGCCCCGCACCACCGGCGCGCGGAGCTGATGGGTGAACTGGGCGTCGACGCGGTGCTGGTGCTGCCGTTCACCGCGGAGTTCTCGCAGCTGTCCCCGGCGGACTTCATCGTCAAGGTGCTCGTGGACAAGCTCCACGCCCGCGCGGTCGTCGAGGGCCCCAACTTCCGCTTCGGCCACCGCGCCGCCGGGAACGTCGACTACCTGGCGGAGCTCGGCGCCACCTACGACTACGAGGTGGAGATCGTGGACCTGTACGTGACCGGGGAGGCGGGCGACGGCCGGCCGTTCTCCTCCACGCTCGCCCGCAGCCTCGTCGCCGAGGGGAACGTCACGGGTGCGGCCGAGATCCTCGGGCGCCCGCACCGCGTCGAGGGCGTGGTGGTGCGCGGCGCGCAGCGCGGCCGCGAGCTGGGCTATCCGACGGCGAACGTGGAGACCCTGCCGTACACGGCGATCCCCGCGGACGGGGTCTACGCGGGCTGGCTCACCGCGGACGGCGAGCGCATGCCGGCGGCGATCTCGGTGGGGACGAATCCGCAGTTCGACGGGAAGGAACGGACGGTCGAGGCGTACGCCATCGACCGCGTCGGACTCGACCTGTACGGCCAGCACGTGGCCGTGGACTTCCTCTCCTTCGTCCGGGGGCAGCAGAAGTTCGCGTCGATCGGCGAGCTCCTGGAGGCCATCGCCGAAGACGTGGTGCAGTGCCGGCAGGCCACGGCGGCGTACGACGCGCAGCAGTAGAAGGCATCCGCAGGACCGACGCCGAGGGCCCGCACCGTCCGGTGCGGGCCCTCGCTTGTCCACGGCCCCGGTGCCTCGGGCCTACTGCGGGGGCTGCTGGGGTGCCTGCGGCGGCTGCTGCGGCCATCCGTCGGGCGGGGTCGGCTGCGGGGCGGCGGCCTGCGGCTCCTGCTGACCGCCCGGCTGCTGCGGCCACCCCTGCGGAGGGACACCCGGCCGGCCGGGCTGCGCGGGGGCGTACTGCTGCCCCTGCTGAGGCGGGCCGGGCACGGGCGGCTGGGCACCGCCGTACGGCTGGCCCGGGTAGGGCTGGCCGGGGTGGACCGGGTGTCCGTGTGCACCGGGGTGTCCGGGCTGGCCGGGGTGTCCGGGCATGCCCGGCTGGCCCTGCACCGGGGGCTGACCGGGCATGCCCGGCTGGCCAGGGTGGGCGGTGAACGGCTGTCCCGGCAGGTCCGGTTGGCCCGGCACGGGCTGGCCCTGCGCCGGGGGCTGGCCCGGTACGCCCTGGCCGGGCAGCGGCGGTGCCACCTGCGGCGGCAGCCCGCCCTGGCCGTCGCCGGTCCACAGCCCCTGCGCCTGCTGCGCCCGGGCGAAGTCCTCCGCCACCATCACCGCGAGCTGGAAGTACGCCTCCCTGGTCTTCGGCCGCATCATGTCGAGGTCCACCTCGGCACCCGCCGCCAGGTGTTCGTCGAACGGTACGACCAGCACGCCCCGGCAACGGGTCTGGAAGTGCGCGACGATGTCCTCCACCTTGATCATCTTCCCGGTCTCGCGGACCCCCGAGATGACCGTGATCGACCGCTGCACCAGGTCCGCGTACCCGTGCGCGTGGAGCCAGTCCAGCGTGGTGGAGGCACTGGAGGCGCCGTCCACCGAAGGGGTGGAGATGATGATCAGCTGGTCGGCGAGGTCCAGCACCCCGCGCATCGCGCTGTAGAGCAGGCCCGTGCCCGAGTCCGTGAGGATGACCGGGTACTGCTTGCCGAGCACGTCGATCGCCCGCCGGTAGTCCTCGTCGTTGAACGCCGTCGACACGGCGGGGTCCACGTCGTTGGCGAGGATCTCCAGACCGGACGGCGCCTGCGAGGTGAACCGGCGGATGTCCATGTACGAGTTGAGGTACGGGATCGCCTGTACGAGGTCGCGGATGGTGGCACCGGTCTCGCGCCGCACGCGGCGGCCGAGCGTCCCCGCGTCCGGGTTGGCGTCGATCGCCAGGATCTTGTCCTGCCGCTCGGTGGCGAGGGTCGCCCCCAGGGCGGTCGTCGTCGTGGTCTTGCCGACACCGCCCTTGAGGGAGATGACCGCGATCCGGTAGCACGAGAGCACCGGCGTCCGGATGAGCTGGAGCTTGCGCTGCCGCTCCTGCTCCTCCTTCTTGCCGCCCAGCTTGAACCGCGACGCCGCGGACGGGACGCGGCTGCTCTTCGGCTTCTGCCTGCTGTTCCTGAGCAGCCGGTCGGACGACAGCTCGACGGCCGCCGTGTACCCGAGCGGCGCACCCGGCACGGAACGCTCGCGCTGGTCGTGCGTGACCGCCGCGGGCCAGGCCCCGGCGATCCGCGGGTCGGGCGCACCGGGGTGCGCCGGCGGCACCGGCGCCTGCTGCCCGGGGACGGCGGGCTGACCGGGCTGCCCCGGGTGGGGCGGCTGTCCCGGCGGGGCGGGCTGGGCGGGCACGCCGGGCTGCGGGAACCCGTACCCGCCCTGAGGCTGCGGCTGTTGGTGCTGCGGCGGCACCGGCTGACCGGGGCCGACGGGCTGTCCGGCCTGCCCCGGGTGGGGCGGCTGAGCGGGCCGGCCGGGCTGGGGGAAGCCGTGGCCCCCGTGCGGAGGGGGCTGCTGCCCGCCGGGGTGGGGGAATCCGTACCCGCCCTGAGGCGCCACGGGCTGCCCGCCGGCCCCCGGATGCGGGAAGCCGTAGCCACCCGCGGGCTGTCCGTACTGCGGGGGCTGGGGCTGCTGAGGACCGCCGGGCTGGGGGAAGCCGGGCTGCGGCGTCCCGTATCCGGTCTGGTGCGCGGCAGGGCCTGGACCACCGGGTGCGGGCGCGCCGGGCGGCACGGCCCCCGGCTGCGGGAATCCGTACCCGCCCTGCGGTACGGAGGGCCCGGCCGCCGGGTGCGCGGGCGTCGGCGCAGCCGGCGGCCACCCGGCCCCGGCGCCCGGAGCGTCCGCCGCGTGGGGCGCCGCCGGTGCGGACGACTGGTCGCCACCGGGCGTGTGGCCGGGCCACTGCGGTGCACCCGCCGGAGCCCCGGCCGCGGCGGCGGGCTGGAACGCGGGGGGCAGCGGCGGCAGACCGGCGACCGGCGGAGCGGGCGCCACCGGCTGCGCGCCACCGTCCGGGGCGACCGCGTCCGCGGGCACCGCAGCCACCGGGCCGCTGTCCGAAGGGCGGGGGCCGTGGGGCGCGCCGTCAGGGGAGGCTCCGTCCTCCGGAGCGCCCTGCTGCACGGCGACGTCTCCCGGGGCGTCCGCGTCGCCTGGGGCGTCCGCGTCGCCCGGGCCAGCGGAGGTACCGGGGGCTGTGGCGGCGCCGGAGGGGTTCGGAACGTCGGAACCACCGGATACCGCCGGCTCGCCCGGCGCATCCGCCGCACCCGGGCCGTCCGACCCGTCCGGCGCCTGCGGTGCGCCGGACGCCACCGGTGCGCTGTCGACGGGTGCCCCGGTCGGAGCCTCCCCGTCCGCCCTCGCCGGTGACGGTCCGTCACCGAGGTCGGCGTGGTCCGTGCCCGTGTCCCCCGTCCGCGGGGGGAGGGCGGGGGCCGCGGAGTCCAGGAGCGCCGCGGACGGCGTCTGCTCCTGCGCGCCCTCGGAGCCGTGCGAGCCGTTAGTGCCGTGTGAGCCGTGTGAGCCGTGTGAGCCGTGTGAGCCGTGTGATCCGTGCGGTCCGTCGGTGCCGCCGGACATGTCCACGGGCTCCTGCGGGGCCGTGAACGCAGCCGTGTGCGGGGAATCCTGCGTGTGCGTCGGCTCTCCCGTGTGCGCGGAGTCCTGCGCGTGCGCGGACCGTCCGGAGTCCGGTGAGCCCTGGGCCGGCGGCGAGCCCTCGGTGCCGACCCAGGCGCCGGGCAGGGCTTGGGCGGCGTCCGCGCCGGACGGGTGGCCCGCACCGCGTCCGTAGGTGTCGGCGCCCACGGGGGCAGCTTCTGGCTCCGCGCGGTCCGGCGTCGGTGCGGCGGCGGAGAACAGCATGGTGGCTTCGCCCTCCGCACCACCACCGGCGGTGGGCTGCGGGGCGGGGGCGACCGGCGGCTGCATCGTCCAGCCGGACTGGTACCCGCCGTCCGCAGGGAGCGGCGGGACGGCGATCGGCTGCCCGGTCGGCGGCGGGGGCGGCAGGGGTGGCGTCATCCCGGCCGGATCCGCACCGGGTGCGGTGCCGCCGCCCGGCCCGGTACCCCCCGCGTTCTGCGTGTACCAGGCGGGCGGGGTGTAGTCGATGGTGAACTCACCCGTCACCTCGACGGCATCCGCGTCGGACTGATCGTCGGCGTGAGGCACGCGCCATCCCTCGCGGATCTCGTCCCGATCGCCGTTCACTTTGCCTCCTGGTGTGGTCGAGCACCCTTGTCCGGTCATGGGTGGGGTGGGGCGACCGTTCCTGTTCGTTCGTCCGTTCCGTCCACCCGGCGCACCTTCCCCTGCCCTTCCCCTGGGTGCTCACGGTCCCGTGCGGGCCGACGGTCGGCTCCTCCCACCCTAATCGCCTCCGGTGGCCGTCCGTCAGGCCCGTCCGCCCGTACCGGACGCGAGCCGGCACCCCCGTACGCTCCCGTACCGGACAGGGTCGGTACCGGATGTCCGGACGCGACTCCTCCGAGGCGGGACGGCGGGTCGCCCCGCCTCCGCGGCGTGTCCACGCTGCCGCCGGGGGAGGGGAGTCAGTCCATCCGGCGGGCCGCGCCCAGCAACCCGGCCTCCGCGTCGGTGGGCTGGGTCATCACGAAGCGCCGGTCACCGCCGGAAACCCACAGCGTCACCCCGTCCGCGAGCGTGGAGAGGGTCTGCGACTCGCTGCGCGGCAACTTCAGCAGCCAGCCGATGCGCGCCGCCTCGTCGGGCGACACCCGCTGCACACCGACCAGCGACGACTTCTCCATCAACCGCGGCGCCGCGGGGCTCAGGTACGGCAGCAGCGTGACGACGGACTGCCAGGGCGCGGAGACCACCCTTCCGCGCGGCGGGCGCATCCCGCAGTCCCGCACGACCAGCACCGGGCTGCCCGCGGACGCCCCCTGCGGCGGCACACGCCCCACGTCGTGCAGGGTCACACACGGCAGCCCGCCGCCCGCGGCCTGGACGAGCGCCGTCCACGCCGCCGCGCGACCCGTCTCCACAGCGACCCGGGTCCCCGTGGCCGCGGTACGCAGCGCCAGGACCTGGGCGGTCCACAGACCGCCGATGAGCGTGACGTCGTACGGCTCCGACCGGTTGATGCCGAGCACGGAGGGGCGGTTCTCGGGATCGACGCCGATCACCACGCCGTCGTCACCGACCGGCAGGCCCAGGGAGTCCAGGCTCTCGACCGGGAAGGCGTGCCGCCGGCGGCGGGGGCCGACGAGGCCGAACCCGAAGCGTGCGCGCCCCCGCTGTCCGGCGCCCGGGGCCTCCTGCGGGACCTGCGGCGAGGGATGCCGGGGCACGTGCGGCGCCACCTGCCGGGGCGGGTGCGGCGAGAACTGCCGCGGGGACTGCTCCGGGAACTGCCCGGTGGACGGAGGGAACTGCTGGGGGAACTGCTGGGGCGTCGACATCAGCGGGCACCGCCCAGCGGCAACGTGGCCAGCATCGCCGGCAACTGCTCGCGGTCCAACCGGACGAGGCCGGTCCGGACGCCGCGGGCCGCGCGCTCCAACTCATGCCGTGACGCCACCAGTTCCTCGTCACTGCCCCCGGTGATCCGCACGTATCCGGTCACGCCGACCTCCTGCCGGTCGCCGCCGCCGCTCAGGGTGAGGCTGAACGTCGTGGCGAGCGCCGGTATCGACGTGAGCAGCGCCACGAGTTGCGGCATCGAAGCGCCACCCTCACCGAACTGGGGCCAGCGCCCGATCCAGTACGTGGTGTGGCGGCGGTCGTCGCAGCGCCACGTGCGCGACGTCTCCTGCGTGCGGCGGCCCGGCGCGCGGTCCCGGTCGGCCCGCGTCAGCGCCCGCGGGTTGGCGCACACGGACGTGGCCAGCGCCGACACGAGTCCCTGCTCGGACAGCACCGAGGCCCGGAAACCGGCGCCCGCCAGCCGGCTCGCGAGCTGGTCGGCGGCGCGCAGCAGGCACTTCTGCGCCCCCGTCAGCCCGCCGCCGCGCGCGGCGACGGCCTCGGAACACAGCTCCGGGTCCAGTTTCAGCGCGATCCAGGTGATCCGCACGGCGGGCGAGCCCGTCCGCTCCTGCAGCGGCGCGTAGTTGCGCACGGCGACCGAGTCGACGGGGAGGTGCGGGGCGGGCGCGGGCTGCGCGTGCTGGACGATCTGGGCCGACTCCAGCCGTATCCCGTCCACGTCCAGCGCGTCCCGGACGAGTCCGAGGGGCAGCGGCCGCTGCGTGCGGTCCCGGCGCAGCGCCGTCCCGTCGGCCTCCACCTGGAGGACGGCCGTCAAGAACGTGCCGTCGCCGATCATCCCGACCGGCCGCCGGTCCCGGGCGCTGTAGGAGTACGTCCGCAACGACGGGTCGCACTCCACCACGGGCGCGAGGCCCGGTTCCGTACCCGGCGGGAGGGTCGTCGACGCCGCGCGCCGCGTACGCGCCCGCAGGGCGACGATGGTGGCCAGCCACTCCGGCAGCGACCGCCGGTGCCGCCGCACCACCGCGAGCAGCACGAGCAGCGCGGCGACGGCGCCCGTCGGCACCAGGGCGAGGGGGTGCACGACCCACGCCACCAGCAGCAGCGCGGCGGCCACCTCGATCAGCACGAGCTGCTGCAGGCGGAACGCACCCGCGCCCCCCTGACGCCCGCCCAGCCGCGGCGCGGCGGCCGAGGACGTACGCGAACGGGAACCGCGGGCCGACGCCCGGGGACCGGATGCCGACGGCTCCGGTGCGTGCCCGGCCGGCGACGCCCCCTGCGAGGGCACCGCGGAGCGCGCCGTCGCGGCACGCCGCGTACGCGTCGCGGAAGCCATGATGGAGATCCCCCGATCCAACCCGATCTGCGCGGCCCACCAGGGCGCTGGCGGCGGCATCACCCTACCCGCCCCCTGGCGGCCTTCCCACGGCAGGCATAGTAGGGGGCCGGTCCGACAACCGGGGCCGCGGGCGCCGCGCCCGGCGCCCCGGCGGACACGGTTGCGTCACACGGCACTTGGCGCCGCCTGGCGTCGACACACGGGGATCTTCGGGGACTTATGGCATCACGGCGGGACGAGCTCAACGCGTACACCTTCGCGAAGAAGCGCACGGTGGCCGCATTCCTCCAACCCTCGCCCTCCGGCACGGAGGAGGGGGCACCGCGGCCGCTGCGGGCGGTGCTGCCCGGACTGATCGTCGGCGCCCTCGTACTGGCCGGGTTCGGCGCCTGGGGCATGTTCAAACCGAAGGCCCCCAAGGGCTGGGACGCGCCCGGCACCAAAGTCATCGTCGGCAAGCAGTCCACGACCCGGTACGTCGTGCTGACGACCGGGAAGGGCAAGGACAAGAAGACGCTGCTGCACCCGGTGCTGAACCTGGCGTCGGCCCGGCTGCTGCTGGACCCCAGCAAGTTCGACGTCATCCAGGTCAGCGACGACGTCCTCGACGCCGGCAGACCGCCCCGCGGCCCCATCCTCGGCATCCCGTACGCGCCCGACCGGCTGCCCAGCGCGGCCGAAGCGGCCAAGGCGAAGCGGTGGGCGGTGTGCGTCCAGCCGGGCGGCGGCAAGGGCTCCAGCGTGCAGAAGGCCGCCTTCGTCCTCGCCGAGCGGGACTTCGGCCGCACGGACGGCAAGGAACGCCTCCAGGACGGCGAAGTCCTGTACGTACAGGGCCAGAAGGGTGCCCGCTACCTCGTCGACGCGGGCGGCACGAAGTACGAGGTGCGGGGCGGCGCGTCCGACGCCGCCGTCCTCACGCGGGCGCTCGTCGGCGACAAGGAGCCCCAGCAGGTGACGGAGGACTGGCTGCGCACCCTGCACACCGGCAGCCCGGTCGGCTTCCCCGCGCTGTCCGGCACCGTCGGCGTACCCGCCGGCATCGGCGGCGGACTCAGCGAGGAGCAGGACCGCGTCGGCATGGTCCTGAGGGCCGAGACCGGCGCGGGGCCGCAGCACTACGTCGTCCTCCAGGGCGCGGTCCGGCCGGTCTCCGACTTCACCGCCTGGCTGCTGATCAACTCCCCGCAGACGGACAGGCTCGACATGGCCGGCAAGGCGTCCGACGTCGACAACGCCTCCTTCCAGCCCGAGCCGACGCCCTTCGCGGGCGACCGCCGCTGGCCCGCGCAGCGGGCCGTGCAGGTCAACTCCACCAGCGGCGGCGGGGCACGCGACACGGTGTGCAGCGTGCTGCGCTCGGTGGACGACAAGGGCCGCACCACGCTGTCCACCTGGGCCGGCACCCGCTACCCGGCGGAGATCACCGCGGGCGGCAGCAGCACCTACGTCACGCCCGGCACCGGCCTGCTGTACACGCAGGTCCAGGGCGAGCAGACCCGGCCCGACGGGTCCTTGTTCCTCGTCACCGACACCGGACTGCGCTACGCGGTCCAGGCCAACGGCGACAGCGACAAGCAGCGCTCCGCCATCGGCGCGGGGGGCCAGGAGCAGCAGCCGACGGACGGCCGACCGGTGCCCAGCGAGGCGCAGAAGAAGCTGGGCTACGAGAGCGTGACCCCGTCGCTCGTCCCGATCAGCTGGTCGTCGTTCCTGTCGAAGGGCCCCCGGCTCGACACGAACGGCGCACGCCAGCCGCAGGGTTCCTGAGGGGCGGGCCATCCATGCGCGACACGAAGCGGACCAGCGCCCCCGGCGCCCGACGCACCCCGGGTGCCCCTCGTACGCCCGGTGCCCGGCGCAGCCCCGCCGCCGGTGGCCTCCCCGCCGCCGGCCGCGCCCGAGGGATCGCCGCCCTCCTGGCCGCCGCGGCGGTCCTGCTGCCGCACCCGGCGGCCACGGCGGCACCCGCAGCCGCACCGCACAGCAGCACCGCTGCGGCCGCCTCGCCCGGTCTGGACGGCAGCGGCGAGTGCACCTTCCCGATGCCGAAGCAGATCGAGGGCACCCCGTGGCCGCTCCAGCGGGTGCTGCTCGACGAACTCTGGGCGGACACCAAGGGCAAGGGGGTGCGCGTCGCGGTCATCGACACCGGCGTGGACACCGTCAACCCCCAACTGAAGCCCGCCGTGGACGCCTCGGCCGGCGCCGACCTCCTCACACCGGAGAAGGAGGGCGACGACCGCAGCAGACGCGGCAGGACCAACGGCACCGTCGACGAGGTCGGGCACGGCACGAAGGTGGCGGGCATCATCGCGGCCAGACCCCGCAAGGGCACCGGCTTCGTCGGCATCGCGCCGGAGGCCACGATCATCCCGATCCGGCAGAACGACGAGAAGAACAGCGGCACGTCGCGGACGATGGCCCGGGCGATCGAGCACGCCATCGCCGAGGGCGCCCACGTGATCAACATCTCGCAGGACACGACACAGCCCCTCAGCGCCGACTCGGACCTGGCCCAAGCAGTCAGGAAGGCCCTGGAGGCGGACGTCGTCGTCGTCGCGTCCGCCGGCAACGACGGCCTGGACGGCAAGGCGAAGAACACCTACCCCGCGGCCTTCCCCGGCGTCCTCGCCGTCGGCGCCTCCGACCGCAACAACGAACGCGCCCCGTTCTCCCAGGCCGGGCCGTTCCTCGGGGTGGCGGCCCCGGGCGTGGACATCGTCTCCACGGTCCCCGGCGGCGGCCAGTGCACCGACAACGGCACCAGCTTCTCCGCCCCGTACGTGGCGGGCGTGGCGGCGCTGCTGCGCGCCAAGTACCCGTCCTGGACGCCCCGCCAGGTCGTCGCCCGCATCCAGCAGACGGCGGAACGCTCGATCAACGGCCACGACGACTACGTGGGCTGGGGCGTCGTCGACCCGGTCCGCGCCCTGGCGGGCGAGCCCGACATGGCGCCGATCGAGGCCCCGAGCCCCGACCCGGCCCCACCCAGGCCACCCGCCCCGGAACCCGTGCGCGTGGCCTTGGCGGAGACCGCCCAGGAACGCACCGAACGCCTGGCGACGTACGCCCTCGGCATCGCGGCCGTCCTGGTGGCCGTGGTCACCGGGACGGCGACGGTCATCAGGGACAGCAGGCGCAGGAGGGCCCGCTGAAGGCCCGTTGACGGAAACACGTGTTGGATGAATCGAGCGCGCTGACTAGAGTGATCGCCGATTCACAAGTGTGACTAGGGGGACACCGAAGTGGAAGCACCGATCGGGGGCGGTGGGGGCAACGACGGCCTGGACGTCAAGGTGGTCACGCTCCAGACGTTCAAGAACCGCGTCGACGAACTCCTCGCCTCCCTGGCCGAGTCACCCGCGGAACCGGGGAAGATCGGCGAGCAGAAGGTCACGGCCGACGCGTACGGCACGGGATTCAGTGCGGCCAAGGATTTGCACTCGGGATACGAGAAGGTCCGGGCCCGCCTTGAGGACCTGTCCAGGGCGTTCGGTGACACGATCGAGGCCCTCGGGATCGCCGTCCAGGTCGCCGACAAGGGCTACTCAGGCGTCGACGGTGAGATCAGGGAACGCTACCTGGAGATCGCGAAGCGCCACGAAGAGGTCTACGGACCGCAGGAACCGAAGAAGACCGAGGGATCCACGGCGGACACCGCCCAGATCGGCTGACGGGGGAGCACACAGAGATGTCAGGTGAGTTCGAGGGCAAGTCCCTGGACGCCCTGTACGCGATGATCCGCTCGGCCAAGCCGGGCGACCTCACCAAGGCGGGCAACGCCCTGGAGGCGGCGTCCCCGCAGATCATCAAGATCGCGACGGACCTGCGGGTCTACTTCGACAAGGTCCAGTGGGAGGGCGCGGGCGGCGACGGCTTCCGCCTGTGGGGCGCCGACATGGTGTCCGAGACGCTGAAGCTCAGCGACTTCACCACCACGGTCGGCCAGGAGATGCAGCGCGCGGGCCAGGCCCTGAGCGAGGCCCAGAAGTCCATGCCGGAACCGGCGGGACAGTGCTACGCGGACCCGGAGAAGGAACAGGCCCGCATCAAGGACGAGACGGGCCCGAAGCTCCAGGAAGCCATCCGCCAGATGGAGCGGCTGACGTCGTACTACAAGACGGCGAAGACCCGGATGGAGTCGGAGGAGGAGCCGCAGTTCGCGCCTCCGGAATGGACTTACAAGTACATTCAGGGGTCACCGTACGGTGACGGTGGGAGCGGAGCTCCCAGCGGTGGCGCGACTACCTACTCCCAGAGTGGTTCGGGGCCGTCGTCCTTCGCCACGCAGCACTATCCTTCGGGCCCGTCCTCTACGGGATCCGCTTCGGCAGGATCGGGCGGCCTGCCCGCGGCAGGACCGGAAAACCGGTTGCTCCCGGAGCCAGGGACGGTACCGCTCCCGCATGAACCTGTGGGGACGAAGCTTGACTCCGTGATCACGACGCCCGTCCAGGAAGCGGTGGGACGTGGCGGCATCCCGCCTGCCTCCACGCAGCCGACGGGGCCGGGAACCGGCGGACCAGCGCTGCTCCCGCCAGTCGCACCGGTGACGGGTCCGCACACCGGCTCTCAGCCATCGCGTGGACCTGTGGCGCCTGGGATCGGCGCACCGCGCGGCCCGCTGCCTGGGGGGACGGGTCCTCTCGGGCTCCCACGGGTCGGAGCGCCGGACGGCATCCACGGCGGCCAGGCCGTGACTGGAAGGGGCGGCACTTCTCCCCTGGGACCCCGGCTGCCCACGGGCACGGTCGTGGGGGAGGAGCGGGGGGCCCTTGGACGCGGCCCGATGGGTATGGGCGGCCCCGGGGCAGGCTTCCAGGGAGGCTCGGGTGCCGCGGGCGGACCTGGCCGCCGCCTGGCGGCCCAGCCCGGCGGAACCGTCGGCGGGACTCCTGCGTCCGGTGCAGTGGGACGCGGCCCCTTCACACCTGGCGGTACGGGCCTGGTCCGACCGCCCGCGTCCACGACAGCGGGATCGGCGCAGCGCCGTGAGGCCGCAGCTCGTCCGGACTACCTGACGGAGGACGAGGAGACCTGGACCGCAGGTCGCCGCAGTGTTGTCCCTCCCGTCATCGACTAGGAGCCCACCGATGTCCCCCCTTGCCCGAGCCCACGGCGGCCGTGCGGTCGGCCTGCTCGCCATCCTCCTGGCGGTCCTCTCAGCGACCGTGACCGTCGTGGCGCCCGCCGCCCAGGCAGAGGACGTACGCGCCCGGCAGTGGTATCTGGACGCGATGAAGGCGGAGGACCTGTGGAAGGTGTCCACAGGCAAGGGCATCACCGTCGCGGTCTTGGACACCGGCGTGGACTCGACGGTGCCCGAACTCCGCGGAAAGGTCCTCCCGGGCCGCAACTTCTATGACGTGGGAGGCGGCCCGGGGCGCGTCGACGGGCGGGACACCGAACTGCACGGCACCGACATGGCCATCACCATCGCCGGCACCGGTGCGGGCGGTGGCCTGAAGGGCCTGGCTCCCGGCGCGACGATCCTCCCGGTAAAGGTCGGACCCTACACCTCCTTCAGCTACGTCAAACCGGCTGCTCAGGGGATCCGTTACGCCGTGGACAGCGGCGCTCGCGTCATCAACCTGTCCATTGGAGGAGTTGCCAAGGACCGCGACACGGACGAATGGCAGAAGGCGGTCGACTACGCTCGGGAGAAGGGCGCCTTGCTCTTCGCCAGCACCGGTAACACCGGTGGACCGTTGGCGCGCTACCCGGCGGCCATCCCCGGCGTGATCGCCGTCGGCGGTCTCGCCCCGAACGGCAAGGTGTCGGAGATCTCGGACTACGGTGATCACGTGACCTTGTCCGCGCCGGCCGAGAAGATCCCTACCCGGTGCGATGAGGACAGGACCCGCTTTTGCGATACGTCCGGAACGAGTCACGCCACCGCCATCGCCTCCGCCGCCGCCGCCCTGATCTGGTCCGCCCACCCCGACTGGACCGCCAACCAGGTCCTCCGCGTCATGATGGAGACCGCGGGCGCCAGCGGCCCCGTGCCCAGCATCTACATCGGGTACGGAGCCGTCCGCCCCTCCCAGGTCCTGCTGGAGGGCAAGGGCGACCCCGGCCCTGCCGACGTCGACCCGTTGCAGGAAGCCCGGAAGAAGAACCCGCCGGCTGGGGGCGCGGACGCGAGCCCCAGTGGCAGCCCCGCACCCGAGGATACGGCGCCGGGCGCCGGGGACGAACCCGCCGCAGAGTCCCCCCAGGCTGCGGCCCCCGACCCGGGGGCCGAGCCGGGGAAGAGCGGGTCACCGCTCTGGGCCACCGTTGCGAGCGTCGCGGCTGTCGCCGTCGTCGTCGTAGTCGGTGTCGCCATCGTGCTGAGCGTACGCAGAAGGAAGGCGTAGCCCTCCGCGGCTGCTCGGCCGCAACGGGTGGGGCCCGCAGGACACGGAGCCCCGCCCATTCACCCACCCTTCGACAAGGAGCCTTACGTGACCGACGACTTCAAGCTCGTACAGGAAGCGGTCAAGGACGCCCAGGGCATCATCGCGGAGACCGGCAGGCAGGTCACCACGCAGGCCCGGCAGATGGCCGACATCCTGGAGACCTGTGCCGCGGGCTGGCAGGGTGCCGGCGCCGCCGGCTTCAAGACCGCCCAGAAGCTGCTGAACGAGGACCACGACGCGATCCGCCGCCTGCTCGACGTGCTGCACAACGCGGTGGGCCAGACCCGCAACCTCACCTCGGAGAACGACATCGAGGTGCTCCAGACGTTCCAGAACGCCGCCAAGTCGGCGCTGAACGGCGTCTGAGCAGCACGTCGGCGCCGTCGACACGCACACCCGACAAGCACCGGACACAGAAGGAGAACAGCATGGCCGACGATCTCGGGACCAAGGTACGGTACAGCAGCATCGAGGAGATGGCCCGCGTGCTGCGTGCCCTCGCCAAGGACACCCGGAACGACCTGGCCCGCATGGACCAGGCCATCAAGAAGGTGACCGAGACCTGGGACGGTGAGGCGAAGGCCAAGTACCTCGACCTGCAGAAGAAGTACACGAAGCGGGCCGAGGACATCGAGCGGCGACTGAGCCAGATCGCCAACCTGATGGACAGCGGCAAGGACAAGTACCGCGCGACCGACAAGAAGTCGTCGGCACTGTTCACCGAGTCCTTCTGACGCACCTCCCCACGGGGGGAGTGAAGGGGCATGCCCGGCTCGGGCATGCCCCTTCTCGCGTCCGGCAGCAGCCGGGCGGGACTGCGGCGCGGTGATATGCGCAAACCCCCGCCGACCGCTGGACACGCGGGCCGGTACGGCCGTGGCCGCCTACCGAAGTGCGGACGCCCCGCCCTTCGCCCTACTGCAGGTCGAACTCCCCGTCCTTCGCCCCCAGGACGAAGGCGTGCCACTCTGCCTCGGTGTACCGCAGCACGGTGTCCGGCTCCAGCGAGGACCGCATGGCGACGGCCCCGCCCGGCAGGTACGCGATCTCGACCCGTTCCTCGTCCGGGCTGGTACCGGGGGCGCCATGCCACTCCACCCCACTGATGTCGAGCGCGTACAGCTCGTCCTTCTCCTGCTGAGTGCCCATCGAGCGCGTTCCCTTCGTGGTGCCGTCGGCGCGGTCAGCGGCTTGCGGTCCAATTATCCGCAGGTGGCGGAGGGTACGACAGCGAAAGCCGCCAACTCGACCCGTCAGGGACACGTCTCCGACGGCGCGTGCACCGGCCGCGGCCACAGGACGCGACGGCGGCGGACCCGACGGGCCGACCGGGCCCGGGGCCGCTACGTGCACACCTGACTGCGTGCACGCGGTCAGGAGCACCCAAGAGCCCTTTGCGCGGCCGAGACGAGCCGATCCCTCAGCTCCGCATCGGACGGGAACCCGGCGGTGGCGCGCTCCTCGGGGCTCCAGTACCCGGCGTCGTCGAGCGCGACGTACGCGTCCCGGCCCCGGCACTGGGTGCGCGTGACACGCGTGCCGTCGAACGAGGCGGTGAGCGCCTCGTGCTGCACGATCGCGAACCGCGCGAAGGGCACCGGCCCGCCCGGGCGGGAGAACGTCAGATCGCAGAACCACCCGCCCGAGCCGAGCGAGCCCGCGGTCTGCTGCCGTACCGACTTCCCCCGGTCACCGGTCATCCGCGGCAGTGTGAACCCCGGCAGCGCGCACACTTCGTCGAAGTCCGCGACAGCCGGGGGCGAAGGGGCGGCGGGCTCACCGAGCGCGATCTCTGCACGGGTCGCGCAACCGGACTGCTCCGCCAGCCCTGCGGCGGCATCCTCCAGGACCCGCGCCAGGGCTTCCGGGTCGGCTTCGGCCTTGATGACGGACGCCTTCAGCACGGGACGGCCTGGGCCCCCACTGCCACCGATCGCCCCGGCGCAGGCGTCCGGCAGCGCCACCCAGCCCCCGTGCCGGTCCACCGCCCCGGCCGTCCGGGAGCCGACCATGACGGTCATGGCACCGGACACACCCCACAGATCACGCTCGAAGGGGAACCGGGCCGACTCGGCAGCCGGGCTGAGGATGAAGGCGACATCCTCCCCACCCGCCCCCCAACCGGTGAGCTTCACCTCACAGGAGGCGGGGGCGTGGTCGGTACTGCTCACCCGCCCGAGACCCCCCAACACGTCCTGAGCGTCGTCGGCGCTCACCCATCCGTGGCACACGGCGCTGGGACCGAAGAGATGGGTGGCCCGGCCGAGCAGCAGCCCACCCGCCAGCACCGCGAGCACGGCAACCCCCGCGAGCCCTATCCGGTAAGGCGAACGCCGCACGGTTTCCTTCCGACTGTCCGTCAACCGGCCCCTCCCTCGTCATCCACCACTGGGGTCGCCGTCCGCTGACCGGTGATGCCGGAACAGCCGTACTCCTCGCCGACCGCGCTGACGAAGGCGGCGAACAGGTCCGAGGACCCGGGTGATCCGGGAACCTCCCACGTGCGGGTGAGCTGAGGGCCCACCTCCATCGCGAAGTAGGTGTCCGTCCCATCGCAGTCGGCGACGACGTGGAGGTCGTCGAATCCGGACACCTTCCAGCCCGCCACCGGGGAGTTCTCGGAGAACGCGTCCGACCTCTTCATGCCGGCGACGAGAGCGGGTTCCTGCACGACCGCGTACGTGGCGAACCCCCTTCCTCTGGCTGACTCCCCGGAGTCGTCGTCCAAGGCCACGAAGCAGGACCAGACGGGGCCACGGGATGCGGGTGCGATCTCACGGACGTTGGCCGTCGGCCCGGTGGAGGAGGCGGGAAGGGAGAACCCGTCGACGCCACAGAGAGCCTGGGGGTCGGATCGCCGCTCGTCCGGGGCCGATCCGACAGCGGAGGGCGCGGTGAGCCGGGGGGCGTCACAGCCGGCCCCGTCCATCAGCCGGTTCGCCGTGTCCACGGTGAGCCCCGCCAAGGCACGGCGATCCGCCGGGTGCTCCGAGGTGACGGTGGCCACCACCCTGACAAGATCGCGATCACTACAGGCGGGTGGCAGCCACGTCCATGCCTGGTACGCACCGGTCACGGCTCCGCTCGACCCACCGGAGAAGAACGTGGTGGTACTGGCGTAGGCCGATCCACCGTGTGTGAAGGGGAAGTCAGCGCGATCCACGGAGGTGTAGACGTGGAGTTCCTGATCTGCGAACCCGGGAAGAGCAGAAGTGCGGCTGATCCGGCAGTCCATGGAGAGACGCGGCCCGGTGGCATGGGCTCCGCCACTGGAGATCCTCCCCAGGTGTGGAAGTGCAGACTCCACCGACCGCGGGTCGACCAGATCTCCGCACAGCTCGTCATGGCCGAAGAAGCCAGTGGTGTACGCGAAATGCAGCCCTGATCCGATGAGCGCAAACGATACCAAGGAAGCTACGATCTTCCATCGGCGTGAGGTGCCGGACATACTGCCTTTCAGTCATTGCTCTTTAATGTGCGGTCTCGCACGCTGGCGCGCGGAACCGGTTGATTATCGTCTATCCCGGGGCATGGTGCAGGTGCGCGATCATTCGGTCGGTGCGCCGTGCTCCCGGAATCCGAACTGGCCGACGGATGCTTTCATGCCGCGACTCAGTAGGGCCCTGAGTGGAAGGCATAACTACGCTGTAGTTCCTCCATGATCTCCGTCATGCGGGCCGCTGTCCCGGGCGTCTGCGGCACGCCGACCGCAGCGGCACGTTCCTCGAACTTCTGCCTCACATACGGTAGGCCGTAGCGCGTCTCGTCCTTGCGCAAAGCTGTCGCTCGTTCGTGACTGCCCTCTTCGTATCGGTCAGCTATGGCCCTGCCTGCCGCATAGCGCATCTTGCCAGCGACCTGGCCCGCTGCGCCGGCCACGCCATACGCCTTGTCGGGAACCTGCGGCTTCCCCGGTTCTTGCTGTGGCGCTGCCTCAAGGGTGGCTTTGTCCAGCCGGCTTATCTCCCGCTCGATCTCTTTGTGGAGCGCCTCTCGGAGCTTCTGGAAGGCGGCCTCGTCCGGTGCCAGGAGCACGAGGAAATCCCCCACGTCCTGCTTGTCGAGGTCGATGTCGTTGGGCTCCGTGGAGAACGTCTCCGATGCATAGCTCACCTGGCTGCCGAGGATCTGATACACATCGCTGCGGTAGTAGGTGAGGGCATTCGCCAGGTTCTTGCGGATTTCTGGCGCCACTTGCCTGCTATTGGCTCCGCTGCTACGGGTGTACTCGGTGACGACGACTTCCAGGGCCGTGCTGTTCTCCGTCGGTAGTTTCTTGGTGGGAGCTGTCGGGGCGACCCGCCCTGCGGGCTGCGCGGTGATGGCAGTCTCCAGCGCAGATCCACATACGTCGACAGGCCCGGAAGATGAAGTCCCCGCTTCCGCCAGTACGGCCCAGCAGTCCGCTGCCCCGCGGTCTCTCTCCGCTCGTCCGAACCATATCCATGTCCCCACAGCGGCTGTCGCGGCGATGATGATCGCCGATGCTATGAGTATCGTCCGGTTCTTCATACGCGGGGTGTTGATCGTGTCCGTCACTTCCGCTCCCCGGTGGATCCCTCGGCGCTGTTGAGGCCCGCGCCGTAGGAGGACTCGGCCCATGCGCGAATCTCGCCGAGGCGTCCGTCGCGTTCCTTGATGACGTCCGGCGAAATCATGAGAGACTCGGCGTGAGTATTGATCATTCGCTCCAGGCGGGGATAACCATCCTTCTTGTATTGCTCGATCAGTTGCTCCTTGGTCTTCTCTGCCACCTCGTTGTTCAGCTCTTCTGCGTGCTTCCCCGTGCCGATGTCGATCATGCGCTGAATCGTGTCACCAAAGACAGGGAGCCCGGTGACCGGTATTCCCGCACTATGGTAGTTGTAGACTTTGGCCCAGTTGTTCTGAGATATCTGGCTGTCTCGCTGGTCGCCCAACACGTCGGCTCGGATGTAGTCCAGTTGACCCATGACCTTCCCCGAGTCGCGCGCGACACCCCTTGCCGGATCGGTATCCCCTTCAGGGGTGTGCTTGAAGTCCTCGCCTGTCAGGCTGTGGATGCGTTCACTGATCTGTCCGATCTGCGAGTCGTGCACCACACGGAATGCACCTCCGTCTTCGGCGACGCCTCGGATGAACTGGTTCATCGTCTGGGTGCTCACTGACAGGCCGTTGGTGTCGGTGGCGTAGCCGTCCGCGGTGAGGTCTACCTGCGAAACCAGGATCTCGTGGACGTCCGCCGGGTAGTACGCAAGAGAGTTCGCCATGTTCACCCGGATGTTCTCCGGCATCGCACCCTGGTCGACCTTCGTGATCTCTGCGTACGACATGATGACGTCCTCCATCACGCGTGCCTGCGCCGCTGTGTGATTCGTGAAGTCTTCCGGGACGGAGGCGCCGGGCACATGGCCGGTGGTGGCGGCTTCGAGGGCGGCGCCGTAGCCCACGTGGCTGTCCGCATCCAGAACGTCTCCTCGGTAGACCGAGACGCCGTCCTTGAGGGACGCCTTGTGTTCGTTGACGACTTCCCAGTCGCGCTTCGACTGCAGGTACTCGAGGTTGTCGTCGAACTTGCGGATCTCGTCGTCCCCCTCCCTCTGCCAGTAACTGTGAGTGTCGAAGTACGCTGTGGCAGCCTCCGGAGTCCTGCTCATTACCCCCAGGAGGCCGTCCAGGGGATCGTTGGCGAACCAGCCGTCGGTCTTGTCGGGCTTCCGGGTGTCGAACTTGTGGTCGAGGTCCCAGACGTTCTTGTCGCCGCCCCGCGTGGGATCCTCGGCTGCCCGGATGCTGTCAGCGAGATCGAGGAGGAAGGGCGCGCTGTAGCGGTCGCCGTGCTGCATCAAGGTGACGAGGCTCTGATAGCCAAGAGTCTTCTGATCACCGATTGTGGCCCTGTGTACCTGCGTCGCCAAGGAGTCGTACTCCTGGGTACCGACCTTCCTGAGGTCCTCGATCCAGCTGCCGTAGAATCTGCCGCTATCCGATGAGCGCCACCTCGCGAACTCCTCGGCATAGGCCTGCGAGCCGACCGGCAGAACCTTGCCGTCCTTCGTGAACCGGGGGACCTGCGTGGCCGTCGCGATGGTGTTGGCCAGGCCCTTCTGTACACCGAGGTACGAGTCCCTGTCCTTCTTGCCCTCGAAGTACGCCTGGTCGTTGAGCGCGTTGGTGAGCTTGAGCGTCCCATCGGCCCCCAGGCCGGAGAGGAACGTCTGCCCCCACTTCGTGCGGTGCTCGAAGGCTTCGTTGTTGTTGTCCCGCAGGATGCGGGACAGGTTCTCGACCTCCGCGGTCGTCACCTTCTCGCCGTTGTTGATGCGGGTTGTGACGTCCTTCGCGTAGTCCATCTCGTACTGCTCGATGTCGCCCTTGGCGCCCGCGTTGAAGCCGTTGGGTGTGGCGTCCTTGCCGCCGGACTCCTTGTTGCTGTCCTTCACGGCCCCCGTGAGGGCCAGCTTCACCCCCGCGTCGGCGTCCTCGAACGCCTTCACGTACTTCTGGATCTGCTGCTCCCAGCTCTGCGCCGCCCGGTTGTACTGGGCGAGCAGGGTCTGGCCGTCGGGGTCGTGGACGAGGGCCCGCTTCACGTCGGCGGACAGGTCGGGGCGTACGGAGCCCTCGGCGTCCACGGCCATCTTGTCCTTGCGGGCGTCGGCGACCACGGAGTCCAGCCGCTGCTTCAGTTCCGTGAACTGGCCGTGGGCGTCCCGCAGGAGGTCCGCGATGGCCCTCGCCTGCTTCTGGGCGGCCCCGTACTCGTACTGCGTTCCCTGGAAGTTGGCGTAGGCCCTGCTCTGGGCGAGCCCCTGCCAGCTGCTGGAACCGAGGGACAGGCCCCTGGTCGCCGCCGCGTAGGCGGACTCGGCCTTCTTGAGCTCCGTGGCCATGTCGTCCCACGCCTTGGCGGCCGCGGTGAGCTTGCCGTAGTCGGTCGACATGATCTTCTTGTAGGTGAGCGCCATGTCTACCGCAGCCCTCCGTACGGTGCAGCGAAGGGATCGGGCTTCAGCAGCGGGCTGAAGTCGCTGTACACCTCGAAGTCCTGGCCCAGGAAGTTCCTGCGGACGACACGCAGGTTGTGCGCCTCGGTGGACAGGCGGCCCAGCAGGTTCTTGACCTGCGCGTCCCAGGTCGTCTCGACCGTCTTGAGGCCGGCTGCCGTGTCCCAGCCCGAGAACGCCGTGGTCGCCGCAGTCGTCTCCTCGTCGGCCGTCTTCGCCGCGGTGGAGGTCTGCGTCCTGACCTCGCCCTCCAGCTTGCCCGCCGCTTCCTTCTTCTTCGCCGGGTCGGAGCCGAAGTCCGGCGAACCGCCCCCGCCCCCGCCCCCGGGCGCGGCCGCCTGGTTGAGCTGCATCGCGGATGTCTGGCGTGCCGCGGCCTCACTGCGCAGCTGCGCCCATTCCTCTTCGAATCCCATCGTTCTTCCCCCGTCCGGTCCACGAACCAAGTGGCCGAGCTGATGATCGAATGTCCGACAGTTGTATCAAGCCGCGGTGGCGGGGGCCCAACACCGCTGCTCCCGCCACCGAACGCACACGTCCGCCCCACAGGTCCCGTACGGCCCCTGGGCGGTGAGGGTCCCTGCGCCTACGGGCCGGCTGCGCCTCTGCGCAGGGACCGGCGCCCCTCCGGGCTGTACCGGCCTCCCGGGCGGCCGGCGGGCCGGTCCCGGCCAGGTCGCACCGGGGCACCGCGCCACGCCCCGGCCCCGGCGGACCGCCCCGCCACCCCCGCTCGGGCGCGGTTCCCAGCCCAGAGGTCCGGCACCCGCGCGTTCCGCGGCCCCGCCGCCCCGGCTCCGGCGCGGGCCCCCGCCGCCCCTACGCGTCCGGCATCCGCCCCAGCTGGACCAGTGACGTGCCGCCCTTGCGGGAGACGTAGTAGCCGCGGCCCGGCGGCATCGGGTGGGGGCGGATCATGCCGAGCAGGTCGCCCTCCTGGGGGTCGCCCGACATGACGACGCCCTGCGCGCCCAGCTCCTTGATGCGCTGCATGAACGCGTCGTACATGGCCCGGGACGCACCGGCCGTCGAGCGGGCGATGATGAAGCGGACACCGGTGTCCCGGGCGAACGGCAGGTACTCCTCCAGCGGCCCCAGCGGGTTGCCGGAGCTCGTCGCCACCAGGTCGAAATCGTCGATCATGATGAAGATCTGCGGCCCCGACCACCAGCTGCGGTCCCGCAGCTGCTGGGGCGTGACGTCCGTCGGAGGCTGGCGGCGCTGGAACACCCCGGCCAGTGCCTCCATGTGCATCTGCAGGGAGCTCGCCATCGGCGCGTACTCCAGCAGGTGCTGCTCCGGCAGCGCGCCGAGCAGCGCCCGCCGGTAGTCGCCGACCACCAGCTTCGCCTCGTCCGGGCTGTACCGCTCGGAGATCTGCTTGGCCAGCAGCCGCAGCAGGTTCGTCTTGCCGGACTCGCTCTCGCCGAAGACGAGGAAGAAGGGGTCCGTCTCGAAGTCGACGAACACCGGTCCCAGGTTCGTCTCGTCGATGCCGATGGCCACGCCCTTCTGGGGGGTGTCCCAGCCGTTCGGCAGCCGGTCGGCGGGCACCGAGCGCGGCAGCAGCCGCACCGCGGGAGCCGCCGGGCCGGACCAGGCGGACCGGACGGCCTGCACGAAGCCCGCGGTCCCCTCCGGCAGGTCCCCGGGGTTGCTCGACGCGTCGATGCGCGGCAGCGCCCCCATGAAGTGCAGCTTCTGCGGCACCTGGCCGCGGCCCGGCACCCCGGTCGGTACGTTCGCGGCGACCCGCCGGTCGAACTCGGAGTCCATCGTGTCGCCCAGCCGCAGCTCCAGCCGGCCCAGCACCAGGTCCTTGATGGACGCCCGCAGCTCCATGTACCGGGTCGCGGTGATCACGACGTGGACGCCGTAGCCGAGGCCCCGCGTCACGATGTCGGTGATCCGCTCGTCAAGGCCCTCGTGGTCGTTGCGGAACGTGCCCCAGCCGTCCACGACCAGGAACACGTCGCCCCACGCCTCACCCGGCAGCTCGCCCGCCGCCCGCTTGCGCCGGTAGGTCGCCATCGAGTCGATGTTGTGCGCGCGGAAGAACTCCTCCCGCCGGTTCAGCACCCCCAGGACCTCGGAGACGGTGCGCCGCACCCGCTCCGGGTCGAGCCGGGACGCCACCCCGCCCACGTGCGGCAGGTCCGCCAGCGACGACATGCCGCCGCCGCCGAAGTCCAGCCCGTAGAACTGCACCTCGCTCGGCGTGTGCGTCAGCGCGAACGACGCGATCAGCGCGCGGACCAGCGTGGACTTGCCGGACTGCGGGCCGCCCACGACCAGCAGGTGCCCGGCCGCCCCGGAGAAGTCCTGGTACAGCACCTCCCGCCGCTGCTCGAACGGTTTGTCGATCAGGCCGAGCGGCACCACCAGGCCGCCCGGACGGTGGTACTCCGTCGCGGTGAGGCCCCGGTCCGCCGTGGGGGCGAGCCCCGGCAGCAGCTGGTCAAGCGGCGGCGCCTGGTCGAGCGGCGGCAGCCACACCTGGTGGGCCGGCACGCCCTGCCCCTCCAGCCGGCGCACGATCACGTCCAGCACCGTGTCGGCCAGCGCCTCGTCGTCCTCCGGCACGGCCGCGGCCGCGACGGCCGCCGGGTCAGGCGCGGCGTACACCACGGGCACCGGCGCGGCCGTGAACAGCACGGGCCGCCGCTCCACGGCCGGTTGGCCGCCCGTCACCCGCGGCCCGCCGGAGCGGTACGCCCCCGACACGTACGCCGCCTTGAAGCGGACCATCTCATCCGTGCCGAACTTCAGGTACCCCGAACCGGGCACCGACGGCAGGTGGTACGCGTCGGGCACGCCCAGCGCCGTGCGGGACTCCGCCGCGGAGAACGTCCGCAGACCGATCCGGTACGACAGGTACGTGTCGAGGCCGCGCAGCCGGCCCTCCTCCAGGCGCTGCGAGGCGAGCAGCAGGTGCACACCCAGCGACCGGCCGATGCGGCCGATCTGGATGAACATGTCGATGAAGTCCGGTTTCGCCGTGAGGAGTTCCGAGAACTCGTCGATGACCAGGACCAGTGAGGCCAGCGGCTCCAGCGCCGCACCCGCCGCGCGCGCCTTCTCGTAGTCGTGGATGTTCGCGAAGTTGCCCGCCGCGCGCAGCAGCTCCTGCCGCCGCTGCAGCTCCCCGCGGATCGCGTCGCCCATGCGGTCCACCAGGGTCAGGTCGTCCGCCAGGTTGGTGATGACCGCGGCCACGTGCGGCATCTGCGACATGCCCGCGAAGGTGGCACCGCCCTTGAAGTCGGCGAGGACGAAGTTCAGCGTCTCGGACGAGTGCGTCACCGCCAGGCCCAGCACCAGCGTGCGCAGCAGCTCCGACTTGCCCGAGCCCGTCGCGCCGACGCACAGCCCGTGCGGGCCCATGCCCTCCTGCGCCGCCTCCTTCAGGTCCAGCATGACCGGGGCGCCGTCCTCACCGACACCGATCGGCACCCGCAGCCGCTCCGCCGTCGACCGCGGCCGCCAGGTGCGTGCCACGTCCACGGACGACGCGTCACCGAGGTTCAGCAGATCCGTGAAGTCCAGGTTCGCCAGCAGCGGCTCGTCGTCGTCGCCCCCGCCCATCCGCAGCGGCGCCAGCTGGCGCGCCAGCGCCTCGGCGGCTTCAGGCGCCAGCGTGTCCGGCACGCCCAGGTAGGCGTAGCCGGCACCCGACTCCAGCCGCAGCCGCCCGGGCCGCACCACGACGGACAGGCCGCCGCGCGGCTCGTCCAGTTCGCCGCCGATCACCTCGATGACGGTGACGCCCTGGAGCCCCTCCGGCGCCGCGAAGAGCGACTCCGGCGGCACGATCCCGCCGTCCAGCACCACCACGATGTGCGGCTGGTCCAGCAGGGGGGCGCCGTCCCGGCTGAACCGCGGCCGGCCGTCGAGCCGGTCCCGCAGCAGCTCCTCCAGCTCCCCGAGGTCGTCGCCGAACAGCCGCCGCGTGCCCGCCCCGTCCACGTGACCGGGCGCTTGGGTGTGCGGCAGCCACTTCGTCCAGTCCCAGCGGTCCGCCGCGGCCGGAGCCGCCACCACGGCGACGACGAGGTCCTCCGGGGACTGCAGCGTCACGAGCTGCGCCACCATCGCCCTGGCCGCGGCCTGCGCCGACGCGGGTTCACCGGACACCGTCACGTGGTAGAAGGCCCGCATCGACACGGCCATCGGCAACCCGTCCAGCGAGCCGTGCACCGCCAGGAAGCGCTGCATCGCGCCGGCGCACAGCGGTTCCAGCTCGTCGACGGGTGCCGTGTCGGGCGCCACCAGGGGCGTCGCCAGCTGCTGGGCGCCGAGCCCGATCCGGACCTGAGCGAAGTCGCCGTCGCCGATGCGCCGCTCCCACAGCCGTGAGCCCTCCGCCACGACGGACCAGAGCTGCTCGGGGGAGGGGTGCAGGTAGAACTGCGCGTCCCGCTGGGCCCGCGCGGTCTTGCGGACGGCACGCCGCGTCTGGGCGAGGTACTTGAGGTAGTCGCGCCGCACATCGGCTATCTCGCCCTGCGTGCCGCGGCGGTAGCGGACGAGTTGCGCGATGACCATGGCGACGGTCGACACCAGCATCAGCATGCCCATGATCCGCATGAAGGGCGGCATGTTCGGCATGAAGAAGAAGACGACGGACGACCCCATGCCCAGCATGGGCAGGAGCTGCATGAGCATGCCCTCCTGCTGCCCGCGCGGCAGTTCGGGAGGCGACTCCAGTTTCAGGTCCTCCGTGGGGACTTCCGGCGGAAGCGACCTCGGCGGGCGTTTGACGACGATCTGGCTCACCCGAGCATCAATCCCTCGATACGGACGAAGACGGACGGCAGTCCCGCACCGGCGCCCCCGCGACAGGTTCGGCCCGCGGTTTCGCTCACGACGCCGACCCGCAGGGGTGCCTGACGGGTCGCGGCCGTGAACTGGCCCGGTCGCGCCGCGGGTTCCCCGTGGGCCGGACCCCGTACGGGCCGGCCTCCGGAAGCCGGCCCGGCACCATACCGGCGCCGAGCCGGTTCGCCGCGCCCTCCGTCGGAGCCCGTCCGGAAGACGCCCCTGCCGACGGCCCCGCCCGGCGGCCACCGCCGGGGCGGTTGCCCGCCTCGGCGGCCGGTCGGCAACCGGAACGCCACGCGCCGGCGGCCCCCGGCCGGGCCGTCCGACGGCCGCCCGGCTGTCGGACGCCCGCTCGCCGGCTGCCCGGTCGACCGCGCTGCGGCGGCCCCTCGACGGAGCCGCCCGGCAGCGGGCCGACCGGCGGACGCGCACCAGGCGCCCGCCGCCTCGGCCACGGTCCGCGCACCGGCCGGGTGCGCCCCGCACTGCGCCGGGCAGGGCCGCCGCCCGGTGGTCCACCTGACGGCGGTCCTCCCGACGAAGGCCCGTCCGAGGAGCAGCCACCCGTGCGTGCCGCCGAAGGCCCGCCCGGGAAGCCGCGCATGAGGCACCGGCGAGGCGCCCCCGTGAGGCACCGGCGAGGCGTCCGGCGAAGCATCGTCCTTACGAAGTCCGCGGATTCCCCCGCGCCGCGGAGCCCGCCCGCGTACGACGGACGTCCACCGCGATCGCGGACGCCCCCCTCGGCCCCGGCCGCCCGGCCGGCACCGCGGACGCCGCCCGCGCGACGGTGATCCTACTTGCAGGTCCTCGTACCGCGCCCCGGTAGGGTGACGCGCGCACCGTGCGCAACCGCGAATCCGGGATAACAGGGGGTCCAGACACGTGAGTACGAGCGCAGCGACCGGCTTCTGCCGCGTCACCGTCGTCGCGCCCGACAGCCGCATCGACGTGGCGCTCCCCGAGGACATCGCGGTCGCCGACATCCACCCCGTCATCCTGCGCCTCACCGGCCAGTCCCAGGCCGTCGCGACCCCGACCGGCTACCACCTGGTGCGCCGTGACGGGACGGTGCTCGACGGGGCGCGGACGCTGGTCGCCCAGCAGGTCCTCGACGGCGAGGTGCTGCTGCTGCGGCCGTTCGCGCAGTCGCTGCCCCCGGCCGTCTTCGACGATGTCGCCGACGCGGTCGCCTCGGCCGTCACCCGCGACCGCCACCTGTGGCGCGACGACATGCTGCGCGGCGCCGGCCTCGTCGGCGCGGTCCTGCTGCTGCTCCTGACGGGCTTCGTCCTCTGGTACGCGGACCCGGTCCGCCACGACATGCACGGACTGCCCGGTATCGTCGCGGGCGCCGCCGGACTGCTGCTGACCGCCTTCGCGGGGGTGAGGGCCCGGGTGTACGGGGACCGGCCCGCAGCGGTCGCCTTCGGTCTGGGCGCCCTGCCGCTGCTGCTCGTCGCCGGCTCCGGCATCATCGGCCCGGACGCCGGGCAGGGACCCGGCCGCCTGCAGTTCCTGCTGGGCTGCGTGACCGTCCTCGTCGCCGCCGTCACCCTCGTCGCCCTCGCCCCCGGCGGTGACGCGCCCTTCGTCGGGGCCACCTTCGTCGCCGTCGCCGGCACCCTCGCCACCTTCGCCGCGATCCTCACCGAGGCGTCGGCCACCGCCACCGCGGCGGTCTGCGCGCCCGTCGCGGTCGGTCTCGTGGCGTTCCTGCCGGGCCTGTCGGCCCGCTTCGCCCGGCTGCCCATCGGCTACGCGGCGCCCCGCGGCCCGTCCGCCGACTTCGACGCCGACCCCGACGGCGACGCGGACGCCCGGCCCGGGGCCCAGCCGGTCGAAGCCGACCGCGTCGCCGTCCAGGCGCGCCGCGGCCACGAGCTGCTGCTGGGGCTCGTGGGCGGCTGCGCGGCCCTCGTCGTCGGCGCGGCCGCCGTCCTCGGCTTCGCCGGCAACACGTGGGGGCAGCTGCTCGCCCTCGCGGCGGGGCTCGCGATGCTGCTGCGGGCCCGGCTCTTCCGCTACACCTCGCAGGTGGCCTGCGCCCTCGTGGCGGGCCTCGCCGCGATCGGGCTGCTGGTCCTCGGCCTGGCCCTCAACCCGCCCGCGGACCTGGTGCGGGAGTTCCTCCAGTACGGTGACCGGGGCGGCCTCGACATCCGCACGGTGTGGCTGGCCGCAGCCCTGGCCGCCGGTGCCGCGCTGGCCACCGCGATCGGCCTGGTCATCCCCAGGAAGGGACTGTCCCCCTTCTGGGGCCGCCTCCTCGACCTCGTCGAGGGCGCCGTGCTGCTCTCCCTGGTGCCGCTGTGCCTGGCGGTGCTCGACGTGTACTCCGCGGCCCGCTCCCTCACCAGCTGACGGCCCCGGGGAAGGGGCCGCTCCACAGGCTGGTACGCTGTGTGACGGCCGTTTGTGTACGCGCCCCCGGATCCTCTGGGAGCAGCGCCCATCGCGCCTCCGCCCGCCGAGTCACGGAAGTCCCCCTGAGACGCAGACCAGGGGCACTCGCGGGCGCTTCGAACACATCACTGAGGAGTACGCGTGTCTCTCGACGCCGCTACGAAGAAGCAGATCATCGCCGAGTTCGGCACCAAGGAGGGCGACACCGGCTCCCCCGAGGTCCAGGTCGCGCTGCTGTCCCGCCGCATCTCGGACCTGACCGAGCACCTGAAGGCCCACAAGCACGACCACCACTCCCGTCGTGGTCTGCTGATCCTGGTCGGTCAGCGCCGCCGCCTGCTGCAGTACCTGGCCAAGAAGGACATCCAGCGCTTCCGTGCGCTGGTCGAGCGCCTCGGCATCCGCCGCGGTGCGGCCGGCGGCGCCAAGTAAGACGCCGTGAAGGGAGCGGTTCCCGACCGACCGGGAGCCGCTCCCTTCGCCGTATGCGGGGGGACCGTACGCACGAAGGCGTACGACACCCGGCCGTACGGCACCGGAGGTGCGGGCCGCCACGGCGTACGGCACCCCGGACGCGAAGCACCGAGGCACGGACGGACCGGCGCGGGCGCGCGGACGCGGACACCCCCGAAGGGGCGTGCGCGGGCGCACTCGACGGACGTGCACATGCGATCCTGGGCCCAGGCTCAGTAATCTGGTCGCACAACGCCATAACGACAACACCATGAACGCCGTCAGCGCGGGTACGACCGACGCTGAGGGCACCGGAGAGGCCGCCTCGCCGCCGCCGGTCCTCGGTAGTGGCCCCCGGGCACCACCCCGCACGGGTGCACCCGGGTGCTTCGATCGAAGACCGGCCCGCACACAAGGCGCGATCCCTCCACCCCCGTCCCCGCGCCACACGGGCGCCGGGACGCAAAGACGACACACAAACGGAGAAGACACTGGTGGAGAACGAGACCCACTACGCCGAGGCCGTCATCGACAACGGTTCCTTCGGCACCCGCACCATCCGCTTCGAGACGGGCCGCCTGGCCCGTCAGGCCGCCGGCTCCGCCGTGGCCTACCTGGACGACGACACCATGGTGCTGTCGGCCACCACCGCGTCGAAGCAGCCCAAGGACCAGCTCGACTTCTTCCCCCTCACGGTGGACGTCGAGGAGCGGATGTACGCGGCCGGCAAGATCCCCGGCTCCTTCTTCCGCCGCGAGGGCCGGCCCTCCGAGGACGCCATCCTCACCTGCCGCCTCATCGACCGCCCGCTGCGCCCGTCCTTCAAGAAGGGCCTGCGCAACGAGATCCAGGTCGTCGCGACGATCATGGCGCTCAACCCCGACCACCTGTACGACGTGGTCGCCATCAACGCCGCCTCCGCGTCGACCCAGCTCGCCGGCCTGCCCTTCTCGGGCCCGATCGGCGGCGTCCGCGTCGCCCTGATCCGCGGCCAGTGGGTGGCCTTCCCCACGCACAGCGAGCTGGAGGACGCCGTCTTCGACATGGTCGTCGCCGGCCGGGTGCTGGAGGACGGCGACGTCGCGATCATGATGGTCGAGGCCGAGGCCACCGAGAAGACCATCACCCTCGTCGAGGGTGGCGCCGAGGCGCCGACCGAGGAGGTCGTCGCCGCCGGTCTGGACGCCGCGAAGCCGTTCATCAAGGTCCTGTGCAAGGCGCAGTCCGACCTCGCCGCGAAGGCCGCCAAGCCGGTCGCCGAGTTCCCGGTCTTCCTGGACTACCAGGACGACGTCCTGGAGGCGCTCACCGCCGCCGTCAGGACCGAGCTCGCCCAGGCCCTCACCATCGCGGGCAAGCAGGAGCGCGAGGCCGAGCTGGACCGCGTCAAGGCGGTCGCCGCCGAGAAGCTGCTCCCGCAGTTCGAGGGCCGCGAGAAGGAGATCTCCGCGGCGTACCGCTCCCTGACCAAGAGCCTGGTCCGCGAGCGCGTCATCAAGGACAAGGTCCGCATCGACGGCCGCGGCCTCACCGACATCCGCACCCTGGCCGCCGAGGTCGAGGCCATCCCGCGGGTGCACGGCTCCGCCCTGTTCGAGCGCGGCGAGACCCAGATCCTGGGCGTCACCACGCTGAACATGCTGCGCATGGAGCAGATGCTGGACACCCTCTCCCCGGTGACCCGCAAGCGCTACATGCACAACTACAACTTCCCGCCGTACTCCGTCGGTGAGACCGGCCGTGTCGGCTCGCCGAAGCGCCGCGAGATCGGCCACGGCGCGCTCGCCGAGCGCGCCATCGTGCCGGTGCTGCCGACGCGCGAGGAGTTCCCGTACGCGATCCGCCAGGTGTCCGAGGCCCTCGGCTCCAACGGCTCGACGTCCATGGGTTCGGTCTGCGCCTCCACCATGTCGCTGCTGAACGCCGGTGTGCCGCTCAAGGCCCCGGTCGCCGGCATCGCTATGGGCCTGATCTCCCAGGAGATCGACGGCCAGACGCACTACGTCACCCTCACCGACATCCTCGGTGCGGAGGACGCCTTCGGCGACATGGACTTCAAGGTCGCCGGCACGAAGGACTTCGTCACCGCCCTCCAGCTTGACACCAAGCTGGACGGCATCCCGGCCTCCGTCCTGGCCGCGGCCCTCAAGCAGGCCCGCGACGCCCGCCTCCACATCCTCGACGTGATGATGGAAGCGATCGACCGCCCGGACGAGATGTCCCCGAACGCCCCGCGGATCATCACCGTCAAGATCCCGGTGGACAAGATCGGTGAGGTCATCGGCCCCAAGGGCAAGATGATCAACCAGATCCAGGAGGACACCGGCGCCGAGATCACCATCGAGGACGACGGCACGATCTACATCGGTGCCGCCGACGGCCCGGCCGCCGAGGCCGCCCGCGCCACGATCAACGGCATCGCCAACCCGACGATGCCGGAGGTCGGCGAGCGCTACCTGGGCACGGTCGTCAAGACCACCACGTTCGGTGCGTTCGTCTCGCTCCTCCCGGGCAAGGACGGCCTGCTGCACATCTCGCAGATCCGCAAGCTCGCCGGTGGCAAGCGCGTGGAGAACGTCGAGGACGTGCTCGCGGTCGGCTCCAAGGTCCAGGTGGAGATCGCCGAGATCGACCAGCGCGGCAAGCTCTCCCTCATCCCGGTCCTCGCCGACGACGAGGCCGCCGAGGGTTCCGACTCCGACACGAAGGCCGACGCCGACAAGTGACGTCCCGCAGTCTCCGGCCGACGGCCCGCACCTCCTCGGAGGCGCGGGCCGTCGCCCGTACCCAAACGCTTCTCCCCGGCAAGGACGGCATCGGCACCGTCCGCCGCACCACCCTCCCCGGCGGCCTGCGCGTCGTCACCGAGACGCTGCCGTCGGTGCGCTCCGCCACCTTCGGCATCTGGGCGCACGTCGGCTCCCGCGACGAGACGCCCGCCCTCAACGGCGCCACGCACTACCTGGAGCACCTCCTCTTCAAGGGCACCCGCAGGCGGTCCGCCCTCGACATCTCCGCCGCCGTCGACGCGGTGGGCGGCGAGATGAACGCCTTCACGGCGAAGGAGTACACCTGCTACTACGCGCGCGTGCTGGACACCGACCTGCCGCTCGCCATCGACGTCGTCTGCGACATGCTCACGGGCTCCCTCGTCCGCGAGGAGGACGTCGACGCCGAGCGCGGAGTGATCCTCGAAGAGATCGCGATGACCGAGGACGACCCCGGCGACGTCGTCCACGACCTCTTCGCCGCCACCATGTTCGGCGACACCCCGCTGGGCCGCCCGGTCCTCGGCACCGTCGACACCGTCAACGGGCTGACGCGCGACCAGATCGCCCGCTTCTACCGGAAGCACTACGACCCCACGCACCTGGTGGTCGCCGCCGCCGGCAACATCGACCACGCCACCGTCGTGCGGCAGGTCCGCCGCGCCTTCGAGCAGGCCGGCGCCCTCTCCCGCACCGACGCCGTCCCCGTCGCCCCGCGCGACGGCCGGCGGGCCATCCGCACCGCCGGCCGCGTCGAGCTGCTGAACCGCAGGACGGAGCAGGCCCACGTGGTCCTCGGCATGCCCGGCTACGCCCGCACCGACGACCGCCGCTGGACGCTCGGCGTGCTGAACACCGCCCTCGGCGGCGGCATGTCCTCCCGCCTCTTCCAGGAGGTCCGCGAGAAGCGCGGCCTGGCGTACAGCGTGTACTCGTACACCTCGGGCTTCGCCGACTGCGGCCTGTTCGGCGTGTACGCGGGCTGCCGACCCAACCAGGTCCACGACGTGCTGCGCATCTGCCGCGACGAACTCGACCGGGTCGCCCGCGAGGGCCTCACCGACGACGAGGTCCAGCGGGCCATCGGCCAGCTCAAGGGCTCCACCGTCCTCGGCCTGGAGGACACCGGCGCGCTGATGAACCGCATCGGCAAGAGCGAGCTGTGCTGGGGCGACCAGATGTCCGTCGACGACATGCTCGCCCGCATCGCCGCCGTCACCCCCGACGACGTACGGGACGTCGCCGGCGAGCTGCTCAGCCGGCGCCCCTCCCTCGCCGTGATCGGCCCGCTCAGGGACAAACAGGCGGACCGCCTCGAAGCAGCCGTCTCCTGACCAGCCGCACATCCGCACCCCGTAAGGAAGCAAGCATGAGCAAGCTGCGCGTGGCCGTCCTCGGCGCCAAGGGCCGGATCGGCTCCGAGGCCGTCCGGGCCGTGGAGGCCGCCGACGACATGGAACTCGTCGCGGCCCTCGGCCGGGGCGACGACCTGGACGTCCTCACCGACACCGGCGCCCAGGTCGCCGTCGAGCTGACCACCCCCGATGCGGTGATGGGCAACCTGGACTTCTGCGTACGCCACGGCATCCACGCCGTCGTCGGCACCACCGGCTGGACCGACGAACGCCTCGCTCAGCTCACCTCGTGGCTGGACGCCTCGCCGGGCACAGGCGTCCTCATCGCACCGAACTTCTCCATCGGCGCGGTCCTGACCATGAGGTTCGCGCAGATCGCCGCCCCGTACTTCGAGTCCGCCGAGGTCGTCGAGCTGCACCACCCCAGGAAGGTCGACGCGCCCTCCGGCACCGCCACCCGCACCGCCCAGCTCATCGCCGCCGCCCGGGCGGAAGCCGGCTGCGCCCCCCAGCCCGACGCCACCACGACCGCCCTCGACGGGGCGCGGGGCGCCGACATCGACGGGGTCCCCGTGCACGCCGTACGGCTCCGGGGCCTGCTGGCCCACCAGGAGGTGCTGCTCGGCGCCGAGGGGGAGACGCTCACCATCCGCCACGACTCGCTGCACCACAGCAGCTTCATGCCGGGCATCCTGCTGGGCTGCCGCCGCGTCGTCACCGCCCCGGGCCTCACCTTCGGCCTGGAGCACTTCCTCGACCTCGGGTGACCGGTATGGCTGCGAAGATCTCCTACTTCGTCATGGCCGCCTTCCTGGTCGTGTACTTCGTCCTGGTCGGCGGCCGTGGCGTGGCCCTCATCCAGCAGGGCACGGCCCTCACCGTGGTCCTGGGCGTCTCGGCGCTCGTCCTGCCCGCCATCGGCGTCTGGTTCCTGTGGGTGAACACCCGCTTCGTCACCCGGGCCAACCGTCTCGCGGCGGAGCTGGAGGCGGAGGGCGGGCTGCCCGTCGACGAGCTGCGCCGCCTCCCGGGCGGCCACATCGACCGGGACTCGGCCGACGAGGTGTTCGCGCGGCGGCGCGCCGAGACGGAGGACTCACCGGACGACTGGCGCTGCTGGTTCCGCCTCGCGGTCGCCTACCGTGACGCCCGCGACACCCCGCGTGCCCGCAAGGCGATGCAGCGGGCCATCGCCCTGCGCACGTCCGCGCGGCACTGACCACGGGGGGCCCTGCGGGCGCCCCCCGCGTGGGCCGCGGCCCGGCCGTGCGGCGGCTGATCCTCCCCGCTCCCGTCCCGGGCCGGAAGCCGGGAGCGGGGTAGGCGGCCCCCGAAGGCCAGGGCCGTCAGGGCGACCGCGGGACCCGAGCCCGTACGGCCTGAGCCGTACGGGCTCGGGTCCGACCGGTCGGGTGGGCGGTCAGACGCGCACGTGGGAACGGCCCGCCGGCACCGCGGCGGCGGGGCCCGTGGGCGACCCGTACTCGGCGTTCCACGCCTCCACGGTGTCCGCGGCCCGGTCGAAGGCCTCCACCCGGGCCAGGAAGTCCGCGTTGTGGTCGGTGAGCAGTGTCATCGGCTCGCCGGTACCGCCGTGCCGCACCAGCACGAGGGCCTGCCCCTGCACCGTGCGGGGCAGCCCCATCCAGCGCACCGGCTGCTGCACCGTCCGCATGGAGGCCACCCGCGACCACGGCACGGTGACCGTACGGAGGAACCGCACGCGCCGCACCCCGTGCCGGCTCACCCAGGTGCCGACCCGCAGCAGCCGCAGCGCGACCAGCAGCACCGCGGCCGCGGCCCCGGCGCACGTGCCCGCGGCCGCCGGGTCCCCGGCGAGGGCGACGACCAGGGTGGCCAGCAGCATGAAGGCGGTGACGAGCAGCGCCACGGCGGCCGCGGCGACCCGCCACGGGCCGGGGCGGTAGGGGCGGCGCCACTGGTCGTGGTCGTCGAACGGCAGGGCCAAGTCGTCGCCGTCGGCTCCAGGAGCACGGTCGGCCGTCAGGAAAGGCAGGGGCACGACTGATCCTTCACTCTTACGCACGCTCGTTCGGGCTGTGCCCGGTGAGGCTACCCAGCCCTTCCGCGACCGGCCACAGCAGGGGTCCGCACGCGTCAGCGGCCGTCGGCGGCCTCGGACTGCTGCGGGGACCCGGCCGCGGGACCGGACTGCAACGCCGGCATCCCGAACAGCAGCGACCCCACCAGGCCCGCCACCACAGTCAGCCCGATCAATGTACGACCCGCTATCTGCGACAGCGTCGGACGCGGGCGCGGCGGAGGGGTGACGTTGCTGCGGAAGCGGTCGGTCTCCGCGGTGAACGCGAACGGGACGGCCTCGGGGCGGGACATGAGGGCGGACCTCCTTCGAGGAGCGGCTGCCGGTACGGGGGCTCACCCGTACAGACGCACGAACGCGTCATTTGGTGCCCAAGGTGCCGGAAGTCCGATGCCGGAGCCTGCCCGTAGAGTGGGCGCGGCCCGAGCGACGTGTGACAGGAAGGACCCGTCGGTGACCGACATCACCCCCACAGGCAAGACCGGAGAGGCGCAGGACGTGAAGCCCGGCTTCCGCAGCGATGTGACCGTCGAGCTGGTCAAGCACAGCGCCTCCGACACCGACGTGCTGTGGGCCGCCAGGGTCTCCACCGCGGGCGAGCAGTCGCTCGACGAACTGAAGAAGGACCCGGAGCGCTCGAAGGGCCTGATCAACTTCCTGATGCGGGACCGGCACGGCAGCCCGTTCGAGCACACCTCGATGACGTTCTTCATCAGCGCCCCGATCTTCGTGTTCCGCGAGTTCATGAGGCACCGCGCGGGCTGGTCGTACAACGAGGAGTCGGGCCGCTACCGCGAGCTGCAGCCTGTCTTCTACGTCCCGGACACCTCGCGCAAGCTGGTCCAGGAGGGCCGCCCCGGCAAGTACGTCTTCGTCGAGGGCTCGCAGGAGCAGTACGAGCTGACCTCCCGCGCGATGGAGCAGTCGTACGTCCAGGCGTACGAGGCCTACCAGGAGATGCTCGCCGCCGGCGTCGCCCGCGAGGTCGCCCGCTCCGTCCTCCCCGTCGGCCTGTACTCCTCCATGTACGCCACCTGCAACGCCCGCTCGCTGATGCACTTCCTCGGCCTGCGCACCCAGCACGAGCTGGCCAAGGTGCCGTCCTTCCCGCAGCGGGAGATCGAGATGGTCGGCGAGAGGATGGAGGCGCAGTGGGCGGAGCTCATGCCGCTCACCCATGCGGCGTTCAACCAGAACGGCCGCGTCGCGCCGTAGGGCCGTCGTGACCGATCCGGTACAGATGTACGGATCAGCCGTCCGAAGTGTCCGTATTGCGACGCTCTGAGAAGTTCATCTAGCCTGATCAATACGGACCCGGCACTGCTTGAACCCCCGAGCAGGCAGTGCCGGGCTCCCCTTCCGCACGTCCCCGAGGGGACCCCGCACGCTGAGCAGCGAGTAGCGTGTTACCCATGGCTCCGATCTCCACTCCGCAGACCCCCTTCGGACGGGTCCTCACCGCTATGGTCACGCCGTTCACGGCGGACGGCGCACTCGACCTCGACGGCGCACAGCGGCTCGCCGCCCATCTGGTGGACGCAGGCAACGACGGCCTGGTCGTCAACGGCACCACCGGCGAGTCCCCGACCACCAGCGACGCGGAGAAAGACCAGCTCGTACGGGCGGTCCTGGAGGCGGTGGGCGACCGGGCCCACGTCGTCGCAGGCATCGGCACCAACGACACCCGGCACACCCTGGAGCTGGCCCGCGCCGCAGAGCGCGCCGGCGCGCACGGCCTGCTCGCTGTCACGCCGTACTACAACAAGCCCCCGCAAGAGGGTCTGTACCGTCACTTCACGGCCATCGCGGACGCCACGGAGCTCCCCGTGATGCTCTACGACATCCCCGGCCGCAGCGGCGTCCCCATCGACACGGAGACGATCGTCCGCCTCGCGGAGCACCCGAGGATCGTCGCCAACAAGGACGCCAAGGGCGACCTCGGCCGGGCCAGCTGGGCCATCGCCCGCTCCGGCCTCGCCTGGTACTCCGGTGACGACATGCTCAACCTGCCGCTGCTGTCCGTCGGCGCCGTCGGGTTCGTCTCCGTCGTCGGCCACGTCGTCACCCCCGAGCTGCGCGCCCTCCTGGAGGCCCACCTCAACGGCGACGTCCAGAAGGCCACCGAGGTCCACCAGCAGCTGCTGCCCGTCTACACCGGCATGTTCCGCACCCAGGGCGTGATCACCACGAAGGCCGCGCTCGCCCTGCAGGGCCTGCCCGCCGGGCCGCTGCGCCTGCCCCTCGTGGAACTGTCCCCCGGGCAGACCGCGCAGCTCCAGGCCGACCTCGCGGCGGGCGGCGTCACGCTGTGACGACGGCCGGCACACGACTTCACAACTGAACAGCCCCTATCCCTACGAAGTCACACGCGCCACGTGTCTCAGCGGCACGTGGCGCGTGTGGTGAGGAGAGACTTTTGAGCCATCCGCACCCCGAACTCGGCGCTCCCCCTCGGCTCCCCGCGGGCGGTCTGCGCGTCACGCCTCTCGGCGGTCTCGGCGAGATCGGCCGGAACATGACGGTCTTCGAGTACGACGGCCGTCTGCTGATCGTCGACTGCGGCGTCCTCTTCCCCGAGGAGGAGCAGCCCGGCGTCGACCTCATCCTGCCGGACTTCACCACACTGCAGGACCGTCTCGACGACATCGAGGCCATCGTCCTCACGCACGGTCACGAGGACCACATCGGCGGCGTCCCGTACCTGCTGCGACTGAAGCCGGACATCCCGCTGATCGGCTCCAAGCTGACCCTCGCCCTGATCGAGGCGAAGCTGCAGGAGCACCGCATCCGGCCGTACACCCTGGAGGTCGCGGAAGGCGACCGGGAGCAGCTGGGATCCTTCGACTGCGAGTTCATCGCGGTCAACCACTCCATCCCGGACGCCCTGGCCGTGGCCATCCGCACCCCCGCGGGCCTGGTCGTGCACACCGGCGACTTCAAGATGGACCAGCTGCCGCTGGACAGCCGCCTCACCGACCTGCACGCCTTCGCGCGCCTCAGCGAGGAGGGCATCGACCTCCTGCTGTCGGACTCGACGAACGCGGAGGTGCCCGGTTTCACCGCCCACGAGCGCGACATCTCGAACGTGATGCGCTCGGTCTTCGCGGGCGCCCAGCGGCGCATCATCGTGGCCAGCTTCGCCAGCCACGTGCACCGCATCCAGCAGGTCCTGGACGCGGCGTACGAGTACGGCAGGAAGGTCGCGTTCGTCGGCCGCTCGATGGTCCGGAACATGGGCATCGCCCGCGACCTCGGCTACCTGCGCGTCCCGCCGGGCCTCGTCGTCGACGTGAAGACGCTGGACGACCTGCCCGAGCACGAGGTCGTACTGGTCTGCACGGGTTCCCAGGGCGAGCCGATGGCGGCCCTGTCCCGCATGGCCAACCGGGACCACCAGATCCGCATCGTCCAGGGCGACACGGTGATCCTGGCGTCCTCGCTCATCCCGGGCAACGAGAACGCGGTCTACCGCGTCATCAACGGACTGACCCGCTGGGGCGCGAACGTCGTCCACAAGGGCAACGCCAAGGTGCACGTCTCCGGCCACGCCTCGGCCGGCGAGCTGCTGTACTTCTACAACATCTGCAAGCCCAGGAACCTGATGCCGGTCCACGGTGAATGGCGCCACCTGCGTGCGAACGCCGAGCTGGGAGCCCTCACCGGTGTTCCCAAGGACCGCATCGTCATCGCCGAGGACGGCGTCGTCGTCGACCTCGTCGACGGCCGGGCCAGGATCACCGGCAAGGTCCAGGCCGGATACGTGTACGTGGACGGCCTGTCCGTCGGCGACGTCACCGAGGTGCACCTCAAGGACCGCCGCATCCTGGGCGAGGAGGGCATCGTCTCGGTCTTCGTCGTGGTCGACTCCACGACCGGGAAGATCGTCGGCGGCCCGCACGTCCAGGCGCGCGGATCCGGCATCGAGGACGGGCGCTTCGACGAGGTCCTCCCGAAGATCGAGGAGGCCCTGAACCGGTCGGCGCAGGACGGCGTGGTCGAGCCCCACCAGCTCCAGCAGCTGATCCGCCGCACGATCGGCAAGTGGGTCTCCGACACCTACCGCCGTCGGCCGATGATCCTGCCCGTCGTGGTGGAGGTCTGACGCCTCGTCGGCTCCGCACGGGAGCGGGGCGCCCTCGATTTGCGTCGGGGCGCTCCGCTCCAGTACGTTTACGGCTCCGCTCGCCGGGGAACCCGCGACGCCATGCGCGTCCGGACCGTGAACCGGCGGACCGGGAAATCCGGCTCAGAAACTCTGATAAAGTCGGAACCGCCGAAAGGCAGTCGAAAGGCAAAGGCCCTCCAACGGCCACCGGAAACGAAATCCGAACCGGAAACGGAAC
>NZ_MKXB01000189.1 GCF_001865245.1 Streptomyces sp. CC53 | reverse complement strand
ATTCCCCCTTCCCGGGCCTCCTCCCCCGCCGCTTCCCCCGATTCTTCGGTCAGTCCTACGGTGCCACCGTATTGAGGCCGCCGCGCCGCCCTCCTAGGTTCCTTCCCGGACAGCCGGAAGGCACCGGGAAAAACCCGGACCGGCCCGGGCGAGTCACGGAGGAAGCGTGTGAAGATTCAGGTTCTGGGCCCGCTCCACGCCGAGGCGGGCGGACACCCCGCCGTCCCCACCGCGGGCAAGACCCGGCAGGTGCTCGCCCTTCTCGCACTCCACCCCGGCCAGGTCGTCCCCGTGGCCGCGCTGCGGGACGAGATCTGGGGCTCCCGGCCACCCCGCAGCGCGCACACGACCCTGCAGACCTACGTCCTCCGGCTGCGCCGCTGCCTGGCCGCCGCCCTCGGTCCGGACGGTGCGGTACGGGCGCGGCAACTGCTCGCCACCGGCCACGGCGGCTACCTGCTGCGGGCCGAGCCCGACGGCGTCGACGCCTTCGCGTACCAGCGCGCGGCGCGGGCGGGGCACGCCGCCTTCGAGGACGGCGACAGCGAGCGCGCGGCGCGCCTGCTGCGTGAGGCGCTGGCGCTGTGGCGGGGGCCCGCGCTGGTCGACGTCCGGGCCGGGTCCGCGCTGCGGATCCAGGTGGTGCGGCTGGAGGAGAGCCGGCTGCTGGCCGTGGAACGGCGCGTCGACGCGGAGCTCAGGCTCGGCCTGCACCGCCGGCTGCTCGCCGAGCTGCGCGAGCTGACGGAGCGCCATCCGCGTGACGAGCGGCTGCACGCGCAGGCCATGGTGGCGTTCTACCGGTCCGGTCGGCAGGCAGCCGCCCTGGAGCTGTACCGCAAGCTGCGCCGCGGTCTGGTCGAGGAGCTCGGCATCGAGCCGTCCCCGCAGCTCCAGCGGCTGCACCAGGCGGTGCTGTCCGTCGATCCGCGGCTCGACGTGGTCGCGCAGGGCGGCCGTCCGACCCCGACCTTCGACCTGTACGCGGCCTGACCGGAGCCGGCCCCGGCCGCGGTCCGGCCGCCCGGTCCGCCGCGGCGGGGCCGCTGCTCGGGGCCCGCGCGGCAGCCGTGGCTGCACGCCTCCGGCCCGCGCCGCACCGCATCGCACCTGCCCGCACCCGAGACGCGGCGGACCGCGCCGGAGCCCGGCCGCCCGCCCCGCATCCGACGGGGTCCCCCGACCCGAGCCGACCGAGAGGTGACGTGACACAGTGACGGACCGGATCCCGACCATGTACGAGTGGGCCGGAGGCGCCGAGGCGCTGGGACGGCTCACCGAGGAGTTCTACTCCCGCGTGCGCAAGGACCCGCTGCTGGCCCCGCTCTTCGCCCACATGGCGGAGGACCACCCGCAGCACGTCGCCGTGTTCCTCGGCGAGGTGCTCGGCGGCCCGGAGCGCTACACCGAGCAGCACGGCGGTTACCCCCACATGCTGTCCCGGCACCGCGGACGGGCCATCCGGCCCGAGCAGCGCGCCCGCTGGGTGGAGCTGATGCTGGAGGCCATGGACGTGGCGGGGCTGCCCGACGACGCGGAGTTCCGCTCGGCGTTCGTGGGCTACATCGAGTTCGGTTCGCGCCGCGCGATGGCCAACTCCCAGCGCGGCGCGCCTCCTTCGTCCCGTACCACGATCAAGAAGTGGGGCTGGGGCGAGGCGCTGCCGGGCGACGACTGAACCGGCGGCCTTCCCGGGATCGGCAACAAAGGTGGTGCGTCCGCCCCGGCGGGTTCCAGCATGGGGCCGGCGGCGGCCACCACGGTCCCGGGGAGCCTCACACGGGGTCGGGTCCGCCGGAGGACGGCCGGCTCGGCGCGCACGTCGCGCCCCGGGCCGCTTCCGGACGGGCCCCGGTGCCCGCCCCGCGCCCGGCCGTGCCCCGACCTCACCCGGCCTCGCCCCGACCCGTGGCCGGCCGCCCCGGCACCCGCCCTGATCCCGCTCACCCGAGCCACCCGAACGAGGAGTTCCCCATGCGTCAACCTGCCGCAGGGCCGGCGAGTGGCGTCGTCGCGCCCGCCCGCCCCGCGCGGGCCTGCCCCGCGCAGCCCCGCCGTGTGCAGACCCGCCGTGCACCCGTCCGCCCCGCGCAGCCCCGCCCCGGGCACGTCCGTCCCCCGCGTCCGCGCCCGGCGCAGTCCCGTCCCGTGCGGTCGACCGCCCTCGTGCCGGCGGGAGGTCACGTCCGATGAGCGTCGAGACCGAGCCGAAGGCACCGGCCTCCGGCGGCACCCGCGGGAGTCTGCCGCTCGCGGTCTACCTGCTCGCGTTCAGCCTGTTCGCCATGGGCAGCGCCGAGTTCCTGCTCGCCGGTGTCCTTCCGGCCATCGCGGACGACCTGGACATCACGCTGTCCTCCGCGGGCGCGCTGATCTCGGCGTTCGCCGTCGGTGTCGTCATCGGCGGCCCGCCGCTGGCCGTGCTGACCCTGCGCTGGCCGCGGCGGACCACCCTGGTGGTCTCGCAGGCCCTGTTCGCCGCCGCCGTGGCGGTCGGCCTGGTGACCGACAGCTACGCCGTGCTGCTCGCGACCCGCTTCCTGTGCGGCCTCGCCTACGCCGGGTACTGGGCGGTGGCCGCGGTCACCGCGATCAGCCTCGTCACCCCCGACCGCACCGCCCGCGCCTCCGGCGTGGTGGTCAGCGGCCTGAGCATCGCCATGGTCGGCGGCGGCCCGGCCGGCGCGCTGATCAGCCACTTCACCGGCTGGCGCGGCGGGTTCTGGGCGGTGGTCGCCCTCACCGCGGTGGGCGCGGTGCTGACCCTGGTCGCCGTGCCGGCGACCCGGGCGGCCGAGGAGCCGAGCGTCCGGCGGGAACTGCGCACCATGCGGCAGCCCCAGCTGTGGGTGGTCTACGCCGCCACCCTGCTCAGCACCGCCGCGTACATGATCACGTACAACTACCTGGCCGCCTTCCTCACCGACGTCACCGGGGTGCCCGCCGTGTGGGTGCCCGGCATCCTGGTGCTGTTCGGTGTCGGCGCCTTCGTCGGCCTGTCCATCGGCGGCCGGATCGCCGACGGGCGCCCGCACCACGCGCTGCTGATCGGGGCCGCCGGCATCCTCGTCACCTCGGTCCTGCTCGCGGTGCTCGCCGGGCATCCCGTGGCCGTCGTGCCCCTGGTGCTGCTGCTCGGCGTGGCGGGCTTCGTGCTGAACCCGGCGATCTACGGGCGGGTCTTCACCGTCGCGGCGCAGGCACCCACCCTGGCCGGGGCCACCGCCGTCTCCATGTTCCAGCTCGGCATCAGCATCGTGCCGGTGCTCGCGGGCATCGCCCTGGGCGCCGGTGCCGGGCTGACGTCCGTGGCCTGGCTCGGCGCGGGCCTGGCCGCCCTCACCGTCCCGGTGGTGCTCCTCGACCGGAGGATGGCCCGCAGCCGGGCGCAGGACCCCCGACCCGCCGGGAGCTGACGCACCGGCGCCACCCCGCCCCCGCCCCGCAGGGAGGACCGCATGGACAACGAGCTCGGCTACGCACTGGGCACGTGGACCCTGGCGCAGATCCGGGACCCCGACCGGCCGCAGCAGGCGGTGTTCTCCCTGCTGGGACGGGAGTGGGAGCTGCTGCCCGACGTGTTCCCGCCGTACACGGACCCCGGCCCCGGCCTGTTCGCCTCCTGGGTGCCGTACGTGGAGGGCGCCCGCTTCCTGGAGATGGGCTGTGGGGCGGGCGTCGCCTCCGTGGTCGCCGCCCTGCGGGGCTGCGGGCGCGTGGTGGCGCTGGACGTCAACCCGGCGGCGGTGGAGAACACCCGCCGCAACGCCGTACGGCACGGGGTCGCCGACCGGGTGACGGCCGCGACCAGCGACCTGTTCGACGCGCTGGACCCCGGCGAGGGCTTCGACACGGTGTTCTGGAACGCCCCGTTCATCGAGGCGCCCGAGGCCCGGCCCTACGGCGGGGACATCGAGCGGGCCGTCTTCGACCCCGGGTACGGGCTGCAACGCAGGTTCTTCCGCGGGGCGGCGGCCCGCCTCGCGGACGGCGGGCGCGTCTACCTGGGCACCAGCGACGCGATGGGCAACCCGCGCAAGACGCTGCGGGCCGCCGCGGACGCGGGATTCACGGGCCGCAGGTACCGCTCGGAGTCCGTCGCCCTGCCGGCGGCGGACCTCGGGGACTCCCCGGTGGTGCGGGCCCACGCCGACGGCCGCGGAACGGTCGGCATGGACTACACCCTGTACGAGTTCCGGCGCCGCTGAGCACGTACCGCCCCTGACCGATGTCACTGCTGATGCCGGCGGCACCCGAGCGCCGGAAGAGGGGAACGCGATGAACGCCAACGGGAACGCGGACCGCACCGGATTCGATGCGGTCGTCGTCGGCAACGGAGCCGTGGGGCTCTCGCTGGCCTGGGTCCTGGCGCGGCGAGGGCAGCGGGTCGCGGTGCTGGGCCGGCCGCACCGCCCCTGGGCCGGTTCGGCCGCCGCCGGCGCCATGCTGGGCTGCTTCGGCGAGGTCACCACCTCCCTGCTGGCCACTCCGCACGGCAGGGCCAAGCTGGAGCTGGGCATCGAGGCGACCCGGCGATGGCCGCGGTGGCTGGAGGAGCTGGAGGACCACGGCGAGGGCTCCGCCGTCAGGACCGCCGAGGGCACCACCGTCATCCTCAACGCCATTGGCACGGCCGAGATCGACGACGCCAACTACCAGGCCATCCGCACCGAACTCACCCGCTACGAAGAGCCGTTCGAGGACGTCGAGCCGTCCGACCTCGACTGGGTCGACGCCGAACCGATCTCCCGCCCGCTCAAGGCGTTCCACATACCCGGCGAGCACGCGGTGAACGCCGCCGCCCTGCTGGAACGGCTGGAGTCGGCGGTGGTCCGGGCGGGCGGCACCCTCGTCGCCGAGGAGGCGACCCGGGTGGTGCACCGCGCCGGGCGGGCCACCGGGGTCGTCCTCGCCACCGGCAGGGAACTCGGCGCCGACCACGTGGTGCTGGCTGCCGGAGTCCGCACCCAGGACCTCCTGGACACCCTGCCCGTGGGCCCGCGCATCCCGCGCCTCGTCAGCGGCTACGGCGTCTCGTCCCTCGTCAGGACGGTCGACGGCACGACTCCCGGCAGCGTCGTCCGGACGCCCAACCGCTCCTTCGCCTGCGGACTGCACGTGGTGCCGCGGGCCGACGGGCACGTCTACCTCGGCGCCACCAACGTCATCTCCGCAGAGCCCCGCGACACCGCCGAGATGCGGGACCTCGTCTTCCTGCTGCAGTGCGCCCACCGCCAGGTGCGCCGCACCCTGTGGAACAGCGACGTCGCCAAGGTCCAGGTGGGGAACCGCCCCGTCTCCGTGGACGCCTTCCCGCTGCTCGGCGGGGGCGGCATGGACGGACTGTGGATCATGACCGGCACGTACCGGGACGGCCTGCACCTGTCGCCGCTCCTCGCGGAGGAGTTCGCGGCGCGGATCCTGGGCGAGGAGCCCCGCGCGGACCTGGAGCGCTTCACGCCTGTGCGGCGGCCCATCCAGGCGTGGAGCCGCGAGCAGACCGTGGACGTCCTGGTGGACCACCAGATGGGCATCGGCTACGAGCAGGACTGGACGATCCCCGTGGAGTGGCACGGCTGGATCGAGACGGACCTGCGCCCCGCCACCCTCGCCTGGGCGGAGCAGCTCGACCCCGAGTTCACTCCCCCGCCCGAGCTGCTCTTCGCGTCCCGCTTCGACCCGGAACTCGTCAGTCTCCTGCGGAAGTACTACGCCACCTGCCGCGAGCACCACTGACCACGACCCGGCCCGCAACGGCACGACCCGCGGGGCCCGAGCCGGTCGGACGGGGCCGGTGCGACCGGCATGACCGGTGGGACCGGTACGGCGCGGGCCGCCCGGCACGACCGGTGCGGGTCGCCGGGGCCTCCACCGACCGCCCCTGCCGCACCCCCGCACGCTGCGGCACCACCCGACACGACCCTGCACGACCGACCGAGAGAGGACAGAGCCTTGGCTGTGGAGACGATCGACCCGTCCGGACTGCCCAAGCCCGACGGATGGCGGCAGCTCGCCGTCGGCACCGGAAGCCGCGTGGTGTTCCTGAGCGGCCAGGTCGCGCGCACCGCCGCCGGTGAACCGGTGGGGACGGGAGACCTGGCGGCGCAGACCGAGCAGGCGTACCTGAACATCGCCACCGGGCTGGCCGCGGCCGGCGCCACCTTCGACGACGTGCTGCGGCTCACCATGTACGTCGTCGACTGGTCCCTGCCCAAGTGGGCGGAGGTCACCGCGGGCGCCCGGCGGGCCGCCGCCCGGCTCGGTGCCGACGTGGTCCGCCCCACCACGCTCATCGGGGTCGCCACCCTGGCGGAACCGGACTTCCTCATCGAGATCGAGGCCACGGCCATCGTCGCCTGACGGCGGGCCGCGGACGCGGAACACCGTCAGGCGCAGGAACACGGGACGCGCCGCCCCGGACTCCGGGGTGGCGCGTCCGCGACCGGTGCGCCTCGCCGCGGCGGGCGCACGAGAGCGGCTCCCGGCCGGACCCACCGGCCGGGAGCCGTCGTCTTCCGCCCCCTACCGCGGGGGCCGCCGGGCCGCGAGCAGGTCGCCGATCAGCTTGGCCACCGCGTCCGGCGCGGGCAGGGACGGGTGGCGGCCGGCGGTGCCGGTGGTGGGGTCGAAGCTGTCGTGCCACTCCGGCTCGTTCACGAGGTGCCCGTCCTCACGGATCCGCGCGATGTTGCGCTGCACGGCCGGCTTCTGCCACATCCGGGCCCCCATCACCGGGAAGTACACGACAGGGCAGTCGACCGACAGCGCCACCGTCATCAGCCGGTTGGGGGCGGCACCGGCCGCTGCCGAGGCGAGGGTGTGGGCGGTGGCGGGCAGCACCGCGAGGATGTCGTGGTCGGCGGCCAGTCGGGACGGCTTGTCGGTCGGCCAGTCCGCCGGGGATTCCCCGCTCACCACCCGTTCGGCGAACAGGGCGACGCTTTCCGGGGGGAGGAACGAGGTCGCGGTGTGCGTCATCAGCACGGTGCAGCTGCTGCCCGGGATGTGCCGGCGCATCGCCTCGACGTACGACGGGAGTCGGGTCACCGTAAGGGAACCGGTGGCGCCGATGAGTATGCGTTTCCCGGCCGTCTCCGGGGAGTTCTCCATTCCCATGCTCCGATGATGTCGCCGCCTTCCCGCCGCAGGTCAAGGGCGTCGGGGACGGTTCCGGCGAGAGTCCGGTGCGGGTCCAGCGGAAATCGAGCGCCGCCGCGCCACCGACGGGTGTGCAGGGCCGTAATTCTTCGGTCGCCCCTTCGGTGGGACCGTATTGAGACCCGGTGCGGCCGCCGCCTAGCGTCCCCTTTCCGTAAGGCGATGGTGCGTGACGCGACGGCCCCTGGAGCGATTTCTCCTGAGGCGGGCCTCGTGAGGCGATGAGACCACCCGTCAAGTATTCCGACACCAGGGGGCGGACGTCGATGGAAGACCTTTTCGCCGAGTTGCGGAACCGGGCCGGCGGCCCCGGACCGGACGGCGGCAGGCTGCCGGACCTGAAACCACAGCCGGAGCGGCGCCGTGAGCCGTTCCCGCTGACCGACATCCAACAGGCGTACCTGATCGGCCGGCACAAGGGGCTTGAGCTGGGCGGCGTCTCCAGCCAGTACTACCTGGAGTGGGACTGCCCGGCTCTCGACGTGGAGCGGCTGTCCGGGGCCCTCGGGAAGGCGGTCGCCCGGCACGAGGCGCTGCGCACGGTGGCCGGGGCGGACGGGACGCAGCGGATCCTCGCCGCGGACGAGGTCGGGCCGTGCCGCGTCGGCACCGCGGATCTGCGGGGCCTGACCGACGAGGAGCGGGCGGCCGCGCTGGAACGGGTCCGCACCGAGCTGACGGAACAGGTGCTGCCGGTGGACCGGGCGCCGCAGCTGGACGCCCACGCGTCCCTGCTCGACGGCGGCCGGATGCGGCTGCACCTCGCCGTGGACCTGCTCTTCGTCGACCTGCCGAGCCTGTTCCGGCTGCTGGCGGAGTGGCGCCGGTCCTACGACGATCCGGCGTGGCGGCCGGCGCCCCTCTCCCTGTCGTTCCGCGACTACGTGCTGGCGCAGGAGGACCTGCGGGGTGACGGCCCCGGCAGGGAGGCGGCGGCGTACTGGGCGGACCGCCTCGACACGCTGCCGCCGGCGCCGGAGCTGCCGCTGGCGGTGGCGCCGGAGCAGCTCGGCACGCCCCGGTTCGTGCGGCACCGCAGGGAGCTGGCCCCGGAGCGCTGGGCCGCTCTGCGGGCGGCGGCCGCACGGCACGGGCTCACCCCGTCGGGGGTGCTGCTCGCGGCCTACGCGGAGGTGGTGCGGACGTGGTCGCGGCGGCAGGCGTTCACGCTGACGGTCACCCGGTTCCACCGGCTGGGGCTGCATCCGCAGGTCGGGGAGATCCTCGGCGACTTCCTGTCGCCGGGGCTGCTCGCGGTCGGCGGCCGGCCCGGGGAGACGTTCGCGCGGCGGGCCCGGAACCTCCAGGAGCGGGCCCTGGCGGACCTGGCGCACTGCGCGCACAGCGGGATCCGGGTGCTGCGGGACCTCGCCCGCCGCAGGGACGACGGCCGGGCGTCGATGCCGGTGGTCTTCTCCAGCACGCTCGGCGGCGGGGACGGCGCGCCGGGCGCGGAGGCGTTGGAGTCGTTCGGGGAGCTGGTCCACGTCCACAGCCGCACCCCGCAGGTGTGGCTGGAGAACCAGGTGCTGGAGCTGGACGGCAGGCTCGCCGTGCACTGGAACGCGGTGCGGGGCCTGTTTCCCGACGGGATGGTCGAGGACATGCTCGACGCGTACGCGGCGCTGCTGGACCGGCTGGTGGACGATCCGTCGGTGTGGGAGGCGGTGCGCGGTGTCGTGCCGCTGCCGGCGGCGCAGGCGGAGGAGCGGGAGCGGGCCAACGCCACGGCGGAGGACATCCCCGCGGCGCTGCTGCACGAGCTGGTGGCCGAGGCGGCCCGGCGGCGCCCCGACGCGGTGGCGGTGGTCACGCCGGGCGAGGAGACCACGTACCGCGAGCTGACCGGGACGGCGCACCGGATCGCGCACCGGCTGCTGCGCGTCCCGGGGACCGGGGCGGGCGGGATCGTCGCGGTGTCGATGCGTCCGGGTGCCGGTCAGATCGCGGCGCTGCTCGGTGTGCTGCACGCGGGCGCGGCGTACGTGGCGGTCGACCCGGAGCTGCCGGAGGAGCGGCGGCTGCGGCTGCTGGCGCGCTGCTCCGTACGGGCCGGGGTGACGGAGCCGGAGCTGCGCGACGCGCTGGCCTGGCCGGCGGGCGTGGAGGTGGTGACGCCGCGGGACGCGGCCGTGCGGGAGTGCCCGGCGGAGGCGCCGGAGCGGCGGCAGGGCGTCGACGACCTCGCGTACGTGATCTTCACGTCGGGTTCCACGGGTGAGCCGAAGGGCGTGATGATCACGCATCGGAGCGCGGCCAACACCGTGCAGGACGTCAACCGGCGGTTCGCCGTCGGGGAGGACGACCGGGTGCTGGCGCTCGCCCCGGCCGGCTTCGACCTGTCGGTGTACGACGTGTTCGGGGTGCTGGGCGCCGGCGGTGCCGTCGTGGTGCCGGCCGCGGACCGCGCCGGCGACCCGGCGCACTGGTCGCAGCTCGTCGGGCGGTACGGGGTGACCGTGTGGAACAGCGTGCCCGCGCCGATGCGCGTGTGGGTGGAGTCGCTCGGCGACGGCGGGGTGCCGCGCGGCTGCCGGCTGCGGCTGGCGCTGCTGAGCGGCGACTGGATCCCGGTGGACCTGCCGGACCGGCTCCGGGAGAAGCTGCCCGCGCTGCGGGTGGTCAGCCTGGGCGGTGCCACGGAGGGCTCGATCTGGTCGATCCACCACCCGGTGGAGGCGGTGCGGCCGGAGTGGTCGAGCATCCCCTACGGGAAGCCGCTGGCCAACCAGACGATGCACGTGGTCAACGAGTGGTTCGAGCCGTCGCCGGTCGGGGTGACCGGGGAGATCCACATCGGCGGTGTCGGCGTGGCCCGGGGGTATCTGGGTGACCCGGAGCGGACCGCCGAGCGGTTCCCCGTGCACCCGGTCACCGGTGAGCGGGTCTACCGGACCGGTGATCTGGGCCGCTACCTGCCCGGCGGTGACATCGAGATCCTGGGGCGCGAGGACTTCCAGGTGAAGATCAACGGCTACCGGGTGGAGCTCGGGGAGATCGAGGCGGCCCTGTTGCGGCAGCCGGGGGTGCGGACGGCGCTCGTCACGGCGCCCGCCCACGCCCGTACGGGGCAGCGGCAGATCGCGGCGTACGTGGTGCCCGAGCCCGGCGCGGACCCGGACCCGGTGGCGCTGCGGGAGGCGCTGGCGGCGCTGCTGCCCGGCTACATGGTGCCGAGCCGGTTCCTGCCGCTGGAGGCGCTGCCGCTCACGGTGAACGGGAAGGTCGACCACCGGGCGCTGCCCGCGCCGTGGAACGACGACGCGGAGGGCGGCGACGCCCGGGTGGCGCCGCGCAGCGGCCTGGAGGAGCGGCTGTTCGCGCTGTGGTCGCGGCAGCTCGGGCACGCCGACTTCGGTGTGGAGGAGGGCTTCTTCGACATCGGCGGCGACTCGCTGCACGCCGTCGGCCTGCTCGCCCTGCTGCGGGCGGAGTTCGGCGTCGGCGCCGACGCGGAGCAGGAGATGGTGGAGGCGCTGTTCATGAACGCGTCGATCGCCTCGTTCGCCGGGCTCGTGGCGTCCGCCGAGGGGGCCGCGGCATGACCGGCGCGGACCGCACCACCTGGGAGTACGTGGTGGTGGGGGCGGGTTCGGCGGGCGCGGTGACCGCCGCGCGGCTGGCCGCCCGCGACTCCGGGGGCGTCCTGCTGCTGGAGGCCGGCGGTGACCAGCCGCGGCCCCGGGACCGGGCGCACCCGCTCGCGGACGCGGGGCGGCTGGTGCTGGAGGGCTACAACTGGGACTACCGGGCGAACCTGCGGACCAGCAGCCGGCTGGAGGACCTGCTCGCGGGCCGTGTCCGGGAGCAGGGCGGTCCGAGGCCCGGGGCGCCCGCCGGTGCCCGCTCCCGGGCGGGGGCCGCGCGGGCCCTGTGGGAGAGGTTCCCGTACCAGCTGGGGAAGGTCGTGGGCGGCGGCTCCGCCGTCAACGGGGCCATCGCGCTGCGGGGGCTGCCCCGCGACTTCGCGGCCTGGGCGGCGTACGGCAACCCGGACTGGTCGTGGGAGCGGGTGCTGCCGTTCTACAAGGACGTCGAGAACGACGCGGACTTCCCGGGCCGGCTGCACGGCGACAGCGGCCCGCTGCCGGTCCGCCGGCCCCCGCGGGAGCGGGTGCACCCGCTGGACGCGGCCTTCTGGGAGGAGTGCGTGCGGCAGGGCGTCCCCGACGTCGCGGACCTCAACGCGGGCGGGGAGGCGGGTGTCGGCCCGATCCCGGGCAACGCGGTGGACGGGGAGCGCGTGGACGCCGCGACCGCGTTCCTGGGCGGCGCCCTCGACCTGCCGCACCTGTGCCTGCGCACCTGCTCGCGGGTCACGCGGGTGCTGTTCGACCGGAACCGGGCCGTCGGGGTGGAGGTGGAGGCCGGTGGCCGGCTCGCCGAGGTGCGGGCGCGGCACGTGGTGCTCGCCGCCGGGGCCGTCGGCACGCCCGCCCTGCTCCAGCGCTCGGGCGTCGGCGACGCGGCGCTGCTGCGGCGCCTCGGGATCACGCCCGTGGTGCACCTGCCCGGTGTGGGACGGGGCCTGGTGGACCACCCGTCGGTGGTCATCTGGTCGCGGCCGGCCGACGGGGTGTGCACGCCGGGGCTGCCGTGGCGGCAGGTCGCGGCGCGGATGAGCAGCGGCTACGACGACGACGTGGACGTGCAGGTGGGGCTGCTCAACAACGTGGAGAGCCGCACCATTCCCGGTTTCGTGGACCGTCTCGGCTGGCCCCTGGTCGTGGGGATGTCGGTGATGCTGCTGCGGCCGCGTTCCCGTGGCCGGGTGTTCCTCGAACGCGCCGACCCGTCCGCCGCGCCCGTCATCGAGCTGGGCCTCGGCGCGGACGGCGAGGACGTGGAGCGGCTGTGCCACGGGGTGCGCCGCGCCTGGGGGTTCCTGCGGTCCCCCGGCCTGGCGGGCCGGCTGACGCGGACCCAGTTCTGGAGCGACCGGATGGTCGCCCACGACGGGGTGGTGCGCAGCGGTGTGCGGAACATCATGAACCCGGGCTGGCACGCGGCGGGTTCGGCCCGCATGGGCCCGGCGGACGACCCGTGGGCGGTCGCCGACCAGGAGGGCCGGGTGCACGGCGCGGAGCACCTGCGGATCGCCGACGCGTCGCTGTTCCCGGCCATCCCGAGCGCCCCCACCAACCTGACCACGCTGATGCTGGCCGAGAAGCTGGCCCGCGGCACGAAGGAGTGAGGCCCGTGATCGTGCGACCCGCAGCCGGTGCGCCCGTGCTGCTGTACTGCTTCCCGCACGCGGGGGCGACCTCGCTGGTGTACCGGTCGTGGCAGCCGTTGGGCGAGCCGCACCTGCTGGTCCGCGGCGTGGACGCGCCGGGCCGGGGGACCCGCCGCCGGGAGCCCAGGGCGTCCGGCTTCCACGCGCTGGTGCGGGCGATGGCCGCGCAGGTGGCGGCCGATCTGCTGGCCTGCCGGGAGCGCCGGCCCGGGGTGCGCTGGGCCGTGTTCGGGCACAGCTTCGGGGCGACGACGGGCCTGGCGGTGGCCGCGGCGGTCGCCGAGCGGGCCGGCGTGGCGCCGGTGCGCGCGGTGCTGTCCGGGGCGGTGCCGCCGCGGCTCCAGCGGGCGGGTGGCCTCGCGTCACTGCCCGACGAGGAGGTGCTGGCGCGCGCGGCAGCCGACGGGGGGACGCCTCCCGCGGTGCTGGCCGATCCCACGGTGAGCCGCATCCTGGTGCGGATGCTGCGTGAGGACGACGCCGTGCGGGGCGAGTTCGCCGAGGAGGCGGCGGGGCTGCGAGTGGACTTCCCGCTGACGCTGATCGCGGCGCGGCAGGACGTGCACGCCCCGCCGGGGAAGGTCTGGGCGTGGTCGGCGCACAGCAGCGCCCCCAGTCGCCGCGTGGAGATCGGCGGCGGGCACTTCGCGGCCGTGCAGCGGCCCAGGGACACGCTGTCGGTCGTCGCCGACGACGTCCTGGCCGTCACCGTCGTCGGGGAGGGGTGAGGGCGTGGCACGCGGACGGTACGGGCCGGAGCACGAGCAGTTCCGCGAGGTGTGCCGGGAGTTCCTGGCCCGGGAGGTCGTCCCGCACCACGCCCGGTGGGAGCGGGAGGGCATCGTCAGCCGGGAGGTGTGGCGCAGGGCGGGGGCGGCCGGGCTGCTCGGCATCGGTGTGGATCCGGCGTACGGCGGGGGCGGTGAGCCCGACTTCCGCTACCCGGCGGTGTTCGCGCAGGAGGTCATGTGGGCGCGGGCGACGGCGCCCGGGTTCGTGGCGCACAACGACGTCCTCGCCACGTACCTGGCGGCCCGCACCACGGAGGAGCAGCGCAAGCGCTGGCTGCCGGGGCTGTGCGCCGGCGAACTGGTGGCCGCGATCGCGATGAGCGAGCCCGACGCGGGCTCCGACGTGTCGGAGATCCGCACGACCGCGGTGCGCGACGGCGACGGGTACGTCCTGAACGGCCAGAAGACGTTCGTCACCAACGGTGAGAACGCCGACGTGGTCGTCGTCGCGGCCAGGACGTCGGGCGACCGCGGCGGCCGGGGCATCAGCCTGCTCGTGGTGGAGCGCGGGGCGCCGGGGTTCACCCGGGGCCGGCGGATGGAGAAGCTGGGCTGGCACGCCAGCGACACCTGCGAGCTGTTCTTCGACGACTGCCGGGTCCCCGCCGGCAACCTGCTCGGCAAGGAGGACGCCGGGCTCGCGTACATGATGGCCGGGCTGCCGCGGGAGCGGCTGAGCATCGCCGCGGTGGCGGTGGCGGCGGCCGAGCGGATGCTCGCGGACACCCTGGAGTACGCGCGTACCCGTGAGGCGTTCGGCCGGACCATCGGCAGCTTCCAGCACAACCGGTTCCAGCTCGCGACGATGGACACCGAGCTCTCCGTCGCCCAGGTGTTCCTGGACCACTGCATCGGGCAGTTCAACGCCGGGCGCCTGTCGGTGACGGACGCCGCGAAGGTGAAGTGGTGGACGACGGAGCTCCAGGTGGACATCGCCCACCGCTGTCTGCAACTCCACGGCGGCTACGGCTACCTGAAGGAGAGCCCGATCTCCCGCGAGTGGGCGAACAGCCGGGTGCAGACGATCTACGGCGGGACGACGGAGGTGATGAAGGAGCTCATCGGCCGCTCGCTCGGCCTGTGAACGACCAGCCCGCCACACCCCGGTTTTCGCCAAATCAGCACGTTTCGTTGCCACTTGCGTGGTTGTGCGGCTCTAATGGCGGCATGGAGCACTCTCCGGCCATCGCCCAGGTACTGACCGAGGTGGGCCCCCGGCTCAAGCGGCTGCGCACCGCCCGCGGTGTCACCCTGGCGGCGCTGTCGGAGGCCACCGGCATCTCGAAGAGCACGCTGTCCCGCCTGGAGGCGGGGCAGCGCCGCCCCAGCCTGGAGCTGCTGCTGCCCATCGCGCAGGCCCATCAGGTGCCCCTCGACGAACTCGTCGGCGCTCCGGAGGTGGGCGATCCGCGCGTCCGGTTGAGGCCGCACCGGGTGAACGGGGGCACGGTGCTGCCGCTGACCCGCCAGCCGGGGCCCCTGCAGACGTACAAGATGATCCTGCCCGCCCACCGGAAGAACCCGGACCTGTGCACCCACGAGGGCTACGAGTGGATGTACGTGCTGTCCGGGCGGCTGCGGGTGATCCTCGCCGAGCACGACCTGGTGCTGGGGCCCGGCGAGGTCGCCGAGTTCGACACGCGGCTGCCGCACTGGTTCGGCTCCACCGGGGAGGGCCCGGTGGAGATCCTCAGCCTCTTCGGGCGCCAGGGCGAGCGGATGCACGTGCGTGCCCGCCCCGGGCGCACGGCGCCCGCCTCCGGGAGCTGAACCGGAGGAGGGCGCGTGCGGGCGCCCGCACGGGGCGGGCGCGGGAACCGCTACGGGGCGGGCGCGAGGGCCGGTTCGACGCCACCGGCGCGGTACCGGGCGAGGTCCCGTTCGCTCTCCTCGTCGACGAGGTCGTGGTTGAGGGCGAAGGCGGCGGCCGCGCCCATGCCCGCCGCGGTGACGGCCTGGGCCCGCGAGTCGACCGCGTTGCCGACCGCCCACAGCCCCGGCCGGCTCGTCCGCCCGGCCCGGTCGGTGACGAGCCAGCCCCGCTCGTCCTTCTCGCACCCGAGCCCGTCGAAGGCGGCGTCGTTGGGCGTCATCACCGGGAACAGGAACACCGCGGCGCAGGGCACCTCCCGCCCGTCGGCCAACTCCACCGCGTGCAGGGCGCCGTCGCGGGTCGCCAGGCCCGCGACGGGCCCCTCCACGACGCGGATGCCCCGCGCCGCCAGCCGCTCCCGCTCCTCTTGCGCGAGTCCCTGCCCGTGGTCCACGTAGGTGACGTCCGCTGACCACTGGCGGATCAGCAGCGCCTGCCCGGCGGAGAACGGGTGCACCCCGAGCACCACGAGCGGCCTGTCCCGCACCTCGTAGCCGTGGCAGTACGGGCAGAAGAGCACGTCGCCGCCCCACAGCGCCCGCAGTCCGGGGATGTCGGGCAGGTGGTCGCGCAGCCCGGTGGCGAGGACGACGTGGCGGGCGTCCAGCACCGCCCCGCCGTCCAGCCGCACGTGGTAGCCGCCCTCGGGAGCCGCCTCGACCTGGTCCACCCGGCCGTCGACGAGGACCGCCCCGTACCGCTCGACCTCGGCGCGCCCGATCTCCAGCACGGCCAGCGGGGACGCCCCGTCCCGGGACAGGAAGCTGTGCATGTGCGGCGAGGGGGCGTTCCTCGGCTGTCCCGCGTCGACCACGGCGACGCGGCGCCGGGCCCGCGCCAGGACGAGCGCGGCGTTGAGCCCGCCCGCCCCGCCGCCTATCACGACGACGTCGTACGACGTTCCCTCGTGCGTACCGCCGTCCGTACCGGTGCCCATGCCGTCCCCCGTGCCGTCGTGTGTGTCGTTGTGCGTGTCGCTCACGGCGATCACCTCCGCCGCCAGCGTGGGTCGCCACCGGGGGCCGGGCAATTTTTGTTGCCGTTTCCGGAACACGGGTGCGGTGCCCGGGGGTCGGGGGCACCGCCCGCCGGGGCGGCTGTCCGGGCGCGCGTCGGGCCCGACCACTCGTTTGCGGCAGTGAAGGCAGTACGGTTCCCGCCCGCCCGGCACGGGCGGGCCGCGTCCGCGCCGGGCCGGCCGGTTGGCGGCGGGCGCCGCGCGGCGGGTGGTTGCCGTGCGTAATCGACTTGCACCCCATTGGACACGTGTTCTAGGTTGCCCCGGCATCCACATGTGGTGATCACGCCACACTCATGCCCAGGGGGGGCTCTTCCTTGTCGCACGTTCCCACCCAGCCCGTTCATCCCGACTACGCGGCCCCGCAGCCGCCCAAGGGCAACGGACTGGCCATCGCCGGCCTGGTGCTCGGCATCCTGGCGCTCGTCGTCAGCTTCATCCCCATCGTCAACGTGGTCGTGTGGCCGCTGGCGATCCTGGGCCTGGTCTTCGGCGGCGTGGGGCTCGCCAAGTCGAAGAAGGCCGGCAAGGGCAAGGGCGCGTCGATCACCGCCCTGGTCACCTCGATCCTCTCGATCGTGCTGTTCTTCGTCATGAACGCGGTGTTCTTCAAGGCCGTCGACGAGGTCGTCAAGGAGACGCAGAAGGAGCTCGACCAGTCGTACGACTCCGCGACCGTCGGCGACGACGCGAAGGACAACCCGGTCCTGAAGGACTTCCGCATCTCCAAGTGCGACATCGTCACGGGTGACCTCGGCAAGGAACTGGCCCTGCACGTCGACTACACCAACAACGGCGACCGCCGCTACTCGTACCTCCTGCAGGGCGAGGTCCTCGCCGACGGCAAGAAGATCAGCGACTTCATGTCCACGGCCGACAACCTGGCGCCGAAGCAGACCTTCACCGACAAGGAGGCGGGCATCCTCGTGAGCACCGAGAAGCTCGACACCGCCAAGAAGGTGGAGTGCAAGGTCGTCACGGCCCACCGCAACGACTTCTGACCCGCCCTGCCCGAACGACGCCCCGGCCGCGCCCTGCGGCCGGGGCGTCGCGCGTTCCACGAACGGCGTCCCGGAGGCGGGGACCACACGCCGCCGCGCCCGCGCCCGGCATGGGCCGCCCCCGGCACCGCCCTTCGGCTCGGGGCGGTTTCCCGTCCCGGGGGGTGCCGGCCCGGGTGCGGGCGCGGGCCCCCGAGGACGCCGCCGCATGGGTCAGGGGGCGCTACCACCGGCGTGCCGTCGAAGTGCCCTGGCAGCGGGGGTTCGTCCGCCGGGTGCGGGCCGCGCTCGCGGCCGAACGGCAGGAGCCGTAGCAGGCGCCGGCAGCGGGGAGCCGCGTCGCACCGGCACCGGGGGCTCCTCACACGCCACGGCGGCGGAAGGAACGTCCGGCGGGGACCGGCAGGGACGTCCTTGAGGGTGCTCCGTTCCAGCGGATGCCCGCACCCGGTCGGCCCGTCGCCGCCGACGCGCGGCCCGAGGAGCCCATGCTCGGGCCTTGCGCCCGCACCTCGGACGCCTCGACGGCCACCCCGCACAAGGAGGACCCACATGGACATGCCCGTGATCAGCGAGTGCTCGGTCGACGACTGCGCCTACAACCGTGAGCAGGCCTGCCACGCTCTGGCCATCACCGTGGGAGACACCCACAAGGCGCACTGCGACACGTTCTTCACCTCCGCCAGCAAGGGCGGGGACCCGGACACCACCGGTCGGGTCGGCGCCTGCAAGGTGGCGAACTGCCGCCACAACGCCCGGTACGAATGCCAGGCCCCCGGCATCACGGTGGGGTACGTGCAGCACGAGGTCGACTGCCTCACCTTCGAGCCCGCCTGAGCCGACCCCGACGGCTCCGGCCGACGCTGCGCCCGCATCGGCCGGGGCCCTCCGGGTACCCCACGTAGACCCGCCTGCCGTCCACCGACCCGGGCGGCGCCACCGCGCCGGACGGCAGGGCCTACCCGTTGCGGCACCCGGGGAAGCCCTGGGGGCCGTCCTGCACTGCCCGCGCGGGTGAGCCGTCAGCCCGGCCACTCGCCGCCCCTCGCCGCGCCGGCCGCCCGAAGCCCGAGCACCCGCGCCGCCCCGCCCCCGACCCCGCGTCCTCCCCGCCCGCCGAACGGACCGGCCGGCCCGTCGGCCACCTGCACGGCAGCCCGGCCGCCCGGGGCCACGACCGCCCGATCTCCGGCGGTACGGCGGCACTCGCCGGCGCCCCTCGCCCCCCGGCCCGCACGAGCCGGGGGGCGAGCTCCCTTCCGGGGACGCGGCGGCCGTCGCTCCGGCCCCGCAGGCGGCGCGCCACCACGGCAGCCGCACCGTGCCGGTCCGTACCGCCGGGGCCACGCCGGCAACCACCACGCGTCCGACGCTCCGCCGGTCGGCGCCGCGTGCCGCGACACGCCCGGTGAGGCGGTGGCCGCGGCTCCGCCCGCCCGCCGCGCGGTGCGGTGCGGTGCGGTGCGGTGCGGTGCGGTGCGGCAGAGCGTGCCACCCCCCGCGCGGCCGGACCGTACGGGACAGGTACCGGCGAATCCGGGACCGAGCGGGCGGGGACCAACCGGCACGGGCCGGGGCGACCCTCCGGCACCCCTTTCGCCCTGGAGCCCGGCCCCACCGCCGCCCGCTCGACCGTCGCCGCCGGAAGCGGCGCGCGCCTCCGCACCGCCCGTTCCCCTCCTCCCCCCCACCCTCACAGATACCCCGTGGGGTATTTGACACAGGCGCCCCCACCCCCTACCGTCAAAGACACATACCCGGGGGGGTATCCGAGAGGACAGCCCCATGACCTGCGAAGAACAGCCGCGAGGCTTCGCCGCACCACGGGCCGCACCGCCCGGACGCCCCCCGCAAGGGCCCAGGTGGCACACCCGCCGCGACGGTCCGGCCGCATGCGGTTCACCGCGGCGACCACACCGGGCGGCGCGGCGATCCACCGAGCCGCTGCGGCCCGCTCGACGCTGACCGACGGCCACGGCGGCCTGCGGCCCCGAGCGGACCCGCCGCAGGCCCGGGACACCCCCCGTCGGCCGCACCCCGCGGCCGGCACCGCGCAGACCGCCCCCAGGCGGGCCCGCCTCCCACCAGGCGACCTGACGCCGCACCGCCCGACCCGGCCACCGGACCCGGGCGACATCCACCCTCTCCTATACCCCCCGGGGTACAGGAGCCGACCCGTCACGGAGGTCTTCCCGTGTACTTCGCCCAGTACTACCTCGACTGCCTCTCCCAGGCGTCGTACATGATCGCCGACGAGACCACGGGCAAGGCCGTGGTCGTCGACCCCCGCCGCGACGTCACCGAGTACCTGGCCGACGCCGAGGCGCACGGCTTCACGGTCGTCGGCGTCATCAACACCCACTTCCACGCCGACTTCGTCGCCGGCCACCTGGAGATGGCCGCCCGCACCGGCGCCTGGATCGGGTACGGCCGCCGCGCCGAGACCGAGTACCCCATCCGCAAGCTCGCGGACGGCGAGACGCTCAGCCTCGGCGAGGTCACCCTGGAGGTCATGGAGACGCCCGGGCACACCCCCGAGTCGATCAGCGTCCTGGTGTACGAGCACGGCGACGACCCGGTGCCCTACGGAGTGCTGACCGGTGACGCCCTGTTCATCGGCGACGTGGGCCGACCCGACCTGCTGGCCTCCGCCGGGGTGACCGCCGAGGAACTCGGCGCGATGCTCCACGACAGCGTGCAGGGCAAGCTCATGGGCCTGCCCGACGAGGTGCGGGTCTTCCCCGCGCACGGCGCCGGGTCCGCCTGCGGCAAGAACCTGTCCACCGAGAAGCAGTCGACCATCGGTGAGCAGCGCGCCACCAACTACGCCTGCACGCCGATGAGCCGGGACGACTTCGTCGCCCTGGTCACCGCAGGGCAGGCGGCGGCGCCCGGGTACTTCTCCTACGACGCCGACCTCAACCGCCGCGAGCGGGAGCTGTTCGACCCGGCGGTCGCGCCGCGCCCGCTCGGCACCGAGGAGTTCGGCGCGCGCCGGTCGGCCGGGGCCGTGGTCGTCGACGCCCGCGACCCGCAGGAGTTCGCCGCCGGGCACCTGCGCGGCTCGGTCAACGTGCCGGCGGACGGCCGGTTCGCCGAACAGGCCGGCACCGTCCTCAGTCCGGACGCGGAGCTGCTGGTCGTCGCACCGCAGAACCGCGAGGAGGAGATCGTCACCCGCCTGGCCAGGATCGGCTTCGACCGGGTCGCGGGCTACCTGCGCTCCCCCGACGACGCCCTGGCCGCCCTGGCCGGGGAGGTCGCCCCGGCGAGCCGCCTGACCGCCGCGCAGGTGCGCGCCGCGCTGGAGCACGAGGAGGCGCCGGTCGTGGTCGACGTCCGCACCTGCGGCGAGCGCGGCGAGCACGGCTTCATCGAGGGCGCCCTGCACATCCCGCTGGGCGAACTGCCGCGCCGCATGGACGAGATCCCCGCCGACCGGCCGGTCGTGGTCCACTGCGCGGGCGGCCACCGCTCCTCCATCGCCGCCAGCCTGCTGCGTCACCACGGCTTCGGGGACGTCTCCGACGTGCTGGGCGGCTACGCCGCCTGGGCGCTGCTGAACGCCCCCGTCACCGTCTGAGCGTCCGGCGCGGTGCTGGCCCGCGGCCCCGCGCCGGGCCGTCACACCCGGCGGCCCGCAGGCACCCCCACGGGGCCGCCCCGGCGAACACCGCCCGGCCTCACGGGAGGCACCCACCGGGTGCCCCGGGGGCCCCGCAGGCACCCCACCGTGCCCCGCCGGGCACCACCCGGCCGCACGAAGGCACCCCGCCGGGCACCACCCGGCGACCGCCACCCGGCCCCCACCCCGCACACCCCCTCTCCCCCACGCCCAAGGAGCCTTCATGACCACCGACGCCTCCCGCGCCGCCGGGCTCGGCCCCGCCGCCCTGCAGAAGCTGATCGACGACGGACGCGCCCCCCGCCTGCTGGACGTCCGCACGTCCGGCGAGTTCCAGACCGGCCACATCCCCGGCGCCTACAACGTGCCCCTGGACACCCTGCGGGAACACCGCGCCGAGCTGCGCGCCCACCTCGACGAGGACGTCGTCCTGATCTGCCGCTCCGGCGCCCGTGCGGCCCAGGCGGAGCAGGTGCTCGCCGAGGCGGGCCTGCCGAACCTGCGGGTCCTCGACGGCGGGATGACCGCCTGGGAGGCCGCAGGGGCGCCCGTGAACCGGGGCCCGGAGCGCTGGGACATGGAACGGCAGGTCCGCCTCATCGCCGGATCCGTCGTCCTGCTCACCGGTCTCGTCGGCGTGTTCGTGCCCGGGGCACACCTCATCGGCACCGCCATCGGCGCCGGGCTGACCTTCGCCGCCCTCAGCAACACCTGCGCCATGGGCATGCTGCTGGCCAAGCTCCCCTACAACCGGGGCCCGCGGACCGACATCCGCACCGTCGTCGCCTCCCTGCGGGACCGGTCGTGATCACCCTCGTCCTGGCCGCCTCCGTCGTCATAGGGATCAGCCTCGGCGTCCTCGGCGGCGGCGGCTCGATCCTCACCGTCCCGATCCTCGTCTACCTCGCCGGGCAGGACAGCAAGGAAGCCATCGCCACGTCCCTGTTCGTCGTCGGGGTGACCAGCCTCGTCGGGCTCGTGCAGCACGCGCGCGCGGGCCGGGTCCGCTGGCGCACCGGGCTCGTCTTCGGCGCGGTCAGCATGGTCGGCGCCTACGGCGGCGGGCGCCTCGCCGAGTACGTCCCCGGCACGGTCCTGCTCATCGCGTTCGCGCTGATGATGCTGGCCACCGCCGCCGCGATGCTGCGCCGGCCCCGCAAGCCCGCCGCGCACGCCCCCGCCGGGCACGACGTCCCGATGAAGCTCATCGTGCTGGAGGGGATCGCCGTCGGCGCGGTCACGGGTCTGGTCGGCGCAGGAGGCGGCTTCCTCGTGGTCCCCGCGCTCGCCCTGCTCGGCGGCCTGCCGATGGGAGTCGCCGTCGGCACCTCGCTGCTGGTCATCGCGATGAAGTCGTTCTCGGGGCTGGCCGGCCACCTCGCGGGCGTCCAGATCGACTGGGGCCTGGCGCTGGCCGTCACCGGCGTGGCGGTCGTCGGCAGCCTGGTCGGCAGCCGTCTCGCCGGACGCATCCCCCAGGACACCCTGCGCAAGGCGTTCGGCTGGTTCATCGTGGTGATGGGCGTCTTCGTCCTCAGCCGGCAGCTCGACCCCGCGGTCTGGGCCAGCCCGCTGACCTGGACCGGCGTCGGCCTCGCCGTGACGGCGGCCGTGGTCGCGGGGACGGTGCGGGGCCGCCGCAGGCGTCCCGGTGCCGAAGGGCCCCCGGCGGCCTCCCCCGCACCGCGCACCCACCCGTGACGGCCGGCCCCCGGCGGGAACAAACCCCGCCGGGGGCCGGTTGAACCGCATATACCCCTCCGGGTATACGAAAGGAGAGCGACCATGCCGACCCTCGACCTGACCAAGGAAACCTTCGACGACGTCGTCACCGGCTCGGAGATCGTGCTGATCGACTTCTGGGCCGCCTGGTGCGGACCCTGCCGGGTCTTCGGCCCCGTCTTCGAGAAGGCCGCCGAACGCCACCCCGACATCGTCTTCGGCAAGGTCGACACCGAAGCGCAGCCGGAACTCGCCGCCGCCTTCGGGATCTCCTCCATCCCCACGCTGATGGCCGTGCGCGACCGGACCGTCCTGTACGCCCAGCCGGGCGCACTGCCGCCGCAGGCTTTGGAGGAGCTCATCGGCAAGGTGCGGGCCGTCGACATGGACGCGGTGCGGCGCGAGGCCGCAGCGACCGCACGGAACTGACCGGCGCCGGCGGGCGGCGCTGCCCCGGTACGGCCGTCGACACCCTCCCAAAAGGGACGTACAGTACCCCTAGGGGTATACCGAGGAGTGGATCGTGGAAGTCGAGCTCGTAGGAGCGGACCTGAAGGCCGTGCTGAACCGTCTGCGCCGCGCGCAGGGCCAGATCTCCGGCGTGATCCGGATGATCGAGGAGGGGCGTGACTGCGAAGACGTGGTGACCCAGCTCGCCGCCGCGTCACGGGCCCTCGACCGGGCCGGGTTCGCGATCATCGCCACCGGCCTGGAGCAGTGCGTGACCGACATCGAGTCGGGACGCAAGAACGGCGAGGGCAGCGAAGAGATGCGCGCCCGCCTGGAGAAGCTGTTCCTGTCCCTCGCCTGACGGCACTCCCTGCCGGCGGCGGGGCCGGGATCCGGGTCCGGCCCCCGCAGCCCGCTCCGGCGGGGCGCACCCAGCCACCGGAGAGCAGCGCAGCCGGCCCGGTCACAGCCTGACCGGGCCGCCGTCCGCGCGACACCGGCGAAGCGCTGCACGACCACGTCCACGTGGGGCCGTGCAGCGCTTCGCCGGTTCCGAGAGCCTCCTCACGCGCTGACGTACGCGCACGGATCGGCAGCGAGTACGCCGCCCGCCCGGCGCCGTCAGCACGACCGGCCCCGGTCCGCCTGCACGTCGGGGGGCGGCGCGGCGAACCGGGCGGCTCACCGGTGCGGCGGCGTCAGGAGACGACCGCGGGCGGGGCGGCCCGCTCCTCGTCCCGGGACCGCGCCAGGTCACGCCCACGGGTCTCCCGGGCGACCGCCACCGTGACCGTGGTGACCACGGCGGCCGCGCAGAGGTAGACGCTGACCGGCGTGGACGAGCCGAAGTCCTTGAGGAGTTCCACGGCGATGATCGGCGCGAGGGCACCCGCGACGATGGACGCGAGCTGCGACCCCATGGAGGCGCCGGAGTAGCGGACCTTGGTGTCGAACATCTCGGAGATGAAGGCCGCCTGCGGCCCGTACATCGCGCCATGCAGCAGCAGCCCGACGGTCACGGCCAGGGTGATCACGGGAAACGACGTGGAGTCCACGAGGCCGAAGAAGAGGAACGCCCAGACGGCCATGCCGACGGAACCGATCAAGGTGACCGGGCGGCGGCCGATGCGGTCGGACAGCGCTCCCCACAGGGGGATGGTGACGAAGTGGACGGCCGAACCGATCAGGACCGCGTTCAGGGCGGTGCTCTTCGCCAACTCCAGGTGGACGGTGACGTACACCAGCAGGAAGGACGTGAGGATGTAGTACGAGATGTTCTCACCGAAGCGGGTGCCGATGGCGGACAGGACCTCGCGCCAGCTCCGCCGGAACACCTCGACGACCGGCGCCCTCTCCTTCACGCCGCGGGCGGCCTCCGCCTCCGCCTTGGCCTGGGCGGCGAGGAACACGGGCGACTCGGACACCGACACGCGGATCCACAGGCCGATCACCACGAGGACGCCGGAGAGCAGGAACGGGATGCGCCAGCCCCAGGACTGGAAGGCGGCCTCCGACTGGAACGCGGCCAGCAGCGCCAGCACACCGGTGGCGAGCAGGTTCCCGCCGGGCGCGCCGGCCTGCGGCCAGGACGCCCAGAACCCGCGGTGCTTGTCGCCGCCGTGCTCGGAGACGATGAGGACGGCCCCGCCCCACTCCCCGCCCAGCGCGAAGCCCTGGATCAGGCGCAGGATCGTCAGCAGGATGGGGGCGCCGACACCGATGGTCCCGTACGTGGGCAGCAGGCCCATGGCGAAGGTCGCGCCGCCCATCATCAGCAGGCTGGCCACCAGCAGCTTCTTGCGCCCGACCTTGTCCCCGAAGTGGCCGAAGACGATGCCGCCGAGAGGCCGCGCGGCAAACCCGATGGCATAGGTGACGAAGGCGATCAGGGTGCCCACGAGCGGGTCGGCGGTGGGGAAGAACAGCGTGTTGAACACGAGGGCGGCAGCCGAGCCGTAGAGGAAGAAGTCGTATTCTACCTAGTCGGTAGGCATATGTCCTCTTTGGGGTCTATAATGAATAAGCAGGGCTTTTGCACCGGTGGTGCTGCCCTCAAAGGAGCTATGTCGTCGTGGGTACCGATCACCCGTCCCTACATGAAGCCGTCGTCAGGTTCACGCAGGCCCAGCAGGCGCACGGCGTGCCAGCCGGCACGATCAAGCAGTATCGCCTGGTCAACAACCGCCTGGCCGGCCGATTCCAGGGACGACAGGTTGCAGGGATCAGGGAATCCGATCTGGCCGACTTCCTGTACGGGGATGGCGGGATCCTCGTGGGCCGAGGCCCGAAGACCGGCACGTCGTACCGCTCGGCGATCAACGCCTTGTTCCGCTACGCCAAGCACAAGGGATGGATCCGGCAGGAACTGCGATGCCCGAAGTCACCTTTTAGGGAGCGCGGCGCACCGCACGAGATAGCTCCTACTCGCCTCCAGGAGGATGAACTGGGGCTCTTGATCGAAAAGGCGGAGCATCCAATACTCCGCTGCATGATCGCTGTTGCAGCATCGACCGCCCTTCGGATTTCCGACATACGAAAGATCAAACTTAGTGACATAGACCTGCAAACAGGTGACCTATACGTGTGGGTCCTCAAGACCGGCCGCTTCGACGCCCTGCCCTTGACCCTCGACCTTGAAGAAGAGATTCGGCGCTACCTGGCGTGGTACACAAAAGACAGCGCCATCCCAACGGCGGAACGGATCTACCTGTTTCCAGGCTGGTCGCGCAGGAACGCCGCGGGTACCGGGTACGTGTACTACGTACCCGACCCGACGAAGCACTGTTCATACATGTGGGCGACCGAACGCCTCAAGGCCCTCCTGGTTTCCTGCGGCATCCACCTTGAAGCCGGTGAGGCGTGGCATGCGATTCGCCGATCTGTGGCACGGATCTACTTCGATCGCCTCCGCGACGAGGTCTCGCATGATCACGCACTGAGAGAAACGATGGTATTCCTCGGCCACAAGAACCAAGAAACCACGGAACGCTACCTCGGCCTTCAGGCCGAAGTTGCAGCTCGCAACACTCGGCTACGCGGTCAGAGATTTCTGACTCGCTCGGCAGCCGGGGCCGTGCGGGCAATCCGATGACCTCAGTCCCGATTGTGCTGGGTGTTGTAGCGGGGGCGTTCTCTGCTGATCGCCACTCGCTCAAGATGCAGAAGTTCAGCCCGGGTGGCTATCGGTTCCACCGTTATATGGTGAACCTCCGGCCACCAGATCTTCGTCCGGACGTGTTCCCGTTCACGCTCTCTGCCGCGGTCGGTGATCCCGACATAGAGAAGGGTGTCGTCGGCCGCCCAGAGGCGGTACAGCCACCGCCCCTTCAGGTGTGACACGGTGCGAGGGGGGAACTTCACGGCGCGCTGCATGCGTCGCACCTCGGACATGATCATGCGAGCCTCGCGGATTCGGCCCTGCTTTGTGAGAGAGTCCGCCGTCGCCAGGGCCTTGAACACCTTGCCGCCGAGCGTGACGTCTGCGCCTCTATTGCCGTCCATGTGCGTCTCACCTCCACGTGCCTCCGACCGGATTCGAACCGACCAAGTCTGGCGCCCGAGTGCGCCTATCGGAGGCGGTAAAGCAGACCGTGCCAAGGTGGCCTAGACCTATGACCGCATGCCTGTGCAGTGGCGGCGCCCGAAGCTTTCGAAGACTGCTGGGAGACCCTTTTCGGGCTCCCGGGGCCGGCTCCCGAACCCCGGGCCACTTTGCCCGATTCGTCGGTTTTGCCTGCCTGTCTTCAGGTATACGCCGCTGTGTGCATGAACACAAGCGAATCATCAAGATTCTTTCCTGCTGGCAGACAAGCTGCCCGATCAGCAGCCCGCAGCGCACGCAAGCACCCCCTGCCACACGGGAGCTATCAGTGCAAAACCGGCGTAGCCTGGACAAGCGCACAGGGGTAGCTCTGGACAGCCGCTACAAACCAGAAAGGTTGATCATGGACTTCGCAGAGTGGCTGGATAAGCGCATGAAGGCGCGGGGTTACACGCCGCGAGACCTCGCAGAAGCCTCTGGCATTGGAGACTTCAACATCAGTCGTTGGCGGAACGGGAAGTCGCCCGCACACCCCAAGTTCTGGCACGCCCTCGCTGAAGCCCTGGACGTTGAGCCACTAGAGATCGCCATACGATGCGGCGCTCTCACCGAAGAGGAGGCGAACGCCAAGCTCCCCGAAACACCGACCATTGATCCACTTGTGGAGCGCTTCGCCTCGGCAGTCCAAGACATCGACCAACTCCCCGTCGAAGACCGCGAACGTATGCGGACTCTCGCCTGGAACAGCCTGGAGTTCTTGGTCGGCTCCGTCGAGCTGTCACATCCCGGTCTATTCCGGCGCATCATGGGCCGCAGCAACGAAACTGATAACGAAACAGATAGCAACCGGTCTTGGTAGGAGGCGCGTTACGCTTGAACCACTAACCAGGCACCAACGTCCAAGGAGTGTCACTGTGAACATTCGGATGTGGCGCTCCCGAGTCAGCTACCTCGCTATATCCGTCGCCCTATGGGTAAGCGTTTGGCCGCTGCGGGAGCAACCTGTAGCCATGCGGATCGTCTTGGGGATGGCCGTCCTGTCGAACGTGCTCTTCATGTTCGCCACCTTCGCCGTTCCCGTCGAAGACGCCTTCCGACGCGGCCAGGCCATCGGAAAATCAATCGGATACCAAGCCGGCTACCGCGATGGCTTCGAAGAGGCCAGCGCAATGAACAAGTCCACAGCACACCTAGCCGGGGCCGACGCCATCAACCTCGGCAGCAGCCCCAACGACAGGGAGGCGATCACATGAAGCACCCACGAACCGTCATCGCTACCGGAACCGCCATCGCCGCCCTCCTGTCCACGGCGGCCTGCACCGCCACCAGCGGAGGGAGTACCACGCCGCCGGCCGAGGAGACCACGCCGCCGCCGGCAACCACAGCACCAGCCGACCCGGCAGCCGAGGAAGAGACCCGGGAGCGTAAGGATCTTGTCAGCTTCACCATCGACGACCGGTCCGACTTCGGGATCAAGAACATCTGGATCACATGGACGATCACGAACAACAGCTCGGAGAAGTCCAACTACCGATGGGACTGGGAAGCCGTGACACCGGACGGAACCCGCATGGCGAACTCCACCCAGTTCGTCACCGACGTCCTCCCCGGCCAGACCACGAAGGGAGACTTCCCCACCACCCTGGACACCGCGGACGTCAAGCTGAACGTCACCGACTTCGACCGCACTAAGTCCCCGTGAACAAGGGAAACGAGCCTGCGGAAGCCCCCTCTCAGGGAAAGTGAGAGGGGGCTTCCGTTTGCGCCCCGGTCCGTGTACTGCGGGCCGTCACCGGAGCGACACCCGGCACAATATCAGGGCTGGTCTGGCAGTGCCGAGCCAACCGCATCGCCGCCTACCCTGGCTTGCATGAGCGCCACGATTGGTAGCCGGCTGCGCGACATGCGCAAGCTGCGAGGGCTTACACAGGCAGAGTTGGCACGCCTGACCAAGGAGACACACGACTGCAAGCCGGTGTCGATCGCCACCATCCGGCTCCTTGAACAGGAACGTGCCGGGGAGACCCGGGCCGAGACGCTCCACAGCCTGGCCAGGGTTCTCCGTGTCCCGACCACGAAGCTCCTCGGAGACGAAGGAGACCGCGAGACCGCCCACCAGCCCACGGCGGACCAGTGGAATGCCGTCCGCAAAGCCCTGGAGCACCCGCCCAGGTTGGCCGATGGCTTGGAGCAGCCGCCGACCGTGGACGGAGTGACCGCCGCCCTCCAGGACGTCGAGCCCCTCTTCAAGAGACTGGACCTCGACGCGCTGTCCAGGATCATGCCGAGCATCGTCAGGGACGCGGACGCCCTGGGGCCGGAAGGCCGGGCCGTCCGCGTCCGCGTCCTGCAACTCACCGGCTGGCTGCTCACCCAGACACGCCAGTTCGAGGTGGCAGACCTCGCCATCGACCGGGCTATGGACGACGCCATCGACCGCCTGGAGATTTCGGTCAGCATCAACAACCGGTGCTGGCTACTGCTGCGTCAAGGGAAGCTGGGGCAGGCGCGCGATCTGGCGATCCACTGGGCCGACGAGATGGAACCCCGGCGTGTTACCCGCGCGACGCCCGACGAGCTCTGCGCTTGGGGATGGATGCTGCTGCGTGTCTCGAACGCGTCTGTGCGCGACAACCGGCCCGGAGAGGCCGAGGACGCCATGCGCTTCGCCCATGTGGCGGCTGAGCTGCTCGGCCGCGAGTGCAAGCCGGCGTCCGAGATCACGCGCACGTATGGGCCGACCACTGTTTTGATGAAGCGCGCGGAGAACGCGTCGATTCAGCAGCGGCCGGACAAGGTGCTGGAGCTGGCCAAGCAGGTGGTTTCTCATACCGGGGTTCGGCCTTCGCGCAGCAACAGGAACCGGCATCAGCTCGACGTCGCGCACGCTCATGTCGCCATGCGGCAGTACGGCGAAGCCGTGGGCAAGCTGATGGAGATCCACCAGACCGCCCCCCAGTGGCTACCGAACCAGCGATACGCCAGGGACGTCGTCACCCGACTCCTGGACCGCCGTCGAACCTTGACACCCGAGATGCGGCTACTGGCCCAGGCGGTGAGAGTTCCCGTCTGAGAAACTAGTAGTCCACCAGGCCCCGACGTCAAACTACCAATGACGTCGGGGCTGTTGGTCTTCTACGGTCTTCGTCATGACGACGAGCGAGGGCGCCGCCGGAGCGTCCGTGACAAGACAACGAAACTTGGAGCCCGTTGGAGTGGACGGTTGCGGCGTCTGCGAATCCCTCCGGAACAGTCGCGAAATCGCCCGTGACGCCGGCGACGCCGGGGCCGTGGCGATGTGCAACCACGAGCTCGACAACCATCGGCACGGCGGTCGGTGGGGAGCGGCAGCGTGAGGAGCGTCTTCCGTTTCGTGGACTACGGCATCGGCACACACCCGCAAAGCGAACGAACCATGAGCGCTCGCTGCCTGGCTCCTGAGTGCCGGTGGCTTCTGGCAGCAACAGCCGACCTCAAAGCCGGTGACGAGGCGTGCATGACCCATACCGCCCACACCAAGGACCACGACAAGTTCGAACGCGTGTGGTGCGAGGTGTCAGAGGTCCGCCCCGTCTGACCAGTGTGCTGCCCCTTGTAGTTCAGTCAGGCAGAACGTCGAAACGGCCGTTGCACCCGACTCCGCCCTGGGGTCGAGCTCATCACCCATAGGGTGCACCGACCACGGAAGCCCCGGTTCGAGTCCGGGCAAGGGGACTGCCGGGACATCCCGGCTTGGCAAGTGCACTACCGGTCCGGGGGAAGTCCCCAGCCGGGACCCTTTGAGAGAGGCAGAAGCCCATGAACCTCAAGGAAGCACTGCGCAAGACGTCCACCCTGATGGGCGGCGACGAGGACGACGGGAAGGGCGGCAACCCGTCAGGCGGCTGCGGCGACGGCGACGGCTGCGGACGCAAGTAGCACGGTAGGCTCCGCTCACACGTGAGACCAGGGGCGGCTCTTCGCTCGACGAGGGGCCGCCCCTGCCGGTTGAAGAAGGTTGGGGTGCATGGCAGTTCACCACCACGGATACGTGTGGGTCGGCTCCGGATCCGAGTACGGCAACGACTCGCAGAGACGCCCGCTGGGCACAGGATTCGGGTCGACCTCTGTGGCTCCCATCGAGCCTGCTAACTGGCTCCTCAAGCCAAGGAAGATGATCAAGGGCACGTTCAAGGACACGGGCCCGGCTCTGGAGTGGTACTCGGCAACTGTTCGGCAGCACCTCGACCGCTTCGACGAGAAGCACATCAAGGAACCCGGTGTGCTCGACTCCCGGCTGGCCGCGGCCCGCGAAGCCCTGGAGATGGAACGCGACGTCGTCGGCGGCTGGTGGGGGAACGGCGGCTCCACCTTCTACGCCATCCACCTCATTGCCTGCCCGAACTTCTGGAGGCCCGAGCATCCCTGCCCAGAAGGGCTCCGGTAGCGGACCCGAACGCAAAAAAGGCCCCCACCCCGACCGCCGGAGCGGAGGGGGTGGGGGCACAGTTTTGCCGGGCGCTACCCGGCGCGAGACCGGGGATCACCTCCAGGTCAGGCGTCGCCCTTGCGGAGGAACGCGGGGAGAAGGGAGTCGACGAGCGGCAGCGCCATCAGGCGCGTCACCGCGGCCGACACACCGAGAACGACGGCAACACCGGGCACCGTCTCATCGATGCCGGCAGCGTCCAGCAGGAGCGGCATACCGGCCGCCACAGCGACAGCGTTCTGGAAGACCGTACGCACGGTCCTCCGTGTGGAATCCTTCATCGTTTCTCCTTCACCAAGAGGGCCTGCGGACGTTGCCGTAGCCACCGCCACGCGGACGATCTTCAAAATGCAGATGCGGGCCCGTAACCCTGCCAGTGGCACCCACCGCGCCAAGCCTCTGGCCGGCCTTGACCCTCTGGCCAGTGCGGACGCTCCGGGCGGACAAGTGGCAGTAGACGTAATCGCGGCCGTTGTCGGCACGCAGCCCTATCCACTGGCCGTACGCCCCTCCGCCGCTGTTCGACCAGGCGATGACGCCATCGCGAACGGCGACCACCGGGGTGCCGGTAGGGGCGGCGTAGTCGTGGCCAGTGTGGAAGCCAGCCGCGTAGCGGGCGTTACGCACCCCGTACGGGTAGGTGACCTTGTAGCCGGGCACGGGGGAAGACGCGCGTCCCATGCCCGATCACCGCAAGGGCAGCTTGACAACCTGCCCGGGGTGAATCAGGTCAGGGTTGTCGATCTGGTTGTACCGCGCAACGTCGCGCAGGGAAGCCCCGTACGGGCCAGCGTCATGGCATCCCGGGCATCCCGCCGCACGCTTCGCGACATACGCCTCGTGAATGCCCGTGAGGGTGTCGCCCTCGACAACCGTGTACTCGCAGTAGGGCAGCTTGAGCACCTGCCCGGGGTGGATCAGGTCCCGGTTGTCGAGCTCGTTGTCCACCGCCATGTCGCGCCACGACACCCCGTACATGGCGCCGATCTCTACGAGGTTCTCACCCGAGGAGACCACGTGCGTGGCCCGCCGGAACTTGCCTTCAGACATGACTCGCCTTCCTGTTCACGGGCGCCACACCTTGAAATCGGCTACGTAGAAGTCGATCGTGTTGACGCTCGACAGCGGTTCGGGATGCCAGGGGTTCGCGGCCGAGACAATCGACAGGTTCACAATCGGCCAGGCTCGCCAGTAGCTCGGTAGCCCGTTGGCGGTGAAGACGTGCTGGCCGTCGATGCGCCAGACGACGCCGTCCGTGCCGAAATCCACGCGCATGTCGATCCAGCGTCCGGGCTGCACCACCTGACTGTTCCGGTAGTAGTGGCCGCCGCCGCTGACCCGGTTGCTGAGCTCCAGCAGATCCGGATTGTTCGGGTGGTACTCGAACATGTCGACTTCGCCGTGCCCCGGCTGCACCCCGCCATACCCGGGAGGGTTGTCGCGGCCCCACGTCCAATACGCGGGCCACGCTCCCCGCTCAGCGGGAAGCTTCAGCTTGGCGGTCATGGTGTCGCCGGGCCGGATCTCGAACCCGCCGCCGCCCGGGACGTACTCGGTCGTCGCCAGCGGCGTATCCCAGGCGTCCGGCCCCCTCCTGGTCGCACGGAAGCGCCACACCAGCCTGCCCAGGTCCGCGTCGTGGACGAGGCTGGGAGCGTTGGTCGGATGGATGTAATCAGCTTTGTTGTCGCCGTAGTTGGTCTGTCCGGGTCCGCCGCCGGGGTAGGCGGAGCTGCGGCCGATGTTCCACTTGCCGCCGTCCAGGAAGTTGTCCCCGGAGAAGACGACCATCTTGCCCGGAACCGTAGTCGTGTCCCCGCCCGGCTCAGGATCGGGTTCGGGGTCCGGCGGTGGAGGATCCGGGTCAGGCTCGGGGTCGGGTGCCGGTTGGCTGTCGGGGATGACGAGGACTTGACCCGGGTAGATCGTGTACGGCTCCTCGATGCCGTTCGTGGCGGCGATGTCCTCCCACGGCACGCCGAGCTGCTGGCCGATCCCCCACAGCGTGTCGCCGCGCTGCACCACATAGGTGCCCTCCGCGGGCGGCGGTGGCGGCACCACGAGCTGCTGCGAGGGAAGGTTGTGCCAGACGCCGCCCAGGCGGTAGAAGCCGAACACCGTATACGTGCCGTTCGGCAACGGGGTGCGGGGGTCCGATATGTAGATGTAGCCGTCGGGGCCGACGTTGACGCTCGACACGTTCCCCGGGTAGTCGAGGTTCTGCCCGGTGCTGCTACGCACGGCGACGCCCACCGTCTGGGCTTTGAAGTAGGTGTCCGAATGAAGGTGAAGCACCGCCCGGCCTGCCGGGTCGCAGTGCAGATGCAGAACCGTTACTGCCACTTCAGGAGCCTCCGTAGAAGTGCATCTCATCGGCGTCAACGTGGTCACAGGTCGCCTTGAACTCCAGCGACGGCGGCACCTTGTAGCCCAGCCGCGAGAGCGTGTCGAGGTTCGCGTAGCCGGTCGCCGGCCACGATCCGCCGGGCCCGGAGGCCATCCACCGGTTCAGGAAGGCCACGGACTCCTCGTCCATCACACCCCGCCGGTCGGGGTAGCTCAGGACTCGGTAGTCGGGGAACATCGCGGCCAGGGCGCGCTGCAAGACGTACACCGAATGGCCGCGGCCTCCCGGGTAGATGTGTGCGGCGTTGACCGTCGGATGCCATGCCGGCGCTTCGATCGGTGGCTCGACCGCCTCGCCGGAGCGCAGCCGGTGTACGGCCTCCTCCGCCCGCTCTAGGCGGCCCTTGTTGCGGTAGCCGCCCTTGGTGTAGGCGCCCCACGGCTTCCAGTTCCGGCCGCCCGAGGACAGGCGCGCCATGGCCTTGGCGTTGACCACCGGATCGAAGAGGGCTTCGTTCGACGAGATGCCGTACTGGGCGCGGCGAGCAGGGCCCATCCGTCCCCGCATGTTGATCTGCCAGAGCCCGAAACTGTGGTCGCCTCCGTGCCCGTTGTAGGCGCGAGGCTGACCGGAGGATTCGCCCAGGCAGATCGCCACGGCCGTGGCCAGCTCCTCGTCCGGGATGCCGGCCTCGGCCGCCAGGAGGGCGATCTGCACATCCCGGATCGCGGTCATCAGTCCGGGCTCACGTGTGTGCCGTACCGCTTCGTCCAGTCCGGGTAGGGATCCGGGTCCGGGTCAGGCCCGCGGCCGGCCAAGCCGTTGCGGTCCTGGAAGCCCTGCGTGACCTGGCCACGAGCGGAGGACGACAGCTCCCGGTCACCGATCGCCACCGCGTGGATGTGGTAGGAGAAGCCCTGCGCCGGAGTGCGCACCCAGGCGAAGAAGCCTGCCTTGCGCAGCGCCAGAGCAACCGCACTGCTGGACGACGGGATATCTACGACACCGCCGCCGTCATGCGTGCCGGCAGAAGCCGAGACGCCTCGGTTGTAAGAGCCCTGCGTGAGGTAACTGAAGGTGGGGCCACCCTCCGCGCGGAGAATCGCGATGGCCCGGTCCAGCATGATCGCAGTGCGGCGGTTGACCGTCTTGCCGCCCCATGACACCCGCGTGTAGTCGTGCGTCGGCTCCGAAGCCGCACGCCAACCCGAAGGCGATGGGACGGGCGTCGGAGCGGGGGCGACCGGCGGGGTGCCGACGGGGTTGAGGCCGAGCCGGCGGGCCGTCTCGGGGCCGACCATGCCGTCAGCGTCGTCGCCGTCCCAGCCCTGGGCCTCCTGGAACGCACGCACCGCACCGCGGGTCATGTTGTAGTACCAGCCGTCGACGACACCCGGGTCGTAGCCCTTGTCCTTCAGCGCCTGCTGGACGATCTTGACGTCGTCGTTGCGGGCGTTGAAGGCGAGGTTCGCCAGGTTCACCGTCTTCGGCGACGGGGCCGGCGGCGGTGCCGGCGCCGGGGTGGGGACGCTGCCGCCCTCCACGCGCAGCCCGAGGCGGGCAACCGTTTCCAGGCCGACCATGCCGTCAGCGTCAGGACCGGTCCAGCCCTGGGCCTCCTGGAACCGCTGCACGGCCGCCTTGGTCATGTTGTAGTACCAGCCGTCGACCGGGCCCGCGTTGTACCCCTTGGCGTTCAACGCCTCCTGACGGACGCGGACGTCGTCGTTGCGGGCGTTGAAGGTCAGGTTGGAGAGGCGGACCACAGGCCGGTTGTCGGCGCCCGGTATCTCCAGGTCGCGGCCGGGGTGAATGATGTAGGGCGAGTCGATGTTGTTGGCTTCGGCGATGTCGCGCCAGTCGACCTCGAACCGCTCGCCGATTCCGTAGAGGGTGTCGCCGGGCTTGATCGTGTAGGTGGTCACGTTCTCTCCCCCTCCCGGAGGCAGCGGCGCCCCTTCGAGAAGCGAGGGGCGGAAGCCGTAGCGGAGCTCGTACATCGAGTGGAAAGCCCCGCGGGCCGTGGGGCCCATGCGAACCCGGCGGCCATCGGCGGCGGTTGCTTCGTAGTTGACGCCCAGCAGGGTGCCGCCGGTGTGGCCGATCCCATCGGCCGTGATGCCGATCATGAACGGGGCCTGGAGGTCGCGCTCCCAGCCGGCGAGCGGAAAACGGGCACCCGAGTGGAACGGGTGGGTGGTGAACCACCGCTTCGCGACACCGTCGCGGATCATCGTTGCGATGCCGGACATATAAGTCGAGCAGTCGAACGACGACCCGAACGACCCGAGCACATACGGCTTACCGACCTGGGCGCGCGCCCATGCTGCGGCCCGGTCCAGTTCTGCTTGCGTGGCCAATTCGAGCCTCCAGCTATTCAGTTGTCTTCGCGTGTCATGCCATGGAGGCGAACATCTGGGTCCACCAGTGCTGGCCGTCCGACGCCTGTACGTGGCCGACGCCCAGGTGCGTGAGGCCGGGGCTCATGATGTTGTCGCGGTGACCAGGCGAGTTCATCCACGCAGCGACCACGGCCTGCGGGGTGCGGTATCCGACAGCGATGTTCTCGGCCGCGGACCGGAAGCTGACGCCCTCCGCTCGAAGCGCTGCCGCCAGATCGCTGTGGACCAGGCCCAGGCCGTCGGACATGCGGGCGGAATGCTTCTCCGCGGCGCGGTCCAGTCGCGTATCAGCGGACAGCGGCCGGAGCCCGCCGGCCTGCCGCTCGACATTCGTGAGGCGCAGCACCTCACCCTCGAAGGACGGCGCCGGCGACGTCCCGATCCCCAGCCACTCGGTCAGCTTCTGGGCGCCCAGGCGGGACGCCTCGGCCTTCGACTCGATGGGCCGGACCTTCACGCCGGGGAACACCACGTACGTCACGCCGCTGCCGGTGCCGCCGACACGCGGGTCGCCGTTGATGCCGAGGGCGCGGGCACAGGCGTTGGACGCCTCGCCGATCCGGTACGTGGGTCCGAGGTCGCCGACGACCGCATACAAAAAGCGGTCCCGGTAAGCGACGACGCACAAATCCCCGCCGCCGATACCGTGCTGCCGGTAGTCCCAGGTCGACGACGCGAGCGGGATCACGATGAACGGCAGGTCCGCGGCGTCCAGGTGCCGGCCGTCGGACTGCTGCCAAGCGGTCTGCGGCTGGAACCACGGGTCGGTGGTGCTGTTGCAGATGGAGCCGGGCCGGCCGTCGCAGTCGATGGTCATGCCGGCGTGGAAGTAGACGGCGTCGCCCTTGCGGTACACAGACACCGGGTTGGCCATGCTGCTGTGCGAGTAGGTGCCGGATATGCGGGTGCCGCCGGTGGCCGCGGCCCGGATGCTGTCGGCCGACACCGCGCCCGAGCTCGGCGGAGGAACAGGGGGGTCCTCGCCGGTGACGGCGAAGCCCAGTCGTTCGCACACCGCGCGGTCGGCAAGCCCATCGGCGATCAGGCCCTCCGCTTCCTCGAAGGCCCTGATCGCGGCCCGGGTCATGTTGTAGTACCAGCCGTCGACGGGGCCGGGGTCGTGGCCGGCATCTGTGAGGGCCTGCTGGAGCAGGGCGACGTCGTCGTTGCGGGCGTTGAAGGTCAGGTTCGACAGGTTGATCTCGACGGGCTCAGGCTCGGGCTCAGGCTCGGGCTCGGGGGCAGGGTCGCCCTGGGTTCCGGGAATGTCGAGAACGTCTCCGGGGTGGATGACGTACGGCCCGACGATGCCGTTGGCTCGGGCGATGTGCTCCCACGGGATGCCGAAGCGCTTCCCGATCGCCCACAGGGTGTCGCCGGCGGCGACGGTGTACTGCACCGGCTCAGGAGGCAGTCCCGCGCCGTCGGGGAGCCGGAGCACCTGGCCGATGTTGATGGTGTACGGGTGGTGCAGGTTGTTCAGGCGGGCGATCTCCTGCCACTCGACACCGACCTTGAGGCCGATCTTGGTGAGGGTGTCGCCGGAGACGACGACATACGTGCCGGGGTCGGGCGGAAACTCGTCCTGGAGGTATGCCTTGTACTGACCGGTCCGGTAGGTCGTCCAGTCGTTGAACGTACCCCCGCCTGCGTTCTGGAAGATGTGCAGCGCCGACCGGCATGCGAAGTCGGGATTGCGGAGGCGGTCCTCGTCCCGGTACTGGCCGGTGCCCTTGTGGGCCCGCAGGGAGCGGATCTGGAAGAAGCCGTAGCTGTAGCCCCACGTGGAGTTGGCCAGCTCCTGGTCTCCGACGGCGTCGGCGTCGCAGAAGCCGGGCCTGCCTTCGGCCGGAGCCTCGACCATCGCGATAGCAGAAGCGATGCGGGCATCCGAGCGGGAGAAACCGACGTGGACACAGAGATCTTCTACCTGCTTTTGGGTGAAGAGGTTCACCGGCTCTCACTTTCCGAATATGGCCACAAGGGCGGAGATGACCGCCGCGACGACGGTGGGTGGAATGGCGTAGCGCCATCTTTCGAGCGTCCTGATGCGCTGTTCGTGGTCTTCGCCGCGACTCTGATTCAGTCGCACCAGCTCGTCCAGCCGGGCTTCGATACGGGCCAGTCGGGAGGCGACTTCCACCTCGTTGTTCATGGCCAACCTCCCGTTACAGCGGGAACACGATCATCACGCGGTCACGGAAGGTACTGGTCCCCGAACCGCTGGTCTTGTATTTGGCGGTGAAGGTGTTCTCGCCGGGAGTGAGGTCATTCATCATCGATACGGCTCCGCCGTGCCGCGTGAAGCCTGCCCCTCCGGAGGTGCGGAACTCGACGGCGCCTGTCGGAACGGAGCCTGTCGTGACTCTGTTTCGTCCCTCGATCTCGTACGCCATGGTTGACGCGATTCCGGGGGTATCGCTATTGGAGCCGCAGTAGAGGAAAACGATCGCCGACGGGCCTGTCTCTACGGTCACCTGCGGGCCCGGTGTGTTCAGGTCGGTGAACTGGAAGCTCTCGGTCGTTTCGGCCGCGGCCACCCGCGAAATGACCGGCTTGCGCTCAACGATCTGCGAAAGCGCCCTCGCGACCAGAAAGCTGCCCGGGGTTCTGGCTACAGCCGTTTCCGTGGCCATCAGGTTGTCACGCAGATACGTATTGAGCTGTGCGGCGGTGAGCACCTGACCGTCGACAAAGGTGGTCGGCGCGGTCCACGCCATCGCCTCCCCCTTTCAGAGCGCAAAAACCGCGATCATCCGATCCCCAAAGGTCCCGGTATCGGCGGTCACTCTGTACTTCGCGGTGAAGGTATTGGAGCCGGGAGTCAGGTCGGTGATCATGTCGAACGCGGAGAAGCGCTGCGATTGATTCGCGTTGCCTCGGTGCAGAATCGCGGTGGTGTCCAGCGCACTGCGGGACGTTGCCCCGGATATCGCGAAAGACATCATCGACCCCGAGTCCTCGACGGTGTTCCGCAACTGCGAGTAGATCAGCACAATCGCGCTGGACCCGGTCGTCACCGTGACCTCCGGCCCTGTCGTGGCCAGATCCACGTAGGAAGTGGAACTCGTGGACTCGCCGGCCGAGACGCGAGCTACCTCGGGCTTCCTCTCGGCGATCTGATTCAGGTCGCTCACCACGAAGTAAGAACCCTCGGTGGTGGCCTTGGCGGGAGCTGTCTCCAGCAGGTTGTCACGGAGGTGTGTGTTGAGTTCGGCGGCGGTGAGAACCTGCTCGGCGACCCATGTCTTCGGTGCAGTCCAAGCCATCAGAACGCCATAACCGTAATGCGGCGGTTCAGCCAGGTACCGGTGCCGCTGAATACTCGATACTTAGCCTGGAATGTGTTCGACCCGGCATTGAGCGTCGTCCAAAGGAACGCGTGGGACCCCTGGTAGTTAAGGGTTCCTTGCAGCCTGAGAGAGCGGTCGTCATTCGGGGAAATCGAAGTCGCCCCCGACACTTCATGACTCATGAAGCACGAGTTGTCCGACGTATTGTTGCTGAACTGCGCCGACACGATCACCAGCGCATGGGTGCCGGTGGTGAGCGTTACGGTCGGGCCGGACGTGGACAGGTTCGTGTACGACGTACTGGACGTCGACTGCGACGTCAGCACCTGGGCCTGATGGATCCTGCGCTCGACGATGGTGTTCGTGTCGCTGCTGGCGAAGAAACGACCACCCCCGGACGTGGCCTTCGCCGGAGCGGTCTCCAACAGGTTGTCGCGAACGTGCGTATTGAACTGGGCGGCGGTGAAGGCGGTATTTGCGACCGCCGTCATGGGCGCTGTCCAAGCCATGAGACCTCCTACAGCGGTATGACGACGATCTCGCGATTCCTGAACCGGAAAGGCCCAAGGCCACCGGTCCGATATTTCATGCGGAACGTATTCGACCCGGGATTCAGCTCGACTCGTCGCGCTACCGAATAGCGGCTGAAGTGATCCTTCTCCATCGCGTCATGAACGACCCGCCACTTGTCCGAGGCGGAGATCCTCGTCGACCCCGAGACCTCGAAGCTCGCCGAGCACTGCGTATTCGTGTTCCCCGCCATCTCGCAGGTCACGAAAACCAGCGCGCTCGCCCCGGTGACTGCCGTCACGAACGGACCAGCATTGCGGATCTCGACGTAGCTCGTCTGCTGTGTCGGGATCGAATCCTCTTCGGGTACGCGGTGCGAGACAACCTGCCTCTCAACAATCCGATTCGGAGCAGATGCCTGAAATATGGACCCCTCTTGCGTTGCGATGTTGGGAGCGCATTCGGCAAGATTGTCCCGTACTGACGCGTTGTACTCAGCGGCAGTCAGCAACTCTCCGGAAACCGCGGTGATGGGAGCAGACCAAGCCAACAGCTTCAACCTCCCTCAAATCAGAGAGGGAGAACATCAATCTCCCGGTTGTGGAAGTGGCCCGTCCCAGAACCGACCCGGTACTTCATGGTGAAGGTGTTGGATCCCGCGTTGAGCCCCGTCACCATGCGGGCGACACCCCGCCGATTGTGGTTATCGCGAGGATTGCCCGTCATGTTCGGGTTCCGGGTGACGCCGCTTGTCATGACCGCCCAGTCGTCGCTGGCGGACACCGCGGTGGCGCCGGAGACTGCGAACGAGGCCGCCATGAGGGCGTCCGTAACGGTCTGGTTCATGGCGCAAGAGATCCACACGATGGCCTTCGTGCCAGTGGTCACCGTTACCGCCGGGCCGGCCGTCGACAGGTCCGTGTAGCTGGTGCTGGTCGTGGCCTGCTGCGCCTCGATGTGGTCGCCGGCGCTCGCACGCTTCGCCAGGACGTTCGCGCCTGTCGACACCAGATAGACATCCGTAGCGTCCGCCTTCGCAGGCTCGGTCTCCAGCAGGTTGTCGCGAACGTGGGTGTTCCACTCGGCCGCCGTGATGGTCGCGTTAGCGACGGCGGTCATGGGGGTCGTCCAGGCCACGTGTCACCTCACAAAGGCAGAACGACGATTTCCCGCCGGGAGAAGGTGCCTGTGCCTGCGGACACCCGGTACTGCATGGTGAACGTCTGGCTGCCGGGGCTGAGCCCGGTGAAGCGCCGGCACACCCCGAACCGGTTGTCCTTGTCCGCGGTCACACCCGACATCAGAAGCCGGTCTGCGTCCGCCGCGTCCCGGGTCGTCGCACCGGAGATCGCCACAGCTGCCATCGCCTGCGCGTTGGTCAAGCTGTTCTTGAGCTGGCAGCCGAACCACACCACCGCGGTGGAGCCGGTGGTCACCGTCACGGCCGGCCCGGTTCCCAGGGTGACGTACGACGTCGACGTGGTTGTTGCCGCCGTCGCCAGGAACGCGGAATCGGGTGCGCGCTCCGCGATGGCCTTCGTCGTACTCGTGACATACAACCGGTTTGCGGCGGTGGCCTTGCCGGGCATCGTCTCCAGCAGGTTGTCCCGGACGTGCTGGTTGAATTGGGCCGCCGTCCAGGGTTGCCCGATCACAGCCGTCATGGGGGCGGTCCATGCCATGAGGACTCACCCCTCACATGGGCACGACGACGATGTTCCGATTCTGGAACGTGCCGGTGTTCGCAGACACCCGGTACTTCATCGTGAACGTATTGGAACCTGCCGTAAGACCGGTCTGCATGCTGGCCACCGTCCAGCGGTGGCGCCTGCTCCCGGACGACTCAAGGAACGATCCGAAGGAGTCGGCGGCGGCGACCGTAGTACTACCGGACACCGCGTACGAATACAGGGCATCGCTGCCTGCCGCGTCGTTCTGTGCGTCCGCACTGATAAACACAAGCGCCCTGGTGCCGGTGGTCACGGTCACCGCCGGGCCGGCCGTCGACAGGTCCGTGTAGCTGGTGCTGGTCGTGGACTCGCTCGTCGCCACCGTCGCCGTCGTGGGCACCCGCTCCGCGATGGCGTTCGCCCCGGTAGCGAAGAACATCCCGCCGTCGGTCGTCGCCTTCGCCGGCGCGGTCTCCAGCAGATTGTCGCGAACGTGCGTATTGAACTGGGCGGCAGTGAAGACGTCGTTTGCGACCGCCGTCATGGGGGACGTCCAAGCCATCGGGTCACCCCTCCATGTGCTCTGCGGTCTCCGCCTCCAGGTCGGCTACGGACTGCCCGTGCGGGCAGCCCGCACGCAGGGCCAGCTCGTGCCCGGCCGGGAACCAGTTCCGATTCCTCGGCGCCGGCCGCTTCAGCAGAACCTGGTAGATCTCGTCGGCGTTACTCGGCCACTCCACCTCGCTGATGAGCTTGCACTCCGGGCAAGGGAACGACGCCTGAGCCGGCTTGAGCCGCAGGGCGCACCCGCAGTTGCCGGGACAATCGGCGATCCAGTTGCCCCAGTACATACGTGCCCGAGCCCTGCCTGTGATCAAATGCATGCGGGTTCCTCCCTGATTGAGGACATGGAAAGACCCCGGCCCCCGCCTTCTGATCAGGCAGGGGCGCCGGGATCCTTGGGCCGAGGCCCTCTAGTAGCCCAGTCCGTCTACGTCCAGCTGCGAGGAGCCCAGCTTGAACACGGTCTCCGCGAGCTGGAAGCCGTCGCCGGGCTCGAAATAGCCATCGTCGAACCCCTGGCCGTCGACATCGAACATGAAGGCCGGCGGCGGCTCCGTCTCATCCTCCGTTGCCTTGAACACCTGCTCGCGGGCCCGCTCACAACCGAGAACCACGCTGTGGTCATAGCCGACTTGGGCGATCTCGTGAGAGATCTGCTCAATGAAGAAGTCGTGGTCCATGAACGACTGGAGCATCTCCACAATGTGGATGCGGTCAGACAGGCGCCTTTGAAGGATGTGCGCCATCCGCTGGGCGTTTCCGTTGGTGATCCTGATCTGGACGACCGGAAGCCGCTGTGAGCGGTTCCCAATGATCAGTTCGGAGATCGCCTCAGCGTCGTTCACCGTCACCCACGGCGCCTCCTCCTGGAGCGACTTCACGCCGTGCTGCGCCTGAGAGTCGGTGTCGGCCCTGCGCACCTGCTGCTCCAGGTGGACCGTCACCGGAGAAGCCCGGAGAGCCATCCCCTGGATAACCGTCGGTACACCCGAGTCAGACTTGACGATGATCTTCGTGGACTGGCCCGATGTACGGGACAGAGTGACCTCACCGACAGAACCAGATTCGATCACGAAATCAGGCTCGACCTCGTAACCGTCCACGTTGAACGCCTGCCCCACCGGAACCTGCGCGTTGAGGAAGGGATCCGATGGCTTGACGATGAACTCCCGAGTCCCTCCCGGCTCGATCACGAAGCGGTCCTGCGTCGACCAGACCCGCTGCTCCACATCCGGGCGGCGTTCCGTCACGTCGATGACCACGTCGTTGATCAGGTCGCGCCATCCGATGTCGTAGTTCAGCGGCGGCGAGAACATCGGCTCTTCGTGGCCGTCCCTGATCGTCGCCTGGATGGCCGTGGACTCGGCCCGCGTCATCCTGTGGTGCCGGTCCCGAAACACGAGGTTCCCGGACGTGTCCACGTACGCGATAGCCGGCGGGCCTTCGGAGTCCACGATCTTCGCGAGGGCCTCCAGCCCGGTCGTGCCCTCTTCCCACCACCACTGGATGGTCGTGGCTCCCGGGTCGATGTCGCGTAGCGACGAGGGCCAGCCGATCTCGTCCAGGAGGGCATTGACCGCGGCTCCCGTGCGCAGCGAGGAGTAGAGCTGGGTGGACATCTCGGCGTCCGCGAGGACACCCAGGAGGTCCAGGGCACCGAGCTCGACGCTGCGGCTGTCCGGGTTCGGGGACAGGTCGTAGCTGTCCAGGTAGCCGCGGAACAGGTTGTAGATCCGGTTCCCGTGCTCCGCGCGGATCAGTACCGGCCGGCCGGGGCCAAGGAAGCTCGCCAGCAGCGACCCGGGATTGTCCGGAGAGTAGTCGCCCGACTCGTTGTCCAAGACCATGCGGGTTTCCCCGGGCTTGATGGCCGCGAGGGAGCGCGCGGTGTCCCGGCCTGCCGAGAAGGCGAGCGCCTGCCGCAGACCGAGCACGCGGTGCGATACGTCCTCTCCGGGGCCGAGAACCTGGAACAGGTCCGCCCAGACAGGGGCGGAGGCGGGGTTGTCCTCGTCGGTCGTCAGCTCCAGGACGTGGTCCGTGGAGGTGGCGGCGAAGCTGAACGACAGCCGCTCCCAGGCGTCATTCGTTGAGGAGGCGGCGGACGTGCCGATGCCGCGAACGCCCACGCGGACCGCGGGGCTGCCGGTGGGCACGAACACCCACGCCACCAGTTCGTAGACGCGCCCCACGAACAAACCGGTGAAGGGCCGCTCGATGCCGGGTGACTGGAAGGCGGGCTCGGCCGGGTCGGGGGCCGTCTGGTCCTTGAACGCGGCGAACCGCCCGTCGTCGAAGCCCTGCCCGGCCTGGTCGAACTTGATCGGCAGTTCCGGGGGGTCGAACTGGTCCCCGCCGAAGCCGCCCTGGTCGAAGCCGGAGCCGGCCACACCGAACTGGAACGGGTTGAAGGTTCGGAAGTCGATGCGCAGCGACTTGTTCCCGGACTTCGCCCGGGTGTCGGAGACCGTCAGCGTCGGCGCGATGCTCCCGAAGCCGATCCACCCTTCGGTTGTCGCCTCGAACTCCCCGAGCTGGAGCCCTCCGTCGTTGTCCCAGTCGATGAAGATCTGGTAGGAGGCGGTCCGGGGGAACTCGACCAGCCCCGCGGTCGCATCGTTGGCGGTAGCGGCGACAGCCCCAGGCTCAGCGGGCGCCTCGACGGTCTCCGTGACGACCAGGGCGTCGTTCGCCGTGGCGGTAGCCGTAGCGGCGGTGGCCTTTGCCCCGACGCCTGCACGGGGCGCGTTGCCCGTCGCTGTGACCGCGGCGTGCCCGGCGTTGATCTGCGACGTCAGGATGTAGGTGACAACGATGTTGTTGGTTTCGGTATCACTCGCGGTGATACCGATCCCGGACTGGCTGCCGCGGGCATCGTGGTCCAGGTCGTTGTTGTCCTTGTACAGCCCGTGGGAGTAGCGAACGGTGCCGCCGGAGAAGACACCGACGTCTTCGACCTCTGTGACACCGGACACAGCCGTGGTGTACGTGATGATAGAGCTCGTCGACCGGCAGGCCCGAAGGTACAGCTTCCGGCCACGGCCGACGTTGTTGTTGGTGATCGTCGGAGTACTGAACGGCTCAGACTGGTCTGTGGCATCCGAGGCAACGGCCCGGCTCGCCGCATAGGTGGGGCTTACCGCATCGGCCCCGGCCCACGCCTGAATACTCAAAACCAGGGGCGCTGAAGCGCCCACCGAAACCGAGTAACTCGACGGCTCCGAAGATGTCGCCTTCTTCCAGGCCATCTGGAGCCTGAAAACCCCGGTCAGCTCGTCTACAAACTCTGTAAACCCGGACGGGAAGGTAGCATCCTGATCATTAGCCTGGAAGGTCGCGATCAGGATGTTACCTTCCTGTACTCCGGTCGGCCTGTCAGCGCTAACCGATGTACTAGCCGGCTCAACCCCGCTGGTGGAGCTTCCTACCTGGGTGATGCTCATCAGGAAGCTCCCTTCGCCTCATCGCGGCAAGCGGTTCTTACGCTTGAGGTTCTGCATCGCACCAGCGAGCATGTCCTCGAACTCGGCAGCCGATTTCGTGTACACATTTCCGTGGATGTGGATGTGCACCTCCTTGCCCGTTTCACCAACGGGTTCCGGCTTGCCGGTGCCGTTGTAGGCCAGGGTGTAGCCCGGCTCCAGCATGCCCCCGCTGTCGAACGAGATCGGACGGAACTGGTCGATGTCCGCCGGATCGACCGGCGTGCCAGGCCCGCGCATCTGCTCGATCAGCGCCAGCAACTGGCCGGTCGGCTTCTCGCCGCTGGCCAGACCAGCGAACGAGAGCCCGCCGGCGAAGTTGTCCGGGCCGCCGTTGGCCAAGCCGTTGCCGCCGGCGAAGAACGACGCCACCTGGGCCTGGGCCGCAGGGGATGCCGTCGGGTCGCCGATCGCGACCGCATGGATGTGCGGGGCGAACGAGGGGGAGCCCCACGCCGCACCGCGGTTCCATGCAGCGAACCCGACCGCCCGCAGCGCGGCGACGTTGGTGTTGTTCGCCGGGACCAGGTCCACGACACCGCCGCCGGCATGCGTGCCGGCCGACGCCGCAACGCTGGTGCTCCACGAGCCCTGCGTCGCGCTGAAACTGGCGCCGAGCGCGAGAGCCATGTTCAGCATCTGCGCCGTACGCTGGTTCACCGCCACGCCGCCCCAGCTGGTCCGGACATCGGAGACGCCCGGAACCCACGGAGGGCCCGTGCCGATGAACACCCGGTTCAGCTCGTCGTCGAGCTCGATGTACTGCTTCATCCAGTCGACCGGTCGAAGGACGTCTCCGAGAGCGGCCAGGCGCCGGAAGGCGGAGCCGCCCAAGGCGTTCCGGGCCGCGGCGTCGATGTTCTCCAGGACCGGAATGACGTCGTCGCCGAGCCAGCCCCGGACCAGCGGGGTGCTGACCGGGACGCCGGCCGGACTGCTGCCCGAGACCGCGCCGGCGTTCGTGAGCCAGCCGCCGAGCGCGAGGCCCGGCAGATGCCCGCCACGAGCACGGGCACGAAGCGCCTCGACTGCATGGTGGCCACCCGCCGCGGCAACCTCCCTGGCGCTCCACACATGCTCCCCTCGGGAGAGAAGAGCGAGGTTGGAGTCAGAGGTGCGTGTGCCGCGCCCGGCGACCCGGCCACCCGTGGCGAGGGTGGACACGGCCGGGAGCGTGCGCCCACCGCCGTCGAAGATGACCGCGGCGACCTCGTTCCACAGCCGGCGGATGCCGTTGCCGTAGCTGTTGCTGATGATCCAGTTGACCGGCCCGCGGGTGGCCTCCTGCATGCCGGCCCAAGAGCCCTGGACGGACTCCAGCATGCCGGCGAAGGCCGCCGAGACAGCCGCCTGCATCTGCGCAGCCCACGTCGGCATCTGCACCGTCATGTGATCCATGGCCGGCACGAACACCCCGGTGCGCATCAGCTCCCACTGGGCCAGGCTGTCGGCGCCCATCTGGGTCCACTTGGTGAAGTTGGCCAGACGCATGGCCTCCAGGTGGAGAGGCATCTGCACGGTCATCTCATCGCGGAACGGGAAGAAGACGGATGCCTTCATCCCCTCCCAGGACGTGATCTGCTGCGCCGACATCGCGGCCCAGGTCTCGGCCGTGCGTGCACGCATCGCCTCGTGCCACTGCGGCACAAGGTCTTCGACGTGCTTCTGGATCTCCGGGAACATCGCGAGGAGATCCTCGATACTGCCCGAACCCCCAGCCGCCGCACCTCCCCCGACGCGCGTGCTGCCAAGAGCCCTTCGGGTATCGACGGCGGACATCACCGTCTCCCCGCCCCGGAAGTTCACCATCTCGGGACCGTTCTCACCCACGAGATGCGGCCCCCTGGTCGCACCCGGAGTCCCGTTGGCGTACGGAGAACCGGGCACCTGGCCGCCGTACCGCGACCTGATGTAGCGGGCAGCCGCGGTCATGTTGGCGAGGGGATCCAAGATGTTATTAGACAGGGAAGGGTCCCGATAGGCGGCGAACGTCGGCGGAATCACCTGCATCAAGCCCTGGGACGGGACGCCGTTGCGGGCGTTGATGTCCCAGTTGTTGATCGCGTTCGGGTTACCGCCGGACTCCGCAGCCATCAGGGCGAGGAACCGGGGAAGCTGGCCAGGGGCGAGGCCGGCCCTAGCGAGGGCCTGGGCCGCGAGGCCAGACCACGCCGAGACGGAGCCGGGATTCCCCGCGACCGCCATCGACTCGAACTCGGCCTTGGCCTCGGAGTCCCGCCGAATCAGATCGTCGATCATGGCGTTGAGGATCTTCTTGGTGCCCGCGACGAGGATCTTCCCGAAGTTGCCGGCCATGCTGAAGCCGTCGAGCAGACGGGTCGCAAAGCTGAACGCGGCACGAATCGCCGCTTCCCCAAGGAATCCCAACACGTTCGTGACGAACCCGCTGATCGGCCCTTCCGGCGCTTCGGGACTGCCGATACCGGCAACGCCACCGAAGCTGGGGCTGCGCTCCCTGCGGTTGGGGTCGCTGCTGAAGAACGCCCCCTGGCCGATGTTCGGCCGCGGGGTGTCGTCGTCGCCCGTGACGACACCGCCGCCCTGAAGGAAGGCCCAGCCGACGTCGCCGCCGACCCGCTGCCACGCCTCGATGCCGGCGATCCCGCCGACGGCGTAGCCCGGGTAGGCCACGTTCTTACCGGCCCGGCCCCTGGAGAAGTGCCGGTTCGCCCAGTGGACGAAGTTCGGCCCCAGGCCGCGGACCGCTTCCGGCACGAGGACGCCCTCGCCGCGGCTGAGCATGGCCGGAACGGTGTCCCGACCGGGCGAATACCCAGGGAGGACACCGCCCCTGCGGTGCATTGCGACGGTGCCGCCCTTGGCGAACCCGGGGGCCTCCCCAACGATTCCGCCGTACGCGAAGTTGATGCTGACGGTGGGGATCGTCGGAATGTTGAGCGAATCGAGCCCGACAGCGCCCGTGATCCTGTTCCAAGCACCGATGATCCGGTTGATGATCCCGATGATGCCGTTGATGGCGCCCTCGATGACCTCACCGATGCTGCGCCAGACCGACTCGGCCGTGGACCGGATGCTTTTCCAGACAGCTTCGATGGCGGACATGAACCCGTCTTTGAAGCCGTCCCAGATCGATTGCAGCGTGTTGGTGAAGGTTTCCCACGCCGCGGTGAGGAAGTTCCACACCGTCTCTGCTGCGGTCTGGATCCCGGTCCAGACGAGGTCCCATGCCGCTCGAAGGGCAGCGGAGACCGTGTTCCAAATGGTCAGCAGCGTGTTGATGAAGACGTTCCACGCCGCCTGAAGGATGGTCCAGATCCCCTGTGCGGCCGTACTTATGACGTTCCAGACGAAGTTCCAGGCCGTGACAAGGGCCGTGGAAACCACATTCCAGATCGTGAGGAGCGTGTTGATGAAGATGTTCCAGGCCGCCTGGAGGACGGTCCAGATCGCTTGTGCAGCTACTCGGATGCCGTTCCAAACCGCGTTCCAGGCCGCCGCAAGAGCGGTTGAAACCGCGTTCCAGATCGTGAGGAGCGTGTTGATGAAGACGTTCCACGCCGCCTGGAGGACGGTCCAGACGACCTGGGCGGCCACCCGCATGAGGTTCCAGACCACGTTCCATGCAGCGACCAGGGCGCCTGAGACGGTCTGCCAAACGATGACGAAGAACGTCACCATCGCGCGGAATCCGAACTGAAGGGCGCTCCAGATGAAGTCCGCTACGGCCTTCACGGTGTTCCATACCGCGCTCCACACGGTCTGGAAGAAGCGTGTCTGGGTGGCGACCCAGATGATGCCCGCGACCAGTGTGGCAATCAGGGAGACGATCAAGATGATGGGATTCGCGCGCATGGCGATGTTCAGGAGCCACTGCGCTGCTGCCCACACCTTGGTCGCTGCCGCGATGATCAGCATGCGGGCCTGCATGACGAGGAGCTGCACGCTCAGCGCCATTGTCGAGGCGCCGAGCAGCCTTGTGCTTCCGGTCAGGAGGATCTGCGCGAGGCTGTAGGCGAAGACCGCGGCCCGCGCCAAGCCCATCACGCCGATGAACAGACCCTTGACGACGATCAGTCCCAGCAGGGCGGTCTTCCATGCCGTATAGGACAGGATGATCGCCTGAAGGACGGGGATCGGCGTGGACGCGATGATCCGCAAGAGCGCCGTCGACAGCCCGAGCGCCAGCGGTCCGAGCTCCCTGATCGCCTGGAGGAGCTGCGAGAGCCCGTCCCTCAAGGCCCGCAGGAACTCGCGGACCTGAGGCGCGTCCTGCCGCACCCGCTCGATGAAGCGAAGGAACCCGCCGTCCTGAGCCCAGGCCGCCATGGCCGCAGCGCCACGCATGATGCTGTTCGCCATGCTCGCGCCAAGAGGAGCGAATGCGCGGAAACCCGCGCCGAGCACGGTCATCACCGACCGGCCTGCACGAAGAAGAGCGTCCAGCGCGGGAACCCCTCTATCGAGGAGCACCTGAATGAACCGGTCCATACCGGAGCCGGTGGCCCACTTCTGAAATGCCTGACTCACCCGCTGAACCGCTGGGAAAATCGCGTCCACAACCGGCTTCATCTTGCCGATCGCCCCAGCCACACCGGTCAGGGTCTGGCTGGCCACCGTCAACGTTTTGTCCTGCGTGGCAACAATGAACTTGTTCCAAGCAGTAGTTGTCAGGTCAAGGCTCTTCAGAAACGCGTTCTGAGAGGGAGTCATCCTCTTCAAGGACGCGTTGTACTCGTTCTGCGCCTCGGTGACAGCAGCCTGCGCTTCCTTGATCCGATCAAGCTGGTTCTTGTACGCCTGGCTACCGGGCTTGAGGCCGGCGAGTGCCGCCTTCTCCTTGTCCAGGGCTGCCTTTGCCTTATCGACCTCGCCGCGCAGGGCTCCGGTAGAATCCCGCATCTCGATAGTGCGCTTGATCGCGCCAGTCATGGCGCCGGCGAAAATGCCACCAACCGAACCCGCCGCTACGCCCATCGCGGTGATCGAGGCCACCGAAGACGTCGCAGCGCGAGTAAGAGTCAGCAGCGCCGGGGCGGTGGCCACCGCGACTCCGCGGAGAGCGCCGATTCCGATCGTGGAGACGCCCTGAGTGATGTTGGAGACGCGGATGATCTGAGAGTTGAGCGACCGGATGTCGCGCTGCGCCTGCCGGACGCCGCGGCCATTGTAGGCACTGACGATATTGAAGCCGAGATTCGTAACCGGCACCCCAGCCGCCCCCTTCCTCAGTCGTGGTGCTTGCCGACCTCATGGGGTCGAGGGAAGTGCTTGGGCTGGGGAACCGGGTTCTTGGCGCCCTTTTTCTGGCTGGTCAGCTGAGCACCGATGAGGTAGGTGATGGCCTGTAGCTGCTCATGAATATTGGCGAGAGCTTCGTCGCTGTAGCGCCGATCGATCGGACCGTAGGCTCTTTCGAAACCGCGCCACTGCGTGTATTCAGCCGAGGACATCGCGTCCAGCATGTCTTCAACGCTGGGGTATCCCAGAGCGAGCGCTAGCCTTCGCTGGAATCCTCGCTCTGGATTTCGTCGAAATCCTCCGCGGCGGCCTCAACCTCAGCTTCGCTGATACCGGACAGCTGGCATGCGGCCACCCATACACGCGTCAAAGCGATCGAGGAGGTACCGCCCAGCTCCAGAATGTCATCGTCGGAGAACATCCGCTTACCGGTCTCGTCGACGATGCTCATCGCCACGAGCCGGGCCCGAGAATTGACGAGGTTCGGGACCATCGCACCAGTTTTCCGGTCCAGGCGGGCGAGGGAAGCCTCGTACCTGTCGCGCTCGGCTCCGGTAAGGCACCGGATCGTCACCTCGCCACCCCACTCGGGGACCTCGATGACCTTGGTGGGAAGAGTCTTCCCGTTTTTGAGAAGTTCTTCCTTGCTGAGAAGCGCCATGGGTTCGTACTCCTGTATTGAGTTGTCACGGGTCCACACGGGTTGAAAAGAGGGACGGCCGGAGAGGAACCCGCGAAACCCTCCGGCCGCCCCAGTCACAGGGGCCTTATGCGGCCCTCGGCAGCGATTCGACGAGCGGAACGCTCAAGCACGTCCTCAAGGGACTGCTCGATCAGATGCTCGCCGTCTTCGAACGTGCCCCTGAACCAGCCATGCACATGAGGTCGCTGCTGCACCCAGACTTCGCGATTCCCGAATACCGGATGGCGCCAGCCCTTCGGACTGTCAAGACCCCACGGGATAATGGCCTCGTCTCTTTCAGCCATCGTGGTTTGCACGTGGGCGCCTTCGGGGACGTCGACGACACGCACTCCGGCGGCGACACGCCTGCGCAGGCCCGTGTGCCTTCCGGAAGAGCCGGCGATCGGCAGGCTCCGGACCTTGTTCTGAGCGACCCGCGCCAAACGGCGAGCTTCTCGCCGTACGACCTGGCGGGACTGGCGGGGAATCGCAACGTCCTCTTGACCGAGCGCTGCACTGACGCGCTGGACCTCCGGACCGGGAACGACAAGGAACGTCATGTCCCGGCCACGGCGGCGGATGATCGCAGGCATTACGACGTAGCGCGGGTGAACGTTCCTCGCTGAACCGGGAAGGTCACCTCGGTCTCCGACAGGTCGCCCACAGACCCGGCGAGCGGCGTGTACTCCAGGAGGATGCACGTACCGCTGTACTCGGGGTTGGTCGCGGATATCGCTGCGTCGACGGGTCGGACGGCGACGGTGAACTCGGTGGCGTTGTTCCACAGCGGGAACAGCGTGGCGTCGACCTCGTTGGCGTCGAAGTCCTGCTGGAAGTTGATGGTGAACGAGTTGTCCTGGAGACCGGCCTTACGCTCCCGGCCAGCGCCGTCGAAGGACGTGGTGTCCACTTCGTCCTTCGACGCAGTGATCTCCACCGAGGAGGCGTGGTTGGTGAAGTCCACACCGTCCACAACAATCTTGCAGTTCGTCAGAATCTGCTTTCCGGCCATTGGTTAGGCCCCCTTCTTCCTAAAAGCGGCCCTTTCATTGGCCGATATGAATGCAGGCTTTGCGGATTCGGCCTTCGGGGGTTCTGGATCGACCGGCTTCGGCGCTTCGGCCTCCGCCTCTTCCTTGGCCTTCTCGGCAAGCTCAGCCAGATAGGCGGGAGACTTATTGGCAAGGCGGTTCCTGCGCCGTTGCTCTTCCAGGGCGGCCAGTTCTTCAGGGGTACGACTCGGGGCCTTGTTGGCCTCGCGGTTCTTGCGGCGCTGTTCCTCGCGGGCGGCCTGGACTTCAGGCGAGACAACACGCGGCTGCTTACGCCGCCCCATTACTCAACCCACCCGGCATGAACGATGGCGACCGTCACGCCAGCAATAGCGCTGACGGTGATGGTGCAGCGACCGGTTCCGTCGTCATAATCCGAATGCAGCGGAATCCACAGCTCTCCCGTATTCGCGGCAAGCGTGTACTCGACGTCCGGGTCCTTTTCGGTGTACGGGGTATTCCCCGTGGGCACATCGATGGTGACGGTCCGCGTGGAGGCGTCGGTGTTCTTGTATACGGCGAACTTGTTCTTCCCGACTTCCGCCGTGTCGGAGAGCGCAGCCGACTCGAAAGTAGGAGCGGTCCCGGCATACACAATGTTGTTAGTTGTGAGAGCGGCCATTACCGTCCCCTTCTTGGTCTGCTTTCGGGCATGAAAAAAGCCCCCGCGTCAGCGAGGGCTGGGGGAGTTCTTTGGTTACGCGCTGCCGTCCGTCACTACGATGAGCTTCAGGGCCGCGCCGATGAATTGCAGATTGGCGACCTTGTACTGAGCGCCGTAGCCCATCATCTTCGAGATATGGGCATCCGTGGACGTGAGCCCCAAAGTCCGATTCTGGAACACGACCTGCCGAATGCTGCTGGCTCCAGCACCGGTGATGTATCCGTCCACGCGGTCCTGAGCGCTGTCCCACTCGACCATGGGCACGAACACAAAGAGATTGAACTCGTACTCATCCAAGCCGCGACCGAAAGACTTGGCGAAATCAGTCCCAGAGGGTTCGCAGAGCACCGAATCCCCGTTCACCTGCTCCGGCATCTTGTGATAGACCGTGAGAGCGCTGACATTGGCCTCGATCGTGGTCTTGATCCCACTACGGATCTGCGAGAGCGACGCCATTACGCCACCCTCGCGCCGCGGCAGAACGGTCGGAGTTTCCGCTGCACCATGGCGTTGTGCCGGACCCGGACGCCCCCGAACTCCCCGAAACCCGCCACGCCGAGAGGGGCGCCGGCCAGCTTGAACGTTTCTGCGGCCAGGATGAGGCAGGACTGCTTCACAGGCGCCGGCACCGCGGCCCAGCCCCAGCGGGCCTCCACTTGGAGGGTGGCGCGATGGCCGTCGGGGAAGAGCTCGCTTTCCACGGCCTTGATGCGCCAGTAGGGCCAGCCGGGTACGCCGTCCCGGATCCCGTTCAAGGGCTCCAGCTCGTAGTCGGTAGAGGCCCAGGTGGTCTCATAGACCCCGTCGTCATCGGTGTCGGTCTTGATGACGAGGCCGGTGGTCGTGTGGAAGTCGTCGACGATCGCCGTTCGGCTGTTCAGTGGGCGGAAGACCCGCGCCGACGTCGTTACGGCGTCGTTGAACTGCCTGCCGCAATGCTTCTCGATCTCGCGCGTCGAGCTGCTGAGAGCGTCGTCGAGCTGCTCGTCATGATCACTATTGGTGATCTTGAGGTAGCTCTTGAGCTGGGCACGGGTCGCGTAGGGATCACCGAGGGCCAAACGAACGCACCTCCTTCGCTACGTCTCCCGGTTCCAGTACGGGGAGCGACTGAGCTTGCTGATCTTCAAACCTCGGCGAGGCGTCGACACATGCGCCGTCACGGCCTGGACCAAGACCGCGCCAGCATTGACACGACGCGCCGTACTCGACTCGCCAACAACCCCAGCGGCACCGACAGACACCAACCCAGCACCAGGACGCGCACCGACCTCAACCAAGGCGTCAAACGCCGCGGCCACCGACACCACATGCCCCGCCGGCGGAACCGCACCGATGAGCACCGTCGCATCATTCGCCCCGGCCAACACCGAAACAGAACCAACAGCCACCGCCATCGACGCCGCCACGGAAGCGGCCCCGACCGCAGCCGAAACCTCCCCCGCCCCGGCGCCCTGGCCCACAACAGCGCCCTCGACAAGCGACGACACCACGGCAGCCCCAGCCGGCGCCTCCGTACCGACCGACACCGAAGCATCGAACGCCGCCGACACAGCCGCGGCATGACCCGCCGGAACCGTGAGCGCAGTCGACGGGCCCTCGGCCGACGCCCCTGCCGCGGCAAGACCCGCGGGAGCATCAGTCTCCGCAACCGTCGACGCCGTCGCATCATTCGCGACAACGGAAACCGACCCAACCCCCGCAGAAGCCGTCAAGGCAGTCGACGGATCCCCGGCACCAGCAGCGACCCCGACTCCCCCGGACACCGTCGCCACACCAGCCACGGCATCGCCCGCGGCACCCGCACCCGCGGCCAGACCTGCACCCGCAGCAGCAGACACCGCCGCATCACCAGCAGAAGCAGAAACCGGCACCCCGCCGGCCAAGGATCCAGCCCCAGAGACAGACCCCTCAGCCGACACCGCCACCGAAGCGTGCCCAGCAGGTGGCGACGCGGCAAGATCGGCTGTCGCGTCGTTCGCCGCAACCGGCACCGCAGCCAAACCGGCTGAAGCAGCAACCGCCACCGCAGCATCGTTCGCCGTAACCGAACCCGCCCCAAGACCCGCAGGGGCGCTCGTAGCCGACTCGGACGACACCGTCGCATCGTTCGCAACGCCCTGCGCCGCCGCGCCCCCAGCGGCGACAGAAACCGCCGCCAGGCCGTCGTTCACAGCGACCGCCGCGGAAACATGGCCGGCCGAGGGCAACGAGGCCAACGACGGGGTCGCATCGTTCGCCGTAACCGAACCCGCGGCAGCATCAGCCCCAGCAGCTACCGCCGCCCGGACGTCACCCACAACCGCCGACACCGCAGCGATACCGGCCTCGCCCAGCGTGTCATCCGCATCAACCACAGCATCGGACACCGACCCGGACACGGCAGCATGACCAGCCTGCGGCGCCACCGCCACGACAGCCTCGGAAGCCGACGCCGACACCGCCACCGCGCCGGCCTCGCCCAACGTGTCGTCCGCATCAACCGCAGCATCGACGACCGAAGCAACCGCGGATGCCGCCCCCGCCGCGACCCCCAACGACACCGAAGCATCGTTGGCTGCCGCAGTACCCGCAACCGCCCCAGCGGAAGCACTGGACTCCACGGCAACCGCAGCATCATTGACCGCCACCGCGCCCGCAGCCGGCCCAGGCGCTGCCCCGAGCCCCGCCACGCCATCGGCCACCGCAGCGGCAGCCGCCGCAGCCCCAACCCCTGAACCGACCGCTACCGAGCCATCGCCGGCCGCGGCACCCACCGAAGCGACACCCGGCAACGCCCCAAGCGACAAAACCCCGTCGCCAGCGACAACGGCCGCCTGCACGGCCGGCGCCTCGCCGATCGTGTCGTCCGCGTCCACCAGAGCGCCAAGCGCAGAACCGGCAACAGCAGCATGACCAGCCGACGCCGCAACCGCGACACCAGGACCGGCGGCAACCGCCGCCACCGCCGCAACGCCAGCAGGCCCGGAATCGCTCACCGACACCGACGCGTCGTTTACAGCAACCGAAACCGTGGCCGCGCCACACGAAGCGCCAAGCGCACCCACAGCAGGGAACGCGCTCGCGTTGGCAGGCGCGTGTCCGGCCGGCGGGCTCGCGGCCAACGCCGTCGTCGCGCTGTTCGCCACGGCGACCGCCGACGAAGCACCCGCGGCCGTACCGACAGCCGGCCTGGGGGCGTTCGCCGTACCCGTGGCTGCCGAATGCCCCGCAGCAGCCTCCGTCGCAGCAGACTCGCGCACCTCAGCGATCCACCACGTAGCAGCGAACCGGTCATTCGGCGACGACGAGATCGTCTTACTGACCGAGCCAGAATGCGTACTCGCCGAACGGTAAACGGCTGCCGCCTCGCCAGTTCCGGTACCGGAAGTGACGTCGGCGACCTCTGTGTCACCGTGCGACTGAGACCAGGACGAGGAAGAAGCCGATCCTTCGCCCGCCGCACCGTAGATGGCGTAGCCGCCAGCGAAAGTGATGGAAGACGTTGTGTAGGGGCTGGCGTTGTCCGTCGCGGTTGAGCTGACGGTGAAGTTGTGCAGCGTGATATCGCTGACGCTGGACACGACCTTCATCGCGGTACGCGCATGCGTCGAGTTACCGCCAGTCCACGAGAACGTGAGCGGGGTACTTTCACCCCCGGTCATGATCTTCGTGAAGATGGCGTGCTGCTGGCCGGCCTCGGGGCCGCCGGTGTTGTACTGGGCCGTCCACCCCGAGGGCGCCGATATCGTACGGCCGGAGTCGCCCAGGACGATGTGGACGACCAGCAGGTCCCCGCTCGCGAACGACGGGCTGATACCGAAACTGCTTCCAGCGGTGGCGCTGGCCCCACTACCCGCATCCGAGAACGTGATCGCCATGCCCACCCCTCCGCGCTACCGGCCTAGCCGCCCTCCAGGTACTCGGCGGCGGCACGGAGACGGGCAGGGTCGACGATTACACGGTGATCCGGAACAATCCGTTACTATGCCAGACAACTGTGAATGTCCCTGAGGTAACGGATTGTGCCCCGCCAAAATAATGGTACGAAATACCCTGATCAGCTACTGTGCCGCCAGTGATGTCGTCGTCGTACACCAGGCAGCCATGCACATCCGACAGCGTGGTCGAAGCGCCGCCTTGCGGCGTATCGGTAGCGTCGAACTGCACCACACCAGACCCCTGATCGGTAATGGCTCCGCCGGTCACCGGCTCACCGCCCGCGTCCCAGTTCGTACCATCATCGACTTCGTTCGCCACCAGCCAGGTACCGGTGTTATAGCCCGTATCTCCAACCGCCGCATCCCTATCCGGGGTTACAGAATTGTTGAAGAGTGCCGCCTTCAGGTTGTCTGCCTGAAGGTTTCCGTAGCCCGTCGGCGCCGTTGCGTCGGGATCCTTCAGAGAGTTGATGCGGATGAACTCAAGGAACATCCGACTGTCAGTCCAGGCCATTTAGTTCGCACCTCCTCCAGCGGTTGCACAGGGTGCGAACACCGCCACGTCATTTCCATCGTCCCGGGTCGTCTCAACCCGCATAATCGGCCGGCTCTCGCCATCAACCGTGACGAGCTCCTTGCCGACGTAGTCCTCGCGCTCCACAGCCTCGACCTTGCACTTCGTGCCGGCCGGGACCATGGGAGCCGCAAGACCCTTCAAGCCGCGGCACGGATGAAACCGCGTATGCGGCTTCGCCTCGTGCGTCACCTGCTTCAGCTCGCAGTTCGGGCACTCCCACCGCTGCTCAGGGCGCAGGATCGGCACGCCGGTCTTCACCATCGCGTTGAAAGCGCCAACGCCAGCACCTGCCGCACTCATGAGAAGTGCGCTCCTACCGAGTAGGTGATGCTGTCCGCATCAGCGTGCGTGCAGGTGATCCGGATTACCGGGGGAAGGAAGTCATTGGCGACCTCGTTGGCCGCCGCGGTAAGCCCAGGGCCGATCTTCAGCGTGCTCGTCGCCACACCAGTCACGGCAGCGTCCTCCAGGAGCAGCCACACCTTGCCCGATGTGCGGTCCACGCCCTCGATCTTCATCGTGACCGACGGCGTATCCGCCGCCGCGGTGGCGTCCAGGACGAAGACGCCGAACTTCGCGCCGGCCGGGACCTCCAGCTCCTCCGTGTCGGGAGTCGCTGTGCGCGCGGCCGACGCAAGCACCGTGTGCGAGCGGCCGACGGCCTGCCTGATGTTGTTGGCCATCGGTCACTCACCCTTCGACGTTCGCGCTGCGGAAACCGCTGCGACCCTTGTTCTCCGCCGGGACTCGCGCCTTGGTTGCCGGAGGCCGGCCGGGCTTACGTCGCGGCGGAGCGGCGGGCGCCTCGGCTTCGGCCTTGACCGCGCCGAGGCGCTCCGCCTCTTCGAGCGACACCACATCGCCGGGGATCCAGTGCAGCCAGCGGGCCTCCGGGTGCGCCTCAGGCACGACGCGGGACTGGTCCTCGGTGAGGTACCAGCGGGCGTCGATCTTCATGGTGTCACTCATCTCGTCACCCCTGCTTACGTGTAGTAGTCGACGATCACCGCGTTGCCGTCCAGGGCGCTGGACAGCGTCACCTTGTTCGACTCGACCGCCGAAGACGAGAACGTCACCGTCGGCCTGGTCGACTCGCGGACCCCATCCAGGAAGGCCGCCACGACCGTGTCGCGGTCCAGCTTCACCGGAAGGCCGAGCGCGGCACCGACGCCGACCGCGGTCGTCGCCCCGGTGCCGTCGTGCGCCGGGATCACGATGCTGGTCACGGTCTTGAACGCCTTGGTGCCGGTGACCGTCCCCGCGGTGTCGACGGTGAACGCCGGCAGCACCTCGGAGATCGTGTTGCCGTGGATGTCCGTGCCGTTGACGGTGACCTGAATCGCACCGATGTCACCAGCTGTGCCTCCAGCAGTGGCGGTAACGACGCGAGGAACGTCGGGATTGGTGATGGCAGTGGTGATCGTCTGCTCGGTGCCGTCATCGGTGACCGCAGCATGAACCGCGGTCGTTGTGCCCAGCGCGGGCGACCCGACGCTGTAGCTCATCACCCGCGACCGCGAGCCGGGCTGACGCCCGTTAACGAACTGGTTGAAAGACATGGAGTGTCCTCTCAAAAGGCTTCACGAGCCGCGTACTTGGCCCGAGAGGGAGGGGGCGGTACAGGGACGACCTGTCGCCCTTACGTCGCCTCGCTTGGCGAACCCCCAGCTGGAAGATGATCTAGAGCCCGGTCACCTCGGCAAAAGCCTTCGGGCGGTAATGGATCATGGCCGCCCGGATGTCGGCACGGATCGCGAGCTTGCCCTCAGCGAAGAAGGTGCTGTGCGAGTTGGACACCTGGACGTCCATGCCGCGGCGCATCGCCAGCTCGGAGAAGTTGGCGTAGTCGCCGAGAACTGCCTTGGTCTCCGTGACCGCGGTCGTCTCCACGACCGGGATGCCCCAGATCGTGAACGGGCCCGGCATCGACGGGTGACCCCAGATGTAGACGCCGTCCGCGGTCTTCAGGAGCCGCACCGACTCCCACTTCGACGGCCGGATGAACACCACGCTCGGCTCCGCGAAGCCGTCGTCGCGGATCTTCCGGGCCGCCTTGTAGATGGCGTCCGGGATCGAGTCCGCGCCGAGGGCCTGCGTCTGGATACCGGTGACGTTCTCGGTGCCCCGGAGGTTCGGGGCGGTGCCGTTGCCGACCAGGACCTGGGAGTCCAGGCGCTGGCGGATCATGAAGGGCAGGCGGTTGTTGACGTAGTCGCGGGCACGCGGCTCGTCCTCGAACTGCTCGTCCGTGACCGGGAGGAAGACGGCGACCTTGCGGACCGGCTCCTGCCGCTCGGTGAGGGCGAGTGCCGCCTCGGGGTACGTGCCACCCTCAGCGATCTCCGCCGCGGCATTCGTGAAGGTCGTCTCCTCCATGTACACGACGTTCGACATCGAGGTCGTGGTCTGGGGGAGGAACTGGACGACATGCGGGGCGGGTCGGGTCGGCGTCAGCTCGACACGGCCGGTGCGCAGGTCTTCCGAGTCCCAACCGGCGGTCGTCTGGAAGAGCGTCTTGAGGGTGACGTCCAGGCTGGCGACCGGGCTGGTGCCACGGTGGTACTCCTTGAACGCCTTCGACTTCGTGAAGGTGTCGCCCAGGTTGAACGGGCTACCGTCCTTGCGCTCGCGGCTGCCCTCCTCGCGGGCGCCGTCTCCGGACTCGGAGCCGACCTCGTCCTTCTTCGCTGCCGCAGCGGCGCGCGCGACGACCAGCAGCTCGTCGACCTTCTTCTTGCACTCGTCGATCTCGGCGTTCATCTTGCCGATCTCGGCGACCTTGGCGTGGGTGTCGCCGGCCAGAGACTTGACCTTCGACATATCGTATTCGGGGCCGGCCTCGGAGAGGACGTCGGCCAGCGACTTCCGCTTGGCGTCGAGCTTGGACTGCGCGTCCTTCAGCGCAGGAAACTCGGCAACCCGATCGTCGTTGTACATCGTCGTGGCACTCCATATTCAGTTGTGAGAAGGCGGAACGATTCGCCTACAGTCCGTTCACCCGCGCGAGGGCCGCCAGGACCGTCGAAGCGATATCGTCATCGCTCGGCTCATCCGGCTTGTCCTCGTCCACGGGGGTTTCCAGCAGGGACTTCAGCCGCACCAGATCGCCCTCAAGCCACGACAAGAGGTCGGCGGTGGCGGGAGACATGCCCCGGCCCTTCTGCGCCCGGAGAGCCACGACTTCCGTTGCGCGATCAATGAGGTGTGCGACGCCGGCCATCACCTCGATGGCCTCGTCGTTGAACCTCTTCCTGCCCTTGGCGCCCTCAGCTGTACGCAGCTTGGGCGGTTCCCTGTCGGCGTCGAGCAGATGCGCCGACAGATGCTTGTACACGGCTTCGCGGTCTTCCTCGGGAATGCCGAGGTCGCCGCTGGCGCCGTTGAGCGTCGCGATGCCCTGGAGGCACGCGCGCAGGTTGGCCGGCCCGCCCACGCCGTGGTGGTGCGGAAACTGGTAGCTGGACTTCATCTCCGGGTCCCCGTCCGGGTCGACCCAGGCGTACACCGTCCGCAGCTCCGACGGGCGGGCCTGCTCCGGCAGGGCCTTCGTCGTGGCCGCCGAGTTCCAGGAGCGGGTTACGGTCTCGGTCTCGTGTGCCGGGATCGCGCGCCTGATGGCGGGGATCACGGCGCTCTTCTCGTCGTCGTCCATCAGGCTTCCGTCCTGCTTGTGGCCCTTCAGGGCCAGAGTGCGGGTCCCGATACCAGCGCCCATGAGGACCGGCGACACCTCGGTCACCTTGACGCCCTTGATGACGCGGACGCTCTTGCCCTCGACCTCGCCAGGCTCCGAATCCGTGATCGTGAAGCCGTAGGAGAACTCCTGAAGCTCCCCGGCCTCCTTGACCGTCTCGAAGGTGTCCCGCCCGTGGGTGGTGTTCATGAAGAACTGACCATCCAGGACGGCTTCCTTCTCGGTGACTCGGATCACGCCCTTGCCGACCGGGAGCGCGCCTTCCCAACTGGCGTGATTGAACGCCGAGATGAGGACCGGAGCCCCATCCTGGAATGCCGACCGCCGTGTCACGTCCCCGTCGTGGTCGACGACGTCGAACGTCGAGAACACGGCCGCGATCTCACCCCTGTCGGCATTCTTGATCTCAACGCGCCGGAGCGCCTTCTTGTGCATGACTGACCGCCTCCCGGCTCGTCGTTGGTGTCAGGCTGGAGCGCGGGTCACTCACGTTGATCTTCTTGCTCTTCTTCGTCGTCCTCGGCCTCGACCTCGTCGCCGTCGTCGGACGGCGGCGGACCAGGCGGAGCCGCAGACGGATGCGGCCTGTCGGACACCACGAGAAGACTCAGATCGCCGGCCTGAACGGCGGCGATAGCCGACTCCTCGGTGAACGGCCCCTTCGGCCAGGCGAGCGTGACGATGACATCGGCCTGGGCCGCCATGAGCTCCGCGGCAACGCGAGCCTTGTCCACCTCTTCGTCCGGGACGCCCGTCGACTGCATCTGCACGGACACCAGACCGGTGTGCTGACCCAGCAGCTCCGACACGTCGTGATCACGCGCCGCCTTGACCATCGCATCGGTCTGAAAACCCGCCATAATCCCGGACGCGATCGAGGCCACGTCAGTACGGAAGATCTCTGCGCGGTCCTTGCTGTCCTCGCGCAGGAAGGAGATGTCCCGGTCGTCGTACCACAACGACGCGCCAGCCGGCGCCTTGAGCAGCCGCTGAAGAACCGGCGCCACCATCTCCCACAGCGGCCGGATCGTGGCATCCGCGTAGCGTCGCCTGGCCGCAGCGAAGTTGCCCGCGTTGAGAGCCGAACCCTGCATGCCCTCCGAGAACCCGACCCACGATGGCGGCACGCCGGCCGCGGCAGCGATCCGCGACTCGCCCTTACCCACCGTGCGGCTGAACTCCAACTGCCGAAAGTCCGCCGTCAGCGGCGTAACATCGGCACCGCCCATCAGGAACAGGGTCTTGTACGCGTTGAGCGCGCCCCGGTGCTCCTGATTGAAGGTCTCTATGAACTCCTCGGCCTCGTCCTCTTCGGTCTCCCGATCGAACTTGACCGCCAGGTTCGGCACCGCGGCGTTCTCGAAGAAGTTCTTCTTGTGCGTCGTCGCAGCAGAGTCCGCCTGGATCTCACGAATCACTGGCGTGAGCCAGCTCATGCCGCGGAAGCGGACTTCGGGGTCGGGTATCGGGGAGAAGTGGGCTACCTCTTCAGGCAGCAGATCCACGGCCGTGCTGTCCTGGCCCGGCGGCTTGTAGCGGTAGAGGATGACCTTCGTGTCGAGCGCTCGAAGATCACCACTGCGGGAGCCGAGGATGAGCTCGACGTAGTCCGGGCGCATCCGCACGATGCGCCGGCCGGGGCCGCCCTCGGAGGCCAGGCCGTACCGACCGCGGTCGTCGACCGTAGTGAGGAAGGCGTTGCCGGCGAGATCCGCGTCCTGGAGCATCCTGGCCAGCAGGTCGCTGGTCGTGCCGCCCGGCCAGGGGTTCTCCAGCAGCGTGAGCTCCTGCGAGAAGAACAGATCGCCCGGCCGGCCGTTGCTGAACCGCCTCCACAGGAAGCGGGCCTCAGCGAACACCATCTGCCGGGCAGACATGCAGGCGAAGACCGCGCCGTTCCGCTTGAAAGCACCCTGAATGTAGCCGACGAAGTCGTTCTCAATGACTTCCTTGTTGCCAAAATTGGCGTCAACGAAGTGCAGCCGATCCAGCGACCAGAACGGGGGCTCGGACCACGCCTTCCGCCCCTGAGACTGTATGCCCTTGACCCTGTCGAGAAGACTCATGCCGCGTCCTCCCAACCGAGACGGAACGCGGCAGCGATCCAGGCGGGTGCGTTGCGCACCTTCCGGGAGGCGTAGCCGACGGCGTACAGAACGGCTGCGAGGCCGGTGAGCAGAGCTCGCGCGATCTTTCCCACGGCGCTCACCTCCAGATGGCCTTCGCTCGTGCCCGCTTCTTCAAGCCGCATTTCTTGACGCCCCAGAGCGCGAGCGTCGCGGCGACCAGGGGGGTGATGTCAGTGGCGGAGTTGCGCTTCGACCACGCCCAGGAGTCGTGGAGATCCCGCTTCTCGGCGCCAGCGACCGCGTTCGTCAGGGGCGGCTGATCCAGGTGCGCGAGGTCCGGCTCCTTACCCGCTCGCGGGACGACAGCCGAATAGAACTCGCCGCATGCCTGCGCGTACTCGCGCGTCAACGGAGAAATCACCTTGACGCCAGCGGCCTCCAGGGGCTCGATAAACGCCCCCGCCTGACCGGCCTTGTCGATGACCACGGCCTTCGGCTTGTTCGCCTTCCAGATCGCCAAGACACGTGGGACGACCCAACGAATATCGGGCCTGTGGTCCACGGCCTGGGGATCCGTCAAAGAAGCGCCGGTGATCTCGACATGCGGCTGGCCCTCTTCGTTCCGGCCAGCCGCGACGATGCACGAGTACGAGCCGTCGGGGGCGGTGTCTACGCCAAGGACGAAGGGGTCTTCTAGAACGGAGTTCTCGTCCGTCCGCGCCATCCAGTGCTCGCGACCGATGATGCGCCACTCGTCATCGGCGTCGGTCGGCCAATCGCCGACGCTCAGAATCTCCCGCGCGAATACCGTCGGGCCCATCGAGCGCCGCAGCGACTCAACCTGCTCCACCGATATACGCACACCCAGTCCGGGGTTGGCCTTGGCATACGACTCCACGGCGTCGTGCGGATCATGTTCCTCGCAATCGGGTAGGCAGAAGTCGTCGCAGCCGTCGATCGACCACTCCGCATAGACCAGACTCGGGTCGTCGCCCTTCAGGGCCCGGCGGCGAACGCGGCCAAACTGCGTGGACACCTTGGTGCCGGCGCTGCCGAGGTACCAGATCTGCGGATTGGGGACCGCCATGACCGTCGGCGCCAGCGCAGCGGTCTGGTCCTCGGTGAGGTACATGGCCTCGTCGCAGATGATCCGGTCCAGGGTGAGACCGCGGGCGCTGCCGGCGTTCCTGGTACCGAAGAGGAGTCGCGCTCCGGACCGCAGCTCGATGCACTCCTCACCGTGGCCGCGCACGATGCGGGTGACTTCCGCCTTGAGCTCGGGAGTGCCGAGGATCAAGCCCTCGACGCGGCGAAAGCCCTCGGCAGCGGTCTTGAACACGTGAGCCGTGTGCATGATCGTCTCTTCGTTGACGAAGAGACCCCACAGCTCCAGGGCCTCGATGATCGACCCCTTGCCGTTCTGTCGGCTTACGCAGACGCCGACCTCCCTGGCGACCCATCTGCCGTCCGGGCGGAACGCGAGGGCGTGCTCAAGAACCAGCGCCTGCCACGGATCCAGAATCAGGCCGGCGCTGGCCGCCAGCTCGACGGCCTCCTTGCCGGCGCTGCGCGTTCTTGGAACCGAGGGGACGTGGAGAATCCGGGGCGTCTGCTTGCCTATCGCGGCGGGCTCGGAGCTCATCGAGGATCGACACCTCCGCATCACCTGCCGGGAGACCTGCCAGCTCTTCGAGCACCTTCATCAGCCGCAGCACCAGGGCCGCGGTGTCACCCGTCCGGAGCTTCGAAGCCAGGCACGTCTTGCAGCGGTTGCCCTCCAGCTCGTTGACCAGGAAGTCCCGGATCGCTTCGAGCTCTGTGCGCCGATCACCGGACTGAACGGCCTCACGGAAATTCGATTCGGCCATCGGCGCACTCCCCTCCTTGAGGTCTAGCGGGGGCCGGATTTGAACCGGCGGCATCCAGGTCATGACCCTGGCGTTCTACCGAGCTGAACTACCCCGCGGCCTTACTCGTCGGGAACAGCGCCCTCTATGACGCGCTCGACCGACACGATTTGCATCTCCCCGATATCCCACCCGTGCGACCAGTAACGTGCGCCGGCGGCCAGGATGCTTTCAAGTCCGTAATCCGAGATGCGCCAGCTATTCGAAGACGCCAGAGGCACCTGGAGTTCATGCCGCTCGCCGGTTCGAGAATTCTGAACGAGAATCCTGAGTCTTCCAGACGCCTTCTGCCTCTTCCTGACCTTCACACGCTTATGCGCCTCGACGGTTCGAGAATTCATGAGCAGCACCCCGAACGCATGAGTTTCCAGAACTGCACATACCTGCCCACTCGAATCTGGAAAGGTATGCAGAGCTTTATGCATGACGACCGAACGGCCGCCACCCCGAGCCGGCTGGCGGAACGCCGACTTTGGGCGCCCCTAATGGGCACATAGGACACCCTTGCCCCGGCTGCCCGAGCGCACGGCAAAGCCGCAGGTCAAGCCATTGCTACTTGCTGGTAGCAAACGGAAATCTCCACTAGAGAGAGAAAACGGCCGACGGCGGGGTCAGCCGCGCGCGCGTGAATAAGGCGGGACCCCCACCCCCCGGGGGGCTCGCCTGCATATCGCGTGCATACCTGTGAAGCGACCGGGTGCATGGATATGCGCTCACCGGCCTAGGGGGCAAGGAACTAACCGGTCTACCTGCGAACGCGCCTATCCGCACGCAGCGATAAGGCAACCTGAGTCGTGGCTACCTGACTTGTGGTGGGGGCGGATGCGAGGCGATCCGAACTCGGTTGTGCGGATTGGTCCCTTGTTCGTGGGGGTCGGGCTACGTCGGAGCGGATATCTCCGATATGGGGGACCGTGTAGCACGCCTTATCACCGTGTATGCCGGGCGTACCGCAGTGCGGGGTACGGCCACTGGGGTACAGCAGGGACTACCTGAGTGGTGGCCAAGCGAGGGGGTTGATGCGCTCATGTGAAGGTGGGATGCATAGCGTCGGTTGACTTGATCAGCTTTGCGACTTTCGAAGAGTTGAAAGTGTTCAATGTGAAAGTTGATTCGAAAGCGGAAAGCTGTTGCTGTGCTGAATGCTCTTAGTGGCGATGCGGTGCATCGTAGGGCTTGCATCCTATGGGATAGGGGTGGGTGGGCAAGGGATGGATGAGGGTGGGGTATGGAGGGGTAATGGTGGTGAGGATGGTTAGTGATGTTGGGATGGATGAGGTGTTGGGAATGAATTGATCATTCAGTAGTGAATGTGATCATTGAAGTTGAATGAATGAGAGTTGATGTTGTTGTGATTGAGTTCTTACTAATGAGTAGAAGAATCTAGGAATGTTCAGTGGATTTCTTCGGGAAAGGGTTGTGATAAGGGGTGTGGTGGGTACAATAGAAGCATAAGGGAAAACCCCAGAGGGGCAGAGTACCTACCACATGAGAATCCCTGTAGAAGGACCCCGACATACCGGGCGCGTCGCTTATAGGGACCCCACCTAGCTTGACACCTCTATAGAGTTTCCCCACCCGGTGAGGCAAGCGGCGACCCTGGCAGTCGCCCCAGACGTTCCATGAACTAGGAAAGCTGGCCGGTGAAGGGGAAAAGGACGCGCACCTTGTGTAAAGCGCCCCCACGAAAGGATCCCGCCCGGTTTCTCGGAAACGGGGTGTCCGTTCGATTCGGACCGTGGGGACTGATGGTGTGAGCGTCCCCTAGGTGTGGAGCACCGGGGGTTGCAGGGAAGCCATATAACGGCGCTTGAGCAAGGCGCCTAGCGCGTTCGGGACTACTCGGATAACCCGGCGGTAACCAATCCGCAGACTCCGGCCAACGGAGCTACGTAGCGGACTCTGCAACACATTCCCACCCTCACAGAGTCATCCCACCCGGAAAGCGTGGTCCGTCATGCGCAGAATCCTTGTCGCCGCAGCAGCAAGCGCCGTTGCGCTGTTCGGTGTTGCCAGCGTGCACGACTTCTCTCCGGCGCCCATTCCCGCGTGCCTCCATGAGGACGGCAGCGGGCAGGAAGTGTGCCGTTGGGACGCGCCTACGCGAGGCAACGGCGAGGGTCGCAGCTTCACCTCATACGACTACGGCGCACGCGTCGTTTTCGACCGCTGAACACGTCAATCCATCCCACTCGGAAAGACCCGATCCGTCATGGCCACTAACACCCTCACCGATGCCCCTGCCACCACAGCCGCCCTGTACCGAGCCATTCGGACCGGTAGCGACGGGGCCACTGTGGACAGCTACCGCCAACCCCTCCCTGAAACTGGATATTGGGTCGGTGGGCAGTCCTGGACGCTCGTCAAGGCTGTTTCCCGGATCACCCCGGATGACGTGGCCGGTTTCGTGAGTACCCACCCGAATGCGCGCTACTTCGGAGTGTGGGTTGAGAACGGGCGCGCATACCTGGACGTCGTTGACCACGTTCCGGCGGAACGCAGCGCGTATGCGCTGGCGACCGCCCGGAGCGAAATGGCGGTGTTCAACATCGCTACCGGTGAAAGCGAGTGGCTGTGATGACCGATTCGGAACACGTCGACTATCCGCACTGGCCCGGAACGCTCTACGGGTGCCCTGCCTGTGAAGCCGAGATGGACGCGGACGATGAAACCGCTTATGACGAGATGGAGCACCCTGCACATGACATGCATGATTGATCGCTGGCACGATGCCTACCACGAGGATCATCCGGATTACGAGAACTGCCCGTACTGCCAGGACGATCTTCTGTTGGCTGAGCCAGAGTTCCCGCCGCCGGAACTCCTCTACAACGGGGAACCCGTGGATTTGGGGAGCGAGGTAGTTGACGGCATCTACGAGGCCCGGTTCGTCGGCACGGACCGGGCCTTCATCGTGACCGCCGAAGAAATAATCCTTGACGCACGAGACTGGGAGTGACCCGCCGTGTTTGATGGCTGGCTTCGCTGCAAGGGGTGCAGCGACGATTTCGTACCCCCCGAGGAACGCGACGACTACACCGGAGACGGGTACTGCGCGCACTGCCACGACCAGGGCATGGGGCGCGACGCGGAGGAAACAGCCGCACGCGTCGCCGCCGCCCGTAACTTTGTTGACACGTGGGCGGAACTCGCGCAGTTTCTGCCCAACGACTACGACTGCACCATGCAATGCGCCGAGGCCGATGCTCTCGCTGAACTCTTCCGCGCCTTCGGGAAGGGTGCGATTGCGGACGAGATCCTCTCCGCTCACGCAGAGCACGACGGACCCGACGATCCTCATTACGACAACTACCCGTGAGACATCCCGGCCCGGCGGTCAAGCCGTACACGCGTCGCAGCGTGACCGGGCACTCAAACAACCAACCCGCCCGACTTTCACCCCCGGAGGTGAGTATCGTGATCAATATGAAGACGCTCACCGCCGAAGAGCGGGAACAGTTCGTCCAGAACATCATCAACGAATGGCGCAAGGCCACCCCGGACCAACTCGCCCGGGGCCGCGCCTGGTACCGCACCGCACACCAGCTCGCAGACATGATCAGCGAAGGCAACGTGATGGCCGGTGCCGGAGTGATCGCCGCCCTGTCCGCCAACAAGTCATGGCCCGAAAACCAGCGTCTCGCCGCCGCCACCTTCGAGAACGGCGAACCCAACGGGCACGTCCACGACGCGCTCGCCAAAGCCGCCAAAATCCTCGCCGGAACCGACCCCGCCGAAGTTCTGCCGATGGACGCCAAAACCGGCAACTTCTACCGCTGCATCCTGGACCCCGAGGATGCCGAGGCCGTGTGCGTTGACCGGCACGCGCACGACATTGCCGTAGGCGAAACCTACGGCAACCGTGAACGCGGCCTCTCGGCGAAGAGCCGCTACGCACTCATCGCGCACTGCTACCGGGAAGCCGCCATGCGGCTCGAAGAACTCCCCTCAACCGTCCAGGCTGTCACGTGGGTTGTCCGCGTGGAAGATCTCGCCGGCACTGGGACCCGACCGATGAACGGGCGTGAGCAGCATGAGTGACGTCGACTAGATGAACGGACAAGAGTCATGAAGTTCTTGATCAAGACGGACGCTAACCAGACCCTGGCGGTGATCGAGGTCCCCGAAGACGACATCGCCACCCTTGCGGTCGAGCGCTACGACGACCCCGGGATGCAACTGGTCGGCGTGGACCTGTATTCAGACGGGTCCGTAGTAGTCGGCCACTGGCCCGATGGCGATGACTGGGAAGCGGTCCTCCGCACCATCGGTACCCGATACCCCGGCTGAAGCCACAGCCCCGGCCCGGTTGAGCCGTAGCCGCGTCACAGCGGCACCGGGGCACTGACGCCCGGCAGGGACACGCGACCCGTGATGGCCTCCCGCCCTCACATTCGACTCGCTTCCCTCGCCGGGCGTCCCCATGCCCGCAAACACCCTTCAGAAAAGGAAAGAAGCTCATGCCTGGCACAGAATGCGGATGGAAATGCGGCGACAACACGCCCGGCCATAAACACTACGCCGTCCTCATCCGACCGTCGCGGTGAAGTCACCGCGACGGTCATCCTATTCTGAAAGGAGCTACGGCCATGTCCTTTCTGCTGCTCGGACGCTGGGACCACGGGGGCAACCTCGTGCTCGAAGATGCCCTGGAAGTCGACATAGACGACCAAGAGGCGATCGATTCCATCGTGGACGCCCAAGACAACGAGGACGGCATGGCGTGGGCATCCACGTTTCTCACCGACACGTACGAAGAAGCCGTCCGCGAGGCGTACGAAACGTACGTCAAGGACGAAGGCACCCGAATCATCGACGAGACAGGGGAATCATCATGAAGAAGACGTTCACGCCCGGCGAAATCCAGCTGCTCATGTCGGAGGTGGAGGACGACCTGCTGTACGCGCTTCACCAGGAGGGCGACCCACCTGAGCGGGACCAGGACTTGCTGCTGCTGATGCGCCGCATGGTCGCCACACGGCTGGTCAAGCCTACCGCCACGTTCGAAGAGATGGTGGCCGACATGTACGACGAGTCCCCCGAAGAGATCCGCTCATGGTGGGACAACTGGAGCTGACCACGCCCACATGCTTCGCGCACAACTGCAAGAACCGCGCCCGGTGGCTGGTCAACGCCCGCTACCGAGAAGCCCAATCAGCCTCATGCTCCGCCCACCTGGCGAGGTGCGTGAAAGACCTGTCCGTCTTCAACGACCCCCGCTGCAAGCGCCGCGCCAGCGATCACGGGGTCATGATCTACCCCACCGAGGAATGACGATGCTCAACCTACCCACCACCAGCACCTACACCGGCCTCGCCACACCCGCCGCCCCCAACAGCTTCCCCGAACTGTTCGGCTACCACCAGGCCCGCCCGCTCATCGCCGACGCCCTGGAATCCGCGCCCCTCCTCGGCATCGACGGAGAAGGCGAACCCGTCGCCATCGACCTGGACAGCGACAGCCCACACGTACTGATCTCCGCCGCCAGCGGAGGCGGCAAGTCCGTCATCCTCCGCAGCATCGCCGCCCAGGCCCTCGCCGCCGGCAACAAGGTCGCCTTCCTCGACGTGAAGCGGCACAGCCACCGATGGGCCAAGAACCTGCCCGGCGCCGACTACGCCTCCACCCTGCCTGAAATCGGGGACGCCCTGGTGGCGCTCGGCATGGAGGTGCACCGCCGCAACGAGATCGTCGACAGCTTCCCCGGGCCCGTCGAAGAAGCCCCGGTAGGGGAGCGGATCATCGTCGTGTTCGAAGAGATGAACGCGACGATGGGCCAGCTTCAGGCCCTCGGCCGAAAGCTGCCACGCGACAAGTACGACGCCATCGACGCGCTCGGGGACATCATGTTCATGGGCCGGGCCGCCAAGATGCATGTCGTGGCCGTGGCGCAGTACGCGACCGCAGCGGCCCTCGGAGGCGGCGACATCCGGGAGAACTTCTCGACCCGCATCCTGATCCGCTACAGCGACCGGGCATGGAAGATGCTCACCGACGTGTGGCCGCCGCAGCCGTCCCCGGAGGAGCCGGGCCGGGGCATGGTGTGCCGCGCCGGCAAAGCCAGGGAGACGCAGTTCCTGTACCTGTCCGAGGAGGAGGCCGCCACCCTGGTGCGCGAGGCGCACCGTGCCCGCAACGGAGCCGATGCAGCAGAACCGGCCCGCAGGGACAGGCGGCAGGCGCGGCAGGAGGCGTTCAGGCGGACGCTGGAGGGCCGCATGGCGCTGCACCGCCAGGGAAGGCTGTGATTCATCCCCATCGCCGGGACACCCGAAGGTGTCCCGGCCTTTTTTCATGCCCGGCGGCGCCCCGGGCGCTGTTGCACCCGTAGTGCGCTGGCCGAAGATTGTCCGGGTCCTCCGCGAGGTCTGGCCGCACGGAGCGGGGGATGATGTGGTCGAGCGTCCACGACTGGGGGTGTCTCGGCGGTAGGTCGAGGTCGATGATCTGTCCGCAGATGCCGCAGAGCGGGGGCAAGGTGGCGCGTAGTTCGACGCAGAGTCGTTTCCACCGCCTGGTGGAGCGTCCGGCGCTGGCGGCGGTCATGATCACGCACCTTTGCTCCACGGGATCAGATTCTCGTGGACGGCGGGCCCAAATGTCTCCCCGCCCCGTGGGAATGACACGCTTCAAGCCGGGGTAACCCTGCGTGGAGCGCAGCGGACGGGGGCCTACTCGCACCGGCGGCCCATCCCGGTCGCAGTCCTGCGCTCCACGCGGCATCTCCCCCCACACCAAACACAAAAAGCCCCCGCTTCCTCACCTCGATGAGGACCGGGGGCCTTGTTCGTGCGTGCGAGGGGGGTCTTCTGTTGGCGACGGACCTTTCGCACCCTGTTTCAGGGTAGGGGGTGCCGCACGATCCACATTATCGGACATCCATACCAGGGCTTGTCAAGCCCTAACGGGAAAGTTTTTCCCGCAGGGCCAGTATCTCCTCAGGCGCCCAGAGAGCCTCACCCTTTCCAGACCCCCCATAATTCCTGATCTCTCCACGTCCGGCCGCGTTGTAGATAGCCCGCCTCCAATAGGCCATAACCGCCCGAGATGCCCCCGGCGGCGTCAGGCCGGCAACCGCCGCATCAGTCGTCAGCAACTTCACGCGGCCTCCCCACCCCCAACAAGAAGCCCCAGCCACGTATCCCGCTCATACCGCGCACCGCAACCGCCGCCGTCCGGGCTACCGACGCACCGCACCGCCGTCGAAGCATCCCGGGCCACCGCCAAAGCGCCACCACACTCCCCACACACCCTCTCCTCCAACATCACGTACGACTCGTCGTGGCCGAGGAGGCGCCGCGCCCGCCGCACCCACGTGCGGGTGGCGTCGGCGATGTCGGCGACCAGGGCGGGGTGTGTGTCTTCCAGGAGCCGGGTTTCGGCGACGAGGGCGTCCAGCAGGGCGGGCATGGGACTGAGGCCGAGGGTGCGGTCACGGCCGGACTCCATGAGGACGCGGTCGACCCAGTAGTAGACCTCCCCGGTGATCTCGTCCAGGAGGGTGAGCCCGTCTGTGCGTCCCGGCGGCTGGCTGCCCGGCTTGTTCGGGGGCCGGCGCGCGGCACGGCCCGCCGGCGACCTGCCGCCCTCTATGGCGACCTTCCGGAGCTGCTCCAGCAACCCCGCCATGCGCACGGTATTGGCGCGCTCTTCAAAGTCGCCGTTGACCCGGATTCTGTATTCGATGCGCTCGTCGTAGCCGTCTTTGAGGGCGGCGACGTTACGCTCGATTTCACGCATCGACACCAGGACCCTCTCCTCTCCACGATTGGCGCGGCTTGTGCTGGCAGGGGCAGTGCCCCTTGCAAGCGGCGTGGCCCCTTCCACGCGGCGCCTTGCCGGAACCGGCGCATTTCCGATACTCGGGGTCTCGCGGATCTACGTGCTGGATCACCCGCCCCGTTTTCGTCACACCGAATTCGTATCGGCACACCGGGCACGCATTCGACGGCAGGGTACTGGAATCAGAGTCCGCCTCGTGACGACACTCATCACAAATCAACGCTTTCCCCTCTCCTCGACACGAATAGCCGCCATCGTCAGTTTTTGGGCGATGCTGTAAGCGTGCTCGGGCGCTATGGTCACCGACAGAACGAGTTCCATATCGGCAGCTGTGAGCAGTGCCAGACATACACCGTTCTCTTCGCTGGTTACCTGAACAGCCAGGGGGGTACTTTCTTCAGTTGTCATTGCATTCCTCATGAAAAGCCCATTGCCATATTTCGTGATGGACGCCGGTGAATGCCTCGCCCGGCCCGATCACCGCCTGGCAGGCGCCGCACACCGGCAGCGGATCGGCGGGCAGCTCCAGGTCGACCACCGCCCTAGAACGGCGGCGGCTCGCAGGTGCCGCAGGAGGCGGGGAGGTGGTCGATGATGCCGCCGGGTGCGGCCAGGTCGGCGTGGAGGCGTGGGCAGGTGGCTGGTGGGGTCCACCCCTGTGCGCGCCAGGCGTCACAGGGGCTTGGGGAGGGCCCACGGGTATCTCCTCCACCCGGGTGGCGTCCATGCCGTGGGCGCCGCATCCGTGCTCGGCCAGGACGGGACGCTGTTCGTGCAGGGCGCCCCCGAGGGGCCTGTGTACGGGCGTCTGGGCGCCTGTGGGGTCGAAGGTGGGCGCTGGGGCTGTTCGGGGGCGCGTGAGGAGCTTGTGGGGGCGTCCAGCCTGTGTGACGAGGTCGAAGAGGCGGCGTCCTGCGGCCAGGGCGGTGACGTAGCCGTCGCGGGTGACGGGCGCCGGGTCCGCTGCGGTTTTCAGTCCGGAGCTGGTGCACGCGAAGACGTATCCGCCGCATCGGGGGCATCGGGCGAGTTTGATCTCGGTGTCGACAGGGCCTTGGGTCATGGGCCGGGATCTCCGTATTCAGTTGTGGTTACGTTGCGTGCCGGGGGCGCTGTGGTTGGCGCGGTGTCTCTGAGAGAGAATATATGTACTAACTTGTTCTAACTTGCTCCAACCGGCCCTAACTGCTCACTCTCCGTGACGCTACAGTTGGAGCAGGTTGGCGCAAGCTGGAGCAAGTCAGAGCACGCCCCTCACTGGCGGGGAATTGCGCCAGCTATGCACTCTACGGAGCCGGGAGGCTCCAGTGAGCTACGCACGGGAAGCCGGACAGCTCGGAAACCACGTGGATCTTCTTCGCGGCCCGCTTCAGCGTGTACGGCTTGTACCCGACCTTCATCGCTTCGATCTCGACCCGCTGGCGCTGCGTCCCCGGGTTCATCATCAGGTACTGCTTGAGCCACTGGGCCGCCTCGTTCACGTCGCTGCGGCTGACTGTCTGGATCCCCTCGGCGAGCATGTCGGACACCGTAGGGCCGCCCTTGCCGTCCCACTCGATGCGTGACGTGGTGATCGGCTGCAACGGGTCGTCTGGGTTGTCGAGCGCGTGGCCGACGATGCGGTAGCGATACGGCTCCAGATCCATGCGTCCCAGGTTGTTCTTCTCCTGGGAGAGCACGACGATCTCCTCGTCGTCCTGGTCGCGCATGGCGCCCATGACGGAGCGGGTCACGTTTCCCAGCTCGACGGAGCCCATGATGGCGTCGAGGAGATTCGTGGACAGAGCCTTGCGGGTGTGGGCCAGACCCACGGCGGCGATGCCCGCCTCTTCGGCCATGAGGCGTACGCGTTCCAGCGCAGAACGCATTTCGTCCTGGTCGTTTTTCTTAGCGGTGAGATTCGAGGAGAGCGGGTCGAAGAATATGGCGGCTGCGTCGCGCTGTTGCACTTCTGTCTTGACGAGTTCGCAGTCGCGCGGGAGCATAAGGCGGCTCCAGTCGTCACCTATTTGCACCCGTACCCGGTGAATGCGTGACAGGTCCGCCCCTGCCGCTATAAGTCGGGGGACGACTGTGTATTCCAGCGAATCTTCGTTGACGACATAAAGGACATCTCTCGGTTCGCCGAGATATTCGCCTTTCATGGTGCCGCGCGTTATCCACGCACCGAATTCTGCGAGTAGTGTGGATTTCCCAATGCCGCCTCGTCCTACTATGAGCGACAGTTCCCCGAGCGGAATCCGGTCACGCCAGAGCCAGCGCACCCGCTTCGGCATGACCGACGACATAGGGGCGACATGCAGCCGTCGGAGGGGTTCGGCCCCCTCGCCGCCCCCCACCTCCGCCGGCGGTGGAACCGTCTCGCCCTGCTGCACCGCCGGCGTGTCCCGGCGCGCCCCGTACCCCTGCCCTGCGAGCGCCCCGGCGGCCTGCCGGTAGTCGCCGCCGTGGTGCAGCAGGCAGTAGGCGGCGAACTTCGTGTACGGCGTTTCGGGCTGGAATGCGGTGCTGGTGGTGAAGACGTACAGCCGGTCGCGGTCGTCGTTGCGGCCGGTGGTGGCGGAGATGCCGGTCGTCTTGCCGGGGCGCCGCCAGTAGCGGGTGCCGCCCTGCTGGTAGACGAGGGTCCAGCCGGCCAGGATCTCCGCCCAGTCGGTGCGCTGCTCGTAGTCGTCGCCGGGGGAGGGCCCGTCGTCCCGCTGCCCGCTGCCCGGTGTCCGTGCGGCTGGCATGGCGGCCGGGCTGGGGGGCGCGGGGATCCGGTCGAGGGTGCGGGCGACGGTCCACAGCGCGTCGCGTTCGTCGGCGGTGAGCTCGGGGAGGGTGGCGGGGCTGCCGACGCAGGCGATCCACGGCTTGCCGGTGGGGTGGACGGGGCCGTGGGAGGGGGCGGTGATCACGAAGCCGCCTTCGCCGCGGGTCTCGACCAGCACCTTGATCTTGTCGGCGGGATTGTCCGCCAGCTCTGCTTGGGTGGCGGGCCGGCGGGCGAGCTTGGTGTTGCCGTGGACCTGGCCTTCGGTGACGCGGTACAGCAGGTGCAGCCCGCCCGACGGGGTCTCTTCGACGTACCCTTGCATGAGGCGGTGCCAGATGCCGCCGAGCCCGGAGTTCTCCGCGATCTCCTGGAATTCCTGGACGAGCCCGTCGTCGACGGCGCGGCCTTCGAATTCCAGGAGTTCGATGCCGCCGGATACCGCTCCGCAGATGATGCCGAGGCCGGGGTGCCCGCCGGCGAACCAGGCGTGGATCTGGGCGGGGGTGGCTCGGGTGTGCTGGTACTGCTTCCACTCGCCGGCCGGCCGCTTGGTGCCGTCGGTTGCGGTGCGGACGACGGATGCTCCGGCGGCGTACCAGCAGAGGGCGGCGGTGAGCGTGTCGGGCATCCGTTCTCCTGTGTTCAGTTGTACGGTCTGTTCTCATTCTCGAACTGGCGGACCGCGTCCATGCATGGCTTCCTTTGTGGGTGCACATGACGGCGAACGAGCGAATCAGGGTCGCCATGCGCTCATCACGCCACCTCCGGGTCTATTAGGTCGGCAGCCTCTCCGGGGGTAATACGGCAAGAGCAGCAGCCGCAGGAGCGAAAGCATCGACACTGGTTCCGCTGCTTCTCCGCGAGCTCGTGGGCGTGGTCGTGGAGGAGGGTGTCGATGAGGGTTCCGATGCTGGGGCAGGTGTCGTCGCCGCAGTAGCAGGCGGCGCTGTCGTTGTAGGCGGTGAGGAAGTTGTCGCGGGCGGTCATGGTGTTTGTTTCCGTCCGGTGGTGCAGTCCATTTTGTGGCCGGTTGCTTGGCGGCATTCTGGGCAGCGGTGTTGCCACTGTGAGGGGTGCATGTGGGGGCCGCCGTGGTTGGGGCAGGGGCAGCATCGGGTGCATTGGTCGGCGGGGCCGTCGTGGACGTTGTAGGTGCCGTGGTGGTGGCCGACGAGCCAGGACAGGTGGATGCCTTTGCAGAGGCGGTCGTTCAGGTCGTCGGTCATGGTGTTTCCGCGGGTAGGGGGATGCGGGTTCATAGCAGCAGCTTTCCGCAGCCGGTGCAGCGTTTGTAGGTGAGGGCCGGGCCGCCGTCCTCCAGGAGGACGGTCAGCCGGCGCCATGTGTGGGTGTGGGTGGTCATGTCGGTTCCGTGTCGTGTGCCGCCTGTTTCATGGCGAGGATGACGTCTTCGCCGGTGGTGTCGGGGTGGTCGTTGTACTGTGTGATGGTGTCGTAGTCGTCGGCAGGGGGTTCGGCGAAGAGTGCGGGGTGTTTGGCCCGGAGGTGATGGGCGAGCTTGTGGGCGGCCGGGCAGTTCTGCACGTCCTTGACCAGGACGCCCCAGCTCTGCTGGGCGATGTGGGTTTCGGTGTCGGTTCGGGCGAGGGCGCCGAGGGCGCAGGCGCGGGCTGTGGTCCAGGACTCCGCGGCCTGGTTGGTGAAGAAGGCGTATTTGGCGTGGCCGTGTTGGGCGAGGTCGTCGGCGGCTTTTATGAGGTGTTCTTCGGGTGTCATAGCGGTTCTCTTTCTGTGTTGCAGTCGCGGTTCACGGGTTGTGTATCTGCCGGTAGATGAAGCTTTCAGGGATGCGCTGGCGTTCGAGTTCGATGGTCATTTCGGTTTCGAAACGCACCTGCATGCTCCCGGGCGTGGATGTGGGAAGGTTTAGCCACAGCGCACGCATGGTTTCGTCCTGCGGACGCGGCAGGCCGCCTATGTTGATGGCTTCTTCCTTCGACATTGTGATCTTGACGGTGCCGTCTTTCTTGTACTTGATCTTCATTGTGGGGTCCTTACGGCTGGTTCTTCGGCAGGTCTTCCGTGCTGCCGCGGAAGTCGACATCGGGGATGATCTGCTGGGGCTTGAAGGTGACTCGGTAGTGGTTGGCGCTCGCGGTGACCGGCTCGCCTTGTTCCACGAAGTAGGACACGTTGTCGGACAGGCCGAGGAAGTGCTTCTTGTAGGCGCCGGATCCGGTCTTGCAGACGACTTCGAGCTGGTGGCCTTCGTCGGTGATCGAGCAGGGGCCTTCGATGGTCAGCAGGTACTGGTCGGTGATGCCGTTGAACATGACGATGCGCCGGTTGACTTCGAAGTTGTCGGCGGCCTTGGACAGGTTCTCGGATACCATGCTGGCGTCGGTGGAGCAGGCGGCCAGTCCTCCGCCGAGGAGGGCGGCAGCAGCGAGGGATCCGGCGATGTACTTCTTCCTGCGGGCATTCACCTGAATTCGCCTCCCTGGGCGTCGTGCTCGTCTTGGGTGACCAGTCCCCACCGGATGCGCCCGTCGGTGGTCGGGCCCAGTTCCCCCCACCTGGAGGTGACTTGGCGTACGGCGCCGTCGATGATCAGGTAGGCGCCGGTGTCGGGGACGGCGAGGTAGCCGTCGTTTTCCTGGCAGTAGCAGGGTCGGGTTGTCACAGTGCCGCCCGGATGTCGGCTTCGATGGTTTGGCCGAGGTCGATGAGGGCGCGGGCGATGGCGAGGTAGGCGCCGGTGTCCGTGTCGTGCTGGTCGTCGGGGTGCCGCTTGGCGACGCCCAGGCCGACGCGGTCGGCGGTATTGGCGTTGACGACGGTGTAGGTGCCGTTCGTGATGACGTCGACGCCGATGGTGATGTTGTCGTTGTCGGGGTTGATGTATTCGTACATGGCGGGTCCTTTTAGGGTGCTGGGCGGTTCGTGTCAGGGGGGCGTGCGAAGGTGCGTCTCGGGGCCCTGGTTCCGAACGCCAGGCAGGGCATGACGGCGTCGACGACTTCGGGTGGTGCCGGTTCCACCCAGACGATGTCGTACACGCTCAGGCCGCGGACTTTCAGGGCGTCCTGTTGGGTGCGGAGTTCCAGGAACAGGTATCGGTCACCGTGTTCGCTGCGCGCTTCGGGCCGCGGGCGACGTCGCCATCCCGTGTTGGCGATGATGATGGTTCTCACGGCGCCCACTCTTCGCCGCCGTAATGATTCTGGCCGAGGCCCGTTTCTGTGCGGTCGATGGTGACGGGGAGGCCGCTGCGGTCGGGCTCCGGCCAGTCTGCGATCATGTCGTTGGTGGTGTCGTACCAGTGCACGGACGGCAGAACCTTGCTGACGCGGCCGGCAAGGAGCCGGATCTTGTCCGGGGTGTCGTCCCAGCCGGAGGCGGGAGCGAGGGCCTTGATGCGCATGGTGCTGGCACGGAACCCCTTGGTGCCGAGGATGATGGTGCCCCAGGCTTCGACGACGCCGTGGAGCTGGCGTGTGATGGAGCCGCCGCGGTAGTTGTAGAAGTCGGTGGCGGGGTCGTAGCTGGCGTAGAAGCCGCACCGGCAGCCGGCGAGGCGGTGGTGCGGTGAAACGGATTCCAGGGCGCGGTAGAGCTGGCCCAGCCGGTTTTCCGTCTCGAACCTGCCGTGCTCGGCTTGCCGGAACAGCCACTGGTCGTAGGCGAGGGGGGAGTTGGCGAGCGCTGCCCGGTTGAGTAGCAGGTCGTAGATGTGGGCGAGTTCGGTTTCGGTGGCGGCGGCTTGCTGTTCGATGCTGTCTGGGGTGGAGAGGTTCGGGTCGTGGTGGCGGTGGCAGGTGGCGGTGTTGTCGCCGGCGTGCCAGTGGTGGTTGCGGAATGAAACCGAGGTGATGGTTTCGCTGTCGGGGGCGGCGTGGAAGTGGCGGTATCCGGTGAGGCTGCCGGGGTAGAGGTCGGTCATGATCGGAGTTCCTTGAGTCGTTCTTCGATCAGCGCGTTGGTTTCGGCGTGGGAGAGCTGGGTGCTGATCGGGAATCTTGTGATGGTTTCGGCGGGTGCGTCGGTGATGGTGTCCCACATGTAGTTGCCGTTGTCGTTGCGGACGTGGGTGTGGACGGTGAGTTCGGTTGGGGTGATGTTGAGGCGGAAGACGGTGGAGGGGTCTGCGTCGATGCGCTGGCAGATGCGGTGGACGAGGTCGCCGAGGTTGATGATGGTCACAGGCCCAGTTCCTTTTCGAGTTCGCGGATTCGGTCCTCAGCGGCACGGTGTCGGTGGCGTTTGCAGGGGCGGGTGACCGCGTACCGGCCTTCTCCGTAGGCGTACTGTTTCTTGCAGCCGCATTCGTGAAGCCAGTCCCAGACTTCTTCGAGGAGTCCAGTTGTCCATATGGCGGCTCCGACGAAAACGGCCATGCCGGTGAACAAGAGCGCCACCAGGACTGCCGAGCCCCAGGCGTTCGTGTCTGCCATTGGGGAGATGACCGTCGAGAACAGCACCACCCACAGTCCGTACCAGGCCGCGACGCCGGCGGGGGTGCCGACCAGGAGGGCGAGGCGCCTGTAGTTCATGGCAGTCCTATCTTTCCGTTCGGCCAGACGATGGCCTTGATGTCGGTCGTGTTGCGGATGTGCCGCACGCAGCCATCGCAGGGTTCGCAGGAGATGTACATGACGGCTCCGGCGAGGCGCCCGGCGCCGCGCTGCATGGCGTCGGCGACGGCGTTGGCTTCGGCGTGGGTGGCGATGCACTTCCAGGACGCCAGGCCGACGCCGTCGTAGCCCTCACCCGGCTGGGCGGCCTGCTGGCAGGGCCAGGCGTTGCCGCAGGCGCAGCGGTCGGGATCGCAGTCCACGCATTGGCAGTTCCGTCGCCAGGGGTGCTTCGGGGGCCGCTCGTAGTGCCGTCCTCTTGGACAATCCCCTTCGAGGCAGCTCGGGCCGCCGGGTCGGCCGCCGTTGTAGCCCATGCCGAGGAACCGCTTGTCGGGGCCGACGATGAGGGCGCCGACCTTGCGGCGGGTGCAGTCACCTTGTTCGGAAAGCCACTGCGCACCACGGAGATGCCATTCATCACGGTCAGGACGCCCTGCCATAATCACACCTCTCACATATGCGTTGCAGCTTGATCTGTCGATAGGGACCACCGCAGCGGCAGTTGACCTTACGGGCGTTGACGGCGGTCGGCCCGTTGCCCATTAGGGTGTTCTGCCTTGGGGTAACCGCGCGAAGGTGGGAGGGGTTTACGCAATGCCGGACGCCGCATTGGTGGTCAATGACCATACCCTCTGGAATCTCGCCTACCTCCAACTCATAGGCGATACGGTGCGCTAGACCCAGACAGGTGCGGGTCACCTTGAAGCGCCCGTATCCGTTCCAGATCTTTGTGGCCTCCCATGCCCAGCAACGATCTTCATCGTGGATATCCCAGTCGACCTTCGACCAGAAGCGCTCCTCCAGCTCCATCAGAAATCCCACCTGCTCTGGAAGCCGGGGCCCCACCGCCACTGCCGGGCGAGGAGGCGGAGGATCTGGATCTGGTCCACGTCGGTGTTCGGACACCCCCCGCGCTCGATCTGGCCGCGGGAGCAGCAGCAGCCCCATTCGCCGTCGATCTTCGCCTCGTAAGCGAAGATCTCGTCCACGATCTCGCCCGGCAGGTGACGCCGGACGAACCTCGGCAGCTCAGCGCTCTCACTCATCACGGTCAGTCCTCCACGCGTACCAGGCCAGATCGGTGGCGACAAGCCGGGCGCGCCCGCGCCAGGTGCACGCCCGCCAGGCCCACCACCAGTCCACTCGCCCGGCAATCCTGATCGGCCTCTTCGAGGGTCCGTATCCCATCAGGCGAACCCCCTGTACTCCCGGACCGCCTGATAGGCGACCTCCTCGGCGTACTCGTCCACGACGGCCATGACCTTCGCCATGCGTGCCTCGCAACTGGTGCAGTTGTGTGGCGACTTGGCCCAGAACGGGGCAGCTCCGCGCTGATGCGAGACGTACAGCTCGCTGAGGGCGTCGTACACCTTGTCGCGGTCGGACCTCTCACTCATCGAGTTTCTCCAACTCCTCGTGGCAGTCGGCCAGGCGTTCTGCGCACCAGACGTGGTAACCGAGGAGGTCGCCATCCTCCCCGGCCCAGAAGGGCGGCACCTCCGTCGCCCGGAGGCCGCGCTTGTAGGACTCGATCGCCCTCTCGATCTTCGCCCTCGCCTCCTCGTCCTGCGTCGGCAACGGCGGGAGGTAGGGGAAGCCGGAGCAAACGACGTCGCCGACAATGACGGACTCGCGCTTCAAAACCACCAGCCGGTCAGGGGCGACGTCCACGACGGGCTTCTCGCCGCCGCCGTACGACCTGCGGACGACGCGGAGGCGGACCCGCCCCGACGGCGTCAGCGACACCTTCTCCTCCAGTACGATGGCAGCAGTGACGCCGGGAGGCAGGTCGGGGCCGACCAGCTCCCCGAGGACGACGGCCTCGGCCATCGCGACACTGCGGCCCACGGTGAAGCCGTAGATGGCGGTGTCGCCGGGGGTGATGGGGACGCCTCGGGCGTCGATGAGGGTGTCAGTCATCGGTGCCCTCCGGGTGGTAGGTGACCCGCTTACGCGATGGCGGGATCTTGGGTACCAGACCGTGCTGCCCGTCTTTCCAGTACTCGAAGAGTCGGCGCTCGTAGTCCTCTTGAGCTGCACGCCTGCCCGCCTCGTAAGCCTGGTCGTAGGTCCTGAAGCCGTATTGCTGGCCAACATGTTCGTACGGATACGGATCCCCAACGTTCAGGAACACCTTGAGGTCATATCTCGGCCGCCTGAACAGCGAACGCCGCGCTTCTTCGATGTCGAATACGTAGGTGTAGGTCTTGATGGGGTTGTCGGTCATGACACCTCCGGGTCGATGAGGTCGGCGGCGTCCTCGGATGTGTAGTCATCGCAGGGGACTCGCGGCGCGTCGTCGCCTTCGCGGTAGTGGTATTCGCGACACCTTCGACTGTGGCTATCCCAGGAGTAGGAGGATGTACAGTTGCCCAACTCCTCCCGGAGCCTCTCCGCCAGCTCGTGGGCGTGTTCGCGGAGAAGGGTGTCGACGAGATGCTCAAGCGATAGGCAGTACGTTCCGCCGCAATAGCATTCACCGGGGTCGTTGTAGGCGGTGAAGAAGCGGTCGCGGGCGGTCATTCGAACTCCTCCTCGTCGTAGTCCTCGTACTTGAACCCGCTGCACAACTGGCAGAAGTAGACGCGCTTCGGGTCGCTGAGGGTGGTGATGTCAACGAACGGGTCGCAGTGGAACGCGTGGCACATCCAGCACCAGGCCGCGCCCTTGTGAAGGCAGAACTTCCATCTCACGACGCCTCCGGGTCGATGAGGTCGGCGGCGCCGTCACAATCGCAGTAGCCCTTAGAAGGGCAGTTGCAGTTGTCCCGGATCATCTCCGCCAGCTCGTGGGCGTAGACGTCTACCGCCTTCATGATGTCGGCGCCAGCTTGCCGGGCGCTGTAGAACACCGACTCGTCCTGCACATCGTTAACCGATGCGGCTACGACGGTCGCCAGCTTGTCTCGTGCGCTCATTACGTCACCTCCGGGTCGATGAGGTCGGCGGCTGCGGCCATGACGCCTGCCGCCCTCATGTATGGGTCAAAGCGGTGCCCGGTAGGGGACTCCAATACATAGAAGCGGGACTCCTCCCGGATTTTCTCGGCCAGTCCGCGAGCGTAGGTTTTCAGTGCCGCCTCAACCTGGGCGAAGCTGGGGCAATCGGCCAGGGCGATGAATGCCTTGTCGTATACGGGGTCGCCGGTCAGGTGCTCGGCGTACACCTCGGGATACATCTCAGGGGCGCCCATCACGCCACCTCCGGGTCGATGAGGTCGGCCTTGGCAGCGACGACGAGCAGCCGTCGGCCGATGCGGTCGAAGATGGCGTCATCCATGCTGCCGCCTTCGGGCTTGAAGAATTCGGCGAGGGCGAGGAGTTCCTCGTCGGTGAAGTTGACGGTGTTCACAGCAGCACCTTCCCCTCTGAGGCGACTTTCGCGGTTGACGGGGTCATTGCACCACCACCGAAAGCGCCCAGCCGAATACGAGGGCCAGGGATACGACGCCGAGGGCGAAGGCAACGGCTGGCTCCACAAAGGCCGCGTACAGCAGGGCAATAACCCCGGGTATCCCGATGAGCGCAATGAGCACCCAAGCGAATATGGTCATGTACTCGTTTCTCTTTCGGTTGGGGCCGGCCTGTGTACGATCAGACGCATGGCTGACATTTGATCCCTCACCGCTGCTTGATGCGATCAGGGCGTGGGAGGTGCTGAACGCGGAGTGGTCCGAGGTCCGCGACGCCCACCGCGACGAGGACGGGCACGAGGACGACCCGACGCTCATGGACAAGAAGGTCGTCGAGTATTTCGACACCTTCTGGGACACCGCGGACGAGATCAGGGCCGAAGCCTCCAGGCTGCTGGCTGCTCTCGGCATCGAGGCCGCCCGGTGAGGATCGAACTGCGGAAGGCGTCGTACCAGGTCACCTTCGAGGCCCTGGACTGGCTGTGCGTTGCCGAACGCATGGAGGACTGGTCGATGTGCCACCCGTGGCCGGAGGCGCACGACGCTGGCCGCCTGGCGGTCGCTGCCTGGGCGCGGGCCATGTACGACGGGGCCGCCATCAGCCACCACCAGCGGTTCACGCTGACCATGCCCCGAGACTGGGCGGTGTGGCTGTGGCAGATCCTCGCCATGCCGCCGCACGACGAGTTCCCGTGGGAGCTGGCGCCGCAACTACTCGGCCAGATCAAAGCCCAGAACCGGCAGCGCCAGTAGCCGCTACGCTGTACGGGGGCTACCGGGATACGGACACTGGGCGGTTGGTGTGGGGCGCAGGATTGGGCCGGTCGGATACTGTGACACGTGCGGCCGGGCATGCTGGAAGGACGGCAGCGACTTTCAGGAATGGAACGCCGTCATGGCGAACGGCAGGCTGGCCGGGTACCGCTGCCCTGGCTGCCAGTCGCCCGAGGACCACGTCGAGGCCGAGGTCAACAACACGTTGATCGACTACGGGCGTGCCGTGGCCGACGGACGCGGTCGGCTCATCGCCCCGACCGTGTCCTTCGAGCCGCTGTCTCGCTGAGAGGGTCAGTCCCACATCGAGCCCAGGTGCTCAGCGAACAACCGCATCGCCTCACGCGCAGCCTCGTACTGCACCAGCTCGTCCTCAAAGCTGAGCCCGGGATCGAACTTGCCTTCCGCGTACGCGAGTAGCGGCCCCGCAATGCGGTCGAGGATGTCGTCCCACTCCTGCTCGGTGACCTCAACAGGATGGCTGTGCTTGACCTCCTTGAGATGCTGGACGCCGGCCCCGACGACGCCGGCAATGTAGGTGTCCAGCGACCACAGGTCGCGTTCGGAGTAGCCGCGCCGGGCCCGCTGCCACGCCCACACCGGCTCCAAGCGCACGGCACGCCACACATCGCCGGCACGCCGCCAGACCCGCCCCCAACGGCACCGCCACGGGTGCTCCGACCGCCACCGGTCCGCCTCGGCCATGAACCCGTCCAGGGGCGTGTGGTCACCCATCGGCGGCCCGCTTCAACGCGAGAATAACGTCCTCGGCGGTCCGCTCAGGAGCGTCATTCCACGCCGGAAGGACGACACGAGGAATGACCTCGCTGGCGGCCTTCTCGACCAGGCCGGCGGCCTCGCAGTACAGTTTGCCACTGACGGCTTCGCCTGAGGCGCTGCTGGCGATGGCCCGCCGAAGAGCGCCAAGCGCACACACCGGCCCCGTCTTCGGATCGTCCCGGAAAAAGTCGCCCTGGTGCCAGCCGTCACGCTCGATGATGCGGGCCGCTTCCCGCAGGATATTCCTGATTTCTTCCTGGTTGCTCATTCCGGAGCCCTCTCTACGATGGTCCAACTTCCGTCGGTGTCTTGGGTGATCCACACGGCGTCGAAGCGTTGCCCGGCCCCGGTGTGGACGACGACGGCGGCGCCGTCGACAGTGACCTCGACGCCGCCCGTGTCGGTGTCGGCGATGCTGTCGCGGAGGGTTTCGGCGGCGGGCCGTGGGTCGGGGGCGTGGTCGTCGCCGGGTCCGGGTGGTGGGGCGGTGGCGATGACGAGGCCGGCGACGGCGAGCTGCGTGGCGGTGAGGGCGGCTCTAAGGAAGATCATGGTTTTGCTGCCTTGGCGCAGGATCCGACGTCACAGTTGCCTGCTGTCCGGTGCCCGTTGGGGAATAGGGCGTCATGCGCTTCCGCATGGGTGACTTCGATGTCGTCGATGAACCAGCGGGTGTTCATCTTGTTGTTGTTCGCGGCCTCCGCAGAGATCTTGACGCCATCGTGGTATGTCGTTCCGTACTTCCAGTGGGCGTAGCCGCAGGTTGATAGCCAGGGTGGAGCAAAGGTGGTTCTGAGAGGTTCGGGGTGCCCGTAACAGTCGCAGGGAGCGGGCACCAGTTCCGGCTTGATAGCGGTGATGCTCATAGTCCTTCTCGCCATTCTTCGAGCTGCCGCTCCCACTGTGAGCACAGGTGGGCGGAGGTGCCGCCGTGGCAGTGTTCGTCGCCTTCTGGGTAGCGGCTGTGGATGTGTTGGCCGGCGAGGATGCGGGCGTCGCGCTCGGTGTCACTCATGCAAGATCCCGGTTGCGGCCCTTCAGCGCGTACAGTTCGACCATGCGTCGGGCCGCGCTGTCATCCATCTCGTAGAAGAGGCGGGTGGCCTCGTCCGGGGTGAGGCCGAGGATTATCCGGGCGCTCTCCTCGTAGCCGCCGTTGAGGTTGAAATGGTACTTGTCGTGGGTGTAGAGCACTTCCTTGCGGGTCGTGTCAATGTCCTGGTGCGGCTTGTGGAAGTGGAGCGCCCAGCCTGCGACGCACCGTTGAGTGCCGCAGGTGGCATAGCTTTCCCAGTCCCGTTGGGCGTGTGTTTCGGGATGTAGCACAAACTGGTCGCGGATCTTCTGGAAGAGTTCCTGGTTGATTTCGGGTTTAGTCATTGTTTCCTCCTCGGTTTGCGGATGCGTTCGACGGTTCGCGGGTTGATGCCGAGCTCGGCGGCGATGTCCGTGTCGCCCAGGCCGTCGGCGATGAGTTCGCGTACGGCGGCGGCGTGCGGTTCCCACGGGGGCGCCTGCGGGTTTCGGCGCCGGTACTCCCGGTGGGCTTCGCGGCATGGCCCGCAGGCCCTGACCGTGCCCAGTTCGGGGTCGGGAAACTCGTGTTTCTCCCGGTAGTGGATCTGGTAGCCCTGCTCGGTGCCGCATGCCCCCGTCCACTCTGGGATGGCATCGGGCTTGTGGATCTCGGCCAGTTCCCAGCAGCCGAGCGGCGCCCAATGCTTCTGCACCGACCGCGTCTTGTTGGTCTTTTGTGCCGTTGTGCAGACGCCGTAGTCCCCCGGGCTGGCCGCGTCCAGCTTCTCCGCCGCACGCAGAAAACGCTCGTACGTCCACGGCTTCATGCCCTGCCAGTTCCGGTTCGTGCCCGACGTCAGCGAACGCATCGACTCCTCGGACATCCCGGCATGCTCGGCTATGACCCGCGACGTGAACCCCTTCGCGATCAGGCCGCGGGCCATGCGCTGAGCACCGAGGAACCGGTCCTCGTCAGTAACCCGCTCGTCCTCGGGGACGGTGACCGCCAGCACCTTCGCCAGATGGTCCCGGTGCACCCGCACACAACGCCCCTCCAGGTGGTCGTGTACGAACGTGGGGCTCATCCCGATACGCTCCGCGATCACGGTACGAGGCCACCACCGCTCCAGGAACCGCAGGTGTTCCACGAGCTGGTCGTTGGGCACGTACTGATCGATACCCCTGGCGCGCATCAGGTCGAGTTCCTTACGCCGACGCGCCCACCCCTCCTTCCGCATTCGGATCGCCTCCTTCCTCCAGGGCCTGTCACCGGTCCTCCGCGGCCCGCTTCATAGCGAGGATCACGTCCTCAGCCGTCGTAGCCTCGTGGTCGTTGTAAATGGGTATGAGCTGGGCGCTGTCCACCCAGCGCTTCCAGGCGTAGGGAATGCGCGGGTCGTCGTCCCGCGAGCGCAGGTGGTCGGCCAGCTGCCCCACGGCGGCGCCGTACGCAGCGATCCCATGCCTCAGGCCGGTGCGGCGCAGCGCCCCCAGCGCACACACCGCCGGCAGATCGGCATCGGGCGACCAGGATTCGAGCCGGCCCTTGCAGTGCCCGTGCTCGGCGATGTAGTCGGCCGCGTCACGCAGGATCTGTCGTACGGTGTCGTCGGTCATCGGTGACCTCCTCGATGGCTAGCCATGTGGTCGGCGAGGGCGTCGTCGCACCTCTCGCAGCGGGGCGCCGACGGCGGCGCCGGAATGCCCAGCAGCCAGGCACCGCACAGCGCGATCGTGCCGTCGTGGGAGCATCCGGGGCACACCCAGTGCCCCGGCGGAAGGGCGGAGTCCACGCCCTTGCTCGCGGTTTCAGTCGTCGTAGTCGTCATCGTCGTCCTTGGGCTTGCAGATGTTGCAGCCGTTCATGTACGGGCACTTGTGCACCGCGGCCATGTCAGGCTTGGGCGGCAGTAGCGGCCCCTTCTCGCCGCCGCCCTGGCACATCAGCGTCGACGACGTCGACTTGGAGGCCAGGTGCGGCAGCAGGACACCCGCTTCGTCTGCGGGTTCGAGGCGGGCGCAGGAAGAGCAGTAGCGCCATTCGGTTCCGACATCGGCTGGTGGCTGGGGTTCGACGGTGGGTTCGGGCCGGGCTGGTTCGTCGGGCTGGCTCACGATGGTTCGGGGACGGGCCGCCAGGGTCGGGCATGCTGCTTCTTGCATCCGCAAGCCCGTACTTCGACCAGGGGGGAGCCGAGCCGCGCCTTCGGGTCGTAGCACACGTAGAGCTGGAACCAGACGTGCACATGCGTCTTGGGGGTGGTCACCGCTTCACCGCCCTTCGGTTCCCGGGAATGTCCTCTACCGGGCGCGGATGGCCGCAAACGCAGCACCAGTCCATCGCGATCACCCGCGGTGCCCGCGCCGCTTCGGAATACCAGTAATGCCGAAACGGCGGGCATTTGCGTTCCTCCTCCATCACAATCCTTCCTCTCCGAACTCCATGACGTGACGAAGAAACCACCCCGCGAACCACATCCACCCGGCCGTGAACACGAGCCGCCCGCCACGGGTGTGCAGGAACATCGCACGGCGGGTAGTTCGCGACAGCGTGTAGTCCAGGCGGGCCTTGCGGATCGCCCACAGCTCGTAGCCGATACCAGCAGCGAAGAGGCCGCCCCACACGGCGTCGCCGCGGTGCATCAGTGCTCCGATGCGGCGTCGACGCCGTGATGATGCGCGGCAGATTCGTACCTGGCCTGGGCGGGGATCGGCAGATTATTGCAGCAGCGTTTACCGTACACGTCATCCTGTGAGAGGGTGCGCGCGGCCCGCAAACGGGCGGCGAGTTCCTCGTCACTCATCTCAAGGAGTCTTGTCATCGAATTCACCTCCGTCCGAAAAGCGGGGGCATGGCAGCAGCAGTGACTTGGATTTTGAGGATTTCGAAAGCCTGCTCCTCGGTGAATCCAGCTTCGACATATGCCTGGTACAGCTCGTGTGCCTGCGCGGCGGCCATAGCCAGGTCGGTTATCGGGTCAATCGGCCCCGTCATTCGGGTTCACCTCCCTTCGCGCGGGGGAAGTTCTCGGCGTCGTCGGCCGGCAGTTCGGGCACGACGTAATCGGGGACGTGGTGGCCTGCCGCCTCGTGCTCGGCCAGATGGTCGACCATGCCCTGTGTGCAGTGCGCCCTGAAGCTCCCGGGCAGGATGCGGCCGACCGGCATCAGCGCACATAGGCAGCATTCGAGGTGCCCGCTGATGTCCATGAAGACGTAGACGTCGGAGCCGCTCTGGCCGAGGCGTGCGTAGCTCATCGGGGGAGGCTGCCCTTGCGCTTCATCACCTTCATGGTTTCCTCGATGGCCCTCTCGAACGCGCGCCCGCTGTCGCAGGCCGCGTCGCTCTGGGGCTTGGACTGTATCTGGACGCCGATCAGCGGCCCGTTACTGAGCTCCCCGCCGGTCTTCAGGTACTCCTCGAACCGCCGGGCGGACGCGACGACGTCGCTGGACACCGCTCGGCTGCCGAAGGTGCTGGCGGCCAGTTCGAGGGCCCACGCGCGTCGCTGTTCTTCGTGAGACCGGGAGTTGCTGGGGTATTCGTACATATTCAGTTGTCCTTCTCGTTCCATGGGTGCACACCGTTGATCCGGAGGACATCGTCGTCGCACTGAATGACCAGCTCGACCGTGTCGAGTTCTCCCGCGCGTACGTGCTGGCTGTATCCGCTGATATGGTCGGAAAGATCGTGGCCGGCTACCGAGATCACATCGTTGGTCGCCAGCCTCAGCGAGTGCGGATTGTGCTTCCGCGTCACCCTTGTCACCGATTCGCCGCCTGCATCAACCCTGATCGGCTGGTCGTTGAGCCCGTTATGGCGCTTGTCTATCTGGATGATGCTGCCGTCAAACAGCGTCAGCCGGCACTCATAAATCTCCCCAACCCGGGCGTCGATGCTCCACCGAGTGCAGTGATCCGAGATGTCGGTCCACTCTGTCGAACCTGTCGCCTTGATTGCGATTTGCGAATTGTTTACCGCGCACTTAGCCATATTCAGTTGTCCGTTCTGTTCTCTTCCAGCTCCAGCGCCTTACGCAGGAAGTGGATCGCCTTGCGCAGGTCTTCAGCGGCGGGGCCCTTGCGTCCGGCTCGCAAGATGTACTTCAGAGCCGAGCCCCGGTAGTAGTCCAGCCCGAACGCGTCGACCACATCCCACGGCTCCATGCCCTTGCCGCGGTAGTGCTCGGGGGCGGTCTCGGGGCTCGATGCGGCGGCGCCGTTGTCCAGGGCGGCGAACGGCTCGGTGTAGGGGGAGGGGGAGAGCTCGTGCGCCCAGTCCTTGAAGGCGCCGTTGGCGTGCGGGCCGTCATGCCCTTCTGGCTTGTCGCAGCGGCCCATCGCGGGCAGCTTGAAGGGGCAGCGGCTCATCCGCTGCTCCAGACCTGCGATTCGAGCTGGCCGTTGACGTACGTCGAGTTGGGGCCGGTGTAGGTGACCGTGTACTCCGTCAGGCCGGGGGTGAACTCCTTGAAGGCGCTGAACGGGGGCGTCACGTCGATCGCCTCACGGGTCACCTCTTCGGTGATGCTCCCGGCCCCGGCGTCGCGCAGGGCGAGCATGATGCCGCCCCGGACCAGAAGCTGAAGACGGCGGTGCGCCTCGCGGAGGTTCGACAGCTCCCTGCGGTTCCCGGCGGAGTCGAGGCCGAGGCGCTCGACCTTCCTCTCCAGCTCCTGGATTCGGTAGTCCTTCGACGACGTCCAAGCCCGCCACTTCGGGCACGGCCACTCGTGACCGCAGCCGTAGCACTCGCCGGTCAGGCCATGCTCATCATCCTCGTGCTCAAAGTGCCCCTTCGGTTCTTTCACGGCCACCTCCGCTTCTTCCTGGTCAGATGCCACGCATCACACGCCGAGCAGTAGTACGTCGACGACTCGGAGCGCCCCATCTTCCAGAGCTTCAACAGCGTCGCCCGCGCTTCGAGCCGCGTCGGGTACGACCTCTTCGCGCACTCGCTCACCAGGGCCGCCACACGAACCTCACCTTCCCGTCGGCACCGATGACCTTCACCCGCTGCATCGGGGATACCTGAGTCGGACCCTTCTTCTTTTTCTTCCGGCCCTCGCCCTCCGCCGGCTTCTTCGGCTTCGGCGGAGTCACAGGACTTGCCTACCGGTGAAGTGGTTGACAACGACTCGACTGAAGGCGTCGGCGCTGCTGCGCATTGCACGTTGCATCGCGATAGCCGTGCCGACCGCGGCGTTGCGCTTGTCGCCCTTGCGGCGGCGGGCGACGCCCATGCCGATGACCGCACCTGTCTCGTCGATGATCTCGACGCGGGTGGTGGTGCCGTCCCTGACGAGCTCGACTGTCAGGGTTTCCTCGTGGTAGTCCAGTTCGGGGTTCATTCAGTGCTCCTTTACGGGGGGTGTTATCGGGTTCCGTTGGCGTAGGCTTCGATGCGGGCCAGCGCCGTACGCCGGTTATGGACTCGGGCCAGGACGGTACCGAGGAAGAGACCGAGGATGAACGAAGCGGTCAGGTCACTCACCGCCTCACCTTCCTTTCGCTTGTGTGGTGGTAACTCCGTGGTCCCGGCGGTTGCTGCGGGACCACGTGCCACAGGCTCTGCACCGGTAGCGTTGGAACCGGCCTACGCCGGTAAGGGCGAAACCGCGGCGCTCCAGGTCGACGCCACCACAGTTGGGGCACACGTCGCCTTGGCCGGTGTACAGGCCGTGGTGCGGATGGTTGTCGATCCAAGGCCGCACCTTGTCGTAGATCTCTTCCAGGAGCCGTACGTCACGGACGTTGTATCGGCGCATCTGCGCCCACGCCTTGGGGTCGCCGGCAAGGCATTTGATCCACAGCTCGTGCCCGTCGTGCTTCACTTTCCCGGCTAGGCCGAGGCGCTCCGACACATAGGCCAGCTTGTTGGACGTGAAGTTGAAGTTCCCCTTGATGACCTTGTACAGGTCGATGCTTTTGTACGGGGCCGGCGGGGTGAGCCCGGCGAGAATGAACTCGGTGTTGAGCCTAGGCAGGTCGAAGCGGTCGCCGTTGAAGTGCATGACGACGTCGGCCTCGTCCAACAGGGCGTGAGCGGCCCGAACCATACCGTTGTGGGTGTGCTCGAACTCGCTGTAGAAATGGACCTTGCGTTCATCCATGAACTTCGCCGCGAAGCAGATCGTCCGGGGGTGCTCGATAATCTGGTTGATCGCGACGTTCTGCTTGAAGAGGGCCCAGGCGTGGGCGACGACCGGACTGGTTTCGATGTCGAGCGACAGGATCCGAGGGCCGGTGTTATCCATATTCAGTTATCCGTTCTGCTGCCGTCCTCACAGCCCCCCGCAGTTCGGACAGTCGATCATCATGCAGAAATCGAGTCCGTGCTGAAGCTGGAAAGCGGTGCAGCCGTAGACGATGCGCTCCAGCGCGCTGAACCGTCCGTCGCGGCGGACGGCCTGCCGGATCAGGTAGTCGAGTACGCCGTCGTCGTCACCCGGCAACGCGAGGTCCCTGATCCTCCGGCCGTTCAGGACCTTGCGCATGGCGCCAGCACCGCCCCTCGTCGATCGCGTACCGAGTCCACCGCCCCGGCTTCCGCCTCACTCCGCAGCGGCAGGTCGGCCCCGGCGACACCGCCTGAGCCCACAGGCCGGGGCGCCACCGGGCGATGTCGGCGCGGATCCGCTCCACGACATCCGGCTCCAGCTCGCCGGCGGTGACGCGTTTCGCCCTGGTCATCAGATGCTCGTCAGCCAGGCGACCAGCTCGATGACGCCCCAGATCACGGCGGCCGTCAGAGCGGCGTGCAGGAGGAAACCGATACTTCCGGCACCGGTCATCGCAGCCTTGACGGCCGTATCGAGTCGGCGGGTCACGAGTCGAACCCGAAGACGATGCGGGCTTCCTGCCCTGCGGTCTTGGCCCTGGCGTACTCCACCCAGGCGAGGAACGCCGTGCAGCTCTCCCGGAGCGGACGTGACCAGTAGACCCGGACGTGGGTCCAATCCTTCGTTGCCAGCAGATCGGCGTCGCTCCGCTGGTCGATCGCAACCACGTCGCGGCCGTAGATCCCACCGCACCAGCCGCCGGCCGGCGGGAACACGGGATCCCAGGACTCGTACTCCTCGCGGCTGATGTAACCGCACTCCTTGAGCTCCTGGTCCCAGCCCTTCCAGTCCGCAACCTCGTCGAGGCCGAGCCAGGAGAACGAGTGATCGCCGAGCCACGCTTCATCCTCGTCGTCGCCGTAGCCGAGGATCCACCGCACTTGCTTGAGACTGAAGTCGTCGGGCCACCCTCGCGGTTCGGCGATGGGCGTGATCGGCGTGTGGGTTGGGACTCTGGCGAAGCCGAAGCCATTCCGGACGTCGGCCAGGGCGGCGAACAGCCGGTAGTTGCGGCCGTCCTCCATCCGGCATTCGGTATACCAGCTCTGTCCGTCGCGGTACCGCGACTGGAGCACGCCGTGGATGTCGGTTCCCATGGGTGGCCTCTATTCTGTTGTGGTGGTCACGACGACCCCCCATCGCCGCTGTCGCTCGCGTCCTCCTGATGAAGCAGCCAGTGGGCGAGGATGAGGACGTCGCGCGGGTCTACGTCGTATGACGACGGCCAGGACCGCTCGGTGAGCGCCTTGTGAGCCGTCTTCCAGATGTCCAGTCGCTCGGCCGCCGCCACCATCGGATCGCAGTCACGGCAGTGGCACTCGTGATGCGTCTTCTCGTATTCGTGAGGCATCCGCGACCCCTATTCGGTTATGAGAGGGGGTGGGGCGCCCAGCCACTAGCGCCCCACCCCGGTCTTTTGGTGTCACCCCACCCACGGCCAGTCGGCGTTACGCCCGGCCTCCAACAGCGGAATCATGCGGAACGCCGCATCCGACAGCCCACCGAACGTGTACCGGTTCCCGCTGCCCGAACGGCCGTGCCCCACCCGGTAGCCGGCGAGGTTCCAGGTGTACAGCGGCACGCTGTCCGGCAGAACGTCATCGACACTGCCGTAGTAGGAGGGGTACGCCTGCTCGTCGGTGACGATGACGACACGGTCATGGCCCTGGAAGTGCTGCCGCACCGCCTCGACGGTGTTCGTGCCGCCCATGTTCCTGTATCGCTCGATCGCCTTCAGCACCGATATCCCGCGCGGCAGGGTGATCTCCTCGCTGAGGCTGCCGTACTGGACGAGCGTCGCGTTCTCGGCCCGCACCGCCACCGCAGTACCGAACACCGCGGCCGTGTCAGCGAAGGTGAGCTGCGACTGCTTCGACTGCGCCCAGAACATCGAAGCCGACCGGTCGACCAGGACGAGAGTCCGGCCGCGAAGCCGGGGCACATTCGCCAGCGACAGGTTCAACGCCTTCTCCAACGCCCACGACCAGCGCAGCGAAGGCGCCGCACGGTACGCCGACAAGAACCGCATCGGAAACTGCTGCGACCGCTCCACCTCGCCCGGGTCACCGATGCGCGCAGCGACCCCGGCGGCGACCGTGTCACTGACGCCGGCCTCGTCGAAGTTCCGCAGGTTCCGCAGCAGCGCCATGTACCCCATCGACGGGATCATGGCCTCCCACAGGGCGGCCTTGTCGACCTTCGAGCCGACCGCGGACAGGGCGTCCTCCCACGTCATACCCGCCTGGGCGAGGTGAGTGGCATTGAGGGCGATCTCCGGCTCCTCGCCGGCCTTGTCGCGGAGCCAGGCGTTGTGCCGGATCATCTCCAGCGACTCGGGCGGCGGATCCTCCCGCTTGTGGCGGCGGTCGATGGCGTACCGGAACAGATCGCTCTGCCACGGCGCCTTCGGTGTCGGGTGGACGAGCTCGATGACGTCGGCGAAGCGGTAGGCGTGGGACGCGGTGTCGTACTTCAGCAGCGATCGTTCTCCGTACAGACGCTGGACGGCGTCGGCGAGGCCGCGCTTCACCGGCATCGGCAGGGCCCGCCCGTACCGGGAGTGCCAGTAGGCGAGGAGTTCGCCGGGCTCGTCAGGCCGCTTGCACACCATGTCGATGATCTGCCGGTTGTCGCCGTGGATGCCCTTGTCGAGACGCGCCTTGACGTACTCGGCCGCTCCGATCAGGGAGGCGGTGCGCATGCCGGCGCTGCTACGGAGCCAGGTCAGCAGCGACACGGTCCAGTCGGGGTCGGTGACGGCGAGGTGGCGGATGAGCTGCTGGTATCGGTTGTCCCGCTCGCCGCCGGTCTCGTAGAAGGCGTCCTGGCTGACGAGGTTTGCTACGGCGAGGAGGAACAGCTCGGACTTTTCGTCGCGGTGGTAGCCGCTGCCGCCCTCGTGGGTGAGGGCCTGGGTGGTGGTTGTGATCGGGGACTGTCCGGCGGCCTTGGCGCCACGGTGGTTGAATCGGGACATGCGGGGGTTCCTTTACGGGCAGGGGCGCAGCAGAAAGGGCGCCCGACGGGGGGCGCCCTTGAGAAGAGGGGGGTCGCGAGAACAGGTGCGGCTTGCCGGGGATATTTCACCCAAAGAAGTACCCGGCTGCCTTCGCAGCGCGAACCAGAAGAGGTTGATGCCAGAGAACCAGGGCGGCGACGGTAACGTAAGTGCTCTACCAACTGAGCTACGCCAACCAGGGGCTGGCGACGGGACTCGAACCCGCGACCACTCCATTAACAGTGGAAGTAACCGTCTCCTGCGCAACTGGCATCAAAGCCATGCGCAACCAGGGAACAAGATCGGCAACGGTACGGTTTCATCTTCAGCAAAATGAAGTAACCGGCACCTTCGCAACTGGTTGCGATGTCCAAGAATGCCCCATTCGGTCGGGGCTGTCAAGGGGGCTATTCGTCGCCGTCCACGAAGCCGAGCTCACCGAGCTCGTCCGAGAGGGCGTCGTACGCCGCCCTCTCCTCCGCCTCCGCATCATGCAGGGCCGCGGCCAGCACCTGCACCTTCTCGTACGCGGCCCGCGCCTTGTCCGCCTTCGCCCGCGCCTTCCGGTAGCGGCTCAGCGGGTCCGGCTTGCGGACCCGGCGCTGGGTGGCGGTCGTCTCGTCGGTCATCGCGGGTCTCCTACTTGAACGGGTTGTCGGGATAGACGGCCGCTATCTGCTTCGCGGTCGCCGCGTCGAGCGTGGCGGCGTTGCCGATGCCCTTGCCCACCAAGAAGGCGACGAGCTCTGGGTCAACAGCAGGCGCAGCCGTCGCAGGGGCAGGCGCCGTCACAGCGGACGGGGGCGCAGGAGGGGCAGCCGCCGGAGGAGGGCTGACGTTCATCCCCGCCCACGGATCCGGGCCGGAGTCCATCAGGCCCTGCTGCGGCGGCTCGTACTTCGCTTCGTAGTTCTTCGCCGGGTAGCCGCGGCCCTGCTGGCACTGCGGCCCGCAGCCGTACTCGGGCTTCGTACGATGCGGCTGGCTGTGATCGTTGCTGGTGTACGTCAGGGTCAGCCGCCCGCCCCGCTCCATGCGCTTGACGCCGGCCGCCTTCACGGCGTTCACCACCGCGGCCTTCGAGCGGAACTTCAGATACACCGAGCGCATGCCGTCGTCGTCCGGCGCCTCACGCAGCTCGGTCTGGAGGTCGACGCGCCACTGCCACTTCGGATTGCCGTCCGGCCAGGTCAGCAGATCGCCGGTATCGAAGTCGCGCTGCTGCATCTTCACCGGGTTGTCCACCGACACAATGCCGGTCACGGAGATCGGCGGAGTCCCGTCGAACGAGAACGACTTGCCGCCTTCCTCCATGAAATCGGCTTCGTAGCCGGGCTGGTTGGGGGTTGCCATGCGGGGTTCCTCTGTTCTGTTGGGTGTTCGGTTATGACTGATGGCCGTTGCAGCCGCTCTTCGTCTTGGTGTGCCAGCTACAGAATTTGCAGTCATCGGCCGTGGGGAAAGCGAGAGCGAGGAGCCGCTTGTTGGCTTCGCCCCTCCCGTTCCCGACGGTGCCAATCTGCTCCGCGATCCGGTCGACTCGCGCCAGGGCGTCGAGCGCCACCTGCTCCGAGTACGGCTCCGCCCAGACGTATAGCGAGTTCAGCGACTGAGCTTCGGCGGGCATCCCGATGATCGCCACGTGCTCGATGCGTTCACCGGCCCGCGTCGCCCCGAGCCCGTAGCAGTGGGCCTGAATCCGGTAGCGGGGCGGCGGCCCGTCGAGGCGGAGCTTGGAAAGGCTGGACGATCCGAGGAGCTTCCAGTCCCCGACCATCAGCAGCGTCCGGTCGAGCCAGTCCAGCGTGCCGCCGGGCACACGCTCGGAGGGTAGCGCGACTCGCATCTCCGTGGCGTACCGGCCGGAGTTGGCGTTCGCCCAGTCGATCATTTCCGCCAGGCCGCGATGGATCTGGGTACCCTTCCAGGACGCCCAGTTGTCGCCGCCCGGATTGACGGCCGGCATACCCATGAGCGACATCGCGAGCCGCCGGTCGCAGGGGGTGCCGATCTCAGAAGGCCCCAGATGCTTCTGCTGGGACCGGTCTAGTCGGTTGGTGTACTGGAAGAACAACTCGCGGATCCGCCCCGCGAGCTCGGCGGCGAAGCCCTCCATCGGCTCCGACTTGCGGCGGGGCGGCGGGGTGTCGTCCCGGTAGAAGTCGTCCGGATCGTCAGGGGTCATGTCGCGTCTCCGTTCATCTCGCCCCACAGCCGCATCACTTCTTCCCGGAAGTAACGCCGGTGACCGCCAAGGGTCTGGACGCTGCGAAGCTTCCCCGCCGCAGACCAGCGCATAATCGTCCTCGTGTCGACACCAAAGAGCCGAGCCGCCTCCGCAGGCCGCATGAACTTGTCCTCGTTCGCCACGCGTTACCTCCTCTCGGCGGGGCCGAACATCAACAGCATGCGGTCCAGGAGATCCCCGGTCCCTTTCGGCACGTACGCTGACGGGAAGGTCAGCGGGGTTTCCACCGCATAGCGTCCACTACCGGCGTCTGCCCATGCGAACATGTCAGCCAGTCCAGCGTGAATGCAGGTCCCGACAAACCAGGCCCATCCGTCTCCACCCGGATTGACCCTCGGCATCCGCATGAGTGACATCGCCAGTCGACGGTCACACGGTGACCCGATCTCGGAAGGCCCAAGTGCGGTCTGCTGGGAACGCTCTTGCCGGTTGACGTACCCATGAAACATCTCCTTGAGCCGCGCCGTTACTTCCTTGCCGAGGTCGGTCATCGGCAAGGCCGCGGGCCGCCCTTCTGGGCCTGCCGGACGGGAGAACATGTCGACGGCGACAGGAGCGGGGTGGGAGAAGGTAACGCCGACGTTAGTATCTTCGCCGGTAGTGTCCGGGACGACTGTCCCGGAGGCGTCGCAGTAATCGCGGCTGTCACCGTGCCCACCGTGGTCGGGCTTCTTGTGCTGTCGGTACCTACCCGTCTGGGTCGGTTTCGTCGGCTTGTCGCAGACGTGGCATCGCATCGGGTTCCTTGTTCTGTTGTCTGTTCAGTTGTTGGTAGGGCGGATCGTTCAGGTAGGCGATGCACCGCTGGAAGAAGGCGGGGTCGTCTCGGGCGTGACCAAGAAGTGAGTTGCATGGGCGACAGCACAAACCTCGCACAGCCCCTGTTGCGTGATCATGGTCCACAGATAGACGTCTGCTAGCACCAGTTGCTCTGCGGCACAGCGCACACAAACCGCCTTGGAAACGGTATAGGTCTGCATACTCGCCCTCCTTCAGCCCGTAGACCCCCTGGACGTGTTTCTCGTGGGCGGCCAGGCGGCGGCGCTTCAGCTCCTCCCGCCAGTGCGTAGCGCAACGAGGACCGGGATTCAGGGCGGGGCGCGTGAGCCGCGGCGGCGCCTCCGTTCGCGTCCCCGCATGATAGGCGTCGAATTCCGCCAAACAATCCTTGCAGCACTTGGAGAAATCAGTCACGAAACGGCTCACTCTCCGTCCCCCGCTCGTACACGACCCCACGCCACAGGCAGGTGATGACGATTCGCTCGGCAGGGGCGACGACGAGGGCGATCCGCCCAGCCGCCCAGACCTCGCAGTTGTCCGGATATCCAGATCCGCTCGGCTGCGTCACAGCCGGGTCGGCAAGGGTTCGCCGGATCTCGTCGGGGTCGAGGGCCATGTCGAGGGCCCGGTCCACGGCATGCGTGGACAGCTTCCAGCCGTCGACCACGTCACAGCTCCTCTACCTCTGCTACCTCCCAGCCGGTGAAGACCTCGCGGTCGCCCTTGCGGATGGTGAGCTTTCCGGTGTCCGTCCAGGCAAAGCGGCGCAGGTCGGCTATACCGCGGGCGGCGACGAGCAGCGCCCACCGCCGGATCTCCTCGTACCGGCCCACCCGTATCGGGTGGCCGTGAAACAGCGCAACGGTCACGGCTCCTCCTCGGGGCCACGGCAGCAGCGGCAGGGGCCGTCTCCCCAATCATCCAAAGTCTCGACGTCGACTTGGCACGGGCAGTAACGGCGGTGCAGAGCCTCCAGCACTCTTGCGATCAGGGCCCTCATCAGAACACCTCCAGGATGGTTACGAGGGCCAGCGCCAGGCCGGCCCCGGCGGTGGCCGCCGCCAGCAGCAGCAGTGCGGCGATCAGCACCGCCAGCACCGCCGCCGCCGTACGGCTGATCCAGGCCGCTACCGGTCCGGCGGTCATCTCCTTCTCCAGACGCTGCGAGAGTCGGATGAATTCGTCGTCGCCGTTCATGCGGGCACCGGTTCTGCCGGGGCCTCGACCGGGGCCTCTTCGGGGAAGGGCTCGAATTCGACCTCTTCCTGTTCCTCACCGATGTCAGCCATGATCGCTCCCCTTCCCGTGATGCTCGTTGTAGTAGGGATCGCGGCCCGTGCAGATGCGGTTCAGATTCCATATGGACCATGCCAGCAGGACCGCCCAGAAGATCGTGAGGAGGGTGTTGCCTGCGACGATGTTGGCGGCCATGAATGCGAGGGCAACCGCCAGCAGGAAGAACTGGTAGCCCTTCGAGCTGAAGATGCGGTGAAAGCGTTCCATGCGGCGCTACTCCTCCTGGTCGTTGCGGGTGGCCGTTCGTTCCGCCTGAATCTGTTCGCGGCGCTGGCGTTGCCGGGCGCGTCGCTGCCGGTCTTGGCGTTCGGCGTCGGCGGCGTTGGCGTGGTCGGGGATGCGGCCACGGACGGGCTTTTGCCGGTACACGTGCGTGGGGATCACGGCACACCTCTGATCTGGTCGGGGTTGCCGGCGACGACAATCCACCCTTGGTCGGTCATGGCTGGGAAGTTTTGTCGCCAGTGGTGTGCGCAGTAGTCGAGGGTTCTCGTCTCGCGGACGCCGTGGCCCATGTCGGTCCATCTGCGTACCCGGTAGGTGGCGGTGACGCCGCACTGGTCGCACCGGTCGGCAGCCGTGAGTTTCTCCATCGTGGCGGCGCCCTTTCCGGCTGGGTGACGGCGACGAGCCTCTTCAACGGCTTCGGCCAGGAGGGGCACGAGGTCGCCGTCGGGGTTCTGGGGCGACCAGGGGGCACTGGCAGTCATGCCGGCACCTCCCCCAGTACCGACGCCCACGGCCCATAGAGGGCGTTGAAGTGTTCTTCCGAGATGAGGTCCCGAGCAACAAGCGCCCTGGCGGCAATCCCGGCGACATCCCGGGCGGCATCCCGGGCGGCAATCCCGGCGACATCCCGGGCGGCATCCCCGGCGGCATCCCGGGCGGCAGCCCTGGCGGCATCCCCGGCGGCAGCCCAGGCGACATCCCAGGCGGCAGCCCTGGCGGCATCCCCGGCGGCAACCCCGGCGGCAACCCCGGCGGCATCCCGGGCGGCATCCCAGGCGGCAGCCCGGGATGCCGCCCAGGCGGCATCCCGGGCGGCATCCCGGGCGGCCTGAAGCTGTTCTGCTTCTTCCCGGGTGAGGCGGGATGCACGTTCGATCAGTGCCGCCACGGCTTCACCGTTCGGACCCAGAGCCTGCCAGGCCGGTACCTCACCCAGGACACGAAGGGAACGAAAACCGTGCTTGTGGCCCTCTTGCGCGACCGGGCGGCCTGTGCCCTCAAACAGCCTGCACGGCCACTCCCCGCCGATGAGGGTTTCCGAAGGGGCGTCGGAGGCGTGGTAGACAGTGTCCGAGCAGCACGCAAACTGTATGGCCCCATACTCGTCCGTGGCGGGCTTGCGCTTCACGGGCTTACCGGATGCGAGAGCGCCCGCGTAGTCGACGGTTCCGGAAAAGAAATCGAAACCATCAGTGCGAGTCGCCTTGTAGTAGATCTTCATGACGGGTCTCCAGGAGGGATGGGGAAATGGGTGGGGGATGTGGCCCGGCGCCCGCCCCATCCCAAAAGGCGGGCGCCGGGTTGCCGCTGCGACCCCCACAGGTAGCGGGCGGGGGGAGCGGCATGGCCCCTTCCCGCACGCGCCGCCGTCACAGGGCGCGGGGAAGGGGGGTCAGTCGGGGCGCCCCCCGTCGTTCTCAGCGACGGGGGGCTTTCCCAGCACCGGGGGCATGACCCCCGGAGTCAGCGGCGGACGCAGTTACCGTCGATCCATTCGAAACCGGCGGCGATGCACTGCCGTGCCGTCTCGTTGGTGGCCTGCTCAGACAGGATGAACACGATGAAGAGACCACCGAAAAATATCGCGATGAATAGTACGATCGCCACAATGTCCCAGTCCTCAAACCGGCCCATCACGTCACGTGCTTCCACGACTGGTGCTTGAGGATCGCGGACATCGACGGGCTACTGATCCCGTACTTCACCGCCAGGCCGGCAATCGTCCACCTGCCGGTCGCATACGACTTCCGGGCCTGCCGCACCTTCGCCGTCGTCATCTTCGACGCGTGATGCCTAGCACCGAGATTCCTGGGATGGCTCATGACACGTCTTCCTTGACCTGTTCGCGGGCGGGGGTGGTTTCGGGGGCGGGGAAGCGGGCAGGTTTGGCGGGCTGCGTCCAGTCGACCATGTCGGCGTGCCCGCCGTGGTCGAATTCGCGGGCCAGGGCAGCGCTGGCGTCAGGGATGGGAATTCCGTAGCCCCAGCCCGGCCCCACAGTCCACCTTGCACCGCCGGGCAGGGGGATCTTCGCGTTCAGATAGTTCGCAAGAAGGCAGTGTTCCGGGTCGCCGGGAACACCCGTGACACCCATCTCCTTCAGTCGCTCTTCGGGATGGTCGCCCAGCTCTTCAAGGGCCCGCCGAACCTTGTATTCGGGCGTCCTCTTGGGCCAGGGATGGAAGTTACTCATAGCGGGTTTCCTCATTCTCATGTTCGTCTGCCATCGGGGTAGAGAAAGGGCTGCGCTCCTCGCTAGAAGCGCAGCCCCACAGTCCGGTGTCTCTTACGCCGCCAGGGCCAGGATTCGGTGCACCACCTCAGCGTCGGCGGTCTCGATCTCGCCGCTGACGGTGCGCATCATGTTGCGCTCGGCACGGGCCGCACCCTTGCGGACAGCCCTTTCGTGATGCTCGTAGGTGTTGAACGCCTGCCACGCGCCCATAGCCGTGCCATTCCACGGCGCCACACGGTCATCTTCACGCCACATGCGCCAGAGAGCGTCCCGCTTCTTCTCAGCCAGAGCGACCGCCCGCTTCTTACCGGCGCCGTCCGGGCCGCCCTGCGGCATCGGAACCGACAGGTTCACCACACGCTCGAACGTCCGGTCGTCGACCTTGACGGAGGACAGCGACGCCACCTGGGCAGAGAACTCCTCGGCGATACCGTGCACGATCCCCAACGCGTCCCGGGCGTCGCCGAGACGGGAGAGGCTCTTGGCCGAGTGCCGAACCCGAAAGACCTGGCCCTGCTCACGGTCCAGCGCGGCCCGCATCGTGTTGTCGCACACGACGTTCGTCACAACACGCTTGTACGTCGTCGCCACGGTGCCGTCGAACGACGTCGCCGCCAGAAGGAAGGGTCGGAACACGACACCCTCGGGCGTGATGATGTTGTCGGGAACCTCGACCGACACCCAGGCGACAGCGCCCTCGCGGAGGAGGCCGGCGGACCCGATCTGAAGATCGTCGTCGATGATGTTGGCGACATTGTCGAGGAGCCACTCCCCGTACTGGTGGGGCTGGTAGCCGGCACGGAAGATGCCCAGGACGGCGCCGGTGTCGCTGCGGACGATGGCCTTGCGGCCGGGGATGAGCATCGCGCCTTCACCGACCTCGGCCTTGACGTACAGCTCCTTCTCCTGGGCTGTCCAGTGGAAGAGGCGGTGGTGCACGTCCTCGACCGGGATCGGGCCGGGGTAGTGGTTCTGGTCGCCCTCGCGGTAGTGCCATGCGTTGCCGCGCTTCTCCGTGAAGCCGACGAGGACGTTGCGGGACAGCCAGTTGCGGGTTTCCTTCGACATGACGAATCACTTCTTGGGATGGGGATTGGGATGGAAGAGCCCCCGCCCGGAGTCGTGGGCGGGGGTTCGGGGGAGTCGCACCCTCCGTACGACTCGCGAACTCGTGCGGGGCGGTGCTTGCGCTCGCTGTTGCCGGGGTGTGCGACGGTCTCGGGTAGTCCGGCCCCCGCTTGGGGCTCCAGGCCGTCGGGCATCCCGGCCCTCCGGGCTCCTCCCGGTCGGGACCACGTGCGCCGGTACCCCTGAGCGGACTCGAACCGCCAGTCTCCCGATCTTGAATCGGGCGCCTTTGCCAGATTTGGCCACAGGGGCATATTGCGTACAAATCGGGCCTGACAAGCCCGATAGACCCCCCGGACGCCTCTCGGAAGGGCTGCTAGGATGCCTGCGTCATCGCAGGTCAGACCCCACAAGGAAGAAGTCGTACCACTCGATGGTGGTGCCGATGAGACTCGCGGCGACGATACGGCGGATGCTGTTCGGTGTTGGCGGAGCGGTCGCGGGGGCGGACATCGGCACCACTTCCTGACGTGGGACGGGGACGGTTACGTGTCGCCACACCGTAGGAACGCGCAGGTCAGTGGCGTATGTGGTGGGACACCATAGTTCTCGGTGCCGAAGTGCGGGCGGCCACCATGCGGGCGCGGGAGCACGGTCCGCGGGACGTGGCGGTGCCGGGACGTCGACTTCCGGAGGAGCCGCGACCACGGGCGGGGGCGGCCACGCGTCGAGCGCCGCGCAGCGGGCGGACGACGCGGCCTCGTCCGGTGGCGACGACGACCGGGCACGCCGGCATCAGCTCACGGACGCTCCCGGGGCCGGCACCACTCCGGCGGCCGCGAGGAAGGCTTCGAGGCTGATGGCCCCGCCGCCCGTGCCGTCGTGCCACTCGACCAGGAGCGCCGAGAGGCCCTGGTTCCAGGAGTCCTGCGTGTCGACGTCAGGGCCGGGATGCCGCTCGACGCGCCCCTCGCCGTGCCGGTACCAGAGCAACAGGTACTGCCCTTCCGCCGTCCAGGCGTCCCACTGGGAAGGAAAGGCGGCACACGTCTGCACGACCTTGACCAGCGTCAGACCCTCGGCTCCGTTCACCGGGTGATGGTCCCGCGCCGATGGAGTGCCGGCAATCGGATTCAGTCCGGTGCCGCACGGGACGCACGCCAGGACGTGGGACGCCGGGCAGGCCGGTGGTGGCCGCGACACGGCGAAGGGCGTCCGTCGGCTCGTGCGGTGACGGCAGGCCTGGACGCCCTTCGACTCAACGCTCGCACGGCCTCCGGGAGGCAGCGGTGCGCCCAGGGCGCGTGGAGGGCCGGGAGGCGTCCGCACAGGGGTCCGGCCGGTGGCGGCCGGTGCGGACAGGCCGCCGCGCGTCCCCGGCGCGGGTCGGCTCTCGACGCCGGCGACGGCAGCGCAGCCGGCCACGACCGTCAACGCCAGGGACGCGGAGCTCAGTTGGCGGTCCAGCCGCCGTCCAGGGGCAGGGAGGTGCCGGTGATACCCGCGGCGTGGGGGCCGCACAGCCACAGGACCGCGGCGGCCACCTCCTCCGGTTCCAGGAGGCGCTTGGCGGGCGACCGGGCCAGCATGACGCCCGCCAGCACGTCCCCCTCGCTGATGCCGTGGGCGGCGGCCTGGTCCCGGACCTGGCCCTCGACGAGGGGCGTGCGGACGTAGCCGGGATTGACGCAGTTGCTGGTGACGCCGTGCGGGGCGCCTTCGATCGCGGCGACCTTGCTCAGCCCCTCCAGGGCGTGCTTCGCGGCGACGTAGGCGGACTTGTAGGCGCTGGCGCGCAGTCCGTGAACGCTGGAGACGTTGACGATCCGCCCCCACCCGCGGGCGTACATGTGCGGCAGGGTCCGGCGCATCAGCAGGAACGGCGCCGTGACCATCACCTTCTGGATCAGCTCGAAGCGCTCCGGCGGGAACGCGGTCAGCGGGGCCACGTGTTGCAGCCCCGCGTTGTTGACCAGGATGTCCACCTCGGCCGGGAGCCGGTCGACCGCCTCCGCGTCGGCGAGGTCGGCGACGCGGGCCTCGGCACCGGCGAGCGCCGCGACGGCACCGGCCGCCGCGGCGTCCCGGTCCACCACCTGCACGGCGGCCCCCGCCTGGGCCAGGGCCAGCACGCAGGCCCGGCCTATGCCGCTGCCGCCGCCGGTCACCAGAGCCGTGCGCCCGCTCAGGTCGACCGGGGCGGCGGGCGGCAGCGCGGCGGCGGGGGGAGATGAGTTCGTCATGGCCCGAGACACTAGGCAGCGCCCCGGCCCCGTCACATGGGGGCGGCACCCACAAACCGGCGCCCCGGCGTGGCCTCCGCCCCCATGACCGCGGCCGTGGCCGCCGGGCGGGTCAGGGGCGCGGCGCCGGGCCCGCCGCCAGGGAGCAGGTGTGCACGAGGCTGCCGGGCGGTACGCGGCCGGGCAGGGCCACGGTTGCGGAGGCGGGGGGCCGGGGGCCGCCCCGCAGCCAGCCTTCCAAGGCCCTGAAGGCCGAGCGGTGGCAGGGCGTGAGCGGACGCAGCCGGTCGGGGAACACGTCGACGAGGGCGTCGGCATGCGTGCCGCCCTCGATCCGGTAGTAGCGGTGCAGGTGCCCGCGGCCGGCCTCCCGCACCATGCGGGCGTAGACGTCGGAGTCGCGGCTGACGGGGAGCAGCACGTCGAGGGTGCCGTGCAGGGTCATCAGCGGCCTGCCGATCCGCCCGGTGAGCGCGATCTTCTGCACGGCCCGCCGGACCTCGTCGGGCCGTGCCGCGTAGTCGTAGTCGGCGTCGCAGGCGGGTGTCCCCGGCGCGCAGTACGGGGTGCCGGCCTCGGTCGCCCCGTCGAAGCCGGGGTCGAGTTCCTCGCGGTAGACGCGCTGGGTCAGGTCCCAGTAGACCTGGTGGTGGAAGGGCCACAGGAACTCCGAGCCGGCCGGGTACCCGGCGGCGTGCAGGGCCCGACGGGCGCGTTCCGCGCCGTCGCCCCCGGCCGCGTACACGGGATACTCGCGCAGGGCCGTCGGCAGGAAGTCCAGCAGGGTGGGCCCGTCGGCCCGCCACAGGGTGCCCTCCCAGTCGACGCCGCCGTCGTACAGCTCGGGGTGGTTCTCCAGTTGCCAGCGCACGAGGTACCCGCCGTTGGAGATCCCCGTGACCAGGGTGCGGGCGGGCGGCCGGTGGTAGTGCTGGGCGACGGTGGCGCGGGCGGCGCGGGTCAGCTGGGTGAGGCGGTGGTTCCACTCGGCGATGGCGTCGCCGGGGCTCCTGCCGTCCCGGTGGAAGGCCAGGCCGGTGTTGCCCTTGTCGGTGGCGGCGTAGGCGTAGCCGCGGGCGAGGACCCAGTCGGCGATGGCGCGGTCGTTGGCGTACTGCTCGCGGTTGCCGGGGGTGCCCGCCACCACCAGGCCCCCGTTCCACCGGGCCGGCAGGCGGATCACGAACTGGGCGTCGTGGTTCCAGCCGTGGGTGGTGTTGGTGGTGGAGGTGTCCGGGAAGTAGCCGTCGAGCTGGACACCCGGCACTCCGCTGGGTACGGCCAGGCCCTCGGGGGTCAGCCCGGCCCAGTCCGCGGGATCGGTGTGCCCCGAGGCGACCGTGCCCGCCGTGGTCAACTCGGCCAGGCAGGACACCTGCTGGTGCTCGGCGCCCGGGACCCGCAGCCGGGCCGTGTGCGTGCAGTGGTCGGCGGGACGGGGCGGGACGGCCGTGGCCGTGGAGGGTGTGAGGGCGAGGGCGGCGAGGGCGAGGGCCGCCGCGAGGCCCCGTCTGCGCGGTCGCCGCGGGCGGGGGGAGGTGGAGCGCATGCGTGTGCCTCCGGAAGGGGAGCGTGAACGGGGACCCGCGGAGGCTATGCCGCCCGGTCCGCCCCGACCCATGGGTCCGCGACCCACCATCCGGCGCCCGGCGATGGCGCGGAGCACCATCGCGGCCCGCCGGCCGACGGGCGCGCCGACCACTGGCGGGGCGGTCCACCCGCCCCGCGCCCACCGCACCCGGCCTCATTGCGGGTGACGCGCCGTCCGACGCCCGGGGGCACGGCGGCGTCGTCCGCACCCCCCAGGGGCGGGTGCACCGACCGCCGGCAGAAGCCGGAGCAGACCGCGGTCCCCGTCCCGCGGGGCCGGTGAACGCACCGCCAACCACCCGCGCAGCGCTGCCCGCACTCGAACCGACCGGCACACGTGCCGCCCGCCCGTAGCGGCACGGGCGCAGGTGGCAAGGGAACAGGCGGCACGGGCGCAGCCCACTTCCCCTTCCCGCGTCCCGCCACCACGCGCAGGGGCCCACTTCCACCGAGCCGCTTGCGGCACCCTGCGCCCCACGTCACGCGCCGGACGCCACGCCCCCGGAGCCGCACGCCTGCCCCGGGCCGCACCGAGCCGCCCTCCGGTCCCGGGACCCCGGTCCCCGTCGAGCCGTGTGCCGCTCCCGGCCGTGGAGGGCCGGCACACAGGAGCTCCCTCCGTCCTGGGCGTCCGGACCATGTCGATCCGGCCACGGCTGCTCCCATGATGTGCGTCACACCGACGGCCCGGCCACCGGCCCGGCGTCGGTCCGCTCGCCGTCGACCGCATCCGGAGGCATCCGCCATGTCACAGCCGCGCACCCCGATCCGCACCGCGAAGCGCCGACGCCCCGCCGCCGCCCTGCGCCGCTGGCTCACCGCCGCCGCAGGGGCCCTGGCCCTCACGGCGGGCCTGGTGGCCGTGGCCCCGCAGGCGTCTGCCGCGACCCTCACCCGGATCACCGGTTTCGGTTCGAACCCGGGCAACCTGTCCATGTACGCGTACGCGCCCGACGGCCTGCCCGCCGGGGCCCCGCTCGTCGTCGCCCTGCACGGCTGCACGCAGAGCGCGGGCGACTACTTCGCGCACTCCGGCTGGCCGGAGCTCGCCGACCGGTACGGCTTCGCCCTGGTCCTCCCCCAGACCGGCACCGCGAACAACGCCAACGCGTGCTTCAACTGGTTCGAGCCGGGTGACAGCGCACGCGGCCACGGCGAAGCCCTGTCGATCCGTCAGATGGTGGACGACGCGCTCGCCCGCTTCGGCGGCGACTTCCGGCGGGTCCACATCACCGGCCTGTCGGCGGGCGGCGGCATGACGGCGAACATGCTCGCCGCGTACCCCGACGTGTTCGCGGGCGGCGCCGTCCACTCCGGCCTGCCCGCCCGCTGCGCGAGCAGCCTGAGCACGGCGTACACGTGCATGTACAGCCCCCCGGACAGGACACCCGCGCAATGGGGCGACCTCGTGCGGGCCGCCGCCCCGGCGGGCACCGCCTCCTGGCCGCGCGTGGCGATCTGGCAGGGCACCGCCGACACCACCGTCCGGCCCGCCAACGCAGCCGAACTGCGCGACCAGTGGACCGACGTGTGGGGCACCGGTCAGGCGCCGTCCCGCACCCGCACGCTCACCGGCGGCGCCACGCTGGAGACCTACGACGACGCCGCGGGCCGGCCCGCGGTGGAGGTCTACACCGTGTCCGGCATGGGGCACGGGCTCGCCGTCGACCCGGGCAGCGGCCCCGAGCAGTGCGGCAGCACCGGCACGTACTACCTCGACGCCCTGTGCTCCAGCCACCACACCGCCCGCTTCTGGGGGCTCGACGGCGGCGACGAGGACCCCGGGGTGCTGCCCGCTCCCACCGGCCTGACGGTCACCGGCACCACCGACACGAGCGCGGCCCTGCGGTGGGACGCGGTGCCCGGGGCGGCCTCGTACCGCGTCTACCGCGGTGGTGCGGAGGTGGCCGCCACCGCCTCCCCGGGCCACACCGACACCGGGCTGGCCACCGGGACCGCGTACGCCTACGCCGTGGCGGCCGTGGACCCGGCGGGCGCGGTCGGGACCCTCTCCGCGACCGTCACCGCGACCACCACCGGGTTCACGCCCACCTGCGACACGGCGAGCACGTACGACCACACCCGCGCGGGGCGCGCCTACCAGAGCGGCGGCTACGCCTATGCCGGGGGATCCGACGAACTGATGGGCCTGTGGAACACCTTCACCGTCCGCACCCTCCGGCAGACCGCTCCCGGCCACTTCGTCGTGTCCGAACCGGGCTGCCCGGCCTGACGACCCGCCCGCCCCCCGGTGGAGGCGCGTCCACCCCCTTCGCCAGGCCCGGCCGGCGGAGGATACGCGCCCCCGCCCGGGTGCCGTGCTCCCGCTGCGCGCCGCCGCCGTGGAGCCGGGACCGAAGTCCACGGGGCGGACAGGTCCACCCGTGCAGCCATGTCGTGTTCATGATCATGTTCCGGTGGCGTTCCCCAGCCCTCGTAGCGTGCGGGCGTCCGCATTCCTACTGAGGAGTATCGTGAGCGCCTTCGCTCTGAGCACCCTGACCGCACTCGCCACCGCCTTCGCCCTGACGGCCGGGCCCGTGGTGCCGGTCACGACCACGGCCTCCGTGGAGACCCCCGCGGTGTACGACGACGAGGCCGGCCGCAACGCCGACGCCGACGACCCGGCGGTGTGGGTCGACCCGAAGAACCCGGGCCGCAGCATCGTCATCGGCACCCTGAAGGAGGCCGGCCTCGACGTGTACGGGCTCGACGGACGGCGGCTGCAGCACATAGCCGCCCCGCAGGCCCCCCACGAGGACGCCAAGCCCGGCCGCTTCAACAACGTCGACGTCGTCTACGGCTTCGAGCTCGACGGCAGGAAGACGGACCTGGCGCTCGTCAGCGACCGCGGCCGCGACCGCATCCGCGCCTACGCCATCGACCCGAAGGCCGTCGCCAAGGGCCGCCCCCCGCTCCGGGACGTCACCGCCCCCGACGTAACGCCCGTCTTCGCGGCCGACGAGGCCGAGGTCGACGACCAGCGCACCTCCTACGGCCTGACGGCCTTCAGCGACGACGACGACGCCTACGTGGTGGTGTCGCAGCGCGAGGAGACCAGCCTGCGCCTGCTGGAGCTGAAGGACGAGGACGGACGCGTCGGCTACGAGACCGAGGACACCCTCGACCTGCCCGCCTCCTTCACCCTTCCTGACGGCACCGACTGGGCCCCGTGCGCCGACCCCGGTGAGAATCCGCAGGTCGAGGGCATGGCCGTCGACCTGGAGGAGCGCGTCCTGTACGCGGCGCAGGAGACCGTGGGCCTGTGGCGCATCGAGCTCGACGACGAGGAGTTCGAGGACCCCGAACTCATCGACCGGGTCCGTGAGTACGGCACGCCGTGGACGTACGACGCCGGGGAGGAGGAGTGCGTCCTCGACACCGACGCCGACCCCGGCTTCGGCGGTGAGCACCTGAGCGCCGACGCCGAGGGCGTCACCGTCTACCACGCCGAGGACGGCACCGGATACGTCCTGGCCTCCAGCCAGGGCGACGACACCTTCGCCGTCTACGAGCGCGACGGCGACAACGACTACGTCGGCTCCTTCCGCATCGGTGACGGCGCGGTCGACGGCGTGCAGCACTCCGACGGCTCCACGGTCGTCAACGTGCCCCTGGGCCGGTCCTTCCCCAAGGGCCTGCTGATCACCCACGACGGCGAGGCCACCCCGGCCGACGGCGAGCGTGAGGGCACCAACTTCAAGTTCACCCGCTGGGACGCCGTCGCCGAGACGTTCCCGGAGCCGCTGATCGTCGACACGGAGTCGTTCGACCCCCGCGACGCGGACTGAGGCCGCTGCTCCGCCCCGCACGGAAGCGGAGCGGAGCACGGCCCCGTGAGGAGCGGGCCCGTCCGGCGGGCCTGCCTCCTCCCCGGCCCACCGGTAGGTCCGGGCACGGCGGAGCCCCCCGCGGGGTCGTCCCGCGGGGGGCTCACGAGCTCCGGCCGTCCGCCGGTTCCCCCGGGCCGTCGGCCGAGGGCCGCGTCCGGTCCCGGCGGATCCGCCGTGGCCGGGCACGGGCCTCGGGCCGTGCGTGCGGGGCGGCGGCACCGCCCGGACCCCCACCCGCCGCCGTGGGCGCCGCCCTCCTGGTGTGCTCGGCCGCCGCGGGCCTGCTCGCCGCCCTGACGTGACGCCGCGCCGGGGGCGGGACACCGCCCCCGGCTCCCCCGCGGCACCGCTCTCCCTGCCCGCCGCCGGATTCCCCCCACGCCGGCCGCCCCCGGCTGCGGCCGGCGCCGCAGCCGGCCTCCCACCGCCGACCCACCACGGTGGGCCGGCACATCCGGACGGATCCCCGCGCACGGGCTTGCCAGACGGCGGGCGGACTCCTACAGTCCGGGTCGGACCAGCAATGGGAGCGCTCCCACACATCAGGGACACGTTCCCGTGGTCACCGACGGACGGACCCCCTCCGAGAGAGGCACCCGCATGCGCCTGCCACCGCACCGTTCCCACCCCGCGCGCGTCCTGCTCGCCGCGCTGCTCGCCCCCCTCGCCGCGGCCGCGGCGCTCCTGGTCGCCGCACCGCAGGCGCAGGCCGAGACCACGATCTGCGAACAGTACGGCTCGACCGTCATCCAGGGGCGCTACGTCGTCCAGAACAACCGCTGGGGCACCGGCGCCCCCCAGTGCGTCACCGCCACGGACACGGGCTTCCGGCTTACCCGCGCGGACGGCGCCGTCCCCACCAACGGCGCCCCCAAGTCGTACCCGTCGGCCTTCCACGGCTGCCACTACACCAACTGCTCCCCCGGCACCCGCCTTCCGGCCCGGCTCGACACCATCTCCAGCGCGCCCAGCAGCATCGCGTACGGCTACGTCCCGGACGCCGTGTACAACGCCTCGTACGACATCTGGCTGGACCCGACGCCGCGGACCGACGGCGTGAACCGGACCGAGATCATGATCTGGTTCAACCGGGTGGGGCCCGTCCAGCCGATCGGCTCCCCGGTCGGCACGGCCACGGTCGGCGGCCGTTCCTGGGAGGTGTGGACCGGCAGCAACGGCTCGAACGACGTCGTGTCCTTCGTCGCCCCGTCGGCCGTCGACAGCTGGAGCTTCGACGTGATGGACTTCGTCCGGCAGGCCGTCGCCCGCGGAATGGCCCGGGACGACTGGTACCTGACGAGCATCCAGGCGGGCTTCGAGCCCTGGGCGAACGGCGCCGGACTCGCGGTGCACTCCTTCTCCTCGACCGTGCACACCGGGAACGACCCCGGCGGCCCCGGTGACCCGGGCGACCCCGGCGACCCGGCGCCGACCTGCCGGGTGTCGTACACCACCTCCGTCTGGCAGGGCGGCTTCACGGCGAACGTCACCGTCGGCAACACCGGCCCGGCCCCCGTGGACGGCTGGCGGCTCGCCTTCACTCTGCCGGCCGGGCAGCGGGTCACCCACGCCTGGAACGCCACCGTCACCCCCTCCTCCGGGACCGTGACCGCGAGCGCCGCGGCACACAACGCGCACATCGCCCCCGAGGGAAGCCAGACCTTCGGCTTCCAGGGCACCCACAACGGCACCTTCGCGGAGCCGACCGCCTTCACCCTGAACGGAACGGCCTGCACCACCACGTGACCGACCCGGGTGGTGCGCCGCACAGCACCGGCCACCCGCCGGAGCCGGACGGCCCCTGCCGCCGGGCCGCCTGTCACGGTGGGATGGACACCGGACGCCTCGGCGGAGCCACACGGACCGAGGTGCGCCATGAACCACCCCGCACCACGACTGGACCGGCTGGCCGCGGCGGTCGCGTCGAACCGTTCCTGCTGGTCGTCACGGCGGCAGCCCTGCTCGGCGGCGCCGCCTGGCTGGCCGGTGCCGCCGCACTCGCGGATGTGTTCAACGCAGGCACGGACCTGTTCGCCGTCCTCACGCTCGGCGACACCCCGGCCGTGGGCGAGTACCTGGCGGGCGCCCTTATCGCCCTCACGCTCGCCACCGACCGCGCCCTGGAGACGGCGGCGAGGCGGTGTGCCTTCCTGCGGGCCCTGCCGGAGCACGCACCGCTCTCGGCACGCCGCAGCACGGACGCGGTGCGGCGACGGTGCCGTTCGACGAGGTCACATCGGCGACCTGCTCGCCGTCGGCCCGGGCTCGCCGTCCCGGTCGACGGCCGGGTGGAGAGCCCCCGGCCGTCCTGGACGGGTCGGTGCTCACCGGCGATCGTGTGGACGGCCTCGCGGACGCCGTGCTCCTCACCCCGCGGACCCGCCGCATCGCCTTGCAGAGCGCGCTCGGCGGCGTGCTCGTGTCCCTGGCCGCGATGGCCGCGGCGTCGGTGGGCCTACTACCGCCCGCCACGGGCGCGCTGCTCCAGGAAGGCGTCGACGTGGCCGTCATCCTCAACACCCTGCACGCCGACCGGGCCGCGCGCCCGTCCCTCACACCCGACGCGGAAAGCCTCATCCACCGCTTCACCACGGAACACGAAGCTGCGGGACATCCTCGACTCCGTACGGGACACCGCCGCCCTCCTCTCCCGCACCACGGGTCCGGCGGTGCTGGCGGCAGTGGAAGAGACGCAGCGACTGCTGACCGGCCGCCTGCTGCCGCACGAGGACGCCGAGAGGACCAGCTTTACCCGGTGTTGGCACCTGCCCTCGGCTGCCCCGAGTCGACCACCGCCATGAGCCTATGCCGAGATCCAACGGCCCGCCCGCCGCCTCGAGACCCCACCTGCGGCCGGCCCGTACGAGCGGCGGCCTGTCCCCCGGGCAACTCGACGACCTGCGCGCCTGCTTCTACGGCCTGAACACCGTCATGCGCTTGCACTGTACCCAGGACGAGGAGAACAACTTCTCGCTCGCGCCCTGAGCGGAGTCCGACGGGACCGGGTGCGGGCCGTCGACACGGGAAGACGACGCCGACGGTGACGTCGCAAGGGGTTACGAGGACCGAGGGCTCTCCGCCGTGGTGGCCCCGCCGGTCGCCGTACCCTCGGCAGGCTTCGGGACGAAGGGCTCGCGGACCACCTCGGCCTCCACGACCACCACCCGGGGTGCCGACTTCGCCAGCTCGGATTCGGAGAGGTGCTTCTTCAGCCGCTTGGTCATGGGGCGATAGGTCGCGAACGTGAGCGTGCCGGAGATGGCGGCACCGACGAGGGGGATGGCCTTCGAGACACTCTTGGCAAAGGTCTGCTTCGTCATCTGGACGCCGATGTAGGCCGCGACCTTCTTCACGATCGGGTAGACGACGCCTTGCGTGAGCGCCTTCTGCGGCAGCTTCTTGGCGACCTGCTCCGCCATCATCCCGGCGACCTTCCCCACGGCGGCGTTCGCCGACTGGGTCCCGAACATCACGCCGAAGAACAGCGTGAGCACCCCCATCGTCGCGTCGTCCACGTCGTCGCCGTCGTCGGAGAACAGGTCGGGCCAGCTGTAGAGGTAGGCGAGCTTCTGCGCGATACGCAGCATGTGGCCGAAGTACTGGGCCATGTCCGCGGGCACCGTGGCCGACAGGGCCAGGACGCCGGGCAGCCCGGCGGCGGCGGAGAGGGCGCTGACCTTGGTGGTCTCGTAGCGGATGGAGTCGTTGGCGGCCTTGTCCAGTACGTCGAGCGGGATACCGGCCGCCGCGGGGGTCTCCTCGATCGCCCTGCGAACCTCGTCCTCGGTGCAGTAGCGGGCCAGGGTCTTGCGGAGGTACGTCTCCCTGTGGATACGTACGCCCGGGAATCTGGCGGCGCTCACCAGCACCAGGGAGAAGCGCGACTCGGGGTTCTCGCTCGCGGTGCCCTCGTTCACGGCAGGAACCTGCAGTAATGTCCTGCTCACTCAACCAAGTTGGGGCCGCTTCTTCGGGCGGTCCCACGTGTACGGGCCGGTCGGCGCGGTCGGGGCGGACAGGCGGCATCGTCGACGCGAGCAGACACGCACCGGCAGCACGCCTCACGGGCCGGGCACCGGAGCCCCGGCAGTTCTTCGCGACCGGACCCGCGCGGGGCCCTCGGCAAGGACGTGCGCCTGCCGAGGACCCTGCCCGGTCAGCGTGCCGCGAACTGCACGAACGCGGTCCACGCCGTGGGCGGTACGGCCAGTGCGGCGCGGGTGATGTCCTTCGAGTCGCGGACGTGGACCCTGTCGGGCCGGACGGCGACCTCGATACATTCACCGCCCGAGCCCGTGCTGTAGCTGCTCTTGAACCAGGCCGTCTCGGGAACGGACCTTATGAGCTGTTGGGCGTTCATCTCTCTCCAAGCAACTTCTCGATGAGGGCCAGCGACTCGCGTGGAGTGAGCGCCTGGGCCCGAAGAATGCCGTACTGCTCCTCGATCTCCCGGACCTGCCTCCGCTCCGTGTAGAGACGGCTGTCCTTGTACGCCTCCACGTAGGCGATCCTCTGCCCATCGTGCGTCTCGATCAAGGTGAAGGGGCCTTCCAGCCCCGCATGCTCCTCACGCTCGATCGGCATCACCTGGATCTCCACGTTACGCAGTTGCCCACACAGCAGAATCTGCTCCAACTGCCCCTGCATCACAACCCATCCACCGAGTGGCCGACGCAGAAGGAACTCCTCGATGACGAAGCTGATCGTAGGCAAGGGAGCGCGGGAGAAGATCTCCTGCCGCGCCAGACGAGCAGCAACGCGCTGGTTGATGGTCTCCTCGTCCAGCAAGGGACGCCACATGGAGAACACCGCTCGCGCGTACTCCTCGGTTTGCAGGAGGCCGGGCACGGCCTTCGTCGCGTACACGTGCAGGGCAGCAGCCTTGGTCTCCAACCGCGCCGCATCGCGGAAGAAGGCCGGATACTGCGCGCGGGCCACCTCCTCCTTGCTCGCGCGCAGGACCCCGCACGCCTCCAGCAGGTCGTCCGCCTGGTCGATGAACTTCGGCGGCGGGATCCGCCTGCCCTGCTCAAACGACGCGACCGTCGAGGCCGAGTACCCGGTCAGCGACCCGAACCGCACCCGGTCCATTCCCGCCCGCTCCCGGAACAGCTTCAACTGCCGCCCGAACAGGCACAGTGTGCCCGCCCCCGGCTCGTACTCCGGCTGCTGAACCTCGTCGCTCACGCCGCAGCTCCTCCCATACGACCACCACAGCCACCGAACGTCACCCAACGCGCGGCCCCCGCATCCGGACACGCCCCGCGCCGCAGACGAACGCGCCACCCCCGCGTACAGCCCGAACCGGTCAGCGCATCACTCCTGGTCAAGGCTACGCAGAGTCCGCAACGGTTGACGGCATGAAGTCAGCAACTCCCCCGAACGGGCATACGCCACAGCACCCGGCGCCGGACCACGCGTTCGCCATGTGCTTCACGTCGACGCCGCGCGGTGCCCGGCTGGCCCGAAGGCTGGTGTCCCACCGCCTCAACGACTGGGGCCACCCCTACACGACCCCGGCCAACGAGACGCTCACCCTCATCGCAGCCGAACTCAGCGCCAACGCCGTACGCCACGGCCGCGTGCCCGGCCGGGACTTCCACGTCCGACTCACCTTGGCCGAGGCCACGTTCCGCATCGAGGTGACCGACACTCGCACCGAGAAGCAGCCGCCGTGTGCTCCCCCGGTCCCGGACGCCACGTCCGAGTCCGGCCGCGGCCTGCTCCTCGTCGCCGCCCTTGCGGACGACTGGGGTGTGAGCCCGCGACTGGCAGCCCCGGGCAAGACTGTGTGGGCGGAGCTGCACGCGCAGGCCAAGGGCCACCCGCGCACGCACCGGGTGGCCCCTGAATCGACGGATCTCGATCTGCTCCTGGCTACTGCTTCACTGCTGCGCGACGACCCCGAGTAGCGGCCGGGGGGCCGCCAGTTGCGGAGGTCGTCGTCCGTGAGGCCGTGCTCGCCCTGCTTCTGCTGGCGGTACCCGGCGAAGAAGTCCGCCGGGGAGCCGCTGTAGAGCATGTCGAACTCGTGGTGCCACTGGAACAACCACGGCTGAAGTTCCAGCAGGCCGGCGAGGAACGGCGTGATCTCCGCAGTCGACAGGGCGGTGTTGGTGAAGTACGTGGCGAGGGCCAGCGCCTGCTCCCGGTGATCCCAGCCGGCTCACCCGTACAGCTCGGGCGTGGCGGCGTTCGTCTGCCCGTAAGAGACGAACCGCTCCTTCGGGACATCGAGCTTGCCGCGCGCCCGCCAGTAGGAGGGGCGGAGCAAGTCGGCCGAGGTGTACCTCGGCGGGACGGGGATGGAGTCCCGGATCTTCCGCTTGGCGGGCTCGTCGGGCGCGGCGTCCTCCTGCCGCTGGAGGTCCCACACCTCTTCCCAGTCGGCGCGCTTCTTCAGCCCGGAGGGCTTGTAACGCAGGGCGGAGAGGAACGGCACGTGCTCGTCGGTGATCAGCTCGGCGACGACCTTGGCGAGGTCCTTGCGGGGCGCGTAGAGCTTGGCGACAGAGGCGAAGTCCTCGTCACGCGACAGCGCGTCGATGAGGCGGGCCAACGTGAGGATGGCGGGCTGCCCGTTCTCGTCGAACCAGAGCTCGCGGTTCTCCATCCGGTCGAGCAACCAGGACCGCAGGGCCTTCTCCTGAAGCGCGTCCTGCGCTCCCAGGAGCGGGCCTCGGAGGTGCCGGGCCGGTAGCCGCGCAGGTGGGTGAAGCGGTCGGTGAGGTGAAGGAACAGCGAGCGGTCGAGCGCCATGGCGGCGACCGTTTTCGCGGACGCGCGGAACAGCAAGGACTTCCCCCGGGCAGCACGAAGTGACTCGTGCGGGTGGGGGCGTGTCCTTCGAGACTCCACTGCAGTGGAGCGGAAGCCCGTCGGGCCGCGTTGACGATGTGCCCGAGGTTACCGGGTGGCCCTGGCGGCGGCCCGCGCGGCACCCGGGGTGGCGCCCGCCGAAGGCGAGCGGGCGCCTCCGCGGCGCCGCTTCCCGGCCTGGCCGCCCCGCCCTGGAGGCGGGGGCTCGGGGCCCGTCCGGACGGCGGCGCACACCGGGTCGGCGGCCTGCGGCGGGTGTGAGCGGGGAGTGGTCGGTCGGGGTGGGCCCCGGCCGGGAGGCCGGGTGGGCATGGGCGGCCCTGGCGCGTCGGGGGCGGAGGGCGGCCGCCGGGATCAGTCGGTGGCCGGCGGCTGCCTTTCGGTCGCCGCGCGGCGGTACTCGGCGTTGAGGCGCTGGGCCTCCTCCAGCTGGTCCTCCAGGATGATGATGCGGCAGGCGGCCTCGATGGGCGTTCCCTGGTCGACGAGTTCCCGGGCGCGGGCCGCGAGGCGCAGTTGGTAGCGGGAGTAGCGCCGGTGCCCGCCTTCGGAGCGGAGGGGTGTGATCAGCCTGGCCTTGCCGAGGGCGCGGAGGAACCCGGGGGTCGTACCGAGCATGTCGGCGGCCCGGCCCATCGTGTAGGCGGGGTAGTCGTCGTCGTCAAGGCGGCCGATCGGATCGTCTGCTGTCATTCGCACCTCTCTGGGAACGCGTCGAGGGGCCCTGGCGCCGTACGGCACCAGGGCCCCGAAGGAACTGCACCATCTGCCGGCCTGGTTTCCGCGCCGGCTTACCGTGTCCGCATCATCGCCCGCGGAGGGGCGGAGGGTGCGGGGATCGCTGTTGTGTGACCGGAGACCACCTGCCTCACGATGTCCTGCGGCACCCGGGCTGTCGTTCCGCCCGGGCGATCCTGATGGCGCTGCACTCCTCCGTTTCCTGCACGGGAACAATTTACTGGGAACTGCGGTACTGCTGGGTGTCGCGAACTGCCGGTGGCCTGCGGAAGCGCCACCTCATCCCGCCCGTCGCGGTCGCCAGCCCCGTCACCGTCCTGTTCTTCCGTGGCTCCGGGGCTCCGCCACCGCATCATTCTGCGGGTCCTGCTGCCCGGCAGGTCGTCTCCTGCCGGGCCTGCTTGATCTCGGCTACGAGAGAAACTGTAGCCACGACGCGAGGCAATGTCTACTGTCGCCGACACAGATTTTCGCACTCTCCTGGAAGGGAAACCTTGCCTTCCGGGCTGTCGGTGAGCCGCTGCTGGGCGGCGGCGGGGTGTCCGCGCTGGAGGGGGCGCGGATGCGCGGGGCTCCGACCGTGCGGGCCGCGCACGGTGGGGCGGAACTGCGTCCGTTCCTCGGCGGCCCGTCATCCCATCCGGGGCAGAACAGCGGGCTCTCCTCGCCTGTCGACCCCGCGCTCGTGACGGCCGGCGTGCCCGGTGGCTAGCATCGGCGTTCATGTCGAAGCCTGACGAGTTGCTCGTTGACATCGCCGCCACGGTCGAGTCCGGGCAGAGCAATCAGATGTCCCTGACCGTGATCACCGGTGGGGCCGTCATCACCGGGCGCCTGGCCCCGGAAGCAGTGTGGAGGCAGCGGGTGAGGGAGGTCCTGGCGGACTCTCCCCGCCTGGGCCAGTTCGCCGACGCCTTCGGCGAGGCGGCGGGATCGGGGGGCCGTCCCACACACCTCCACTTCCATGTCGCCCGGATCATCCAGGGGCAGGTGGGCATCCCGGAGACGGGCGGGATGTACCGCGTGTCGATCGAGGACGTCAGCGCGTGGACCGTGGGGGACTTCAGCTACTCCGACCACTGAGCGCCGGGCATGACGAAGGGTCCGACCGGAGTTCTCCGGTCGGACCCTTCGGTCTTCGTGCGCGCCCTTCGGTCTTCATGCGCGCGGGTGCGCGATCCGTGCTGCGCGGTGGCGCCGTGTGGTGCGCGGGTGCGCGATCCGTGCTGCGCGGGTGCGCGGTGTGGTGCGCGGTGCGCGCCGTGGTGCGCGGTGCGGAGTCAGACGGCCGCGGAGGGGCCGAGCAGGGCGGACGCCCGCTGCACCGGGCTTTCACCTGCGGTCGACGGGGCCTGGGGGGCGGCCTGGCAGGTGAAACCGAGCTTGGCCATCGCCCGGACGACCTCACCGGCGCTGAAGTCCCGGCGGTCCTGGCCCGTGACGATCGCGCCCACCTGCTTGGCGGGGTACTGGCGGCGCCCGATGGTCACGGACTCGCCGGTGACCGGCTCGGGGGCGACGCCCGCCATAGCCTCCTCCACGCCGTTCTTCGTCAGCTCGAACGGGAAACGGGCGATAACACAGCGCATGGGACCTCTCAGGGTAGGAGTGCGGTGACGCGGACGACGGTGGTGCGGATGTGCCGGTGACGGCTCGCGGCACCGGGGGCGCGGTCGGGCCGGCCGGAGGTGGCGCTTCCGCCCGGAGGGTTCCGCACGTGCGCCCGTACGGCCCCACGCCAGGTGAACGATGGGGCGAGGAACGGCCGCGGCGAGGGAGCACCGCGAGGAATTCCTCGAACGGGCGGGAACGCAATGCGGAGATTCCGGCTGCGGATTACGCACCTTGGGAATGACCGAGCCGGGTGAGAAGGTGGGGAAAGTCCCTCGAATGCGTCGGGTGCCGCGGATCGTGCAATGGGATACGCCCACATCCCGCGGACCGCCCTGCGGCAGAACGGGCGGGACAGGCGTCGCCCACCCGGGGAATTCACGGGGAACAGGTGTAGCCGGGGCCCGCACCCCGAAGGATGCGGGCCCCGGCTACGTCCTACGCGTCAGCTTCAGGCGGGCACGATGTTCTCGGCCGTCGGGCCCTTCTGGCCCTGCGCGATGTCGAAGCTCACCTTCTGGCCCTCCTGCAGCTCGCGGAAGCCCTGGGCGGCGATGTTCGAGTAGTGGGCGAAGACGTCAGGGCCGCCGCCGTCCTGCTCGATGAAGCCGAAGCCCTTTTCCGAGTTGAACCACTTCACGGTACCAGTGCTCATGAGTATCTCCTTTGAGGCACATCGGCATCCGCACGGTGCGCATGCCATGTCGCCGCAATGTTTGCCCCGCCGGAAATACCGGATGTGAAAAACGCACCGTCGGGCGTGAAGCCGTCGGAGCGTTTGAAGTTTCGGGAACCACAACTGCAACTATTCGAAGGCTAGCACGCCCCGACGGAGAAGGTCGGTCGAAACGCTGCGCCATTTTCACGGGACAGGAAAGCGCACTGCGCGACCTCGTGAACCCTCACACGGCCACTACAGATATCGCCGGATCCCGTCCCCCGGGGGCGGCTCCCGGCTCCCGGCGGGCGCTGTCTGTACGGGACGGCGGACCGGGCCGGCTCCCGGTGTCACCTCTTCCGTACGAGACCGCCGTCGTCCGCCCGGCACCGCAGGTCCCGGCCTCCGTCACGGCCGCCGCCGCGCAGCCGGTCCCACGTCACGGGGCGGCCTGCCGGGCGGCCGTCTGCGCCGCGCCGGGGGCGCTGGGCAGCAGAACGACCGCGAGGAGGGGGATGGCTGCCAGGGCGAGCCAGGGGACGGCGGGCGGGAGGCCCAGGTCGAGCAGGGCGCCGGTGGCGGAGCTGCCCGCGAGGACGATCAGGCCGGACACGGAGGACAGCGCGCCCGTGTAGAGGCCGAGACGCCCGTCCTCGGCCAGATCGGGCACCCAGGCGCGGGCGGCGGGCACGACCAGCATCTGGCCGAGCGTGAGGAGGACGACGTACCCGGCGGCGGGCAGCAGCCCGGCGGGTCCCGTCCACTCCGCGGGACGTGCGGCGGCCACCACGGCGAACCCGGACGCGACGAGCAGCAGTCCGGCTGCCATGGAGCGGCGCAGGCCGAGCCGGTCGCCGGCCCAGCCGGTCACCGGGAGCTGGGCGCACACGACCAGGAGGGAGGACAGGGCGAACAGCCACGAGAGGGACGCCTGGGAGCCGGTGACCCGTTCCACTTCGGCCGGCAGGGCGAGGTAGAGCTGGTTGTAGGCGAGCAGGTAGGCGCCGTACGCGCAGCACAGGGCGAGGAAGCGTCGGTTGCGCAGCAGCACGCGGAGTCCGCCGCGCCCGTGGGTGCGGGTGCGGCCGGGGATGTGCTGCGGCATGAGCCGCGCGTGCCCGGCGAGGACGAGGACGAAGACTCCGGCCCCGGCGAGGCACGCGGTGCGGAAGTCCACCGCGAGGAGCAGGCCGCCGAGCAGCGGCCCGACGAAGGCGCCCGCCTGGCCCGCCGCGCTGAACAGTGCCAGCACCCGGGTGCGCGGGCCGTGCCCCCCGTCCTCCCAGACCACCGCCTGACGGGCCGCCTCGGACTCGACCGCGGGGGAGAACAGCGCGGCGGCGAAGCCGATCAGCAGCACCGCGCCGATGACGGCCCCGGTCGCCTCCGCGTAGCCCAGCCAGGCGAATCCGGCGATCCGGAGGCCGCAGCCGGTCAGCACGACCGGGCGGACCCCATAGCGGTCCACGAGCCATCCGCCGACCACGAACAGGCCCTGCTGGCTGAAGGTCCGCAGGCCGAGGACGAGGCCGACCATCCAGCCGGCCATGCCGATCGCGGTGCCCAGGTGCTCGGCCAGGAACGGGAGCACGGCGAAGAAGCCGACGTTGAAGGCCAGCTGGGTGAGGATCAGGAGGCGCAGCAGGGGTGGCAGGCGGCGCCAGGTCCGCTCGCGCCGTGGTTGCGGGGCGCGAGCGGCTCGCCGGGGCAGGGCGCGGGGGAAGATGCGGGTCATCGTGTTCCGGTCAGCCGGCGGTCGCTGGGGGGACGAACGTGGGCGGGTGGCTCCGGCTCGTGCCGCGCCGGCCCGGCGGTGGGGTGCGGTGGGTGTTCGCGTCCTCTCGGAGCGGGAAGGCGGGTGCTCCCGCCGGCCCTCGCCCGGGGTGGGCCGCCGCCCGCCGCGCGGGCCGCCGTGACGGCGAGCGCCCCCAGGAGGGCGAGGACGGCGGCCGGGGCGAGGGCGGCCCAGGGGGCGCGCTCCACGTACGGCTGGTTCTCGGCGAGCAGCAGGCCCCACTCGGGTGACGGCGGCTGGGCGCCGAGGCCGAGGAAGCCGAGGGCGGCCAGCGCCAGCGCGATGCCGGGCAGCCGGAGCAGGGCGTGGCGGGTGACGGGCGGCACGACCGCCGGCAGCAGGACGCGGCGGAGGAGGTACCAGGGGCCGGCGCCGAGGAGGCGCGGGGCCGTCAGGGGGGTGGCGGCGCGCTCCTGCCGGAGGAGGGCGGAGGCGTGGGTGGCCAGCGGCGACCAGGCGACGGCGGCCACCGCGAGCGCGGGGGTCCACGGGCCGCTGCCGACGGCACCGGCGACGAGGAGGCCGGCCAGCACGGGCGGTACGGCGTTCGCGGTGTCGGCCACGGGAGCGGACAGCCTGGGGACCAGACCCAGCAGGACGCCCGCCACGAGGGCGGCGGCGGTCACCGCGAGGGCCGTGCCGAGGGTCGTCAGGGCGCCGTGCGCGATGCGGGCCAGGATGTCCCTGCCGAGCGCGTCGGTGCCGAAGGGGTGGGTTGGGGACGGGGCCTGGAGGCGGGCACCGGTGTGCAGGGCGAGCGGGTCGCGCGGCAGGCCGGCGCCGACGAGGAGGGCGAGCAGGGCGCCGTACAGCAGGGGCGGCGTGCGCGGTGCGCGGGTTGCGGGCCGGTGGGGGGAGAGCAGCGCGCCGTCCCGCAGTGCGGGTCCGGTCAGCACCCGGGCGCCGTGGCGGGCCAGGGCTCCGGCGGCGGCCGCGAGGAGCACCAGGCTGAGTGTTCCGGTCTGCAGGACGGGCAGGTCCTGGGCGAGGGCGGCGCGCAGGGTGAGCCGGCCCAGGCCCGGGATGTCGAAGATCTGCTCGACGGCGACGGAGCCGCCGGTCAGGCCGACGGCGAACAGGCCGAGGTTGGGCAGGAGTCCGGGCACGCAGCTCCGCAGGGCCTGCCGCGCCACGGCCCCGGGCGGGACGCCCCGTGCGGCGGCGGCCGCCGCCCACGGAGCGGCGAACGTGCCGGGCAGCAGGTCGTCGAGCATGCGTCCGAGGACCGCGCCGGCGGGCAGCCCGAGGGCGAGGGAGGGCAGCACCATCCACTGCGGGCCGTACCAGCCCAGGGCGGGAAGCCAGCCCAGCTGCACGCCGACCACCGAGGCGAGGACGGCGGCGATGAGGAACTCCGGCAGCGCGGCCAGGACCGCCGTCCCGGTGCCGCCTCGGGTGCGTGCGCCGAGCCTGCGCCGGGAGCCGAGCCGCAGCGTGCGGGAGCAGACCGCCAGGGCCGTGCCCACGGCGACCGTGAGGGAACCGGCCATCAGCAGGAGGGAGACGCCGAGGGCCTCCACCGCGGACGGCAGGACGTCGGCGCCGGTGACCCAGGAACGGCCCGCGTCCCCGTGCAGCAGCCCTCCGGCCCAGCGCGCGAGCAGGAGGACGGGGCCCTGGTCCAGGCCGAGTTCGGCGCGGACGGCGGCCAGCGCCTCGGGGGTCGGGTCGTGTTCCGCCGAGCGGGCCTTGAGGACGGTCAGTGCGGGGTCGGTGCGGGAGAGCCACGGCAGCAGGCCGATCCCGCAGACCAGGGCCGCCGCGAGCAGGGTCCGCCACAGCAGCGCGGGCCCGCCGCCCTGCGCGAGGGTGCGCAGGGCGGCGGCCGGGCCGCCCCGGAGGCGGTCGGGTATGCCGTTCAGCGCCGGGTCCCCGTTCCGATGAACTGCCGCTCGTACGGGTCGAGCAGGGTGCCCCGCACGGTGGCGCCGACGCCGGTGGCGGCCTTCAGGTGGACGAGCGGGACCACCGCGTCGGTGCCGAGGACGGCCGCCTCCGCCTTCATGGCGGCGTCCTGCCGCTCGGCGGTGTCGGCCACGGACCGGGCGGCTGCGACGGCCCGGTCGACGCCCGGGTCGCACAGCAGTGACAGGTTGTAGGTGCCCTCGCAGGTGAAGTCGCTGTCGAGGACCGTGACGGGGTCGCCGGTGTCGAGCATCATGTTCCGTGAGGCGACGGCCGCGTCGAACGTGCCCGCGAGCAGGTCGCTTTCGAGGCGGGCGTAGTCGCGCACCTCCAGTTGAACGGTGAAGCCCGCCTTCTCCAGTTGCTGCTGCAGCACCTGTGCGGTCTCGGCGAGTTCGGGGCGTCCGGTGTAGGTGGCGATGGTGAGGGCCTGGCCGCGGGGTGCGGTGGCTTCGGCTCGGCCGGTGGGCTGGATGCGCTTGCTCGCGGCCCAGTTCAGGGCGGGGCCGTAGAGGCCCTGGGCGACCTCGGCGCGGCCCTCGTAGACGTCCTTGGCGATGACGGAGGCGTCGATCGCCTCGCGGGCGGCGGCGCGCAGCCCGGGGTCGGTGAACACGCCGGACGTGGTGTTGAGGTAGAGGCTGGTGTTGCGGGCGGTGTTCGTCTCGTGGAGGGCGCCCTGGTCGAGGGGCGCGGTCTGCGCGACGGGGAGGGCCTCGGCGAGGTCCGTCTGGCCGGTGCGCAGGGCGTTGGCGCGGGCGGTGCCGTCGGCGACGAACGCGGCGTCGATGCCGGGCGCCTGGGCCCGGCCGCCCCAGTAGTCGTCGAAGCGGTCCAGGGTGGCGGCCGTGTCGCCGCTGATCCGCGTGAGCGCGAAGGGGCCGGTGGCGGTGCCGACCGGGCTCACGGTGCCCTTCTTCGCGTACGCCTTCGGGGAGAACACCGCGAGGTTCGGGTTGGACAGGCGCAGCGGGAGGACCGGGTCGGGTGTGCCGGTGCCGATCCGCACCCGGTCCTCGCCGACGGCTTCGGCGGTCAGCTCGACGCCGGACAGGGCGGTGGGGGCGGGCTTCGCCTCGGCGGCGTGCACGAGTGCGGCGGCGACGGCCTGCGCGGTGACCTGGGTGCCGTCCTGGAACTTCGCGTCCCGGAGCGTGAACAGCCAGCTCCTGCCGTTGCTCTCGCGGGTCCACGATTCGGCCAGCGCGGGTACGGCGGTGCCGTTGGCGTCCAGTTTGGTCAGGCCCTCGGAGACGCCGAGCTTGTACAGGTGGAAGGCGTCCTGGCTGTGCGGGGAGAAGTTGCGGGTGGGGGCGAACGCAAGGGTCACCCGCAGCCTGCCGCCGTCGCCGGAGCCGGCGGGGCCCGGGGGCGCGCTCTGACCGCCGGGGGCGAAGCAGCCCGTGAGGAGCGGTGCGAGGAGGAGGGCGGCGGTCAGCCGGCGGCGGTGGCTTCTCATGACGTGCGCAGGGTCTTCCGGTAGGGCGGATCAAGGGGGGAGGCACGCAGAGTACATGATAATCGTTTCCATTCAAACGGGTGGGACCCCGCTGTGAGGCGCGGAGCCGCCAGGTCGGCGACGCCGGACCGTGGTCGGCGACCCGTACCGGGCCGGGCCGGGTACGGTACGGCGCCGAGCTCCCCGACCGCTCAGACCGCGACCATGCACCCGTCCGTCCCGTGCGTCCCCAGCACGCTGACGATCCCGCTGCGGCCGTCCCCGAAGAACCTGGTGGTGATCCCGGCGGGACGCCCGCCGAACAGCAGGGGACCGATGACGGGGGCCACGTCGGCGGCGTGCGGCTCGTCCTCGCCGTCCGCGAGCAGGGCGAGGCGGCAGGTGCGGGCGGAGACGTACTCCTGCACGATGCTGGTGCCGGTCCCGGCGGCCGCCGTCACCGCCTCCTCCCACTCCGCTTGCCCGGTGGCCCGGCCCAGGACGACCTGCTTGCCGCTCATGCCGATGCTCTCCTTCAGCACCAGCTCCTCCCGGTGGGCCACGGCGAACGACACCAGGTCCACCTTCCGGTCGCCCCGGGTGGTCCACCGGTGCGAGAGGACACGCGTCCACGGCAGGTACCGGTCGACGAGGGCGCGCTCGGCCGCCGTCATCCAGGGTCGGCCCTCCGACAGCATCCCCATGGTCAGCTTGCTGGAGAGGAACGTGGAGGTCTGGGTCCCCACCAGGAGACAGCCCTGGTCGACCGCGGCCTGTACGGGCGCGGTGTCGATGCCCAGCTCCTCCCAGTCGGGGATCGTGAAGTCACGCAGCCCCACCGGATAGCGCAGCCCGGGCGGGCAGTCCCACGCCTCGTGCAGGTGCTCCGGCTCGAAGAAGCGCGCGTGCAGCCCGTGGCGGGACAGATAGTCGGCCTGGATGTCGAAGTAGCGGGTGTGGCCGCCCTGGTCGCGGGCGCTGCCGAGGATGGCCACCCTCGGCGGCTCGTCCAGCTCGGCGCACAGGTCGCGGAACATCGCGGTCCGCACGGCGAGGGGCTCGTCGCTCGTGTACGGGACACGTCCCGTGTCGTCGCCGTACAGCTCGCGCCACATCCGGAGACGGCAGTGGCACTCGACGGGCCCGCTGAGCGCGCCGCTGACGTTGAACTCCAGGAACCGCGGCCCGTCCGCGCCGATCACCACGTCCGGGCGGACCACGCAGTCCGCGTACCGCTCCTCGGTGAACGGGTCGGCCATGAACAGCTGGTGCTCGTTGGCGGGCATCCGGTACGCGGCGAGCCTGCCCTCCGTGGTGGGCGCGCTCTCCAGGGCGGTGCGGCGGACCAGGTCGAGCAGGGCCCTGGTCACCCGGAACAGCTCGGCGTACGAGCTGCGCGGCACGACGAGGGGCGCGGCGGGCAGCAGCCGCTGGTAGGGCCAGCCGAGGTCCCGCATCGCGTGGCGGCTGCGCCACCGGAGCGTCTCGGCGGGCACGGCGGGCGGCCTCAACCGCAGCGAGCCGAACCAGGGGTGGCCCGACCGGGCGGATACGCCGACATCCTCAAGCACACTCATCCCCGCCCCTGCGACCGCTCGTGACCCCTGTGGTTCCCCTCATGATCAGGATATAAAGCGGAGTGTCAACAGCTTTGAGACACAGGGGAGATGCACGCATGGCGCTGCGCCGCGTGGAGGGCACGGACAACGAGTACGCCGAGGAGCACGGCGGCGACTACGAGGACTTCGAGCCGGGCATGGTGATACGCCACTGGCCGGGCCGGACCATCACGGAGACCGACAACACCTGGCTCACGTTGCTGACCATGAACCAGCACCCGCTGCACTTCGACCGCGCCTACGGCGAGAGCGCGGAGTACGGGCGGGTGCTGGTCAACAGCGGGATCACGCTGTGCCTGGTGGGCGGTATGACCGTGCAGGCGCTGTCGGCGCGCGCCGTGGCCAACCTCGGCTGGGACAAGGTCCGGCTCAAGGACCCGGTGTACGTCGGCGACACGCTGTACGCGACGAGCAGGATCCTGAGCAGGCGCCGGTCCGCGTCCCGCCCGGGGCAGGGGATCGTCACGGTGGAGACGACCGGCTCGAAGTCCACGGGCGAGCCCGTCATCGTCTTCGAGCGGACGTTCATGGTCCGCTGCCGGGAGAGGAACTGAACGGTCACACCGTCTCGGTGAGCGCCGCCGCGGCGGCCGTGTCCTCGATGGCCATGCCCACGCAACGGAACACCGAGGTACGGCCGTCCGGCACGCTGCCCGCCGCCAGCTCGCCGATCTCGTGCAGGTGCTCCTCCCCCATGATCCCTGCCGCCAGCGCGGCCCGCACCTCACCGGCCTCTTCCCGTGCGGCGGCCCGCTGCTCCACCACCACGAACGCGTCCGCGAGCAGGGCCGGTTCCACCTCGACGGCGTCCTCGTGGGTACCGCCGATGATGTTGAGGTGCGCCCCGGGTGCCACCCAGTCGGCGGCCACCAGCGGAGTGCGGCCGGCGGTCGAGGTCGTCGTACAGATGACCGCGGCGTCCTCGACGGCCTCCTTCGCCGTGCCGCAGACCACCACGTCCACCGGTCGGTCCGCCGTCTCCCGTACCCACCGCGCGAACGCGTCCGTACGGGACGGGGTGCGGGAGAACACGCGCACCGACCGGATGGGCCGCACCGCCGACACCGCCCTGACCGCTGCCCGGGCCTGCACCCCCGCGCCGATGACGGCCAGCTCGGCCGCGTCCTCGGGGGCGCACAGCCGGGTGGCGAGGCCGGCGACGGCGCCGGTGCGCACGGCGGTGAGCTCGGCACCGTCAAGGAGGGCGGTGACCCGCCCGGTCTCCAGGTCGGTCAGGACGACCACTCCGTGGATGAGCGGCAGTCCGCGCTCCGGGTTGTCGGGGGTGAGCGTGGTGATCTTGACGCTGCCCACCCCGCGCCGCTCCCAGACCGCGGTCGCGGCGAGCAGTTCCCGCTGCGGGCGGCTGTGCGGGACGACCGTCCGGGACGGCGAGCCGGTGCGGCCCGCCGACAGGTCCGCGAACGCCTCGGCCAGCGCGTCCATGACCCGCACGAGCCGGTCGGCCCCGGCCATGTCCGCCGCGCCGACGGTGAGGGGGCCGGTCACGCCGCCGCCTCCCGCGCGCGGGCGGCGAGTTCGGCCACCACGTCCACGATCAGGTCCTCCTGCCCGGCGATGGCCTGACGCCGCCCGAGTTCGAAGAACACGTCGCGGGGGTCGACCCCGGCGCGCGCGGACAGGTCGAGCACCTGTTGCTTGAACCCCGAAAACACTCCTGCCAGTCCGCTGACGATGCTGAGCGAGCCGGTGACCGGCGGGGCCGGCATCAGCTCGCGCTCGGCGTACTCGGCGGCGTCGAGCAGCGCGTACAGGTCGATGCCGGTGGGGTAACCGGTGCGCTCCAGCACCGGTACCAGCACCTCCAGTTGGGTGTTCCCGGCGCCCGCCCCGAAGCCGCGCGCGCAGCCGTCGATGATCCGGGCACCGGCGACGGCGGCGGCGACCGAGTTCGCCACGGCCATGCCGAGGTTGTTGTGCCCGTGGAAGATCACCGGTACGTCCAGTGGGCCGACCGCGCTGCGGATGGCTCCGATCCGCTCGCTGACGTCCTGGGGCAGGAAGTGCCCGGCGGAGTCCATGATGCCGACCGCCTGCGCCCCGTAGCCGACGGCCCGCACGGCCTGCTCCGCCAGTTCCGCGGGGCTCGCCATGTGGCTCATCATCAGGACGCAGTGCGCCTCCGCGCCCTCCTCCCGCAGGAAGCCGAGGTGGCGTTCCGCGAGCGAGGTCTCGGTGCAGTGGACCCCGACGCGGATCACGTCGACGCCGTGCTTCAGTGCCTTCCGCAGGTCGTCGGAGGTGCCCCAGCCGGGCAGCATGAACACGCCCATCCGGCTGGTGCGCAGCGCCTCCCGCACGGTCGCCAGCATCTCGTCGTCACTGACGGCCGCCTCCCCCACCTGGAGGGAGGAGGCGCCCAGCCCGTTGCCGTGGCCCACTTCCACGACCGGGATACCGGCCGCGTCGGCCGCCTCCGCGTAGCCGCGCAGGGCCGCCGCGCCGAGCCGGTGGCGTACCGCGTGCTGACCGTCCCGCAGCGTCGGGTCGTGGATGACGACCGCGTTCATCGCGCCTCTCCCGTCCGGCCGGTGTCTCCCGCGATCCGGGCCGCGTGCTGCTCGGCGACCAGGATGGCGGCCGAGTTGATGATGTCGAGGTTCCCCGCGTACCGGGGCAGCACGTCGCTGTCGGCGGTGACCTCCAGGGACACCACGACCCGGTCGCCGGTGGCCGTGCAGGCGATCACCTCGTACCCGGGGGCGAAGGCCCGTACCCGCTCGGCGGCCTCGTCGACCACGGCCCGTACCTCCGCGGCACGGTCCTCGGCGCCGGGGACGACGGCGTGGACGGCGGTCCGGAAGGTGGCGGGCGGGACGGCGGGGCTGATGTTGAGGATGGCCTTGGTGGTGGGCACGCCCGTGAACGCGGTGAGTGCGGCCTGGGTCGTCGCCACGTACTCGTCGAGGTTGAGCCGGGTCGCGCGGCCCGCGATGCTGCTGGCCACGGTGGACACCACCTCGATGTACGCCGTGTCGAACCGCCCGGCGAGGGCGTGTGCGACCGGGACGGAGGCCTGGCCGCCGCAGCTGATCAGGTTGACGTTCCGCTCGGTCGGAGCTCGCGTGCCGGTCACGGTCGGGACGACCATCTGGCCGGCCTTGCTGGGCGTCATGTCGATGACGAGGGTGCCGAGCGGCTGGAGCCGCCGCCAGTGCTCCCGGTGGGACAGGGCGTTGGTGGCGTCGAAGACGATGTCGTACGGGCGGGCCGCGTCGAGCAGGGCGTCGATGCCGCCGGCGGTGGTGGGGTAGCCGAGGCCCGCGGCGTGCGCGAGTCCGGCGGAGGCGGGGTTGCGTCCGGCGACCAGGGCGCAGGTGAGGCCGGTGGAGCGGTGGACCTTGCTGACGAGGTCCTGGCCGATGGCCCCGGTGCCGATGACGGCGACCGTGGCGGGGGCGGCGGGCCGCCCGGGGGGTGGGGCCGGGTGGTCCGCGCCGGCGAGGTCTTCGGCCACGGCGGTCATGCGGTGCTCCCCTCTGCGTCCTGGAAGGCCGTCCCGCCGCCGAAGCGGGCCGCCCAGGCGTCGCCCTGCTCCACGGTGGTGCGGGCGAGCCGGGCGAAGGGCGGGCCGACCATGTCGCCGTCCAGCACGGCGATGGCCCCGGCCGCGTCCCGTACCGCGTCGGTGACCCGCCGGGCCTGCCGCACGCTCGCCGGGTCGGGCCGCAACGCCTTGTTGATGGCGTCCAGTTCGGCCGGGTGGACGGTGGCCTTGCCGTGGAAGCCCAGTTCCCGGATGCGGGTCAGCTCGTCGGCCAGCACGTCCGGTTGCGCGAGCCGGAAGTTGGCGGTGTCGACGCAGGCGGCGCCGTAGCGGGCGCAGGCGAGCACCATGGCCTGGCGGGCGGCGAGCATGCCGGCCCAGGTGATCTCGATGCCGAGGGTGGCGGCCAGGTCGGCGGAGCCGAGGACGATCCCGTCGGCGGCCTGCGCGACGGCGTCCACGGAGGAGACGGCCTCGGGGGTCTCCAGCGTCACGTAGATCTCGGGGTGCGCGCCCGCCGAGGCGAGGGTCTCGCGCAGCAGGGCGACCTCGGTGGCGTTTCTGACCATCGTCATGACGAGGTAGCCGGGCCGGACGGGGCTGTCCGCGAGCATCGCCAGGTCGTGGACCGCGTCGAGGGTGCCGAGGGGGTTGACCCGTACGGCGATCCGCTCGGGCGCCGGGGACTTCTCCAGCGCGGTCCGGCACACCATGCGGGCGGTGGCCCGGTCCTGCGGGGGGACGGAGTCCTCCAGGTCCATGAGGTGCACGTCCGCGTCGTACGACCAGGCCTTGACGACCCGGGCCAGGGACAGCGCGGGGGTGTAGAGGATGCTGCGCGGGATCGGCCGCGCGGTACTGCCGCTCATCGGGCGCCCCCCTCCGGGACCGGTGCCGCCTGGGCCCCCACCTCGACCAGGACCTGGCCGAGCCTGCGGATCTGCTCCTCGGTCTGCCCGGCGCGCATCATGACGCGGAGCCCGGCGGTGCCGCGCGCGACGATCGGGAAGAACACGGGCGAGACGTAGAAGCCCGCCTCGATGACCCGTCGGCCCGCCTCGATCACGGTGTCGTCACTCATCGGGACGAGCCGGATGGGGAAGGTGCTGCCCCCCTGGTCCGTGTGGATCAGCGAGTCGAACAGCTCGATGTTCTTGTAGAGACGATTCTGCAGGGTCGTCAGCTCGGAGGTCCGGTGGATCTCGGCGGACGCCAGACCCGCCCCGACGGCCGCGGTGTTGAGGAGCTGCGAGTAGTTGAGGGCGCCGCCGAACCGCTCGATGATCCGCAGGGTCTCCTTGGAGTAGCCGTCGAGCACGATCGCCGCGCCGCTGGTGCCGAACGCCTTGTTCAGGGTGACCACGACGATGGTGCGCTCGTCCAGGACCGGGCTGTGGGACCGTACGTAGCCCACCCCGCGCTCCCCGTACGCGGACAGCGAGTGGGAGTCGTCGTAGTAGACGAGCAGGCCGTACTTGTCCTGGAGTTCGGCCAGTTCCTTCACCGGGGCGTAGCCCCCGAGGCTGTCGCTGCCGTCGCAGACGTAGGCGACGCGGGCGTACTTCTTGCAGGCGTCCTCGATGAAGTCGAGGTCGTGGTGGCGGGAGGTGACCACCTCCGTCTCGTCGGCGCAGACCGGCTTGACGTTGGCCATCGAGACGTGAGCGTTCTTGTCGAAGATCATGTACGGCCGGTTCCCGTCGCCCAGATGACCGGAGGCGATCAGCGGCAGCAGCCCGAAGGTGGCGGTGCTGGCGGCGATGGAGCACACCACGTGGGCGCCGAACAGCTCACCGAGTGAGGTCTCCAGTTCCAGCATGGCGGGGATCTGGACCCGGCTGCGGGCGATGCAGTGGTCCAGGACGCCGTAGCGGCGCATCGCGTCGATGCCGCCCTCGATGACCTCGGGGTGGGAGTCCAGGTCCAGGTAGGAGCAGCAGCTGAAGTTGACGAACTCGTGTCCGTCGGGGATGAACTCGTGGCCGGGGGTGGTGCGCAGCCCGCCGTTGCCGTCGAGGTCCGCGACGATGCCGGCGAGCCCGTTGCGCTCGGACATGTCCCAGAACTCGTTGCCGATGCCGATGAGCTTGTCGTTGTTGCGCCACCGGTGGGTGGGGGTGATCCGGGTCTTCGCTTCGGTCACTTCGCCGCCCCCGTGGGCTCGTAGTTGTAGATTCCCTTGAGCTTCCGGAAGACGGCCGTGTAGAGGGCCACTCCGAGGACGTACGGCCTGCGGAGGATCTTCGGGTCCCACGACCAGAAGTTCACGTTGACGTTCATGTCGTCGAGCGACTCCGCCTGGTGCCACCAGCCGAGCGGCAGGTAGAGCATCTGCCCGGGCTCCAGGATCACTTCGCGGCGCTGGGCCAGCTTGGCGGCGAGCTTCGGGTACCGCGCCCAGTCGACGTCGTCGAAGTCGAAGACCCGTGACTTGTCACCGAAGCCCTGGACCAGGGACCGCGGGTAGTACTCCCAGAAGCCGGGCGGGGTCATGACGAACCGCTTGCGGCCCTCCAGGGCGATGTTGAAGTTCTCCAGCTCGTCGAAGTGGCTCTGGGTGAACACGCCCCTGTGGCTGATCCACAGGTTGGCGGCGTTCAGCAGCCGCTCGGAGCCGAAGAGCCTGCGCGCGCTGAAGCCGATGACGGCGTTGACGTCGGCGGGGTTGTTGCGGATGTTGGCGACGATCCGGTTCCAGGTGCTCGGGTCGTGCAGATAGCGCTCGTCCTCGAAGAACTCGCGCAGTTTGATCTCGCGGGTGGTCCAGCGTTCCTCGTTCTGCTTGTTGCTCGGCTCGGTGAACAACGTCACCGACATGTCTCCGAGACGCTTCGCCACACCTTCCCTGCCGAGGCCCTCGGCACCGTTCGGGAGGGTGATCACGACGGGGACGTCGGCCCGGATCAGGGCGTCCCGTCCGAAGGCGAGGAACTCCTCGAACGAGATCCGGGGGACGGGTATCCCGCCGAGCCGGTCCGAGGGCTTCGAGGTGTGCCCGGACTCCGTGGGATCTCCGGGCTGGGAGGGCTGTGCGGTGCTGCTCACCATGCCGACCTTCTCCGTCATTTCTCCAGTGCCGCTGTTTCCGTCTCCGGCGCCCCTTCCGGCTCCGGATCCGTCGTGCCGCGCGTCAGCGCGGGCTGGCCTGCCAGGCTCAGCAGCAGGGCGACGGCGCCGCCCGCGACGCCGGCCCACGCGGCCCATGCCGAACTGTTCAGTTCCGCCAGCTGACCGCCCACGGCGGTGCCGGAGGCGATGCCGAGGGCCCCGCAGCTGGTGAGCCACGAGAAGGCCTCGGACAGGGAGCCCTTCGGGGCGAGGGACTCCATCAGCGTGCTGCCCGCGATCAGCGCCGGGGAGATCGCGACACCGGCGACGACGGCGAGGAAGCACATGACCAAGGAGGAGTGCACGAAGGCCAGGGGGATCACGCCGACGGTCAGCAGGCCGGTGGTGACGCACAACAGCCGCGCCTGCGACAGGCGCCAGTCGGCCACCCCGTACACCGCCCCCGCGATCAGACTGCCGACGGCGAGCAGGGACAGGAACAGGCCGGCGAGGCCCGGCGAGCCCTGTTCCCTGGCGAAGGCGATCATCACGACGTCGACGGCGCCGAACTGGAAGCCCATCCCGGCGTAGCAGATCATCAGGATCCATACCCCGGGCACGGTGAGGGCCCGCTTCGGGCGCTGACCCGGTTCCGTGACGGACGCGGACGCGGGCTCGGAGCGGCGGTGCAGCGCCACCCCGACCGACCCGGCGACGGTCAGCGCGGCGCACGTCAGCAGCCCCGCCGACGGGTGCACGGAGGTGGACAGCGCGGTGACGATCAGCGGTCCGAGCAGGAAGATCGTGTCGTCGAGCATCGACTCCAGGGCGTACGCGGTGCGCAGCAGCCCCTGGTCGACGAACGCGGCCCACCGCGCCCGCATGAACGAGGTGAACGAGACCGAGGTGCACCCGGTGAGGGCCGCCGCACCGACCATCACCCAGAGCGGGGACCTCAGCCCGATCGACACCAGCAGCAGCGCCATGCCCGCGGCGTGCGCCAGGCAGGTGCTCAGCAGCACCCGCCGCTGGCTGTGCCGGTCGGCCAACCGCCCGAGGACGGGGCTGGCGACGCCCTGGGAGACCAGCATGGCCGCCGCGACGGTGCCCGCGTCGCCGAGCGATCCGGTGACGGCGGAGACGAGCATGAGGCAGCCGATGGAGCGCATGGCGATGGGGAACCGTCCGATGACGCCCCAGAAGGCGAGGGGGCTCGCACCCGGTGCGCGCAGCAGCCGGACGTACGATCCCAGCCCGGCCTTCCGGGGCGCCGCACCGGTTTCCGAGGCCCCTGCTCCGGATTCCGGACCGGGCGCGGCCTGGTCGTCGCCGGACGTTCTTTCGGACACATTTCCCCCGTCAGCGCTGTTCGCGCCCTCGTGAACGGCCCTTCGGCACGGAGGGGTTGTTCCGGTCCAACGGGCCACGCTGCCCAATTCGGCGGTTGCCGACGCTAGTTCGGCCACCCCACAGTGTCAACGGTTGACAGATGAGCTCGAAAGCGCTGTTGGTGAGGGGTGCGGGCTGGAAGCCACCGGCAGGCTGACGGCTCCGGGGGCCGGGTCCGGTCCGCCGGGGGGCGATCCCCGGCCTGTCTCACGAGTTGAGACCTGCGCGGGCGTCGATCACCCATACGATGGCTGCCGGCTGGACCCGTTGCGGGCGGCCGTTGACCGATTCGATCCAGGAGGCAGTCTTGACGGAGCGGACGTCCGAGAGCCAGGGCCCCGACCAGGAGCTCCAGGCCCCGGAGAGCCCCGAGGGCGAGCAGACCGAACCCGTGCAGGAGCGGAAGAACGGCCTGGAGCGGGGGGTGAGCGAGGAACTCGCCGAGAACATGAAGCAGGGCTGGGCGGACACCGAGCGCCACGACCTGGCGCCCATCCCGCAGGCGGCCCACACCGCGCGCCGCCGCGCCGAGCTCTCCGACCGCTTCCCGGGGGAGCGCCTGGTGGTGCCGGCCGGGAACCTGAAGGTCCGCGCCAACGACACGTTCTTCCCGTTCCGCCCGTCGTCCGACTACGTCTACCTGACGGGCGACCAGACGGAGGACGCCGTCCTGGTCATGGAGCCCACGCAGGGCGGCGGTCACGAGGCCACCGCGTATCTGCTGCCCCGCTCGGACCGGGAGAGCGGCGAGTTCTGGCTGTCGGCGCAGGGTGAGCTCTGGGACGGCCGCCGCAACAGCCTGACCGAGAACGAGCGGCTGCTGGGCCTGCCCTGCAAGGACGTCCGCGAGCTGGCCGAGGCGCTGAAGGAGGCGACGGGCCCGGTCCGGCTCCTGCGCGGCTACGACTCCGGGATCGAGGCGGCACTCGACGACAAGGTGACGGCCGAGCGGGACGAGGAGTTCCGTGTCTTCCTGTCCGAGATGCGCCGCATCAAGGACGCGTTCGAGCTGGACGACCTGCGGTTCGCGTGCGAGGCCACCGCACGCGGCTTCGAGGACGTGGTGAAGGTCCTCGACAAGGCGGAAGCCACCTCCGAGCGCTACATCGAGGGCACCTTCTTCCTGCGCGCCCGCGTCGAGGGCAACAACGTCGGGTACGCGTCGATCTGCGCGGCCGGGCCGCACGCGACGACCATCCACTGGGTCCGCAACGACGGGCCGGTGCGCCCCGGCGACCTGCTGCTGCTCGACGCCGGAGTCGAGACCCGCAACCTGTACACCGCGGACATCACCCGGACCATCCCGATCAGCGGCCGTTTCACGCCACTTCAGCGGAAGATCTACGACGCGGTGTACGACGCCCAGTCGGCCGGCATCGCCGCGGTGAAGCCCGGCGCGCACTACCGCGACTTCCACCGCGCGGCCCAGCAGGTTCTCGCCGAACGGCTGGTGTCGTGGGGCCTGTTCGGGGACATGTCGGTGGACAAGGTCCTCGAACTGGGCCTCCAGCGGCGCTGGACGATGCACGGCACGGGCCACATGCTGGGCCTGGACGTCCACGACTGCGCTGCGGCCCGCACCGAGATGTACGTGAACGGCCCGCTGGAGCCGGGCATGGTCCTGACGGTCGAGCCGGGCCTGTACTTCCAGGCGGACGACATGACGGTGCCGGAGGAGTACCGGGGCATCGGCGTCCGCATCGAGGACGACATCCTGGTCACCAAGGACGGCAACGAGAACCTGTCCGCGTCGCTGCCGCGCCAGGCGGACGAGGTCGAGGCGTGGATGGCGGCACTGAAGGAGCAGCAGGGCTGACACGCCGGCGTCGTCCCGCACCGCGGACGCGCCCGGTCGGCGGCGACCGCCCCGCAGGCGGCCGCCTCGCCACGGCGGCCCCGCACCTGTACGCCACGGTGCCGGTGTCCGGCGCCACCGCGGACACCGCGATGCGGGGCCGCCGCGCCACCGCACAGCCCGCCGCGTTCCCGTTCGCGCGGGCCGTGCACGCCCCGGCGACGGTGACCGTCGCGGGTGCGCGGCGCGGCCTGCTGCCGCTCGTGGCCGCGCACGACGAGGACGCGGATCGGCTCGTCGCGGGTGCGCGGGACGCGTTGCGGCTCGGCACCTCGGCGGGCGGGGGTCAGGGCCCACGCGGGTGGACCGGACCTCGCGAAGCGCCCCCTCGCGGAGGCAGGTGATCCGGACATCGGCTGAGCGCGTCCGGCCGTCGGGCGTGCGGTGCCGGCGAGCTCACCGGGCGGGCGGCCTCACTTCCTGGTCCTCCCGCCGCTCGGTCTCGACGCCGCGGCCCCCGCCCTCGACGTCGAGGGACGGCAGGAGGCGGTCGAGCCACCCGGGGAGCCACCAGCAGGCATCGCCCAGCAGCTTCATCGTGGCGGGGACGAGCACCATGCGCACGACCGTCGCGTCGACGGCGATGGCGGTCGCCAGGCCGAGTCCCAGCATCTTGGGGGTCGGGTCCTCACCGAGGACGAAGCCGAGGAACACCGACACCATGATGAGCGCGGCCGAGGTGATCACCCGGGCGGTCCCCGCGAGCCCGCGCACCACGGAGCCGTCGTTGTCGCCGGTCGCGAGGTAGTGCTCGCGGACCCGGGAGAGCAGGAACACCTCGTAGTCCATCGACAGCCCGAACACGATGGCGAACATGAACATCGGGATGAACGACACGATCGGCACGGTGGATTCGAGGCCGATCAGTGAGGCCCCCCACCCCCACTGGAACACCATCACCAGCACCCCGTACGCGGCGCCGATGCTCAGCAGGTTCAGCACGGCGGCCTTCAGAGGCACCAGGAGCGAGCGGAACACCACCGTCAGCAGCAGGAACGACAGCACCACCACCGCGGCGACGAAGAGGAGCAGCCGGTCCTTCACCCGGTCACCGAGGTCGGCGAACGCAGCCGTCTGCCCCCCGACATGGGCACGTGCCCCGCTGTCCTTGAGCACCGGGGAAAGACCTCGGAGCGCAGCCGCTCGATGGTCGCCCGCGTCGCGTCGTCCTGGGGTGCGGTGGTCGCCACGGCCAGCAGCACCGCGACGCCCGCGTCGGTGTCGATCCGCGGCGGTGCCACCGACGCGATCCCCGGGTCCTCGGTGACGGCGTCGTACAACGGCTCGACCACCGACGGGTCGCCGGCGAGGTCGACCGCGATGGCGAGAGGGCCGTTGGCGCCCGGACCGAAACCCTCGGCGACGAGGTCGTACGCCTGTCGCTGGGTCCGGGAGTCCGGAAGCGTGCCCTCGTCGGGGAAGCCCAGGCGCAGTGCCAGCACGGGCACGGCCAGTGCGAGCAGCAGCAGCGTGGCACCGACGGCGTATGCGACGGCGTGGCGGGCGACGTGCGTGCCCCAGCGCTGCCAGCGGTGCCGGGCGCGGGGGGCGTGCCCGTCCCGCGCGGCGCGGCGCCAGGGCAGGCCGAACCGGTCGATGGAGTGCCCGGCGAGTCCGAGGAACGCAGGCAGCAGGGTGATCGACGCCGCGACCATGATGAGCACCACGGCGGCGATGGCGACGCCGGCCGCGGCGATGAAGGGAATGCCGGCGACGGCGAGACCCAGGATCGAGACGACCACGGTGCCGCCCGCGAGGACGACGGCCTGGCCGGCGGTGGCGACGGCGCGTCCGACGGACTCCTCGACGCCCGTACCGGCGGCCAGTTGTTCGCGGTGGCGCGTGACGAGGAAGAGCGCGTAGTCGATACCGGCCCCGAGGCCGACCATCGAGGCGATCACCGGTGCCCAACTCGGTATCTCCACCAGGTACGTGAGGAGCGGCATCGCGCTCACGCCCAGTGCCAGGCCGAAGAGCGCCACGCCGATCGGCAGTCCCATGGCGATCAGTGATCCGAAGGCGACCAGCAGGATGACGACAGCGGCCAGCAGCCCGATGATCTCCCCGGTACCGGTCTCCGGTTCCTCGAACGAGAGGAACAGGTCGCCGCCCGCCTCGACCCTTAGGGAGCGTATTTGGTTGTGATCATCAGGTGGGCCGGGTGAGCTCTCTGAGCCAGATCATCGAGGCGCGCAGGTGAAGGCCAGCGAGGTAGCTGTCGGGGGTTTTGTCGTATCTGGTGGCGATGCCTCGCCAGGCCTTGAGCTTGTTGATCAGACGCTTGACGGTGTTCCGCTCCTTGTAGGGGTCTGCGTCGTGGCCGACGGGTCGGCCGCCTCTGGAGCCTTTCTTCCTCCGGTTGGCGGCCTGGTCCTAGTTTTCAGGGATGACCGCCTTGATACGGCGTTTGCGTAGGTGGGCGCGGTTGCCGCGGGACGAGTACGCCTTGTCCCCGGCGACCGCGTCGGGCCGGGTGCGGGGACGGCCGACGGCCCCGCGGACCCGTATCCTCCTCAGCACGGGGATGAACTGCGGGCTGTCGGCAGCCTGTCCTGCGGTCAGGATGAACGCCAGCGGGCGGCACTTCCGGTCGCCGGCGACATGAATCTTGCTGGTCTGCCCGCCTCTGGAGCGTCCGAGGAGGGCGGCCTTCAGCCGGAGTTTGTGCCGTCGCCGGATGCGTCGTCGTTCTTCCCGCTCGGGGTTGCTTTCGGCCCCCTGCCCGGTTTGTTCGTCGCAGTCGCCCCCTTTGACCTGGCCTTCTCCGACTCGGCGGCGGCTTTCTCCAGAGCGGTGAGGACCTCCTCCTCCAGGTGCATGCCGGCCGCGTCATGGTGGGCCCGCGCGGTGGTGGAGTCGATGCTGACCAGAGACAGGTCCACCTCGCCCCGCTTCGCGGCTTCCGCGATCAGGCCCTCCATCAGCGCTTCGAAGACCCCGGCGTCACGCCACTGCCGGAAGCGGTTGTGGACGGTCGACCAGGCGCCGAACTCCGTCGGCATCTCCCGCCACTGCCCGCCCGTCCTGAACCGCCAGATCACGCCCTCGAACTGCTGCCGCAGCCGCTCGGGGTACGGGCCGTACTCGCCGATCGGCAGGTACGGCTCAATGAACTCCCATTCCACATCCGTCAGTTGCACGCGAGTCACCCAAGAAGTTCCACCTGTCCAGACTCCGCCGTGCAGGCAGAACTCGAAGATTGATCACGATCCAATACGCTCCCTAGTCGCCCGATGCGCTGCTGCTCGGGGTATGTCAGCGAGTCCCAATCGGCCCACACCTGTGCCGCCTGCCCTGACATCAGAACGTGGGCGTCCTCCAGTCGGACGACTGCACGGCCTGCGTCGTCCTTTGCCGGGAAGTAGTGCTCAGCCAGCGCGAGAGCCGCCGCGAGAGTCCGGCTCATGCCGCGCGAACCTCCGCGATGAGATCCAGATCCGTGATCACCCTCGCGCCGAACGGGCCCAGCACCCGGTTGAGCACAGCGGTGTATCCGCGCAGGTGCTCGGGGATGACCACGGTCAGGCCCGAGCAGCCCTCCGGATCCGCGCGCATCTGCTCCGCGATGCCCTGTGGGTCGGCCCAGGTCTTGACATCGACACGCCAGGTGGTGCCGTTCTTTGTGATGTGGAGGTCTAGCTGTCGCCGAACGGCCACAGGCGTACATCTGCGCCTGCGCCGTAAGCGAGCGCCTCCAGGTCGATCTCCAGCAGCCCGGGCATCGTGATCCACTGCCACAGCCCGTACGACAGGGCGACCCACCCTTCGACAGGGCGCAGTTCGGGGATCTCCCGGATCTCACCCAGTGGCTTGAGACGCCACTGGCCGTCGTCCGATTCCATCTTGAAGCGCGCACCCCGTTGGCGATGACGCTCGTCCTCACAGGCCAACTCCGCCCCGTGGTGGCCTCGTGGCGTTGCCCGCGTGGTCCCCTTGCACAGGGGACAGGGCGCCCACCGGCCGGCGAACTGCTGGACGGGGGAGATGCCCGTATACACCCCCAGGTCCGTGAGAAGGGCATAGCGAGACAGAGCACGCCGTCCAAGGACGGGATCGTTCACCAAGGTCCCGCGGCCTTCGGTGTAGGCGGCGAACCCTGCCTGCTGCAAAGTACGAAATACCGCGTGCTGCACCGCCTCGGCCGCGATGCGAGCCAGCCGCGCTCCTGGCGGAAGCTTCCCCAGGGCTCGCAGCACACTGTGAAGGTGCCGCAGATCAGCCGAGAGACCAGGCACCTCGTGGGCCTGATCGGACGCTTCCATGATCAGACGCGTAAGAGCGGCCGTAGCGGTGCCGTCATCCTCCAGCAGACGCACGTCCCAGATCTCTGACCACGACCCAGGCCCCGGCAACAACGCGCCAACAGGCGCTGACCGCAACTGGTTCAGGAAGGCAGGGAACGAAGCTGCTTTACCGAATACGCCCCACGACCGCGTATAGCGGCCGTGACACTCCATCAGGAGGCGCGCACGACCCCGCGCATCCCCCTCGGGCGTGCACAACGTCATTGCTGCGATGACGCACGCATCAAGAGCGTCGCGCTGGCCTTGATCCAGCTCATCGATCTCGGCTGGCGTTGCTTCGAGGGCAAGCATCTGTGAACGGTCCTCGATATCGTGCGCGGCGGCTGAGTCATGGATCCCTGCCTAGAAGGCGGGTCGCCCCCCTACTGCGCTTCTATCAGGTTTGTGCCTTTGTGTGTAGGAAGCGGGGCCTCGGCAGTGAAAATCTCCCCAAGGCTCGAGGGAGCGAAGAGATCGCCGTTCTGTCGCCCGGAGGGGGCCAGCTGACGGGCGCCTCACGTGCGGCGCCGGCAGGGCATTCGCCCACGGCAGACGAGAAAGAGCCCCAAAGGACTGGAACCTCCTCCGGGACCATGTCACCGTACAGCGTCCCGGACAACACCAGGTCAGCGACGGGGTATGGGCTTCTGGCGGGCAGCACGCCGACCAGTCCCACGACAGCCCGCAGCCCGCCACTCGGCCTCGTTACGAGTGCCCGACCCCAAGGAGGTCCACCTGTCAAAGCCCGCTATCCGATCTGCCCGCTTTACTGCCCTCATCCTCTTGGCGCTCGGTGCCATGAACGCGTGGACGGCCCAACAGGCCGAGGACTACGTCTCCTTGTCCACGGAACTTTGCCTGTGCGTCTGCGCGGCCAGGCTGTTCGGTGCGGACCTGCTGCAACGCGGCTACCACCGCGACCGCGCGGTCCTCGCGCACGTCGCGGCGCACCCTGGAGCTGCGACTCGCCACGTCGCGCGAGCCGTTGGCGTCTCAGAGCGAGTTGTGGCTCAGACCGCGTTTGAGATCTCACTGATCGACACGTGAGAGTCGTCGGGGACCGGGTCGGGTTGCCGGTCGGCCGCGGGTGAGTCGGCGGACCATGATGCCGATCATCGCCCAGCGGATCATGGTCTCGGAGTGGGCGGGCTGCTGTTCGTAGTCCCGGGCGAGGCGGCGGTGTGCGGTGATCCATGACAGCGTCCGCTCGACCGCCCAGCGCTTCGGCTGGACCTGGAAGCCCTTCTGGCCGGGGTCCTTGCGGAAGATCTCCAGCTCGCGGCGGAGGACTGCGGCTGTCCAGTGGACCAGGTGCCCGGCGAACCCCTGGTCCGCCCAGATCTTCTTCACACCCGGGTGGTCCAGACGGGTCCACAGCAACGGACGTCGCGCGCCGTCACGGTCCTGGACGCTCGCGGCGACCACGTGGACGGCCAGGAGCAGGCCGAGGGTGTCGGTGACGATGAGCCGCTTGCGGCCCTTGACCTTCTTGCCCGCGTCGAAGCCCCTGGTCGCAGCGGGAACGGTATCGGCCGTGCGCACGGACTGCGAGTCGATCAGCCCGGCGCTCGGCTCGGGGCTGCGTCCGTCGGCCTGGCGGACCCGGTCACGCAGGGCATCGTGGACGCGTTCGACCGTGCCGTCGTCGTGCCACCAGGTGAAGTACCAGTACACGGTGGGCCAGGGCGGGAAGTCCTTCGGCAGCTGCCGCCAGGAGCCGCCGGTCCGCACCACGTAGAAGACCGCGTCCACGATCCGCCGCCGCGGGTGCTTCTCCCGCCGCCCGCCCTTCGGCCCCACCCGCGCCGGCGGCAGCACCGGCTCCACCAGCGCCCACTGCTCGTCCGTCAGATCCGACGGATACCCGCCCCCA